>JBFXFL010000086.1:0-2630 GCA_050179115.1 Porticoccaceae bacterium | reverse complement strand
GATCTGCACCACGCCGAACGGACCGATGCCGCTGCGCAGCAGGCCCCGCACCACGCCGCAGGTGACCGTGTGCTCGCCGCCGATCGCCACCGGGAGGGCACCGGCGCGCACCGCCGCTTCGGTGGCCGCCGCGATGGCTTCCATGACCGCTTCGACATCGCCATCCACCGCCACGGACGCCTGGGTGTGAATACCGAGCAGCGAGGGATTGCTCTCGCCGTCCCAGGTTTCGAGTTGCTGCGATGCTTCGAGGATCGCGCCCGGCCCCTCGCGGGTGCCGCCGCCATAGGAGGTGGTGCGCTCGAACGGCACCGGGATGATGTGAAACCGCGCCTGGGTGGCGGGCGTGTTCTCCACCTCGGAGCCGAGAAATCCGGCATTCGCATTGGCAATCATGGTCCCGGACCTGCACAGCGGTTGAGGGCGCGGATTATAGGCAACTCGAAGCGCAGTGGCGGCTCCCTTATTAACAGCTTGTTGAAAAACGTCGCGAGGGGGCCAGCTGCGAGGCGCACGGCGCGCAGCGACCGAGACATATCAAATAGATAGGCGAGGGAGCGAGCACCGCGCAACGAAGCAGATGGCTGCCGCAGCAGTTTTTCAACAAGCTGTTAAACGGCCCGCTCGGGAGATACCCATGGATACCCTGATTCCATGACGGGAGTTCGCAACACCAGCGCGTTGTTCAAGGGCTCGCTGGCCTGCGCGGCCTTCAGTCCAGGGCGCCCATGACCCTGCGCGTTTGCCCTTGCCGTTCCATTGGTGGTTTGATGCGTTCCGACCGCTTTTACTTCGCATTTCACCACCACCGGAGATAACAATATGACAGGCATTCTGGCCAACAAGGTAGGCATGATCACGGGTGCAGGTTCGGGTATCGGGCGCGCCACGGCGAAGATTTTCGCCGCCGAAGGCGCCCGCGTGGTAGTCTCGGACGTTGACGAGGCCGGCGGCAACGAAACGGTGAGCCTGATCAAGGCGGCCGGTGGCGATGCCGTGTTCGTGCGCTGCGATGTATCCAAGTCCGCCGAGGTCAATGCACTCATCAAGGCCTGCGTCAGCCATTACGGGCGGCTCGACTGCGCCTTCAACAACGCCGGCATTTCGGGACGCATGGCCAACACCGTGATGTGCACGGAAGAAAACTTCGACCGCAACATCGCGATAAACCTCAAGGGCGTGTGGCTGTGCATGAAGGCCGAGATCCAGCAGTTTCTCGACCAGGACAGCGCCGGCGCCATCGTCAGCACCGCGTCGATCGCGGGCCTGGTGGCCGCCGCCATGGCGCCCGCCTATGGCGCCGCCAAGCACGGCGTCAATGGCCTCACCAAATCGGCAGCCATCGAATTCGCGAAAAAGAAGATTCGCGTCAATTCGGTCTGCCCCGGACTGATTGAAACCCCCATGGTCGCCCGCGCCGGATCGGACTCCAAACTCATCGCCAGCATGATCGCGGCGGAGCCGATCGGGCGCATGGGCCAGCCCCACGAGATCGGCCACGCGGTGGCCTGGCTGTGTTCGGATCAGGCGTCCTTCGTGACCGGCCACTGCATGCCGGTCGACGGCGGCTACGTCGCCCAGTAATCCCCTGCCCAGGAGACGCTCCTTGTCCACCCGCAACCTCGACGCCTTCTTTCGACCCAACGCGATTGCCCTGATCGGCGCCAGCAACGAGCCGGGGTCGGTGGGCGAGCGGGTGTTGAGCAACCTGATCGGCGCGGGCTTTGCCGGGGCGATCCTGCCGGTCAACCCCAGGCGCGCGGTGGTGCACGGCATCATCTGCTATCCGGATGTGGCGGCGCTGCCCATGGTGCCGGATCTGGCCGTGATCGCCACACCGCCGGCGACAGTGCCGGCGCTGCTCACCGCACTGGGCGCGCGCGGTACCCGCGCTGCCGTGGTGCTCACGGCGGGGTTCAGCGCCGACCCGGCCGCCGGTCACAGCCGACCCGCGCTACTGGCGGCCGCGCAACCCCATGGCATGCGCCTGGTCGGTCCCAACTGTCTCGGGATTCTCGCCTCGGGCACCGGCATCAACGCCAGCTTCGCCCACCTCGATGCCCTGCCCGGCAAGCTCGCCTTTGTCACTCAGTCCGGCGCCATCGTCACCTCGATTCTCGACTGGGCCGCGGCGCAGGGCATCGGCTTTTCGCACCTGGTGTCGCTCGGCGACATGGTCGACGTGGACTTCGGCGATCTGCTCGACTACCTGGCCGGGGATTCCGGCACCGAGGCGATCCTGCTCTACATCGAGTCCGTCACCAACGCGCGTAAGTTCATCTCGGCGGCGCGGGCGGCGGCGCGGGTGAAACCCCTGATCGTGGTCAAGGCCGGGCGCCACGCCGAAGGCGCACGCGCCGCGGCCTCCCACACCGGGGCGCTGGCCGGCAACGACGCCGTCTACGATGCCGTGTTCCGCCGCATCGGCGCGCTGCGGGTGAATACGCTGGAAGAACTGTTCGACGCCGCCGCGATCCTCGCCACCGGGCGCCAACCGCGCGGGCCGCGCGGGCCGCGCGTCGCCATTCTCACCAACGGCGGCGGCATCGGCGTGCTCGCCACCGACGCCCTGATCGAACAGGGCGGCACGCTCGCCGAACTCGCCCCGGAAACGCTGGCGGCGCTGAACG
>JBFXFL010000085.1:0-2741 GCA_050179115.1 Porticoccaceae bacterium | reverse complement strand
CGGCCGATGGCCCCCTCCTCTGTCACTTCATCGACCAGCACCTCAAGGGTGCGCCCGACCCTGGCCTGGAGGCGCGCCGCGCTGATTTCCTGCTGGGCCGCCATCAGCCGTTCCCAGCGCTCGCGCTTGACCTCTTCCGGCACCGCGCCCGGCAGTGCGTTGGCGCGGGCACCGGCCACCGCCTCGTACTGAAAACAGCCGACACGGTCGAGCTGCGCTTCGCCGAGCCAGTCAAGCAGGAGTTGAAAATCCGCTTCCGTTTCGCCGGGAAACCCGACGATAAAGGTACTGCGCAGCACCAGGTCGGGACACTGGGCGCGCCAGTCGCGGATGCGATCCAGGGTCTTCTCCTGATGCGCCGGCCGCTTCATGGCCTTGAGCACGGCGGGACTCGCGTGCTGAAAGGGAATATCGAGGTAGGGCAGGATGCGCCCCTCCGCCAGCAGCGGAATCACCGCATCCACATGGGGATAGGGGTAGACATAGTGCAGGCGCACCCACACCCCCAGTTCGCCCAGCGCCCGGCACAACTCCAGCATATTGGTTTTCACCGGCCGACCCTGCCAGAAGCCGGTGCGGTACTTGAGGTCGACGCCGTAGGCGCTGGTGTCCTGGGAGATCACCAGCAGCTCGCGCACGCCGGCGGCGACCAGCCGCTCGGCCTCGTCCAGCACCTCGCCCACCGGGCGGCTGACCAGGCGGCCGCGCAGATCGGGGATGATGCAGAAGGTGCAGGCATGGTTGCAGCCCTCGGCGATCTTCAGGTAGGCGTAGTGGCGCGGCGTCAGCTTGATGCCCTGGGGCGGCACCAGATCGAGATATGGATCGTGGGCCGCCGGGGCCGGCGCCCAGGCGCGTACCGCCGCCACCACCTGCTCGTACTGCTGGGGTCCGCTGACCGCGAGCACATCGGGATGTACCGCGCGGATCGCGGCCTCGTCGCCGCCCATGCAGCCCGTCACGATCACGCGGCCGTTTTCGGCCAGCGCCTCGCCGATCGCCTCCAGGGATTCCTGCTTGGCGCTGTCGAGAAAACCACAGGTGTTCACCACCACCACGTCGGCGCCGTCGTAGCTGGGCGCGACTTCGTAACCTTCCAGCCGCAACTGGGTGAGGATGCGCTCGGAATCGACCAGCGCCTTGGGACAACCGAGGCTGACGAAGCCGACCCGTCCTGCTTTGCTTTCTGTCATGGGGAATACCGATCGAAGGGCCGCTGGAACCGGCCCTGTTGAAGGCCGGCGCAGGGTTGCGCCGGGCGCGCATTATCGTGGCAGCGGCTGCGGCGCGCCAGTTGTCGACAATGTCAGGGCGTCGCCGGCAGCCGCTTGTTGATCGACCCGGCGGCGCCGACACCCCCTCCTCAACGAATCATTCCCGCAACGCCGGATATTTCGGATTCGCAATCGCGAGCTTGTCGCGCACCGTCTGGCGCACATGGGCGATGACTTCCGCGCGGCGGTCGTCGAGCGCGCCGGAGCGAATCCGCGCGCACAGCTCGGCATTGCCGGCATCGAGGGCGGCGCGCGTGTCGCATTCATCCCGATCCGGTCCGACCAAGGCTTGCAGCATGCGCACCGCGATGTCGTCGATAACGCCGCCAAGGGCATCGCGGTCGTTGCCCAGCAGCGCCTGCAACCCGGCCAGCTCGGCGCGATCCGCCTGGTGGCCAAGCGTGAGTTCGCGCTGCACGATGGCGAGGATGTTGGCGGCGACCCGGCACTTGTAGGCGCTGGCGCCGCCGAGCTGGGGCAGCACTTCATCGCGCAGAAATGCCGCGACGCCGGCGAGCAGTTCGTCCGCGGTGGCGCGGTCCTGGGGCATGCTCAGCCCTCCTCGATCAGTTGCAGGAGATCCAGTTCGTTTTCGCAGGCGCGGCGGCCGATGGCCATGTGCTCGAAGGAATCGATCAGGCCGGAGAGGTGTTTGTAGGCCTGAAACATGCACACGATGCCCCACTTGAGGGTGCCGAACACTTCCCAGAAATGTACCGCTTGGGGGTCCACCCTGCGCCCGCCCGCCGCTTCGTAGCCGGCGAACAGATCCTCGCGCCGGCCGAAGCCGCCCACCGGATGCCGGTGCTGGCCGAAACGCCAGGCGCGCACGCACAGCCAGCCGAGGTCTTCCATGCCGTCGCCGATGTGGCCCAGCTCCCAGTCGAGCACGGCGCGGATGCCGTCCGGCCCCACCACGAAGTTGCCGTTGCGGAAATCGCCGTGCACGAGCCCCGCCGGGGCATCGTCGGGGCAATGCTGCTCCAGCCAGCGGAAGGCGAGTTCGAAAGCGGGGTGGTACTCCGGCCGCGCCACTGCGGTCTGATCCCGGTAGAAATCGCTGATACCGTCGAGCAGATCGCGGTAATAGGCCAGCAGCGCCCGCACCGGCATGCGGGCGAGACCGGCCGGCAATCTGGCCGTGTCGATGGCGTGCAGCCCCGCCAGGATCTCGCCGCACTGGCGCGCCATGGTGGCGCGCGCACCGGCGAAGGCATCGTCGCGCAGGATGCGCGGCGCCAGCACTTCGCCCGCGATGCGATCCATCACATAGCAGCCGCCCAGCGCGTGCTCCGCGGGCAGGCTGAAATGCACGCGGGCAACCAGGCCGCCGGCTTCGAACACCACACGCTGGAGTTCGGCTTCGGTCTCGCGGTCGAGGGAATAGGCGGTCTTGCCGCCTCGCCAACCCTCGGGGCCGGCGCTGCCGGTGTCGCCCGGATCGCGGCGCAGGATCAGCTCGCGGCG
>JBFXFL010000084.1:0-2781 GCA_050179115.1 Porticoccaceae bacterium | reverse complement strand
GGCAACAACGCGGTCCGATGCCAGTCGATGACGGCATCCAGCATCTCGACGACGATGAGCGAGCCGACCCGCTGTTCTTCCAGAACCGTCTGCGCGGTATAGCCGAGACCCAGGCCGCCGACGACCACATCCAGCCGCGCGCCGGGAAGCGCCGCCAGCCCCAAACGCGCGAGCGCTATCTCGGAAGCGGTGAACAGGCTCGACATCAGATAGTCTTCGCCGAGCTTGATCTCGAACACATCGACGCCCAGCGCATGCTCGCGCCGTCGCCGCAGGCTCAGCACGCCGATGGGCGTGGGTCGACTGTCCAGCTCCTTGAATAACAGGCTCATGGCTTCGCAATGCTCCGTGGATGGCCGTCAATCCTGTCGCAAGCCGCCAGGGAATCAATCGGTCGTCGGCGCTGTTCGCGAAAACCGCACGCCAGTCGACGACAGGCCGAGGCACCGGCCGCGGGCCAAGCACCGTCATGGATACCCTGAATAACCCTCATGCTCGTGGCAGCGCGCATCCCGAGGGCCCCGACATTCCCGGGTTCCCGCCCCGCCTCAGGAACGCACCTATTTGGCTTTCCAAACCAGCTCGGCCTGATTGGCCGCGATCAGATGCTCGTTTTTCCGCGCCCAGGCAAAGCCCAGCTTGATGCGGTCGAACAGGCGCTCGATCTGCCGTTCCATCCGCGGGTCGGTGAAGATATAAAACTGATTTTCGCGAATCGCATCCAGCACCAGTTCACCCACCACGTCGGGGTCCAGGCCCTGTTGCAGGGTTTCGCCGATCGGGTTCAGCGCAATCGGGCGGTCGTCGGATTTTCCGAAATGGTCGGGCCGGTGTGTGGCGGCTTCGAGGATATTGGTGTTGACGGCGCCGGGACACAGCACCGATACGCCGATGGGCGTGTCCTTGAGTTCGCTGTAGAGCACTTCCATCATCGCCACAGCGGCGTGTTTGCTGGCGTTATAGGCGCCCCAGCCGGCGCCGGCATTGACCAGCCCCGCCATGGACGCGGTGCTCATCACATGGCCGCTTTCGCCATTGGCTTTCATCAACGGCAGAAACGCGCGCATGGCGTAGACGATGGCGGTCTGGTTGACGGCGACCACCCAATCCCAGTCCTTTTGGGAAAGCTCTTCGCTGAGTCCGCCGACGCTGACGCCGGCGTTGTTGCACAGCACATTCACCGTACCGAAACGCTTGACGGTGGCAGCCGCCGCGGCAAACACGGAATCCTCGATGGTGATGTCACAGCGCAGCGTATCCACATCCGCGCCCCTGGCCTTCAGATCGGCGGCGGCGGCCTGCAACCGCTTCGCGTCGATATCGGCCATCATCACTTTCATGCCGGCCCTGGTGAAAGCCTTGGTCATGCCCAGCCCCATGCCACTGGCCGCGCCGGTGATAAAGGCTACTTTTCCTTCGATGTCGCGCATGGCTTGTTGCTCCTGGTTATTGCGGAATCTGTGAATAATGCGCCCAGTCTTCGCGCTGGCGGTTGGAAATTGTAGTCGTATTTGCAGCCCTTCCTGTTGGTGAACTCTTTCACCTTGGGTACGACCTCCCTGATGTGCTCTTTCTTGTCGGGGTAGGCCGAATCACCCCAGACCCGGATCTCATCCCGTACAGCAGATCCTCGACAACGACCGAGTCCTGGACGACCGCCGAGGTGGCCATGTCGGCAGGGTCACCGGGCGATCACGAATTTGCCGGCGCCGGCGCCGTGCCGGGCCATGCGCCGGAGGAGCTGGCCGAACTGCGCCGCGCCGGGGTACTGGGCGCGGCACGATCATATGCGCTAAGGTCGGCGAACCCCGTACAACAACCGAGAACGACCATGGACAAGCGACACTTGGGCGACAGCGGCATCCGCGTGGCGCCACTGATGTTCGGCGGCAATGTGTTCGGCTGGACTCTGGATGAACGGCAGTCGTTCGAGATACTCGATGCCTTCGTCGCCGCCGGCTTCGACTTCATCGACACCGCCGATGTCTATTCGCGCTTCATTCCCGGCAACCAGGGCGGCGAGTCGGAAACCGTACTCGGCAACTGGATGAAGGCGCGCGGCAACCGCGACCGCATCGTGCTCGCCACCAAGGCCGGCATGGACATGGGCGAGGGCCGGAAGGGGCTGTCGAAGGCCTGGCTGCAGCGCGCCGTCGAGGATTCCCTGCGCCGCCTGCAGACCGACTACATCGATCTCTACCAGGCCCATGCCGACGACCCGGAGACACCGCTGGAGGAGACGCTGGAGACCCTCGCCGAACTGATCCGCCAGGGCAAGGTGCGCGTTATCGGCGCCTCCAACTACGGCGCCGATCGCCTCGCCCAGGCGCTCGCCACCAGCGATCGCCTGGGCCTGCCCCGCTACCAGAGCCTGCAGCCGCTCTACAACCTCGCCGACCGCGCCGCCTACGAAGCCGAACTGCGGGCGGTATGCGCGCGCGAGGGTTTGGGGGTGCTGCCCTATTTCGCCCTCGCCAGCGGTTTTCTCACCGGCAAGTACCGCAGCGAGGCCGATCTCGCCGGCAGCGCCCGCGGCGATTTCGTTCGCCAGCACCTGAACGAGCGGGGGCTGCGCATCCTCAGCGCCCTCGACCAGGTGGCGGCCGACTGCGACGCCACCCCGGCACGGGTCGCCCTGGCCTGGCTGATCGCCCAGCCCACGGTGACCGCGCCCATCGCCAGCGCCACCTCGCTGCGGCAGCTCGACGAACTGGTGAAGGCCACGGAACTGCGGCTGGACGGCGCCGCGCTGGCGAAGCTGGACGCGGCGAGCGCCTGAGC
>JBFXFL010000083.1:0-2995 GCA_050179115.1 Porticoccaceae bacterium | reverse complement strand
GCGCGGAATTGCACAGCACGCGCCTGGCCAACCTGCACTTCGTGCTCGCCCTCGCCGGTACCCTGCTGTACATCCTGGCGATGTGGGCAAGTGGTGTCTCCCAGGGGCTGCTCTGGCTCAGTGTCGATCGGCTCGGCGAGCTCAGCTTCGGGTTCCGCGACGTCATGGCCGGCATGCGCCCCTACTATGGGCTGCGCCTGGTCGCCGGACTGCTGTTCTGGGGCGGCACCCTGCTGATGGCCTATAACCTGTTCATGACCTTGCGCGGGCGCCGCGCGGTGGCGGTCTCGCCGCCCCCGGTCGCCGAGCCCTGGCGGCTGGAACGCGGTGCCGCCGGTATCGCCACCGAGAGGGCGCGCGCGTGAACGCTCTCGAACTGCACAAGAAAATCGAAGAAAACGCCGGCCTGCTGATCTTCGGCATCCTCTTGGTATCGGCCATCGGCGGCCTGGTACAGGTGCTGCCCAGCCTGTTCCTGGAGTCGCTGAGCACGCCCTTGCCTGGCACCCGGGTGTACGACGCAGTGGAGCTCACCGGCCGCGATATCTACATCCGCGAAGGCTGCCACGTCTGCCATTCCCAACAGGTGCGTCCCCTGGTTGCCGAGGTGGAACGCTATGGCCCCTACTCGCGGGCCGGAGAGTTCGTCTATGACCGCCCCTTCCTGTGGGGCTCCAAGCGTACGGGTCCGGATCTGCACCGGATCGGTGGCAAGTACAGTGATATCTGGCACGAGGTGCACCTGATCGACCCGCGCCGGGTGGTGCCGGAGTCGATCATGCCGGCCTATCCCTGGCTGGCCGAGCGGCCGGCGGCCGGGGTCGGTGATATCCAGGCCAAGTTGCGCGCTCTGCGCCGGCTGGGCCACCCGTATTCGGATGCGGACATCGCCACCGCACCCCAACGTCTGGAGGGGCTGCGCGAGCTCGACGCCCTGATCGCCTATCTGCAGATGCTGGGCACTGGGCTGGACGCGGACGCCGCGGATACCACAGACCCGCACGGAGGGCACTGAAATGGTCTGGTTTCTGTTTCTCGGCGACATGCTGGTGATGCTGTTCATGGTGGTGGTGGTCGTCTGGCTGTCGCTGCGCTCCACCCGGGAGACACTGGATTTCAGTGCCCGCATCCCCCTGGAGGACGAACGGGATCATGGCTGACATGCCGACGGATTTCTGGAGCGGCTGGATCATCCTGCTGTCGCTGCTCAGCTTTGGCGGCCTGCTCTGGTTGGTGCTGAGCGTCTACTTCCTGCGCGCCGGACCGGAGCGCGGCAAGGTCTCCGGCGAGGATCCGGTATGGGACGAGAATCTCCACGAGGGGGACAATCCGGCGCCGTTCTGGTGGTTCTGGCTGCTGCTCGCGGCCATGGTGTTCAGCGTCGTCTACCTGATGCTGTACCCCGGCTTCGGCTCCTATGCCGGCGCCCTGAAGTGGTCCCAGGGTGGTCAGTTCCGCGAGCACCAGCGCGAATTTGTTGCCGAGTTCGCGGCGCGCCGGACCGAGCTGGCCGGCCGGGACCTCGCGGCGCTGGCCGCGGACCCCGAGCTGATGGCGGTCGCGCAAGGCCTGTTTCAGCAGCACTGCGCAGCCTGTCACGGCAGGCAGGGGACCGGACAGGCCGGGCTTTTTCCCAATTTGCGTGACGCCGACTGGCAGTGGGGCGGCGGCCCCGCCCAGATCGAGCAGACCATCCGTCAGGGCCGGATGGCGGCCATGCCTGCCTGGGGCGCGGTGCTCGGCCAGGCGGACCTGGGCGCGGTGGCGGACTACGTCGGGCGGCTGGCCGGCGGGGCTCCGGAGGACCATCCGGGTCGGGCCGTTTTCGGGCAATATTGCGCCGCCTGTCACAGCCCGGGCGGCGATGGCAACCCGGCGCTCGGCGCGCCCCGCCTCAATGACGCGACTTGGCTCTACGGGGGCGAGCTTCCGGCCATCGTCACGTCGATCAGTCAGGGCCGCAACGGCCGCATGCCGGCGTTCGCGGGCCGCCTCGACGACCTGCAGATCCGCCTGCTGGTCGCCTGGCTGGAGCAAAAGTGAGTAAAAAGAGATCGCGGTGATTCAAATTTGAGCCGCCGCATTGTGCGCGCTCGGCCGACCGCGCTTTGGCTCCCCCACCCGCCTGCCGAGCGCCGTTTCAATCGCTTCACGAAAGCGATTGTTGCCAAGTGGAAAGTTGAAGCCCGGCATTCACGGATGTCATGGAGCTACGCTTCCGGTAACCGGTGTTTGAACAGTTCCCGATGGGCGTACCGGCGCGCAGCCGGGTCGCGATCAAGCGCCAGACAGCGGTCATGTCCTGGATCAAGCTGTTGGCTTTACCCCAGGCATGGTGATGGCAAAGACCAGCGATATTGCGCGGGGCTTTGCACCCTGCCGGCCGCCACCGGGTTCAGCGCGATATGGCGATAGCCGGCCACCGGGTAGTCGTCGGCCGCGACGAGACTCGCCTCGTGCCGGCCCCCGAACAGCGTGCCGCTGCGCCGGTAACCTTTGTTCACGTACAGCACATACCGCCTGCACGAGCAGCGAGATCGAGGCGTCTTGCGCGGCATGGCGGCTCCCTTGCTCACGGTGAAGGGCGCGGACGAACGGGACGCGCGCAACAATGGGTCCGATAGCAAGGCGACGAGCTCGGGCGACATCGTGCTGATGGCAGTGGCGATCGGTGCCTCCTGCGCCTTCCTCACCCCCATCGGCCACCAGAACAACACCCTGATCCTGGGGCCGGGCGGCTTCCGTTTCGGTGACTACTGGAAGCTGGGGTTGCCGCTGGAACTCTTGGTGATCGCGGTGTCCCTGCCGATGCTGCTGCTGGTATGGCCGCTGTGATTGACCGCCGAATTGGAGGTACGCCCATACAACCCACAGGGTTGGTGAGCGCTGAGAGTTGTAGTGCTGATGCATCCGGAATGGGTCTCCTGGTTTAACCACCAGCGCTTGATGGGGCCGTTGGGTCATATCCCTCCGGCAGAAGCTGAGGCAAACTACT
>JBFXFL010000082.1:0-3298 GCA_050179115.1 Porticoccaceae bacterium | reverse complement strand
ACGACAGGTAAAATTGCCAGACTCTTCGGCGTCCGCTACACGACGGTGAGCGGCGTGGTGAGCAGAGTAGTGAGCGGGCATGAGAACTCAACGAAGATGCGATCCTGTGTTGAAAGACCCCGAACCTGCGTGATTCCAGACCTGTGCCAGATTCTGCGTAAACTGGGCGGCGCTGAGCATCTGCCCCTGACGCCACGGCCCTTGCGGGCGTCACACTGAAGCGATTTCCATTCCACGGAGTTTCTAGCCATGGTCGTACCCCAGATTCCGCGGCGTTTCTTCATCTGGCCGGCTCTGGCTGCCGTTCTCCTGATCGGTGCCGGATTTCTCGGCGAGATCCCGCACGGACAGAGTGCTGTTCCCGCACCCAGAACCGTAACCCCGCGTGGCGAACTCGCCGCCGACGAGACCAGCACCATCGCCCTGTTCGAGCAGGCGCGCGAATCCGTCACCTACATCACCACCCGCGAGCAGGTACAGGATTTCTGGACCCGCAACGTGTTCTCGGTGCCGCGCGGCACGGGTTCGGGCTTCATCTGGGACGCCGCCGGCCATGTCGTCACCAATTTTCATGTCATCAGCGGCGCCTCCGAAGCCTGGGTACGGCTCGCCGACGGCAGCGACCACCGTGCCGCGCTGGTGGGAGCAAGCCCGGCCCACGACATAGCCGTGCTGCGCATCGAACTTGCGGCCAGTCCGCCGCCGGCGTTGCCCATCGGCACCAGCAGCGACCTGAAGGTGGGGCAGAAGGTCTTCGCCATCGGCAACCCGTTCGGGCTCGACTGGACCCTGACCACCGGCATCGTGTCCGCGCTCGACCGTTCCCTGCCCAGCGAGGGCAACAGCGGCGGGCTGGTCCAGCACCTGATCCAGACCGATGCCGCCATCAACCCCGGCAATTCGGGCGGGCCGTTGCTGGATTCGGCCGGGCGCCTGATCGGCGTCAACACCGCGATCTACAGCCCCAGCGGCGCCAGTGCCGGCATCGGCTTCGCGGTGCCGGTGGACACGATGAACCGGGTAGTGCCGCAACTGATCGCTACTGGCCGCTATCAGCGCCCGACCCTGGGTATCGGGATCGACGAGGATTGGAACCGGCGCCTGCAACACGCCTTCGGCGTTCGTGGCGTGGTAATCCTGTCGGTGGCCCGCGGCAGCGGTGCGGCGGCTGCCGGCCTCAAGGCGGCAACCATGACTGCGGATGGCAGCATCGTTGCCGGCGATATCATCGTGGCGGTAGCGGGCAAGCCGGTAACCTCGGTGGCCGAACTGCTCCGCCGCCTCGACGATCTGGAGGTAGGCGCCAGGGTTACCATTACCCTGGTGCGCGACGGCAAAAAAATCGACATCCCGGTGATACTCCAGGCCGGTAATTGAAGAGGCATTGCTGATGGAACCCCAAGCCCGCTGGCACACCGCCTACTGGTTTCTGGCGCTGATGGCACTGTTGCTGCTGCAAAGCTGGTGGCAACAGAGCCAGCAACTCGAGCTGGTGCCCTACAGCGAATTCGAGCGGGCACTGGCCGACGGCCGTATCATCGAAGTCACCATTGCCGATCGTACCCTCACCGGGCGTTTGGCGGCGCCCGACAGCAACGGCAAGATGGCGCTGGTCGCCACCCGCGTCGAACCCGACCTCGTCGAGCGCCTCGACCGCTACAAGGTGCCCTACTCCCGGGTGATCGAGAGCACCTTCCTGCGCGACCTGCTGTCCTGGATCGTGCCGGTGCTGATCATCGCCGCCATCTGGCTGTTCGTGTTCCGCCGCCTCGCCGAACGCCAGCAGGGTATGGGCGGCTTCATGAGCGTCGGCAAGAGTCGCGCCAAGATCTATGTGGAAAAGGACACCGGCGTCACCTTCGCCGATGTCGCCGGCGTCGACGAGGCCAAGGCCGAACTTCAGGAAGTCGTGGGCTTTCTGAAAACGCCGGGCGATTACGGCCGCCTGGGCGCGCGCATTCCCAAGGGCGTGCTGCTGGTGGGACCGCCCGGCACCGGCAAGACATTGCTGGCGCGCGCCGTGGCTGGCGAGGCCGGGGTGCCCTTCTTTTCCATCTCCGGTTCGGAGTTCGTCGAAATGTTCGTGGGCGTCGGCGCCGCGCGGGTGCGCGATCTGTTCGAGCAGGCCAGGCAGCGCGCCCCCGCCATCATCTTCATCGACGAGCTGGACGCCCTGGGCCGCGCCCGCGGCGCCTTTCCCGGCATCGGCGGTCACGACGAGCGCGAGCAGACCCTGAACCAGTTGCTGACGGAACTGGATGGCTTCGACAGCGGCTCGGGCCTGGTGCTGCTGGCTGCCACCAACCGTCCGGAAATCCTCGACCCCGCCCTGCTGCGCGCCGGCCGCTTCGACCGCCAGGTGCTGGTGGACCGCCCCGACAAGACCGGACGCATCCAGATCCTGCGGGTGCATGTGCGCAAGGTGACGCTGGCGCCCGACCTGGATCTGGAACAGGTCGCCGCGCTCACCACGGGATTCTCCGGCGCCGACCTCGCCAACCTGGTGAACGAAGCGGCGCTGGCCGCGACTCGCCGCGGCGGCACCGACATCGGGCTGGCGGATTTCACCAGCGCCATCGAGCGCATCGTCGCGGGACTCGAAAAGAAAAGCCGCGTGCTCAACCCGCGCGAGCGCGCCGTCATCGCCCACCACGAAATGGGCCACGCGCTGGTGGCGCTATCGCTGCCCGGCACCGACCCGGTACACAAGGTCTCCATCATTCCGCGCGGCATCGGCGCCCTAGGCTACACCATCCAGCGTCCCACCGAAGACCGCTACCTGATGAGCCGCGCCGAACTGGAACACAAGATCGCAGTGCTCATGGGCGGACGCGCGGCGGAACATCTGATCTTCGGAGAACTGTCCACCGGCGCCGCCGACGATCTCGCCAAGGCTACCGACATCGCCCACGACATGATCACCCGCTACGGCATGGACGAGACCCTGGGCTTTGTCGTCTATGACTCCCAGCCCCCGCGGTTTCTGGATACGCCGATGGGACCCGCGCCCGACGGCTGCCAGATCAGCGAGGCGACCCAGGGCCGTATCGACGCGGCGGTGCGCGATATCGTGATGGCCGCCTTCCGACGCGCCGAAGCCATCCTCAGCGACAGACGGGAAACCCTCGAACGGGGCGCGCAGGAGTTGCTGGCGCGGGAAACCCTGGATGAAGCAGCGTTGAAGGAGCTCGGAATCTGTAAATGAATGGCGGCGAAGCCCTCGACATGGCCGGCCAGGTCTCGCCCTGTGTAGAAGCACCTGTGCACGAAGTGCGTGAAGGTGATGCGGCGCCAGCGG
>JBFXFL010000081.1:0-3797 GCA_050179115.1 Porticoccaceae bacterium | reverse complement strand
GCGGGTTCGACGATGACATCGTAGGTTTCGGCGACACCGATGCGGAAATCGTCCACCGTCACCGGTTCCACGGGCTGGCCGTCGGCGGCGATCACACGCATTTTCAGGCCCGGAATGCGCACATCGAAATAGGTCATGGCGGCGGCGTTGATGAAGCGCAGACGCACCCGCTCGCCGGGCCGGAACAGCCCGGTCCAGCCGGTGGCGGGAGGCTGGCCGTTCATCAGATAGGTGTAGGTGTAACCGCTGACATCGGAGATGTCGCTGTCGCTCATCCGCATCCGGTTCCACATGGCGCGGTCGCGCCAGGTCTGGGCGACGCCCCTGGCCTGGATATCGCGCCAGAGATCGCCCGCCGTGCGCTCGCCGAAATTGTAGTAGTGGCTCAGCTTCTTCAGCTTGGCGTGGACCTTGGCCGGGTCTTCGTCGGTCCAGTCCGACAGCATCACCACATAGTCGCACGCGCAGGCAAATGGATCCGGCTCACGGGGGTGGATGACCAGGGCGCCATAGTTGCCGGTCTGTTCCTGAAATCCGGAGTGGCTGTGGTACCAGTAGGTGCCGCTCTGGCGCACCGCGAAGGCGTAGTCGAAGCTCTCCCCCGGTTTGATGCCATGAAAGCTCATCCCCGGCACCCCGTCCATGGCGGCCGGCAGGACGATACCGTGCCAGTGGAGGGAGGTGTCCTCGGCGAGCTGATTGGTTACCCGCAGGCGCAGTTGATCGCCTTCGCGCCAGTGCAGGGTCGGCCCCGGCAGGCTGCCGTTGATGGTGGTGGCGAGACGTTCCACGCCGGTGAAATTCACCCGCTGGTAGCCGATGCGCAGATCGAAGCGCGCGCCGGCCAGTTCCGGGATCGAAACCGCTCCGGCCGGCGCAGCCAGCACGCGGCCGCACGCGAGGGCCGCGCCGGCGGTGGCGAGCCCGGTGACGAAGCGCCGCCGCGACAATCGCATGCCCTGATCCGGCAGCAGCGGCTTCATGGCCGAGCTCCGGGTGCGTACTGGGCTGCCCGCGCGCGGATATCCTCGTACACCCCCGCCCCGTCCGCCTCGAGCTGCCAGACCTGATAGGGCGTGAAGCGGTCGCCCATCTCCATGCCCGGGCTGCCGGCCGGCATGCCCGGCACCGCGAGGCCGCGCCCGCCTGCCGGATGTTCGGCCAGAAACCGCGCCAGCGTCGGTGCGGGCACATGACCCTCGAAAACCAGACCATCGGCGGTCACCGCCGTGTGACAGGACTGATACTGCGGCCCGACGCCATGCGCACGCTTGATCTGCGCAAGTGCCGCGGCCTCGAGATCAACTGCCTGCGCGACAATGCCATGGGCGGCAAGGTGATCGATCCACTTGCTGCAACAGCCGCACTGGGAGTCTTTATAAACCGTGAGGGCTGGCACCGACGCCGGCCCGGCGAGCGCCAGTGAAGCAAACAATCCGAGCAACATTCCCCAGCCATAGCGTCCGGTGGGACGCGGAACATCCATTGTGCCTTTCATGGAAAACCGCCTTTTTGTGATCGCGTTGGGATTGCGCCCGGAAACCGGACGCACCTTGCCTGTAATCAGGCGGCGATGGGCGGACGATAGACGACGCGGGGCTGGCGGGAGGAGAACGGCAATTCGGTGAATGACGGCGGATCGGATGTTGCCGGTATCGACATCGCCGCGATCGGGTTCAGCAGGTAGCCGGTGACGGAGCCCGGGCAGTGCTTGCAATGTTGTTGCCCGCAGTAATCGGCCCCGGCGGCTGCGCGGTCGGACTCCGCGCAGTGCTTCGGCAGCGCATGTCCACAGTCGTCGGCAGCGGTCGCCATCGGGTGCTCGGCAACAGCGGTTCCCAAGCTGCCGGTAGGCATCATGATCGGCGCCGCAGCTGTGGCCATCGCTTGCCAGCACAGCAGCAGCGCGAGCGACCAGGGCAAGAGTTTGATGGCAGACATCGGCAACAGGGTACGACCGTCGATAGCCTAGTAGAGCACAGGCCCCGGAGTTGGTTCAACGCGCGGCGTCAATGTCGAGGTACTCACGCCAGGGCGCGCCAGCCCGTCGAATAGCTCAGTCGCGTCGCAACACCTGCCACAGGCAGAGCGCAAACAACCCGGCGAAGGCCATCAGGGTGTAGCCCGGAATGCTGATCCCGAACAGCGACCACTGGATTTCCGCGCAATTGCCGTCGCCCCGGAACATCAATCCGAGCGCTTCCTTGAAGGGCAGGGCGTCGAACAGATACTCGGCGGGTGGCCCGCAGGCGGGTACCTGGTCTTTCGGCAGACTTTGCAGCCAGAGCTGGCGCAGCGAGAACCCCGAACCCCCGAGTGCGGTCAGCATGCCGAGGCCGCTGTAGACCCGCTGCCCGCCGCGCGCGGGATTGTGAATTGCGGCGATCAGCAGCACCAGCCCGATGGCGATCACGAATCCGCGCTGCAGGATACACAGGTAACAGGGCTTCAGATCCATCGCGTACTGCATGTACAGCGCGATCGCGATCAGTGCAGCACAGCCGAAGGCCCCGATCAGGTTCATTTGGCGGCGTGAGGGCATGGCTGGGTTCCGGAGCGGGTGGTGGGCGCGGATGCTTTCAGAGCCGCACCGCGACGTCAAGGCAAGGGCTGGCGGCGATTCCCGCTTCGGGCGTGGCGATCGCCATGGCGAGTGCAGCCATCGCGCCACGAAAGCCCGGTTCGAACGTCGCGGCGAAGGGCTGGCTCGGCCGCCAGGCCTGATCGAGGGGCAGCGGGCGGCGCAGGCGCTGGCCGATGTGTGCGAGTACCCGGGGAATCTGTTCGGCGTCGCGGTAGCTTTCGAGCCAGCGCAGCGCCGGCGCGCGATCGCAAAAGGCCTGGGCCCGCTGCGGCAGCAAAGCGCGGTGGCCGGCCAGGGCGCGATAGAACGTCTGGCAGAAGTCCCCCAGCGGTTGCGGATGAAAGTCGTCCCAATCCCGCGCCAGCAGATGATCGAACACGACGTCGATGATGATGCCGCCGTAGCGGCGCCAGGGCGCAGGAAACAAGTCCCGCAACTGTCGGATTGCCGGCAGGTGGTCGCACAGGGCATCGACGCGGCGGTGCAAGCGGATGCCGGTTTCGATGCGCGGTGGGTAGTCGCCGCGCAACGGCCCCTTGACGAAATCGCCGAGCAGACCGCCGACCTGCATATCCAGGTCGTTGCCGGCGAGATACAGGTGGCCGAGGTAGTTCACGACAAAAAAATCATTCCGGAAGACGCGGGAAAAGAAAATCCATGACGAAAATTTCGTGGCGATACGCGCAACAAAACATGGGTGCCTGGGCATGTCCACCGAGGCATTTCCGCCGAGATTTCTGTCGGGCCATTGCGGTCGGGAAAAGACGGATCTGACCGGAAGTTTTCCCGGATAGAGTTCACCGCGCGCCGCTCAGGGATTCGGAGCAAAGTCGTATTGGGCGTAATAAGCGGCGAGAAATTGCGCGAAATCCATCCTGTCCGCGGCTTCCAGCGCGGCCTGGTCGGCCAGCGACCGTGCTGCCATGGCCTGGTAGCGAGCAAGGGTTGCCGGGTCCAGCGGTGTGGCGCGGAAATGGTCGCGGTGTTCGCGGGCCTGGCGCAGGGCGGTCTGAAAATAGGTCTGTCGGGTCGCGGCCATTTCGGCGAGCAGGCGCGCCGCGGGCGTGAGCGACGCATCTTCGATGCGGGGCGCCAGGGCGAGCAATGCGGCGCCGTGATCGTCGCTCCCATGCGCGGCGTCGAACACGGCCGCCACCGGCATCATGGCGGCGAACAGTTCGCGCGCCCAGGCGGTGAGTTTTTGTTCGCGGCC
>JBFXFL010000080.1:2641-3878 GCA_050179115.1 Porticoccaceae bacterium | reverse complement strand
GCGGGAATACGCTCCAGAACCTCTTTCAGAGCTTTGGGAAGCCCGCGCAACCCCTTGAGTTTACTCTTGTAGGTTGCCAGTTCCGCGCCATTGGGCAGATGACCCTTGAGGATCAGGTACGCCACTTCCTCGAACTGGCAGTGCTCCGCCAGATCCTTGATGTCGTAGCCCCGGTAGGTCAATCCGGAGCCGGTCTTGCCGACGGTAGACAGCGCGGTCTTGCCCGCGATCTGGCCGCGCAGGCCGGCGCCCTCAAGTTTCTTCGCCATTGCCATTGCTGATATCCCCTCTGGTACTGATGTGGGCGGTGTCGCGCCCGTTACTGATTTTTACCCTGAGAAAACAGGGAATCGAGCTTCTCTTCGTAAGCGTGGTAATCAAGATAATCATAGAGTTCCATGCGTGTCTGCATAAGATCCACTACATCTTTCTGATCGCCGCGTTCGAGGATGTTGCGGTACACCGTCTCCGCCGCGCGATTCATGGCGCGAAAGGCCGACAGCGGATACAACACCAGATCGACACCCCAGGCGCCCAGTTCGGCGCGATTGTAGAGCGGCGTCTTGCCGAATTCGGTGATGTTCGCGAGCAAGGGTACGTCGATGGCGGCGGCAAACGCCCGGTAGTGCGCCTCTTCGGTGATGGCTTCGGCGAAGATGCCGTCGGCGCCGGCGGCGACACAGGCCTGCGCCCGCTCGATGGCGCGCTCCAAGCCTTCCTGGGCAAAGGCATCGGTGCGGGCCATGATGAAAAAATCCGCGTCGGTGCGGGCATCCACCGCCGCCTTCACGCGATCCACCATCTCCTCCGGAGATACGATTTCCTTGTTCGGACGATGGCCGCAGCGCTTTTGCGCCACCTGGTCCTCGAGATGCACCGCTGCCGCGCCGGCACGAATCATCTCCCGAATGGCGCGGGCGATATTGAAGGCGCCACCCCAGCCGGTGTCGATATCCACCAGCAAGGGCAGCGCGCTGGCCGCTGTGATGCGGCGGACATCTTCGGTCACGTCGTTGAGAGAGGTCATACCCAGATCGGGCAGCCCGTAGGACGCATTGGCGACCCCCGCGCCCGACAGGTAAATGGCGTGGTGGCCGATCTGTTCGGCCATCATCGCGGTATAGGCATTGATGGTACCCACCACGGGGAGCGGGCGGTGCTGGGCAATGGCGCGGCGAAAGCGCGCGCCGGGAGAAACCGTCTGTGTCATGGTTGGTCGCCTTGTCACCTCGGCGGC
>JBFXFL010000080.1:0-2541 GCA_050179115.1 Porticoccaceae bacterium | reverse complement strand
ACCGGCAACGGCGACGTCATCGAGCCGGAAGACAACCTGATCGCCATCGGTTCGGGCGGTCCCTTTGCCCAGGCGGCAGCGCGGGCGCTGCTCGACAACACCGAACTGGGCGCCCGCGACATCGTCGAGCGCGGGCTGCAGATCGCTGCCGACATCTGCATCTACACCAATCACAATCGCACCATAGAGACGCTGGATGCCGATGCTGCTCCCAGTTCTCCCCAGTCGTGAGAGCCCTCCATGTCTGAAATGACCCCCCGCGAAATCGTCCACGAGCTGGACCGCCACATCATCGGCCAGGGCACCGCCAAGCGCGCCGTCGCCATTGCGCTGCGCAACCGCTGGCGGCGCATGCAGGTGAATGCCGAGTTGCGCGCCGAGATCACGCCCAAGAACATCCTGATGATCGGCCCCACCGGCGTCGGCAAGACCGAGATCGCACGGCGGCTCGCCAAGCTCGCCAACGCTCCCTTCATCAAGGTCGAAGCCACCAAGTTCACCGAGGTGGGCTATGTGGGCCGGGATGTGGAATCCATCGTGCGCGACCTCGCGGAAACCGCCGTGAAACTGCTGCGCGAACAGGAGATGGCGCGGGTCGAACCGCGCGCCCGCGACGCCGCCGAGGAACGCATTCTCGATGCCCTGCTGACTCCGGCGCGGGATACCGAACCCGCTGCGGCGGAGCCCCGGGATTCCGGTACCCGCCAGCTGTTTCGCAAGAAACTGCGCGAAGGTGACCTCGACGACCGCGAGATCGAAATCGAAGTGAGCGCCACACCCGTTGGCGTCGAAATCATGGCGCCGCCCGGCATGGAGGAGATGACCAGCCAGTTGCAGAGCCTGTTCGCCAACATGGGCAGCGGACGCACCAAACGCCGCCGACTCCCGGTCGCCAAGGCGCTCAAGCTGCTCACCGACGAGGAAGCCGGCAAGCTGGTCAACGACGACGATATCAAGGCCCGCGCGCTGGCCAACGCCGAGCAGAACGGCATCGTGTTCATCGACGAAATCGACAAGGTGGCGCGGCGCGGCGAAGTCTCCGGTTCCGATGTGTCGCGCGAGGGCGTGCAGCGCGATCTGCTGCCGCTGATCGAGGGCTGCACCGTCTCCACCAAGTTCGGCATGATCCGCACCGACCATATCCTGTTCATCGCCTCCGGCGCGTTTCACTTTTCGAAACCCTCGGACCTGATCCCGGAACTCCAGGGCCGCCTGCCGATTCGCGTCGAACTCGAATCTCTTACCGCCGAGGATTTCGGCCGCATCCTCACCGAACCCCACGCCTCGCTCACCGAACAGTACCGGGAGCTGCTGGCCACCGAAGGTCTCAACGTGGAATTCACCGCGGACGGTATCCGCCGCATCGCCGAGATCGCCTTCGAGGTCAACGAACGCACCGAGAACATCGGCGCCAGACGACTCCACACGGT
Source organism: Porticoccaceae bacterium (assembly GCA_050179115.1). GTDB lineage: Bacteria > Pseudomonadota > Gammaproteobacteria > Pseudomonadales > Porticoccaceae > JAGPUQ01. The sequence goes on along the minus strand of JBFXFL010000080.1, from coordinate 1,111 downwards.
GATGGAACGCCTGGTCGAAGAACTCTCCTTCGACGCGGGTGACCTGGCCTCGCAAAGCGCCCACCCGATCATCGACGCCAGCTTTGTCGACGACCACCTCGCCGCCCTGGCTCGCGACCAGGATCTGTCGCGCTTCATCCTGTGACCCGGGTTGCCGGTACCCTGCCCTTATGACCCCACAACGCGTACGTCTCGACAAAGCCTCCGGCAGCCTCGAACTGCACTATGCCGACGGCGTGGTCGCACTGCTGTCCGGCGAATACCTGCGCGTCCAGTCGCCCAGCGCCGAAGTGCGCGGCCACGGCCCCGGCGAGGAGGTGCTCCAGTACGGCAAGAAACATGTGAAGGTCGCGCACATCGAAGCGTCCGGCCACTACGCCCTGCACCTGCACTTCGACGACGGCCACAACACCGGCATCTACAGTTGGGATTACCTGCGCCACCTCTGGGACGACCGCGAATACATCTGGCAGGAATACCTCAACAAACTCCACCGCGCCGGCCGCAGCCGCGACCCGGAAGTACAGGTAGTGCGGTTTGTTACCCCGGGGGAATGAGGTAGCTCTGCGCCCGGCTCCATCGGATGCAGGGGCCAGGTGGGCAAGCCCCTGGCGCGCGGGTCAGTCCTCGACTCGTTGACCGAATGCAGGGCGCTGGAGGCCGATGTCCGTGGCCGTTCCCCGGGCAAGATGTACGCCCCGGCGACAAACTAAATGGGCGTAGGGAGCACGCGTGCCGAGCGGGCAGGACGAGGTGAAACGCCGGGCACGTCGCCATGGTTCGCGATGCCGATGGCAGACCAATCAGCGGCGGTCAGCAAGGGATCCGCTCGCGCCCGCTCCAAAAATCACCGCTACAATGTCCCGCGCATGGCACGGCGATCCGCCTCTCCCGCACCGGCGGAGCCTCTGGTATCCCGCTACCCTGGAACTGTCGCAATGGGCCGTATTGTTTCGATCACCGCTCCCACCGCCGCTACCGTTGCCCGGATGGATGTGGTGATCGGCGCCGCGGTCAGCGCCGGCGACACGCTCGGTCTGCTGGTCACGGCGGCGGGCGAACTGCCGGTGCGCAGTGCCGCCGCGGGAATCGTCAAGCAGGTTTACGTTGC
>JBFXFL010000079.1:1692-4079 GCA_050179115.1 Porticoccaceae bacterium | reverse complement strand
GGAAACCCGGAAACGGCCATAACAAGAAAGTGTCCCGGGCGACCGACGAGCGCAACCCATCAACCGGGCAGAAACAATCCGCCATTGACGTGCATGGTTTGCCCGGTGACGTAAGACGATCCTTCGGACATGAAGAATGCCGCTGCCTCGGCAATTTCCTCGGGCCTGCCGGGGCGGTTCATGGGCACTTCCCTGGCCAGATTTTCGAAAAACTTGTCGGGGATCGAGCCGCGCAGGCCTTCGTGCATGATCAGCCCCGGCACGATCACATTGACCGTAACGCCGTGAGGTGCCAGATCCCGCGCCAGGGAGCGGGTATACCCGAGCACGCCGGCCTTGGCCGCCGCGTAACTGCCCCAGTCCCGGGGCGGGTTGTAGGCCGCGAGTGACGCAAAGTTCAGGATGCGGCCAAAGCCCGCTTCCACCATCGGTTTGCAAAACGCCCGCGACAGGAAAAACGTGCCGTACATATTGACCTTGACGACGCGGTCCCAGGTTTTGGTGTCCATCTCCCAGGCCTTGCCCGGACCCTGAATGCCGGCATTGTTGATCAGATAGGCGATGTGGATGTTGCGTTGTGCGAGTTCGGTGGCGAGTTCCTGGACCAGCTCTTCCTTGGTGATATCCAGCGGAAACAGCGTCACCATTTTGCTTTGCTCGGCATCCAGTTCGCGGGCGCGCCAGCCGGCCAGTTCGTTGGCCTTGCGGTCGACGCCGATCACCGGGATGCCCTGGCTGACAAGTTTCTTGGTCATCGCGGTACCCAAACCGCCGATGGCGCCGGTAATGAGTGCATGGCCTCGGTTCATGACAGTTCTCCCCATGGGTTGGCGGTTATGGTTTTTTTGTCGGCGTTGCGCCCCGTCTGCCGCCGCTGGCATCGGTTCCCGGCGGCGGAACCCCACAGGGCGCGGGCGATCGTAGCCAATGGCGGAAAGTAATACGCGGCGGACGTCGGGTTGTCCATCGTTTCCTGTCCGCCGCCCCTGTCCGGGCATGCGGCCCAGACCGGACTTGTCTTGTTGGCGTCAAACTTGCGTGCGCCAAATCCATGAGGTGCCGTGTCCGGAGCAATGGCAGGCAGTTTCTCCCGGGCCGCGGAATCCTCGCTGTACGCGGCGCACGTCATCTACCGGCAAAGGAAAATCCATCTTGACCAGGAAAGCATCCGATCTTTTTGTCGCCTGCCTTGAAGAGGAGGGCATCGAATACATCTTCGGCGTCCCCGGCGAAGAAAACGCCGATTTCATGCTCTCGCTCGAAGACAGCCGGAAAATCAAATTCATCCTCACCCGCCACGAGCAGGGCGCGGCCTTCATGGCGGAGGTGTACGGACGCCTGACCGGCAACCCCGCCGGCTGCCTGGGTACGCTGGGTCCGGGCGCCTCGAACCTCATCACCGGGGTCGCCGACGCCAATATGGATCGCGCGCCGATGCTGGTGCTCACCGGCCAGGGTTCCACCAAGCGGCTGCACAAGGAATCCCATCAGGTGATGGATGTCGTGGGGATGTTCGAACCCGTGACCAAGTGGGCGATCTCGATCCGCAACGCCGATACGATTCCCGAGATCGTGCGCAAGGCGGTGCGCCTGGCGCGGATGGAAAAACCCGGCGCCGTGCATATCGAGCTGCCCGAAGACCTCGCCAAGCAGATGACGGCGGAGCAGCCCATGGTGCCGCGCCGGTTTCACCGTTCCGTGCCTGATCCCAGCATGGTTCGGCAGGCGTTCGAGCTGCTGCTGAGCGCCCGGCACCCGGTGATCCTCGCCGGCAACGGCTGCATCCGCAAACGCGCCAGCAAGGAGATCCGTGCCTTCTGTGAAGCCACCGGCATTGGCGTCATCAGCACCTTCATGGCCAAGGGCTGCGTGGATCGGGACGCGCCCTACTGCCTGTATACCGTGGGTCTCGGTGCCAGGGATCATTCCAACATTGCGCTCGACGATGCCGATCTGGTGATCACGCTCGGTTTCGACATGGTCGAATACCACCCGAGTCTGTGGAATCCGCACCGCGACAAACGCATCATCCACGCCGATTTTTTGCCCGCCGAAATCGATCAGTGCTATCACCCCGAGATCGAACTGGTCGGCGATCTGGCCATGATGCTCAGGGAGCTGAACCGGCTGCTGGCGATCGGGGCCACACCCCATTTCGATCTGGCGCGCCAGCGCCAGGTCCGCCAGAACATGGGGACAGAGATCGAGGCCCACGCCACGGACGATACCGAAGGCAGCATCCGGCCCCAGAAGGCGCTGTGGGACGTGCGCGAAGTCATGGGGCCGGACGACATCCTGCTGTCCGATGTCGGTGCCCACAAGATGTGGATCGCGCGCCACTACCATTGCCACGAACCCAATACCTGCCTGATTCCCAACGGCTACTG
>JBFXFL010000079.1:0-1592 GCA_050179115.1 Porticoccaceae bacterium | reverse complement strand
CGGCGCCGCTTGCGGGCGTCGCGCCGGCGTTCGAGTTCGTCTTCCGGCGCGACCACGCAACCATCGACGACATTGGCGCCAAGCAGCTGTGCCAGGCCCATGGCTTTCGGGTTGTATATGTGCGGATTCATCGGCCTGGGTTGACGCACGATGATCGGGAACGGAATCAGGTCGAGGATCTGTGTTTCGAGATCGATACCCGGTGCGATCTCGATCAGTTCGAGACCCTGCGGGGTAAGCTGGAACACCGCGCGCTCGGTGACATAGAGCACCGCCTGTCCCCGGCGGCAGGCGATATCGCCGTTGAAGGTGATCTGCTCCACCGCCGGCAGAAACTTGCCGGTGCGTCCTTCGCTGACGATGCGCAGCTTGCCGTGGTCGACGGCCACTTCCAGACCGCCGGTGGTAAAGGTGCCGACAAAGACCAGACGGCTCGCCGATTGCGAGATGTTGATGAAGCCGCCGGCGCCGGCGAGCTTGCTGCCGAACTTGCTGACATTGACGTTGCCCCGGGCATCCACCTGCGCCATGCCGAGCACGGCGAGATCGAGTCCGCCGCCGTCGTAGAAATCGAACTGCTGACTCTGGGCGAGCAGCGCATCGTTGTTGACCGCGGCACCGAAATCCAGTCCACCCTGGGGCATGCCGCCGATGACGCCGGGTTCCGCGGTCAAGGTGACCGCGCCGAGCAGGCCTTCTTCACTGGCGACGCGGGAGACCCCCTCGGGCATGCCGATGCCGAGGTTGATGATGCCGCCCAGGGGCAGCTCGCACGCGGCGCGGCGCGCCACCAGCTTGCGTTCGTCCAGGGCCATGGGCGCTGCCTTGGCCAGGTTGACCCGGCACTGTCCCGCGAAGGCCGGATCGAACTGGGTGGCCCAGGTCTGGCGGTGATTTTCCGCCGTGGCCTCGACGATGTAGTCGACCAGGATGCCCGGCACCTCGACATCGCGGGAGCCGAGCGTGTTGGCGGCGACCACGCGCTCCACCTGCGCGATCACCAGACCGCCGGAATTCTTGGTCGCGGTGGCGATGGCCAGGGTGTCGAGGGTCAGCGCCTCGTTTTCCATGCTGATGTTGCCGTTGCGATCCGCCGTGGTGCCGCGAATGAATGCCACATCGATACCGAAGGGCTTGTACAGCAGCCATTCCTCGCCGTCGATGACGATGACCTTGACCAGTTCCTCCCAGGTCGCCTTGTTCAGCCGCCCGCCATCCTGCCGGGGATCGACAAAGGTGCCGAGGCCAATTTTGGTCAGCACACCGCCGCGCTTGCCGGCGATTTCCCGATAGAGCTGACTCATCACGCCCAGCGGCAGGTTGTAGGCTTCCATCTCGCCGGCCAGCGCGAGCGCGCCGAGCTTGGGCACCAGCGCCCAGTGGCCCCCGATGACCCGCTTCAAAAGTCCGCTGTGGGCGAGCCGGTTGACGCCGCGGCTGTCGCCGTCACCGGGAGCGGCGGCAAACACCAGGGTCAGATCGAAGGGCGCGTTGCTGTGCAGAAAGCGGCTTTCGAGGGCCTTGATCAGCTCTTCCGGCGTGCCGGTGCCGACGAATCCGGAGATGCAGAGCGTGTCCCGGGGCCGGATCCG
>JBFXFL010000078.1:0-4153 GCA_050179115.1 Porticoccaceae bacterium | reverse complement strand
GACCACAACCCCGCGGATGGCAGCAACTGGGAGCTGCTCTGTGTGTACTGCCACGATGAGGAACACACCAAATTCGAAAATTTCATTTCCTATGGCAACCGCTCTGAAACCAGGACCGAAGCGGCGACCTTCAGCCCGTTCGCCGGCCTCAAGGAAGCCTTGAAGAATAAAAAATCGTAGCGGTGCGAGGCTTTTTCGTGCGCGACAGATTGTGAATTCATTCCTTCGGGTCGCCGTGCCAAACGCCATCCGATGCGTGGCCGCCAATGGCGCAACCTGGTCGTTTGTGCTCTAGTCCGAAAATAACGATTCCAAAACCACCGTGGGTAATCAACCATGAAAGATGTCAAAGGCAAGGTCGCATTTATCACTGGCGGCGCGAGCGGCATGGGGCTCGGCATGGCGAGGGCCTTTGGCGCCGCCGGCATGAAGGTGATGATCGGAGATATCGAGCAGCAGGCGCTCGACGCCGCGGTCGCCGGGCTGAAAGCCCGGGGTATCGACGCCGCCGGGGTGCGGGTCGACGTGGCGGACCGGGATTCTGTGTTCGCAGCGGCCAAGGCCACCATCGATACCTTCGGCAAGGTGCATGTACTGTGCAACAACGCCGGTATCGGCGTCAGCGGCAAGTCCGAGAAATGCTCGCTGGAAAACTGGCAGTGGGTCATGGATGTGAATCTGTGGGGCGTCATCTACGGCCTGCAGGCGTTCATGCCGCTGATCGAATCCCACGGCGAAGGCGGCCATGTCATGAGTACCGCGTCCATGGCCGGTATGGTCAGCTTCCGCTACATGGGCCCCTACAACGCCACCAAATTTGCCGTGGTGACGCTCATGGAAACCATGATGGAAGAGCATCGCGACGACAACATCGGCGTGTCAGTGCTCTGCCCAGGCGTGGTGGCCACCAATATCGCCAGCGGCACCCGCAACCGTCAGGCTCGCTACGGTGGACCGCGCGAGGCGCGGGATCTGGAAGCCAATACCGAGATGCTGGGCAAGGGTCTCGATCCGGATATCGTCGGCGAGCAGGTTCTGGAAGCCATCCTCGAAGACCAGCCCTACATCTTTACCGACCCGAGCATGCGGCGTTTCATCGACAAGCGTTTCGAGCGTTTGTCCGCCGGCTACGATTGGGCGGACAACTGCAAGGCGCTCAAAAAGGCCGGCCTCTGATTCAGCCCGAGCGCGATGCTGGCGAGTGTCGAGCGGCTCATGCGTCTGGCTCCGGGCTTTGTCCCGATCATCGGGCAAGCGGGACAGCGCGGTTCACACCGCAGAGTGACAACTGGCGATATCGATAATATCCATAAACAAAGGGGGATCGGAACCGGTGCGGCGCACGGCATGGGCGAATCCCACGCACGCCTGTTTGCACAGGAAGGCGCCAGGGTAGTCGCCACGGACCGGCGCGACAAACTCGGCGAGGAAACGGTGGCATCCATCCGCACCGCCGGCGGCGAGGCGATCTATCTGTCACACGACGTGACCGATGAACGCCAGTGGCAGAGCGTCATCGCCACCGCGGTCACGCGCTACGGCAAGATCGACATTCTGGTGAACAATGCCGCGTTCGCCGCTTTATTACAGCGCCGAGGAGTCCTCGCTCGAGGATTGGCATCGCGTGATGGACGTGTGTGTGAAGAGCATCTTTCTGGGCTGTAAATTCATCCTGCCCGCGATGCAAAAGGCCGGCGGCGGCTCCATCGTCAACATATCCTCGATCGCCGGGATGGCGGTTACATGGCGCGATAGCCCGACGGCTGTCCCTGTCGTTGCATCTGCGGCGACAGGAACAAGCGGCGCAGACCCATGCCGGCCTCGGATTGGCGCGGCGCCTGCGGATGGTTTATCGTGGCGCCCCGCGACCGCGTGACAAAGGCGACATCGCGCACCCCGCTCTGCCCGAGTGGTGAAATCGGTAGACACAAGGGACTTGAAGCAATTTGAGCCCCGCCGGGGAAACCCGCCGGGTGACGCCCGTCAAAGTCGGCGAACGCCCTGGGCTGCACAAGCCCGCGCCAACGCCGAGCCAAGCCCGCCTCCGGACGGGAAGGTGTAGAGAGCAGACGGCGGGCACCTACAGCCGCAAGGCCAGGGTGAAGGCGTGCTCCAGACCACGAACGCCGGCGGCTTGCCAAGGGCGGCGGCGAAAGCCGAAGTGGTACGAAAATCCCTCGACCTATGGGTCGTGCCGGTTCAAATCCGGCCTCGGGCACCATTGTTTCAAGGCAGTTTGTTTCAAGACAGCTCCCGGTTTCAAGACAGCTTCAGCGCATTTCGGCGCACTCGCCGTGGCCGCCGAACGTCAGGTACCGCGCTGGCAGCCACCCCATCGCTCAACCGGCGCCGAACGCACCCCCGGCTTGCATGGCACGAATTTCCGCAGCGCTGAAACCCAGGGCGCGGGCCAGCTCTTCGTTGTGGGCGCCGAGGCCCGGCGGCTCGGGGTTGATGCGCCCGGGCTCGTTGCGGAACTTGATGGGAATGCCGATGTGTTCGCGACCTGCGGCATCCTCGACGATCATTTCGCGCGCGCGGATCTGGGGATCGTCAACGCCCTGACGCAAATCGTTGACGGGTGCGAAGGCTGCATCGACATCGTCAAACCATTCGATCCATTCGGCCTGGGTGCGCGACAGAAAAGTCGCGGTGAAAAAATCCTTCACCGGCTGCTGGGTCGGTCCCGGCGGCGGTTCGCAGAACGGCAGCAGATCGAGCCGGCCCATTTTGGTCAGCACGTTTTTGGCAAAGTGAACTTCCGACGCGCCCAGCACGATGTACTTGCCATCGCGGGTTTCGTAGATGTTGTACATGGCGTAGCCGCCCCAGGTGCGCTCGTCCTTCACCACCGGGGCTTTCTTCTCGGCGAATACGCTGCCCAGATTGTTGGGTACGCAGGCGATCAGGGAATCCATCATGGCGAGGTCGATGTAGTCGCCCGCGCCCGTCTGCTGCCGCCGCAACAGCGCCATCAGCACCGCCGACAGGCCCATCATCGAGGTCAGCATGTCGGCATTGGGAATGGCAGGGATCGCCGGCTTGCCGTCAAAGCCCAGGTTGACGCTCAGAATGCCGGCATAGGCTTCGGTGGCGAGATCGTGCGCGGGCTTCTTCACATAGGGACCGGTCTGCCCGAAGGCGGAGAGCGAGGCGTAGACCACGCCGGGATTGCGCGCGCGCACCTGCTCGTAGCCGATGCCCAGACGGTCCACCACGCCGGGTCGGAACGCCTCGATGACCACATCGGCGCGCTCAGCGAGCCGCAGCGCCATCTCCCTGCCCGCTGCATTTTTCAGATTCAGCTGCACGCTTTTCTTGCCGCGATGAGTGTTGGCGAAATACACCGATACGCCATCGCGTTTGGGGCCGATCTCGCGGTTCGGCTCGCCGCCGTTGGCGGGCTCGAGCTTGATCACCTCGGCGCCGTGATCGGCCATCATCTGGGTGAGCGCCGGGCCGGGGAGAAACAGCGACAGATCGAGAACCTTGATACCTTCCAGTTTCATGCGTCAGGGCCTTTGTGTACGAATTTGTTGATCAGACGGCTTCGGCTTCGATCCGCTGGCAGATGCCCATGAACTTGTAGATCAACTGGGCGGCGGCGAATTCGTAGGCGTGAAAGCCGGGGATGGGCGCGAACTCCATGACATCGAAACCGATGATGCGACGCTGGCGCGCGACCGATTCGAACAGCGCCAGGGTCTGGTACCAGCCGAGCCCGCCCGGCACCGGCGTACCCGTGCTGGGGAAAACGCTGGGATCCAGCCCGTCCACGTCCACCGTGAAAAATACCTGCTCCGGAAAATCCGCCGGCAGTTCCAAACTCATCCGATTGCCGACCACCAGCTCGCGCGCGTCGATGGCGCCGACGCCAAAGTCGCGCCGCGCGCGCAGCTCCTCCTCGCAGCAGGCACGCACGCCGAGCTGAAACAGCGGCACGCCATCTTCCACCACCCGGCGCATTACCGATGCATGACTGTAGGGATTGCCCTCGTAGCGATCGCGCAGATCGGCGTGGGCGTCGATCTGCACCACGCCGAACGGACCGATGCCGCTGCGCAGCAGGCCCCGCACCACGCCGCAGGTGACCGTGTGCTCGCCGCCGATCGCCACCGGGAGGGCACCGGCGCGCACCGCCGCTTCGGTGGCC
>JBFXFL010000077.1:2774-4200 GCA_050179115.1 Porticoccaceae bacterium | reverse complement strand
TTGACGCCCAGGATCACGCTGCCGGCCTTGAACACCGCGCAGGCCGGCCCACCCACCGCCAATCCCAGGTTATCCAGGCTGTCGTTGGTGATGATGGCGCTGACCGCAGTGCCGCCCGGCAGGTCGATCACCACGTCGGCATTGACGCTGCCGCGCGTGATGCGCGCGACAGTGCCGCACAGCCGGTTGCGGGCCGACAGCTTGATGCCTGGATCGAGCGTGGTCAGCAGTACCGAGGGCGCCTTCACCAGCGCCCAGACCTCACTGCCGGGCGCGAGCTGGAGTTCCGACAGGCTCTCCATGGTGATCATGGCGACCAGACGGTCGTGATCGTTCAGGGTAATCGTCACCTCGGCGTTTACCGCGCCGACGCGGATGCCGGTCACGGTGCCGAAGAACTGGTTGCGGGCGCTGGTTTTCACGGCCAATCTCCTGATGAGTTGATAGGTATCTGCCTGTTCAAGCTGCGCCTGCAGCCCGATCAGGAAGCGGCGCTGGTGTTCGTGAATCACCCGGTGGGTGCGTACCAGCCGTTCACCCGCCGGGGTCAAACGGGTGCCGCCGCCGGCACTGCCGCCGCTTTGCGTCACCAGCAGGGCTTCGCCGGCCAGGTTGCGCAGCGCATCGACCGCGTTCCAGGCGGCGCGGTAACTCATGCCCATCACTTTGGCCGCCTGGGTGATTGATCCGGTGATCCCGATCTGCTCCAGCAGCCGGATACGCCGATCCTCCAGCGGCCCTTGGCCGTCGGGGCCGAGTGCGAGGTTGCCCTTCACCTGCCAGCGCGTTTGCTGAGCCATCCATTACCTCCCTCTGCGTTAGGCATCAGGATGCATAACGCTAGCCGAATCAGCCTTACCCGACAACAAGCAAGAGGCTAGCCAAACTGGGCGGCACCTCTTTAGAAATTAAATCAATAATAAAATCAATATATTGAAAGTATCGCCCGATACATCCGCGGCGGGACATGCACTCCCGCTGTCGGCAACCCTACAAGACTGGGTGTAGTCATGACACGCAACCGCGGGGAGCGGAGGCCGGGATTGGCGCGTATCGGGAATGCGTGTCGGGAATGCAGGAGTGGAGCTGGACGCGGTCGATCGACCGGGTCATGGGTATCGACCGCGGAACCGGTTACAGATCGTCCGCCAGCACTTCCACCGCGATCAACTGGTTGCGCAGGGCCATATGCGCGTGGAATCCCTCCCGGCCCTGGCACAAGGGGTCCGAGTACAGCGCATCCAGCGCCGTTTCGTCGTCCGGGTACAGCCGGCAGGTTCGCAGCGGATAGACCAGCGCCGCGACGCTGGCCCGCAGTTCGCTGACCGCCTCGGCCTGATACACACCCTGTCCGAGCAGGGCATCGGCGCGGTAGAGCAGCCGGTCCCAGCCGTACCGTTCGGACAACGCCGCGATCCAGGACGGT
>JBFXFL010000077.1:0-2674 GCA_050179115.1 Porticoccaceae bacterium | reverse complement strand
TGATCTTCGACAGGCTCTTGCGGCCGGACTGAACAAAAATATGGCAACTGCCGCATTTCGCGACGCCACCGCACTTGTGCAGGATGTTTTCGCCCGCAGCCCTGATCAGTTCCAGCAGGGTCTGGCCTTCGGCGGCCGCGATGGTTTTTCCGGAGGGCAGGATGGTCAACAGGGACATGGCAATGACTCCAGTCAGGGGGTGAATCAGCTCAGTTCGGCAATCCAGGTGGTCTGAATCGCCTCCAGGACCCGTTCGTTGGAACGCTGGGGATCGTCGTCGAAGTCGGGCAATTCGGTGACCCAGTGGTGCAGGTCGGTAAAACGCAGGCCGCGCGGGTCGACGTCGGGATGACGGTCGATCAGGGCCAGCGCGATCGGGAGTACTTCGGTCCATTTCACGGCGGCAGTCCTCCGGCGTCTCAGGGGTGTTCCCGGACGAAATTGCGGCTGTAACGGGGAATCTCCACCACCACCTCGGCGCTCTGCGGCATCCGCACCTGGCAGGACAGACGTGAGTTGGGTTCCAGACCCCAGGCCTTGCCGAGCTGGTCTTCCTCGTCGTCGCTGGCCTGCCGCAGCGCCTCGAAACCCTGGCGGATCACCACGTGACAGGTAGTACAGACGCAGGCCTTTTCACAGGCGTGCTCGATCGCCACCCCGGCGGCCAGCAGGGCATCGGACAGCCGGCTGCCCGGCGCGGCCTCCACGGTAACGCCTTCGGGACACAGGTCGGGATGAGGAAGGATCCTGAGTCGCGGCATCTCAGGCTCCGATTTCCTGCACGCGCCGGCCGCTCAGCGCGGCGCGAATACCGTGATCCATGCGGCGGGCGGCGAAGGGATCGGTGAGACTATCCAGGGCCGCCTTGGCCTGACCGATGGCGTTGCCGTCCGGTCCCGCCAGACTGTCCTCAAGACGCTGGACCGCCAGCAGCATGGCGGCGATCTCGGCATCGTCCAGGAGCGCGGCGCCGTCGGCATTCAGTGCCGCGCGGGTGGCCTCGATAAGGCGCCGGGCCTCGACTTTCTGTTCGGCCAGGATGCGCGCCCTGGCGTCATCCTGAGCATGGGCGAGGGAGTCGGCCAGCATGCGGGTGATGTCCCCATCGGTCAAGCCATAGGAGGGTTTGACCACCACCTCGGCGCACGTCCCGGTGGTCTGCTCGGCGGCGGACACGCTCACCAGCCCGTCGGCATCGACCTGGAACAGCACCTGGATGCGCGCCGTCCCGGCCACCAGGGGCGGAATGCCGCGCAGCTCGAAACGGGCCAGCGAGCGACAGTCCGCCGCCAGATCGCGCTCGCCCTGAACCACATGCAGGCTCATGGCGGTCTGGCCGTCCTTGAAGGTGGTGAAATCCTGCGCCCGGGCAATGGGCAGGGTGCTGTTGCGGGGGATGATCTTCTCCACCAGTCCGCCCATGGTCTCGATGCCGAGCGACAGCGGAATCACGTCCAGCAGCAGCCAGTCATCCCCGTCGCGGTTGCCGGCCAGCACATTGGCCTGAATGGCGGCGCCGAGCGCCACCACCTGATCGGGATCGAGATCGGTGAGCGGCGGTTTGCCGAAAAACTCCGCCACCGCGGCGCGCACCTGGGGCATGCGGCTCGCCCCGCCCACCAACACCACCCCGTCCACCTGGTCTGTGGCAAGGCCGGCATCGCGCAGCGCGCGGCGGGTGGGCGTCAGGGTTTTTTGCACCAGATCGGCGGTGAGTTCGTCGAAGCGGGCGCGGCTGATACAGCGTTCATGGCACTGACCATCCCCTGCGTCGAAGGCGAGCTCGACAGCCTCGACCCGAGTCAGTGCCTCCTTGGCCCGGCGCGCCTGGGCGAGGAGTTCGCTGTAGGCGGCGGGGGTCAGCGCCAGGTCGGTCTCGGCAAGAAACCAGTCGGCCAGCCGGCGATCGAAGTCATCCCCGCCCAGAGCCGTGTTGCCGGCGGTGGCCAGCACCTCGAACACCCCCTGGCGCAGGCGCAGGATGGAGAGATCAAAGGTCCCGCCGCCCAGGTCGTAGATCGCAAAGACGCCCTCACTGCCCTTGTCCAGGCCATAGGCCACGGCGGCGGCGGTGGGCTCGTTGAGCAGGCGCAGCACCTCGATACCCGCCAGCCGGGCGGCATCGCGGGTGGCCTGACGCTGCCCATCATCGAAATAGGCCGGGACCGTGATCACGGCACCGTGGAGCGGGCCACCCAGGGCAGCTTCCGCCCGCGCCCGCAGGACACTCAGAATCTCGGCGGAGATTTCCACCGGCGACAGCGGCCCGCGGGGGGTGTCGAAACGGATCATCCCGCCCTCCCCCTCCACCACCTGGTAAGGCATGGGGCCGGCCTGGGCCAGATCCGCCGTGCCCCGTCCCATGAAACGCTTGATGGAGCGAAACGTGGCGGCGGGGCTGTCCGTCGCGTCCCGCGCGACCCGGCCCACCCGGGCGCGGCCGTCGGGCTGGATGCCCACCACCGAGGGCAGCAGGGCTTCGCCAGCCTCGTCCAGGAGCACCCGCGCGCGGCCGTTGTCGATGGCGGCGACCAGCGAATGGGTGGTGCCCAGATCGATCCCTACCGCCAGGCGGCGGAGAACGGGTTCTGCACTCGCCGCGCCGGGTTCCTGGATTTGCAGCAGGCTCATGGTCAGTCCCATTCCTCGGCCGCGGCCTGCGCCTGCTCGATAA
>JBFXFL010000076.1:0-5184 GCA_050179115.1 Porticoccaceae bacterium | reverse complement strand
AGCCCACGGTGACCGCGCCCATCGCCAGCGCCACCTCGCTGCGGCAGCTCGACGAACTGGTGAAGGCCACGGAACTGCGGCTGGACGGCGCCGCGCTGGCGAAGCTGGACGCGGCGAGCGCCTGAGCACCGAAGGGACTCAGGCCACGCCCGGATTCCGCGTGGGCAGGCTGCGCGTTCCCACCCTAGGCGCTACGGCGGGTGTCCAAAACTCTGTGTCAGCCAATCAGTGATGGTTGGCGATTTGAAGTGGGCAGCATAACGCCGTGGTTGCCCCCGAGATGACGGGACACGATACATGGGAAGGAAAATCTTGATGAAACACTGGGTGGGGTTGATCGCCTTCTTGCTCATCGGCCAAGTACAAGCGGCGCGCCCAAATTGCGTCGAGTTAGAAACCACCGCGGAAAGATTAGTCTGCATCGATGGCGTGCTATCGAAGCTGGATGAGGAGTTGAACGCGGCTTACAAGGCTGCGCTGCAAGATAAGCAGAAGGCTGCCACCATAAAACAGGCACAACAACAATGGCTGAATAAGCGCAATGCGTGCGTTGATCTTGCGTGTGTGGAAAGTGCTTATAGAACACGACTGCAAGAACTGCCGTCGCCCCCTGTTTCCAAACAAAAGCCGAAGCCGCGTTTCAGGGTAACCGAAGGCAAAGGCTGGACGGTGTGCGAAAGCTACGTTCGATTCCTCAATAGCTTGCCGCAGAGCGAACCCCCGCCGTTGTGCCATCTCAAGCTGAGTCCTGACCTGAAGGAACCCGACTGGGAGGAGCTTGATATTCACAGTCATCTTCAACTGGTCTATACCCTGGAGAAACTCACCTCACCTAGCGAACACGACCGCCCGGTGGATAACTTCGATCACTGGAAAAGCATCGTCGAACAACAGATCAGTACAGGCGAGGCTTCCCCCCGTTTGCGCCGGGTACGTCTTGCCCTGGTTGAGGGCGGCCCGGTGGAAACCATCCTCGCCTACGAGCCGGATCGCAATTCGTGTGACAAAGAGGTCAAGAAGAACGGATACGCTTTTTACGGATCACGCACGAGTTTATTTATATGGAACGAGCGGGATCATAAGATTGAGGAATACATGAGCCAAATTGCTTTTGGTTTATCGCCCCGTGAATTGCTAATTTTTCAAGGAAAGCCCTTCACGTTTTGGCGGTGGTGGGGTGATGTGGATGGCAAAACACGCTATGTTGAAGGTCGTATTGGAGTGAAATATTTCACGAATAAGGTAGGTTCCCCTTATGCAAATTTGCGTCGTTGCCAAATCGGTTTTGAGCTCCCCTCCGAAATCACTGAAAGGATGATCAAATGAGCCTCGCCAATTTACAGACCCTGCAAGACAGCGAAACCGATCTTAATTCGGAATTCAAACAATTACGCTTTGCTATTCTGAAGCAACTCGAGGGCAGCGTTTCAAAGCCGTATTTCGTCAGACGCTCGCCTTGAGCGCCTGCTCGATGTCGGCCAGGATGTCGGCCACGTTCTCGAAGCCGATCGACAGGCGCACCATGTCCGGCGCCACGCCGGCAGTTCGCGTTCGTGCCGCTGCTCACGCCCCAGCTCACGCCCCAGCAGCGCGGCCTCGGTGTTACCCGATTATGGCGAAGGTTCCGATCGCGATCCGGCGGGTTATGGCTTCGCCCAACCCGCCCTGTGCGAACTGGCGGCAAGGGGGTACAAAACCCTTGGTGCCGATGAGCCAACACAAGCAAGGCATGGGACGAAAAGTCATGATGAAAAACCGGATGATACTGTTGGCAACGCTTTGCGTGGGTTTGCTGCCTCGCACGGCGCTTTGCTATGAATTTGACGACTACCGGTATGAGTTGGTCCGGGGCGAAGAACTTGAGGTCTGTCGCCACATGCTCGGGGTTTACAACCAGCACTTTTCGACGCGGCCGCATGACTTTCGTGAGGTGACCAAAGTCAACGGCGTGACTATTCCCGAGGCGGGAAAAGATGATCTAAAACTTTACCAGCTTTTATCCTCTTTTTATCCCTCCAGCCCGGAGTTCGAGGCGGTGAAGTGGAATATAGGGGCCTTGAAATTTCCGGATAGGGGACTTACGCGCGCCTTTATCTGGAGTGATCTGGATATCGACAACGACGGTCAGGAGGAAGTGGTCGTCAAACACATGTTCAACCTCGGTGGTGCAGACGGGTTCGAGATGATGTTGGTTTTTGACGCTGGCGACGTCGATCTTTCGAGCAGTATGGTCCCCTTAGCTATGTTGAATGAAGGTATTGATGGCAAACATCGACCCCAGACCCTTAGTGCCACCCAGTTCCGTCCTTTCATTTATCAGGGCATAGTGTATTTGCACGAATACGGCTATCGGCATCTCGGGTATGAGGAGGACTTTCCGACAGATTCAGACGTGCCGTTTATGCCGCCGGAGACGGTCACCATCTGGAAGTTTCTGAACAACCTGCCTGGCGCACAAGAGCGTGGTGAAGCGCGAAGAGATATCCAGTGCGAATACCGCATGGATGTGATTAGCAAGCAGCAATAGCCTACGGACAGGAGCAATAAATCATGGCACTGAGCAGCTTGAACACGAATTGGATCGGAGGTTCTTACGAGGCGGACAGAGACTTTCTGCTCAAGGTAGCGGAAAACGACCCGCTCACGGACTTGTCCGGCCTCAGCCCCCACTGGGATACCAAGGACAGTATCGCCCTGGGGTATGGGCTCGATCTGTTGACGAACAGACTGCAAGATGTGAGGGACTACCTTTCGGCGGTAGGCATCACCCTCACCGCAGAAGCCGAGTCGGTGATCACCAGCGCGAAGGGCACGCGCGACACCCTGCGAGGGCTGGTGGCGCAGCGTGCGGTGGCGACCGATCCGGCCGTACAGGCGAGCCTCGACACCCAGATTGCAACCCAGAAATCGGAGTTACAGACCCAGGCTGCCAGCCTGGCAAGCCAAGGCATCCAGTTACAGGACGAGGCTCAGGCAACCGACCTGTTGTGGGACAGTTCCTCGCAGAGCCCGTCGACACTCACCCCGGCGTTGTTGCACAGCCTATGGATCTTGCCGTCGATGTCTCTCATGGCAGCCTCGTCAATGGAAACGTGAAAGCGAAGCCCGAGCCTAGACCGGCACGAAGCAGGGCAGCGCGGCGCCCTCGCCGGTATCCACAAACTTCACCTTCACCGCCTGGCCGACGGCGAGCTTGTCGAAGTCGCAGTCGATCAGATTGGTCAGCATGGTGGGGCCTTCTTCCAGCGTGACATAGGCGATGGCGTAGGGCTCGCCGCGCCGGGTGACGCTGTAGGTGTAGACAGTCCCGCGCCCGCTGCACTTCAGCCACTCGGTCGCGTCGCTGAAACAGAAGGGGCAGAAGGTGCGCGGGAAGTAGTGGTTCTCGCCGCAGGCGGTGCAGTGCTTCACCAGCAGCTCGCCGCGGGTGGTGGCCTCCCAGAACGGGCGGCTCTCGTCGTTGATGCGCGGCGCGCGAACTTTCGAGCGCGGGGCTGTCTTCGTGGTTGCGTCGCTCATGCGTCCTCCCGCTCCAGAATCACTGTGGCGCTGCCCATGCGCGAGCCCAGCAGGCCGCCGGTGCCGTGGGCGAGCACCAGGTTGCAATTGGGCACCTGTACCTTGGGATGCGCTTCGCCGCGCGCCTGGCGCACGGCTTCGATGACCTTGGTGATGCCGCCGCGGTCGCTCGGGTGGTTGTTGCACAGGCCACCGCCGTCGGTGTTGAAGGGTAGCTTGCCGACCCCGGAGATGAGGTTGCCGTCGGCAACGAAGGCGCCGCCCTTGCCCTTGGCGCAAAAGCCCAGGTCTTCGAGTGTCACCACCACGGTGATGGTGAAGGAGTCGTAGATGGAGGCGTATTTGATGTCGGCGGGTTTCACCCCGGCTTCGGCAAAGGCATCGGCGCCGGACCAGATCGCGCCGGAATAGGTGAGATCCACCTTGCCGCCGTTGAGGTGCTTGGGTGCTTCGCCGGCGCCGAGTACACGAATACGCGGACGCTTGAGAGTTTTCGCGATCTCGGGCGCGACCAGGATGAGGGCGCCGCCGCCGTCGGTCATCACGCAGCAGTCGAGCCGGTGCAGCGGATCGCTGACCACGGGTGAGTTGAGCACGTCCTCCACCGTCACCACATCGCGCAGCAGCGCATGGGGATTGTGCTGGGCGTGGTGGGACGCGGCCACCTTGACCCAGGCGAGCTGGGCGCTGGTGGTGCCGAACTCATGCATGTGGCGCTTCGCGACCATGGCGTACATGTTGACGATGCTGGGCCGGAACGGCGCCTCGAAGCCGTAGTCGGCGGGCGGACCGCCACCGGGGCGCACACTGTAGTTTTCCTTGACATCGGCGCGGGGGCGGCCGGCCAGCGTGATCAGAGCGATCTTGCAGTGGCCGGCGGCGATGGCCTGGGCGGCGTGGTTCACATGCAGCACATAGGACGAACCGCCGGTCTCGGTGCTGTCGATCTGGCGCAGCTTGAGGCCCATGTACTCGGCCTGGTTGATGCCGCCCATGCCGGGCACGTCGCCCGCGCAGTAGTAGGCGTCGATGTCGTTCTTGTGCAGACCGGCGTCGTCGAGCGCGCCCTTGGCGACCTCGGCGTGCAGTTGCGGCACGGTTTTGCCGGTGCCCTCGCGCAGCGGGTGCTCGTAGATACCCGCGATATAGGCCTTACCCTTGATGCTCATGCCATCTCCTTCAGTATCGGATATCTAGCGCACCGCGCTGAAGCCGGCGTCGATCACCAGTTCGGCACCGTGCATGTATCTGGATTCGTCGGACGCGAGATAGAGCACGCCGTTGGCAATGTCGCTGGGTTCGCCGAGTTCACCCAGCGGTGACATGGCCTCGAAGCTGGCCCGCACCTTCGCCTCTTTATCGGTGCCACCGTATTTGCGGATGGTCTTCTCGACGCCCGGCGTGCGGATCACGCCCGGATGCACGGAGTTCACCCGCACGCCGTTCTTGAGGCGCGCGAATTCGGCGGCGGCGGCCTTGGTCAGCAAGCGCACACCGCCCTTGGCGGCGCAGTAGGCGGCGGATTTGTCGAGGCCGACGATGCCGGCGATGGACGAGATATTGATGATCGAGCCGCCGCCGGATTTCTCCATCGCCGCGCAGCCGTATTTGACGCCGAGAAAGACGCCGTCGAGGGCGATGCTGTTCTGCCAGCGCCAGTCCTTG
>JBFXFL010000075.1:0-5395 GCA_050179115.1 Porticoccaceae bacterium | reverse complement strand
TTGCCGGCGCCGTGGGGTTTTTCTGCTCCGAGGAATCCTCCTACGTCACCGGACAGACCCTGCATGTGAACGGCGGGCTGTACCTTCCAGGGTAAAAGCTGCCGGGATAAAAGCTGCCGGGATAAAACGAAAACGCCCCATCCCTGTGAACAGGGATGGGGCGCAGCGCGAACAAAAACGTTATCCGCGCCTAAAACGCATCCCCCGGCACCCGCACCCAGCCTTCCATCAGCACCCGGGCGCTGCGGCTCATGATGGCCTTGGTCACTGTCCACTCGCCGTTCACGAGTTTTGCCTCGGCGCCGACCCGCAGGGTGCCGGACGGGTGCCCGAAACGCACCGCGGTGTGCTCCCCGCCACCGGCCGCCAGATTCACCAGCGTGCCGGGAACCGCGGCGGCGGTGCCGATGGCCACAGCGGCGGTCCCCATCATCGCGTGATGCAGTTTGCCCATCGACATGGCGCGCACCAGCAGGTCGATATCGGCCGCCCTGACCGGCTTGCCGCTGGACGCCGCATAGTCGGCCGGCTTCGCAACGAACGCGATCTTGGGCGTGTGCTGGCGTTTGGCGGCTTCGTCGATGTGCTTGATAAGACCCATGCGCACCGCGCCATGGGCGCGAATGGCTTCGAACTTCGCCAGTGCCTGGGCATCGCCGTTGATGGCATCCTGCAACTCGGTGCCGGTGTAGCCGATGGCATCCGCGTTCACGAAAATCGTCGGGATACCGGCATTGATCATGGTCGCCTTCAGAGTGCCGACGCCTGGTACATCGAGATCGTCCACCAGATTGCCGGTGGGAAACATGGACCCGCCCGCGCCCTCCTCGTCTGCCGCCGGATCCATGAATTCGAGTTGCACTTCAGCCGCCGGAAAGGTCACGCCGTCGAGCTCGAAATCGCCAGTTTCCTGCACGGCGCCATTGGTCATCGGCACATGGGCGATGATGGTCTTGGCGATATTGGCCTGCCAGATACGCACGGTGCAGACACCATCCTTCGGCACCCGGGCCGCGTCGATCAATCCGCTGCCGATCGCAAAGGAGCCGACCGCCGCGGACAGATTGCCGCAGTTGCCGCTCCAGTCCACGAAAGCGGTGTCGATGGACACCTGTCCGAACAGGTAATCGACATCGTGATCGGGCCTGCTGCTCTTCGCCAGGATCACCGCCTTGCTGGTGCTCGAGGTCGCGCCGCCCATGCCGTCGATCTGCTTGCCGTAGGGGTCCGGGCTACCGATCACGCGCAGCAAGAGTTTGTCGCGGGCGTCGCCCGGCACCCGGCAGCGCTCGGGCAGGTCTTGCAGGCGGAAAAAAACCCCCTTGCTGGTACCGCCGCGCATGTAGGTGGCGGGAATCCTGATCTGGGGGCTTTTGCTTTGGGTGATGGTGGTCATGGTAGGTCTGTTCCAGTGATTGTCCCATCAACTCCCCTCTCCCCTTGGGGGAGAGGGGCCGGGGGAGAGGGGGCGGCTTCGGCAACAGCCGTCCATATCATCGCCAACACTGCGTCGGCACTTTGTTGGTCCATCGCTTGGTGTCCTCAAGCGCCCCCCTCTCTCCCCAACCCCTCTCCCCAGGGGGAGAGGGGCTAAAGCAGTGCCCTCTCCGGCAAGGGGAGAGGGGCTGGAGCAGTGCCCTCTTCCGTTCAGGCAGCGCTGCTCGACGCCAGAAAATCCTGCGCAAACCGCTGCAACACGCCGCCGGCCTCGTAGATGGAGACCTCTTCGGCGGTGTCGAGCCGGCAGGTCATCGGCACTTCGACGCGCTCGCCATTCTTACGGTGGATCACGAGAATGAGGTCCGCGCGCGGTTTGCGTTCACCGATCACGTCGAAGGTCTCGGTGCCGTCGATGTTCAGGGTCTTGCGATTCACGCCCGGCTTGAACTCCAGCGGCAGCACGCCCATGCCGATGAGGTTGGTGCGGTGGATGCGCTCGAAGCCTTCGGCCGCGATCGCCTCGACACCGGCCAGACGCACGCCCTTTGCGGCCCAGTCGCGCGAGCTGCCCTGACCGTAGTCAGCGCCGGCGATGATGATCAGCGGCTGTTTGCGCTTCATGTAGGTCTCGATGGCCTCCCACATGCGCACTACCTTGCCCTCCGGCTCGATGCGCGCCAGCGAACCCCTCTTCACCACGCCGTCGACCACGGCCATCTCGTTGACCAGCTGCGGGTTCGCGAAGGTGGCGCGTTGGGCGGTGAGGTGATCGCCGCGGTGGGTCGCGTAGGAGTTGAAGTCCTCTTCCGGCAGGCCCATCTTGGCGAGGTACTCGCCCGCCGCGCTGTCCGGCAGGATCGCGTTCGACGGCGACAGGTGATCGGTGGTGATGTTGTCCGGCAGCACCGCCAGCGGGCGCATGCCCTTGAGCGTGCGTTCGCCGCCCAACGCGCCTTCCCCCTCCTTGTCCCAATAGGGTGGGCGGCGGATGTAGGTGCTCTGCGGCCGCCAGTCGTACAGCGGGCTGATCCGTGCGGTGGCTGTGTCCTTGTGCTCGAACATCGGGATATAGACCTGGCGGAACTGCTCGGGCTTCACGCTGGATTTGACGATGGCGTCGATCTCTTCATCCGACGGCCAGAGGTCCTTGAGCAGGATCGGCTTGCCGTTCTTGTCGGTGCCGAACGAATCCTTCTCGATATCGAAGCGGATGGTGCCGGCGATGGCGTAGGCCACCACCAGCGGCGGCGAGGCCAGGAACGCCTGCTTGGCGTAGGGATGGATGCGGCCATCGAAGTTGCGGTTGCCGGACAGCACGGCGGTGGCGTACAGATCGCGGTCGATGATTTCCTGCTGGATCTTGGGATCGAGCGCGCCGGACATGCCGTTGCAGGTGGTGCAGGCAAAGCCCACGATGCCGAAGCCGAGCTTTTCCAGCTCGGACGTGAGACCTGCTGCGTCGAGGTACAGGGCTACTGTCTTGGAACCCGGCGCCAGCGAGGTTTTGACCCAGGGCTTGCGGGTCAGACCCAACCGGTTCGCGTTGCGCGCCAGCAGACCGGCGGCGATGACATTGCGCGGGTTGCTGGTGTTGGTGCAGCTGGTGATCGCCGCGATGATCACCGCGCCGTCGGGCATCTTGCCCGGCTCGTTTTCCACAATGCCGCTGATGCCCTTGGCGGCGAGATCGCTGGTCGAGACCCGGGCGTGGGGGTTGGACGGACCGGCCAGGGTGCGCACCACGCTCGACAGATCGAACTTCAGCACGCGTTCGTACTCGGCGGTCTTCAGGCTGTCGGACCAGAGGCCGGCTGCCTTGGCGTAGATCTCCACCAGTTTCACTTGCGCATCGTCACGGCCGGTGAGTGTCAGGTAGTCGAGGGTTTGCTGGTCGATGGAAAACATCGCCGCCGTGGCACCGTATTCCGGCGCCATGTTGGAGATGGTCGCGCGGTCGCCCAGCGTGAGCGCGCTGGCGCCTTCTCCGTAAAATTCCAGATACGCGGACACGACTTTCGATTGCCGCAGGAACTCGGTGAGCGCCAGCACCACGTCGGTGGCGGTGATGCCCGGTTGCGGTTTGCCGCTCAGCTCGACGCCGACGATCTCCGGCAAGCGCATCCAGGAGGCGCGGCCGAGCATCACATTCTCGGCTTCGAGACCGCCGACACCGATGGCGATCACGCCGAGGGCATCGACATGGGGCGTGTGACTGTCGGTGCCCACCAGCGTATCCGGGAAGGCCACACCGTCCTGCACGTAGATCACTGGCGACATCTTCTCCAGATTGATCTGATGCATGATGCCGTTGCCGGGTGGGATCACCTCGACGTTCTCGAACGCCTGCTTGGTCCAGTTGATGAAGTGGAAGCGATCCTCGTTGCGGCGATCCTCGATGGCGCGGTTCTTGGTGAAGGCGTCCGGATCGAAACCACCGCACTCCACCGCCAGCGAGTGATCGACGATCAGCTGCACCGGCACCACCGGGTTGACCTTGGCCGGATCGCCACCCATGTCGGCGATCGCATCGCGCAGCCCCGCCAGATCGACCAGCGCGGTCTGGCCGAGGATGTCGTGGCAGACCACGCGCGCCGGAAACCAGGGAAAATCCAGATCCCGCCGGCGCTCGATGAGCTGCTTCAGGGCATCGGTCAGCAGCGCCGGGTCGCAGCGGCGCACCAGGTTCTCGGCGTGCACGCGCGAGGTGTAGGGCAACTTGGCGTAGGCACCGGGCTGGATCGCATCGACCGCGGCGCGGGCGTCGAAGTAGTCGAGTTGAGTACCGGGAAGAGGTTTGCGGAAGGCTGTGTTCATGGCGTAGGGAATTGTCCGGTAGGGTTCAGGGCAAGCACCGTCGGAGCAAAAATGCGCTCCGTTCGAAACTACGGCTCGTAACACATAGGATCACGATCCGTTGGCAAAAATCCCGGCCCCACCGGCGGGAATCCACCGGGGCGGCCGGAATCGGCATATCAGCCACGCTGATCGATGGGCACGACCTTGCGCGGGTCTTCACCGATGTATTCGGCGCTCGGACGAATGATGCGGTTGTCGGCGCGCTGTTCCATGACATGGGCCGCCCAGCCGGTGAGCCGCGACATCACGAAGATGGGCGTGAACAGCTTGGTGGGAATGCTCATGAAGTGATAGGCGGACGCATGAAAGAAATCCGCATTGCAGAACAGTTTCTTCTCGCGCCACATCACTTCTTCGCAACGCACCGAGACCGGGTACAGCAGGGTATCGCCCACATCCGCACTCAGCTTCTCGGCCCACTGCTTGATGATGGCGTTGCGCGGATCGGATTCGGCGTAGATAGCATGGCCGAAGCCCATGATCTTGTCCTTGCGCGCCAGCATGCCCAGCATCTCCTGCTCGGCATGATCGGGGCTGGTGAACTTCTCGATCATTTCCATGGCTGCTTCGTTGGCGCCGCCGTGGAGCGGGCCGCGCAGACTGCCGATCGCGCCGGTCACGCAGGAGTGCATATCGGACAGGGTGGACGCACAGACGCGGGCGGTGAAGGTGGAGGCATTGAACTCGTGCTCGGCGTACAGAATGAGCGAGACATTCATCACCCGCTCATGCAGCGCATTGGGTTTGCCGCCGCGCAGCATGTGTAGAAAGTGGGCGCCGACGGAATCGTCATCGGTCTCGGTATCGATGCGCAGATTATCGTGGCTGAAGCGGTACCAGTAGCAGATGATCGACGGAAACACCGCCAGCATGCGGTCGGTGGCGTCCTGCTGCTGCGAGAAATCCGCCTCGGGCTCGATATTGCCCAGGAAGGAGCAGCCGGTGCGCAGCACGTCCATGGGGTGAGCGGTGGCGGGAATACGCTCCAGAACCTCTTTCAGAGCTTTGGGAAGCCCGCGCAACCCCTTGAGTTTACTCTTGTAGGTTGCCAGTTCCGCGCCATTGGGCAGATGACCCTTGAGGATCAGGTACGCCACTT
>JBFXFL010000074.1:0-5442 GCA_050179115.1 Porticoccaceae bacterium | reverse complement strand
CCGAGATCCTGGGCAAAAGTGCCGTAAAACAGCAGGTGCGAGCAGATGCGGAAAAATTCCACCAGCATTACCCGGATCGTCCTGACGCGCTCCGGCACCTGAATGCCGGCAAGTTTTTCCAGCGCCAGCACATAGGGCAGATTGTTCATGACCCCACCGAGATAATCGATGCGGTCGGTATAGGGAATATAGGAATGCCAGGATTGACGCTCGCCCATCTTCTCGGCGCCACGGTGGTGGTAGCCGATGTCCGGAACGCAATCGACCACCTCTTCGCCATCCAGCTGCAGCACGATACGAAAGGCGCCGTGGGCCGAGGGGTGATTGGGACCCAGATTGAGGAACATGAAATCGTGATCGTCGGTGCCGCGTTTCATCCCCCAATCCTCAGGGATGAAGCGCAGCGCCTCCTGCTCCATGTCCTGACGCAGGGCATCCAGATGAAAGGGATCGAATTCGGTGGCGCGCGCCGGATAATCCTTGCGCAGCGGGTGGCCGGTCCAGGTGGGCGGCAGCAGGATGCGGCGCAGACGCGGGTGGCCTTCGAAGCCGATACCGAACAGATCCCAGACTTCGCGCTCGTACCAGTTGGCGTTCGGATAGATGCCGGACACAGTCGGCAGCGAGGGGAAGTCGCCGCGCAACGCGACCTTGATGCGGATGTCGCCCTGCCCGCGCGTATCGATGTCGCGCGCCACCGACAGCAGGTGATAGACGACGGTGAAATCCGCCGCCGGCAGGCCGTCGCGGTACTTGCGCAGACGCTCGTCGACCGCGGTCAGGTCGTACAGCATCGCGTAGGGCTGCGTCACCCCGGTGCGCAAGAGGCGGAGCACCTCGGCAATGCGCGCCACCGGTACCCACAGGGTCGGAACCCGATCGACATTGTGCTCGACCGTGACCGCATCGGTGCCGCACAGCGCGATGATGGCGCTGGCGCTGTCGGGTAATCCGGGAACCGTGCCGTCGGCCATCCGTCAGACCTCGTCCGGCGTGCGCAGCGCGGTCTGCGCCTTGCGCCCGGCCTGTTTCAGGTCGCGCTGAACCGGCATCTCGGCCTGATAAATTCCCTGATCGCCTACCACCCAGGACAGCGGCCGCCGCTCCTTGCCGATCGAGTCCTGCAGCAGCATCAGCCCCTGCAGAAAAGCCTCGGGCCGCGGCGGACAGCCGGGCACATAGAGATCCACCGGGAGAAACTTGTCGACGCCCTGCACCACGGAATAGATGTCGTACATGCCACCGGAATTGGCGCAGGCACCCATGGAAATGACCCACTTGGGTTCCAGCAACTGCTCGTACAGGCGCTGCACGACCGGCGCCATCTTGATGAAACAGGTGCCGGCGATGACCATCAGATCGGCCTGGCGCGGCGACGCGCGGATTACCTCGGCGCCAAAGCGCGCGATGTCATGGGTCGAGGTAAAGGCGGTCGCCATTTCGACATAACAGCATGACAGGCCAAAGTTGTAGGGCCAGATCGAATGCTTGCGCCCCCACTGCACCAGATCGGACAGCTTGGCGGTCAGTACATTGCGGCGGACTTCTTCCTCGGTGAAGACCTCTTCGGTCTCGATGGCGAAGGGCGAAACGCCCGTGGGGCGATTGGGATCGACGCGGGTAAAGCTGTATCGCATGGGATCGGCCTCGCCCTCAGCGGGTAGCGCCGGACTGACGCCGGCGGTGGGTGTGCGGCGACCAGTCGAGCGCGCCGACGCGGATCAGATACACCAGGCTGGCGCCGAGCACCCCGACGAAGATCGCTGCTTCGATCAGGCCAGGCCAACCCGCTTCGCGCACGGATACCGCCCAGGCGTACAGAAACAGCGCCTCGACATCGAAGATCACGAAGAACACCGCAACCAGATAGAATTTCGCCGACAGCCGCAGACGCTCCGGAGACGCGGACACCACCCCCGACTCGAAGGGCTCGTTGCGCGCGCGCGCGCCGCTGCGCCCCCCCAGCAGCCAGGACAGCGCCAGCATCAGGCCGCAGAGCCAGAACACCGCGACCACATACACCAGGGTACCCCAGAATTCCGGGGAGTCCGGGAAGATTTTCGATAGCTCGGTCATGTAAGGCTTCGCTAGGCCTGGCGGAATCCGCCGTACAAGGCCGTCATGTTCAGGGGTGGATCAGGGTTCCGGGCCAGATCGGCCTCCGCCAATCGCATGGGCAAGCCCCGCACCGATTTACCGACTGTGGGTTACCAGCGGCGGTTGACCCGGTATGCGGGCAACCGTCTCGAATTGCCCCGGGGCCAGCGGGCCGGGATTATAGACCAGCACCGTTCGGCCGCGCTAACCTAAATCGAGCCCGCCGGTCTGTCGGCAGCGCCCTCGAGCACCGGCTGCACGGGTGCGCGCCAGTTGACCTCTGATCGATCAGGGATGGCTAAAACCCAACCGGCGGAGATTTTCCTATGCGCGCACTTTCCCACGTCGCCATCGGCGTCAGCGACCTGGAGCGATCGCCGCCGTTCCGACCTGCCTGGCCTCAGGGTGACCCTGGAGACCGCCGAAGACATCGGCAGCTTCGCGGCGCAAGCTCACAACACCCACAAATGTCAACGCCGCGCCGTCTACCTGTGCTCGGAGGATGGTCCGCATGCGAGCTTCAAGGACAGGGGTACGCCCGTAACACACGGATTCGAGAGGGCCACTTTGGCCGCGGTCTGTGAACCTGTGCTCGTCATGACGTTGGCTTCCATGAGTACTCTCTCTATACTTCGGGTGTAGTAATCCGCCCTGTGGCTTGGGCGGACGTCCGTGCGGCTCACTCAGGAGGGAGCGTCAGTGACACTGCAAGCCTTCAGGAAAAGTACAGTGGCACGTCCGCTGGCGTTGGTCGCAGCGCTGCTGTTGTGCCAGCCGGCATTCGCGACCACCGATGAGGATGCAGATCCGAACAAGGTGTCCGCGATGGAAATGACCGGCGATCTGCTGGTCGGGCGACCGCTGTTGCTCACCGCCACCGTACTGGGCACCGCGATCTGGCTCGTCGCCCTGCCGTTCTCGGCGCTTGGCGGCAACGTCAAGGACTCCGCCGAAGCGCTGATTGGCTGGCCGGCGAGAAACACCTTCGAGCGGTGCCTGGGTTGTCCTACCGCCGGTTACAAGAAGGATTGATCCAGACCCGGGCCGTGGCGGCGTTTCGCGCGGCCCCGGTTTTTCTGCACACCACAATCCGCGCGGAAGCGCGGACACCGACGCGCTTATAGCGTGTTTTGGTGGAGTGCACCCCGCACCGCCTGGAATTATTTCCCGCCTGTCGCAATCTTGCGCGCGCCGTATCCTCCAGCGTCGACTCGCCGGGCAGCTTTGTCACCCCTCGGTCATGCCGCGGTTTTCAGCCTGACACATTCCCGCCCTAACCTTGGCGGACATGAACAGAGTCCGACCTGATCGCCATTCCGTACTGGGCTATATCCAGCACAGCGATATCCTTACCTTCAACTGGTGCATGCGCCGCAAGCGCCGCGAGTTGTTCACCGCCGTCGGTCGCCTGATATCCAAGACCGCTGACGGCCCGTACTACTTCATCGTGCCGCTGGCATTGTTGCTGGCCGATCGCAGCGCCGCCGTCACCCTGTTCGCGGTGTTGGCCGGCGCATTTGCGATCGAACGACCGCTCTATGCCATCCTCAAGCGCGGCCTCAAACGCAACCGCCCGGCAGACGCCCTGCCCGGCTTCGAAAGCTTCATCGTTCCGGCAGACAAGTTCAGCTTTCCATCCGGCCATACCAGCGGTGCGTTCCTGGTAGCTACCGCGACCGCCTGGGCTTTTCCAATCCTGCTGGTACCGCTGTACTGCTGGGCCGTTCTGGTGGGAACCTCGCGCGTATTTCTGGGCGTTCATTTTCCGTCCGATATCGCCGCCGGCGCCCTGATGGGCACCAGCGTCGCGTCACTGGCGACAGGTGTGCTGGCCTCCGGGTTTGTCCCTTGACGCGTATCCTCTATGGCGTTCAGGGTACCGGCAACGGCCATATCACGCGCGCCCGCGCCATGGCCAAAGCCATGGCCGATCAGGGCCTTGCCGTGGACTACCTGTTTTCCGGGCGGGAACCCGACCAGTTCTTCGACATGGAGCCGTTTGGCGACTACCGTCTCTGCAAGGGCCTCACGCTCGCCATTGAAGCGGGTCGGCTGCGCAGCTTCGGAACCCTGCGGAAATTCGCTCCGCGCCGGCTGCTGAACGAAATCCGCGCGCTGGATCTGTCCCCCTACGATCTCGTCCTCACCGACTTCGAACCGGTCACTGCCTGGGCGGCGCGCCTGCGCAACAAACCCTGCGTCGGAATCGGCCACCAGTACGCGTTTCGCTATCCGGTTCCGCGACCGGACGGCAACTACCATCAGCGCCTGCTGCTGCGCTGGACGGCACCGGCGGACACCTGCCTGGGTTTGCACTGGTACCACTTCGACGCACCGCTGCTGCCCCCTGTGGCACCTGTGCCCGAGCTGGGCAGCGAACAGGATGCGCGGTTGATCGTGGTCTACCTGCCCTTCGAGACACCCGCCGCCATCAACGCGCTGCTCAGGCCATTTGCCGACTTCCGGTTCGCGGTGTATCACCCCGACGCCGACGAGGTCGCAGCCTGCGCGGCGCACATCCACTGGCAGCGACCCAATCGCCACGGCTTTCACCAGGAACTCGCCCGCTCCGGCGGCGTGATTTGCAGTGCCGGCTTTGAACTGGCAAGCGAGGCCCTGCAACTGGGCATCAAGCTGCTGGTCAAGCCCGTACGGGGGCAATCCGAGCAGCACGCCAACGCCATGGCGCTGGTACAGCTGGGGGTGGGTTACACCATGGACCGCCTCGATGGCGCGCGGGTGCGTGATTGGCTCGAAGGCGGGCGCGCGGCGCGCGTGCGCTACCCGGATGTGGCGGCCGCCATCGCGCGCTGGATCGCTGCCGGACACCGCCCCCAGGACATTCAGACACTGTCGGCGACACTGTGGCGCACCACCCGGTTCCCCGACGTCCCGCTGTTTCCACCGCTGGAGATGCATCCTGTTGGCTCGGAACCCTGAATCCGGCACACCTGAAGGCAACACACCCGGCGCGCTGCCGTTTCCCGGACGGCGCACCCCCGACAAACCGGACATCTCTCCGCTGACGCAACGCCTCAACGCCGTCTGGCTCTCCGATATCCACCTGGGCAGCCGCGGCTGCCGTGCCGAGTTCCTGCTCGACTTTCTGGAGCATACCCAGTGCAACGTGCTTTATCTGATCGGCGACATCGTCGATCTGTGGGCACTGAAACGGAGTTTTTACTGGCCCGGCAGCCATCAGGCCGTGTTGCGCAGGATCATCGCGAAGGCCGCTGAAGGCACCCGCGTGGTGTATGTGCCCGGCAACCACGACATGCTGGCACGCGATATCGCCGCCCGTCAGTTTCTCGATATCGAGGTGGCGACGGAGGCGGTTCACACCAC
>JBFXFL010000073.1:0-5482 GCA_050179115.1 Porticoccaceae bacterium | reverse complement strand
CGGTAGTGGCGCGGGCGATACAAGAACTGATGGGCGTCAGCGCTGGAACTGCCATATCCACTGACTACGCTCAGGCCTTCGTTGATCTAGTTGCGGCGGCGAGTGATCGCGACGAGGGTGACGCAGGTGGTAACGGGCAGTTGGATGAAGGGGAAGAGGCCGATGATCTCTGGGCTGAACTTGAAAGCAGGCTTCGCGAGGAATACAACCGCCCAGAAGATGGATATGCACGACTGATGTATGGTGAAACGAGACCAGAGACTCGGCGCTTCTTGCAATTGGCCTTCAATCGGAAACCAGCTCACCCCAAGGTATTAGTGGCACAGTCGTTAGTGGGCCGTGAAGGGCTTAATCTGCACAAAGCATGTCGCACAGTGGTGCTACTGCATCCAGAGTGGAATCCTGGCGTAGTTGAACAGCAGATTGGCCGCGTCGATCGGATCGGCAGTTTGTGGGAGGAAAAGCTGACTCAAGCTATTGCTGACAAGCTCCCAAAGGAAGATCTTCCTAGAATAGAAATTCGCGCAGTGGTTTTCCGAGGAACGTATGACGAAGTGAATTGGCAGGTGCTACGTGATCGATGGGATGACCTGCGCGCGCAACTTCACGGCATTGTCATCTCTCCGCGCATCGCCGAGAAGTATTCGGAAGCCCCTGGAATGGTCGCCGAGATAAATGATGCGGCACCTAATTTTTCGCCTTTGCGCAATGCGTGGGCCCGCGTAAAGACATGATCTAGCCTTCTGCGCAGACACTATTTTTCCGCAGCATTCCTCACTGTTGGAGATGGCATGAACCGCTCCGGGATTCCGGGGGACATAATTGCTTGAGGTGATGGGGTTATGAGCAAAGCGATGTTTGTGGGGTCGAGCGCGATCTGCTCGTTGATACCCTCAAGGAGCTGATGCACTTCCTTGTCGGTCCAGACGTATTCACGTTGGTAGTCCGGGACAATGTAGAAGCACTCCCTGAATGCCTCCTCGATGCTGCATTTGTGGTTTTCGATGCGGGCCACGACCTCCGCGTCCCACGCTTAGCCGCTGACCCACCATGATCGGGGAAGGCCCAATTTTAAATTCCCTCAAGAATGCAACGCCACATTAGGCTCATCGCCTTCAACTACTTGATGGCGCTGCCGCATCCGATTGAGGCATCTTGCCATGAGACCATAAAAAGACTAAATTAAGTCTTTATCAAATCTGGGGCACGACCATGCGCTACTCATCACAAGTCAAGCCAATCAGCTATCTCAAAGCCAACGCTGCCGAGGTTCTGGCACGCCTTGCTGAGCAGCGTGAGCCCATGGTCATCACCCAAAACGGTGAGGCCAAGGCTGTCCTGCAGGACGTCGCTTCGTTCGAAGAGACGCAAGAAACACTGGCCTTGCTGAAAATCCTTGCATTGGGCAACCAGGATGTGGCTGCTGGCAAGGTCAAACTCGTGGCCGACGTCGTTTCCCGCCTCCGCGCCAAGCGAACCACGGTCTGATGGCTGGCGCACCTGCCAAGTTCGAAGTTCTGCTCACCGAGGGCGCGGAGCAAGACTTGGAGGCAATCCACGACTACCTCTCCGAATTCGACTACGTGGCCAACGCCAACTCTGTGTTGGATGCGTTGATGGACGTTGTAGAGGGCCTCTCGAAATTCCCTGAACGCGGCAGCTACCCGAAGGAACTGGTCAGTCTCGGCATCAAAGAATATCGCCAGACCGTCTTCAAGCCGTACCGCATGATCTATCGTGTGACAGGCAACCAAGTCATCATTTACCTGATTGCTGACGGACGCCGTGATATGCAATCAGTGCTGGCGAGAAGGTTGCTCGGCGCATAGACCATCCGCCCGTTCTGGCTACAATCCGCATGGATTTGAACCAGTGTTCACCAGTCCGGTGAGCCGGCTTTGCGGGCGGCAACCGCCCGCCACCGATTACCAAAATCCCAACTCTTATCGGTTGGGATTATCGGTTGAGACTGTTTTGCCCGAAACGCCAGTGTTGGCGCGGTTTCCAGGCTTGGCCCCTTGCACAGGCTCGTTGCGAAGTCGCCGCGAACCCTGCCGCTACCGGCGTCGTCACCATGGGGGTTACCGCGTTCGGACCGGCGGGCGCTTCTCCCGAAACGCCCGCACGGCCGCGCGATACTACCTTCCGCCTCGACCACTGTTCTCCTGTTTGAAATCAGGATCGGCAAAGTCTTCATCATCCGTCTCGGTTGCGCTCTCCAATTGCGTTCCGGCCGGAAAATTAGCTCGAAAGGCGACCACTTTATTGGCGATGCCGGCATCCTCTTCTTCATCGGTCGCGCGGATGATTCCGTAAAGAATGTCCTTTTCATGCCGATCCCAGGCAATGCCCTGACCGCGAATATTCAAAGGAATGATTTCAACCAGCTCGACCACCGATCCAACTTCGGGGAGCTTCACTTTGTATATCTCGGCTGGTGTATGCGGGGTCAGGTACAGATAGCCATCCGGCCCCCAGGAGCCGCCGGAGTTGCTCATATTTTCCAGACGATCGAGAATTTCCTGAGGCAGAATCCACGTCTGGAGAATGTTCCAGTCCTTGTCAAATTTCGCCACCGTGGTGTTTGATTTTCCGCCGCCATAAGGCAAACCGTCTGGCCCCAGTCGATCATAATTGGCAAAAGTTCCCCACCAGTAACCGTCATGGTAGTCAAACCAGGTAAAGGAACCCGGTGCCCAACGGCCGAAACTGTGACTTCCGATATGTTCCATGGTGCGCGCATCCCAGATTTCGATCGAGCTGGTGATCGGCAAACGCCGCCAGTTAGAGTGCGCGGCGTAGAGTTTTCCATTGCGCACCATGGCGCTGTCCAAATGAATCATCGCGCCATCTTCGGCATCGACCCATTCGGCGACAAAACGGCCATCTTTGGTATATTTTTGGATTTCCCGATCATCAACCGCATAAAAATGGTCTTTATCAACGGCCACACCCTGATTGGCGGCAGGTATTGAAAATTCGGCGATTTGGGTGAAACTCACCTGAGCGGTCGCCGGACCGGCCAAGACCAGCCAAATCATCATTGCAGCAACGTTTTTCATCAGTCCTCCCCGGATTGAATCCAGTCGCAAAGGGCGTGATCGCAATCAATCGCGCCAGCCTTGCACGCTACTGCATGCCAGTTTCACAATGATGACGTTGGCGCAGTTTGTTCTTATAACGTGATTCTCAATCCCACCCAGCCAGCGCGCGAGCATCGTTAACCCAATGCGGATCATTCAAATGCGGAGAGCAAAATGACCAGTCCACGCACCACCGTTGAAGTACGCGATCATGTCCTGATCATCACCATGAACCGGCACGAAAAGCGTAACGCCATCGATCACGAAATGACGCTGGCGCTGGACGCGGCCCTCAACCGGCTGGAAGACGAACCTGAATTGTGGGTGGGCGTCATCACCGGTGGGCCGGCCATGTTCTGCGCCGGGACCGACATGGCCGCCACCTCGGGAGCGCCGACCGCGCGCGGCGGCATCTACGGCGTGGTCGGTCGCACCCGCACCAAGCCGCTGATCGCTGCGGTCGAGGGTGTTGCCTTTGGCGGCGGTTTCGAAGTCGTCATGGCCTGCGACCTGGTCGTCGCCGCCACCAACGCCCGCTTCGGTCTTCCCGAAGTCAAGCGCGGGCTGGTACCCACCAGCGGCGCCATTTTTCGCGCCAGCCGGGTGCTGCCCCTCAATGTCGCCAAGCAGCTGATGTTCACCGGTGCCGAGCTGTCCCCCGCCGACGGACACCGTCTTGGGCTGGTCAATGAATTATGCGAACCCGGCGGTGCGCTGGCCGGCGCACTGGCCTTGGCCGCACAGATCACCGCCAACTCTCCGGTGTCGGTACAACAATCCCTGCAAGCCATCGATGCGTTGACATCCGCCAACGATGCACTGGGCTGGGAGCTGACCACCAAGGCCAAAAAGGTGATCAATGCGTCCGCCGACGCCAAGGAAGGCGTGGCCGCCTTCTTTGCGAAGCGCGCGCCCGTGTGGACGGGACGCTGAGCACTTTCAGGTTCGAGGTACAAGCGCTGACCCCATCAGCAGACGGTTGAAAAACGTCGCGCGAGGGCCGGATACGCGGCACGCCGCGCCCGAGCCCCACCAACCGGACCGGCGCGGGTGCGAAATATCCCGGATGCTCAAAAAGTCATCATTCAAAATGCCGCGTCCAAAAGACGGTCGGATCGAGTTTGTCCTTGACCTGCCCCACGGCCTGGGCAAAGCTGGCATCGCACAATAATCGTGGGGCCAGACCCCGCTTCATTCACCAAACGGACGCGCCCCGAGGCGACGCCGTTGACATCAGGCGAGAAAAAACATGAAAGACGTGCAGGGGAAAGTAGCGTTCATCACCGGTGGCGCCAGCGGTATGGGTTTGGGCATGGCCCGCGCGTTTGCCGCGGCGGGCATGAAGGTCATGATTGGCGACATTGAGGCGGGACCGGCACAAAAGGCGGTTGACGAACTGAAAGGCAAGGGTCTGGACGCCGCTTGCGTGCAGGTCGATGTCAGCAAGATGGAATCCGTGCAGGCTGCGGCCCAAAAAACGGTGGAAACCTTCGGCAAGGTGCATGTGATCAGCAACAATGCCGGGGTGGCGGTCGGCGGCTACAGCGAATCCTGCAGCATGCGCAACTGGAACTGGGTGGTGGACGTCAACCTGTGGGGGGTAGTCTACGGGCTCCAGGCCTTCGTGCCGCTGATCCAGTCCCACGGGGAAGGCGGTCACGTCATCAGCACGGCGTCGATGGCGGGCATGGTTGGCCTGCGCGGCGCGGGCCCCTACAACGCCACCAAGTTCGCCGTGGTCGGCATGATGGAGACCTTCGCGGCCGATCACCGCAAGGACAATATCGGGGCCTCCGTCCTGTGCCCGGGCATCGTCGCCACCAACATCGGTCATTCCGGACGCAATCGACCCGAGGAATATGGCGGCGCCGTTGCCCCCAGCGAAAAGGACCGCACCGCCGAAATGCTGGCGCAGGGTCTGAACCCCGATATCGTCGGTGATCTGGTGCTGGAAGCCATGCAGGCGGATCAGTTTTATATTTTTACCGATCCCGGCCTGAAGCATTTGATTGAAACCCGCTGCAAACGGATCGTGGACGGCTACGACTGGGCCGCAAACTGCAACGCGCTGAAAGGCGTGAAGCAATCCGGCCTGCTGCCGGGATAGGGTCGATGGCAGGGCCGCGGTGAGAGTGCGGCCCGCTCCCGTCACCGCAAGGGGTGCGGCCGGGCCGGCATCCAAGGCCGGCCCGGCTTGCGTGGGGCGGTTTCCTGTCGATCGTTGGTCCGCGACGCGTGCCGATCGGCGGCGGTGGTAGCGCCGCCAGGATCCTGGCAGCTTGTTGAAAAACTGCTGCGGCAGCCATCTGCTTCGTTG
The DNA here is from genome assembly GCA_050179115.1 of Porticoccaceae bacterium. Classification (GTDB taxonomy): domain Bacteria; phylum Pseudomonadota; class Gammaproteobacteria; order Pseudomonadales; family Porticoccaceae; genus JAGPUQ01. Next base: position 82 of record JBFXFL010000073.1, on the reverse strand, counting down.
CGCGGTGCTCGCTCCCTCGCCTATCTATCTGATATGTCTCGGTCGCTGCGCGCCGTGCGCCTCGCATCTGGCCGCCTCGCGA
>JBFXFL010000072.1:1803-6409 GCA_050179115.1 Porticoccaceae bacterium | reverse complement strand
ATCCAGCAGCTCGCGGATTCCTTCAAATCCCGCTACGACCCCCATCTGCTGTCGATCTCGATCATCGGCCTGGTGGCGTTCCACTATCAGACCCAGGACGCGCGCAAGCTGCTGCCGGGCAACCGGGTGAGCCACGACAAGCCGGCCACGGTGGCACGCCACGTCGCCAACCTGCTGCGCCACGGTCTGGGAGCGCCGGCCTGATGCGCGGTTCGATCCTGCGGACGCCGACCGGATGGCCGGGGCTGATCGCGCTGGCCATGGCGCTGGCGGGCTGCTCTGGCGACACCCCGGCGCCCACGCCGGAAACTTCGGTGCGGTTGCCGGTGATCACCATCGCCACCACAACCCAGCCACGCGAGTACGCGGTGGCCGGAAATGTGGTCTCGGACCGGCGCATCGAGATCGCGTCCAAGATCAGCGGCTACATCCGCAGTATCGCGGTCGCCGAGGGCGATCATGTCGCGGCGGGCGACCTGTTGGTGCAGATCGACGACAGCCAGATCGCCGCCGCCATCACTCAGGCCCGCGCCACGCTCGACACCGCGCAGGCTGCGCTGGCCGATGCGGCGGCGGATCTCGCGCGCTACGAGGCGCTGCTGGCTCAGAACAGCATCGCCGAAGCCCAGGTACGCAAAGCCCGTCTGCAACGGGATGCCGCGAGCGGCCAGCTGCGCACGGCGCACGCCGCACTGGAGCAGGCCAGCGCGCAGCAGCAGTACACGCGCATCACCAGCCCGGTGGATGCCGTGGTCATTGCGCGCCAGCACCGCAGCGGCGATCTGGTCGCGCCCGGACTGCCGCTGCTGACCCTGGAGTCGCCCACGGGCCTGCTGCTCGAAACCTGGGTCGCGGAAGAATGGGTGGGGGCACTCGCACCGGGAGCGCCGGTAAACGTGGCCATCGACGGCATCGCCGCGCCCTTGCCGGGCAGGCTCGCGCGCATCGTACCCTCCGGTGATCCGGTATCGCGGCGCTTTGCAGTGAAAATCGCGCTGCCCGAAACGCCGGGCCTCGCGCCCGGACTGTTTGGCCGCGCGCACTTCCATCTCGGCGACGAAACCCTGCTCGCGGTGCCGCGTGCGGCGCTGGTAGAGCGCGGCGGACTCGTCGGCGTGTTCGTGGTCGACGCCGAGCAGCGCGCCCGGTTCCGCTGGCTGCGCACCCGCCGCGAATGGCCGGACCGGGTGGAAGTCACCGCCGGGATCGCGCCCGGCGAACGCATCATCGCGCGCGCCGCGCCGCGGCTGCCGGAAGGGACGCGCATCGATCCGGAAGTCGCGCCCGGTGAATGATTCCGGATTCAACGCCGCGGGCTGGCTGACGCGGACCTTCGTCACCTCGCGCATCACCCCGGTGATCATCCTCGCCTGTCTGCTGCTGGGGGTGGTGGCGATCCACAATACGCCGCGCGAGGAAAACCCCCAGATCGTGGTGCCGGCCGCGGACATCATCGTGCAACTGCCGGGCGCCACGCCGCTGGAAATGGAAACCCTCGTCATCCGCCCGCTGGAAGGTATCATCAAACAGATCGCGGGCATCGATCACACCTACGCGGCCGCGCTGGATTCGCTGGCGATTCTGAACGTGCAATTCGAAGTCGGTCAGGACAAGGAAAAATCCCTGGTCAAACTCTACGACCACATTTTGCAATCGCGCGAACTGCTGCCCGCCGACACCAGTGCACCCCTGGTGAAAAGCGTCGATGTGGACGACGTGCCCATAGTCACGGTCACGCTTGCCTCGTCGCAGTACGACGATTACGCGCTCCGACGCATCGCCGAACGCATGACCGATCAGTTGCGCAGCCTGCGCCCGGTAGCCGACGCCTATGTGCGCGGCGGCCGCGACCGCGAAGTGCGCGTCGAACCGGATCTGGCGCGGCTCGACGCCTACGGGATCCCGCTGGCGCAGTTGCAGCAGGCCATCGCACTCGCCAACATCCGGGTTCCGCTCGGCACTCAGGTCACCGGGCAGCGCCAGGTTGAAACCACGCTGAACGATCGGCTGTTCGATGTTGGGGAACTCGAGCAGGTGGTCGTGGGCAGTCAGAACCAGCGCCTGGTGTATCTGTCGGACGTTGCCTCGGTTCGCGACGGTCCGCCGCCGGAGCGCACCAGTCTGAGCCGGTTCGCCTACGGCCCCGCCGACCCCGCATTCGGCCGCGATGCCGATCCGGAACTGGCGGCGGTGACGCTTGCGGTGGCGAAGCGGGCCAACACCAACGCCGTCGCCATGGCGAATGAAGTGCTCGCCCGCATCGATGCCATGCGTCCCACCTTCGTCCCTGCCGGGATCGATCTCATCGTCACCCGCAACGACGGCGCCAAGGCCAACGAGGCCGTGAACCGTTTGCTGGAGGAGTTTGGCATCGCGCTGCTGTGCGTCCTCATCGTCACCATCTTTTTTCTCGGCTGGCGTTCCGCGCTGGTGGTGGCAATGGCGGTCCCGATCACCGTAGCGCTCACCCTGGGCGCGGACTACCTGTTCGGCCCCACCATCAACCGCGTCACCCTGTTCGCCCTGATTCTGTCGCTCGGCATGCTGGTGGACGATGCCATGGTGGTGGTGGAAAACATCCACCGCCATTTCCATCACGGCGGCAACGGAAACCGGCGCGAGCTCGCGATCCAGGCCACCAACGAAATCGGCAATGCCACCAGCCTGGCCACGTTCGCCGTCATCCTCGGCTTTTCCTCGATGCTGGTTGCCCTCGGCGGCATGGTCGGGCAGTACTTCTACCCGGTGGCCTTCAATGTGCCGATCGCCATGTTCGCGTCCCTGCTGGTGGCCTATGTCGTCACGCCCTGGGCGGCCCATCGCTGGCTCGCCCGCGAGTCTCCCCTGCTGGCCCCGATCGAGAAACAGTCGCGGCTCACGCGCCTGTACCGGCGCTGGCTCACGCCCCTGCTGATTCGTCCGAACGCGCGGCGCTGCCTCTACCTGGCCGTGATCGGCGCCATCGTCCTCGCCTGCCTGCAACCCACCTGGCAGTTCCTGCGTCCGAGCGGCGTCGGCGGGCCGGTGTCGCTGCTCGGCGTCGACCTGGCGATGCTGCTCAAGGACAACAAAAACACTTTCAACATCACCATCGACATGCCCGAGGACTCCCCGCTCGAAACCACCGACCAGATCGCGCGTGAAGTCGGCGATCTGCTGCGCCGGCAGCCGGAAATCCTCAACTACCAGACCTGGGTCGGCCAGTCCGGAGTGGTCGATTTCAACGGCCTGCTGCGTGGTGCGAGCAACAAGGTCGGCGCGCATATCGCCGAGATACGGGTCAATCTGATACCCAAGACGCAGCGCGACATCAGTTCCATCGGCCTGGTGCTGCGCCTGCGCGGCGATGTCACCGCCATTCAAGAGCGCTACCCGGGCGCGCTGATCCGCCTGGTGGAAGATCCGCCCGGCCCGCCGATGCGGGCCAGCGTGCTGGCGGAAATCTACGGCCGCGATCTCGGTGTCATGGACGCGATCGCCACCCAGATCGCAACGGCTTTCCGCGAGACACATGACATGGTCGAGGTCGACACCTCCTCACATGCGTCGATGCCAGCCCGGATTCTCAGCGTGGACCGCGAAAAGGCCGCGCTCGCCGGCATCAGTCCGACCGCCGTGGCCAAGGAGTTGCACCTGTTGCTGCGCGGCACGACGATCGGCCGGCTTTATGCTCCGGAGGAAAGACATCCGATTTCGATTCTCCTCGCCCTGCCGCAGGCGCGCGAGCTCAATCCCGAAGATCTGACCACCGCGCTCATAACCAACCCCGCAGGACAGAAGATTCCACTCTCGAGCCTCACCTCGGTAGCACGGGGTTTCGCCGCACAGCCGATCCTCCACAAGGACTATGAGCGCGTTGTCTATGTGACGGGAGAACTCGCTCGCGGCACCCCCATCTTCGCCGTACTGCACCTCGACAGCGTGCTCGACGGTCTGGCAACGCCCGATGGCCAGCAGCTGGTCACCGGCAATCTGGGGCTCAACCGGACCGACGCCAACACCATCACCGGCTATCACCTGCTGTGGGACGGGGAAATGCGCCTCACGCTGGATGCCTTCCGCGACCTGATCAATGCGCTCGGTCTGGCGCTGCTGTTCATTTACATTCTGCTGGTTGCCTACTACCAGTCGTTCCGCATTCCGCTGGTGGCGATGGCAGCCATCCCGCTGGGCCTGATCGGCGTATTCCCCGGCCACTGGCTACTGGGTCAGACCTTCACCTCCACCTCCATGATCGGGGTGATCGCGCTGGCCGGAATCGTGGTGCGCAACTCGCTGCTCATCATCGATTTCGTGCGCGACCACCTGAAACAAGGAATCGCATTGCGCGAAGCGGTGCTGGAAGCGACCCTGCTGCGGGTGCGCCCGATTCTGCTCACCGCGCTCGCCACCGTGCTCGGCAGCGCGGTGATGATCCGGGATCCGATTTTTGGTGGTCTCGCGATTTCGCTGATCTTCGGTACACTGGTGTCGACTTTTCTCACCATCGTTGTGGTCCCGGTGCTGTTCCATCAGATGCTGGAACGCGAGTATCGCGGTCGCGGGGAGACCATCTCCTGAAACCGCTCGCGCTCGTGATCGGTCTGGCGCTCCTGTGCCGGCCCGG
>JBFXFL010000072.1:0-1703 GCA_050179115.1 Porticoccaceae bacterium | reverse complement strand
GCCGACAGCGTCCGGGCCGCGGTGCGGCCCCAGGTAGCGCTGGGCGGGGGCTATGGCTATCAGGAAAATTCCAATCAGGTCAACGAATCCGTGTGGGCGGCCAACGTCGGCATGGTGTGGCAGGTCTTCGACGGCGGCGCGAGCCGTCACGCGAGCGCCGATCTCAACCACCAGGCTGCCGCGGCACAGGCGCAACTGGATGATCTCCAGACCCTCATCGAACTGCAAGTGCGCCAGGCCTGGCTCGACTACAACGCGACCGGCGAGCGTCTGGCCGCAGCCACCAGCGCGGTGGCCCAGGGCGAGGAAAACCTCACCGCCACCGGCAATCTCTACCGCGAGGGGATGGTCAGCCACTCCCAGGTGCTCGACGCCGAAACCCTGCGTCTGCAGGCATCCATCAACCGACTCAATGCGACTTACGACCGGATACTTGCGGGCCTGCTTTTGCATCGGGCGCTCGGCACACTGTGATGCCTGAAACCAATCGTTGATGTCGCGGGCATTGCTGACGGAGCGACGCGACACTCGCCGTGAAAAGCGCGCGCGTCAATCGACGGCAAGCGAACCGGGATGATCGAAACAGCGCGTGACCAGCGTAAATAAACTTCTGGCGTCCGCGCTGCCCGCCAATTCCCGGATCGAATGCATGGCCAGGGTCGGCACGCCCAGATCGAGCGTCGGGACGCCGATGCGGGTCGCGGTGAGCGGCCCGATGGTGCTGCCGCAACCCATGTCGTTGCGGGCCACAAAGGTTTGCAGCGCCACGTCCGCATCCCGCGCCCACTGCCGCAGTCGCGCCGCCGTCACACTGCTGGTGGCGTAGCGCTGATTGGTGTTGATCTTCAGCACCGGGCCGCGATTGAGCAGCGGCCCGTGATTATCTTCGTGGCGGGCGGGAAAGTTGGGATGCACGCCGTGGGCGTTGTCGGCGGAAATCAGCAACGACGCCATCAGGGTGCGGGTGCGCTCGGCCGCATCCGGCACCAGTCGGATCAACACCGATTCCAGAAATGGACCCTGCGCACCGCTCGCGGAAGCGCTGCCGACTTCCTCGTGATCGCTGCACACAACCAGGCGGGTTTCGTTGCCGCGCGACGCGAGCAACGCCTGCACGCCGACATAGCAACTCAGCAAATTGTCGAGCCGCGCGGCGGCGATGAACTCGCCACAGAGACCGATTTGCGCCGGCGCCTGGGTATCGTACAGGCAGAGCTCAAAATCCAGCACCTCGCCTGCGGCAGCGCCGTTGGCGGCCAGCTCTTCGGCAAGCAATAACCGCAGATCGCCGGTGGACTCGCCCACCAACTGCCCGAGCAACGGCTGGATATCGGTTTCGGCGTTGATGCTGCGCTTGTGGTTGACCTCGCGGTCGAGATGAATGGCGAGACTCGGGATCACCGCCAGCGGACGGCGAAAATCCACCAGGCGCGACCGCAGGCGGCCGCTCGCACTGTCGCGCACCACGACCCGCCCGGCCAGGGAAAGGTCGCGGTCGAACCAGGGATTGAGCAGCGCGCCGCCGTAGACCTCGACACCCAACTGAAAATATCCGCGCCGGTTTTTTTCGGGATTGGGCCGCACCATCAGGCAGGGACTGTCGGTGTGGGCGCCCAGCATGCGGATGCCATGGCGGCTGAGCGCTTCCGTCCCCATCACAAAGGCGATCAGCGACGCATCATTGCGGATGCTGTAGTAGCGGC
>JBFXFL010000071.1:0-6558 GCA_050179115.1 Porticoccaceae bacterium | reverse complement strand
ATGTTGCGGGTACCCAGCTCGATGGTGTCGTCCAGATTCTTGAATTCGCGCTTTTCCCAGACCTTGAGCGCTTTCTTCTGCCCACCCTCGCCGCCGACCCGCACACCCTCCGGGTTGTAACCGCTGTTACCGAACGGCGAAGTGCCCTTGGTGCCGATCCATTTGTTACCGCCCTCGTGGCGGCCCTTTTGTTCCTTCAGGCGCGCCTTGAATTCCTCGATCAGCTTTTCCAGGCCGCCCAGACTCTCGATTTTGGCTTTTTCTTCTTCGGTCAGGCTTTTCACGAACTCCTGCCGCAACCATTCCTCGGGAATCAGGATATTGAGGAAATCGTCGAGGGTTTCGAGATCCTTGAAATAAAGCGCAAAGGCGCGGTCGAACTTGTCGTAATAGCGTTCGTCCTTGACCATCGCCGTGCGCGCCAGCAGATAGAAATCGTCGACGCTGCCGAACGCGACGTGTTTCTGCAACGCTTCCAGCAGGGTCAGGAGTTCCTTGATCGAAACCGGAATCCCGCCCGTCTTGAGCGCAAAAAAGAAGTTCAGCAACATTTAGCTATGCTTCTCCCGGCGTGTCATGAACGCCAAACGTTCGAGCAAGTGCACATCCTGTTCGTTCTTCAGCAGCGCGCCGTACAACGGCGGGATCGCCTTGGTGGGGTCGCGCTGTTTGAGGATTTCGTCAGGGATGTCGTCGGACAGCAACAACTTCAGCCAGTCGACCAGTTCCGAGGTGGACGGCTTTTTCTTCAGGCCCGGAATCTTGCGCACATCGAAGAACACGTCCAGCGCTTCATCGACCAGGGATTTCTTGATGCCGGGATGATGGACATCGACGATGCGCAACATCGTCTCGCGATCCGGGAAATTGATGAAGTGAAAGAAACAGCGACGCAGGAAAGCGTCGGGCAATTCCTTTTCGTTGTTGCTGGTGATGATCACGATTGGACGGTGTTTGGCGACTACCCGCTCGCCGGTTTCATAGACATGAAACTCCATGCGATCCAGTTCGAGCAACAGGTCGTTGGGGAATTCGATGTCGGCCTTGTCCACTTCGTCGATCAGCAGTACCACCTGCTCGTCGGCCGCGAACGCTTCCCAGACCTTGCCGCGCTTGATGTAGTTGCCGATATCGTGGACCTTGTCGCCACCCAGTTGCGAATCCCGCAGCCGCGACACCGCATCGTATTCATACAGGCCCTGCTGAGCCTTGGTGGTCGATTTGATGTGCCAGGAGATCAGGCGCTTGCCCAGCGCCGAGGCCACTTCTTCGGCGAGCATGGTTTTTCCCGTGCCCGGTTCGCCCTTGATCAGGAGCGGGCGCTGCAGGATCACCGCCGCATTGACCGCCATTTGCAAGTCGTCTGTGGCGACATACCGTTCTGTACCCGTGAATTGCATCTTGATCTCCTGGAACCATGAAAAAATCGAATGCGCCGCATTCTACGGCAAGCTTTTGTCGCTTCCAACCCGAGCGCCAGATCCTCTCCGGGCCGTTTTTTCCAGCGGGAGCGCGGCGCTTTCCGGCGCTGGCCCCTGGGTGAAAATGGGCTCCCTCCGGCTGCTCGGAGGTGCCCGGGGTGGCGCCGCCCGGGGCGCAGTAGATGCCGCGCCTTGGCGTGACCGGAGCGCCAGCCACAGCCCGAGCGTCAGCACATAGAGCAGACCGAACACCGCCAGCAGCGGCAGCACGCCACGGAGCAGGGCATCACCACGTTCGGGACTGATGGCGTCAAACAGCATCACGCCCCAGGCCGGGGCGAGATAATGCATGTCGGGGTACGGGAACATCGGCGTCGCGAGCAGCGTGATGACCGCGACCCGCGCAAAGGCGCGGAGTGGGAATCCGGGCAGCGGCCGGGTAATCCGCCACAGCGGCGCCAGCACCAGCAGCACGCCCAGGTAATAGCCGACCAGACCCCAGAAATAATTCTCTTCGCTGTACACGCGACCTACCCCACCCAGCGGACGACATGATCGACCAGTGCATCCGGATGCACGAACTCTTCCGAGACTACCCGATCCCGTACCGAAATACCCGCCGCGTGGACGCTGTCGGGCGTGCCCGAGATCAGGGGATGCCAGTCAGCGAGCGGTTTGCCCTCGGCCACCAGGCGATAGGCGCAGGTGTCCGGCAGCCAGTCCAGGGCGGGCACGACAACGGGGTCCAGTACCTGGCAGTCGGGAACACGCCGCTGGCGATTGCCGTAGTCGCGGCAACGGCAGCGCCGGATATCCAGCAGCCGACAGGCGACGCCGGTATAGGCGATGTCGCCGCTGTCGGCATCCTCCAGTTTCAGCAGGCAACAGCGACCGCAGCCGTCACAGAGTGACTCCCACTCGGCGGCATCGAGTTCGGCGAGCGTTTTATGCTCCCAAAAACGCTCCATCAGCTGCCCCGGGGCAGTTTCTCGTTGCGCCCGGCGATCGCCGAGATCTCGGCATCCGGCATCGGCGGCATCTGAAGAAACCAGCCGCGCTCGCGCAGCGCCGCCAATACTTCGCCGCTATCGACGCGCGCCAGTTTCCGGTCCGGCGCCAGCGCCAGCGTCAACGCCAGCTCGGGAATGCCAAACCGCTGCAGCAAATCGTCCGGCACCGGCGCCAGATCCTGCTCCCCGGTGACATACAGATACATTTCGCTGCGCCGCGCGCTGCGATACACCTTGCACAATACTTTGTCGGGAGAAGTCATAGACTTGGCGCGCTCCAGGCGCGCACGAAATCGAGAAGTTGCGCCCCCACCAGGTCCCGGCGCCAACCTGCTGCCAGCACCGATGGCAGCTGCGGCGCGCCGTTGCTCCAGGACCGCGCGAGCTGTTCCAGATCCGGGCGTCGCACCAGCATTTCCGGAGCGATCGCGAGTTCGCCGGCACGCTCGGCCAGCCAATCGCGACAGGCCCGTACCAGATCCCGCGCCGAGCGACTCAGGGGTTCGCCCTCCAGAGGTTCCGGAAACTCCGCCGCCGGTACCTGCGCGGCCCGCGCCAGCGCGGCCAGCAACTCCGCGCCATGATCACGCGCGGTCCGGGGCCGCAGCTCGGCGATACGGGCGAGCGCGGCGCGATCCGCCGGTCGCGCCTGCACCAGCGCGAGCAATTCGACGTCGTTCACGATATGACCCCGGGGGCGATCGCGGCGCCGCGCCTCGCCTTCGCGCCAGGCGGCCAGCTCCCGCAGCGCGGCGAGATCCCGCGGTCCCAGGCGCCCGGCACCCTTGACCCGGCGGTACTGCTGCTCCGGCGGCGTCTCCTGCGCGGCCTGCGCGAGGATCGCCGCCATCTCGGCCGCGATCCAGTCGGTACGCCCCAGGCGCGCGCCGGCCTCGACCAACTGGTGATACACCGGAAAAAGATGATGCACATCGGCCGCCGCGTAAGCGAGCTGAGCCGCGGACAGCGGGCGCTGCAACCAGTCGGAGCGGGTCTCCTGCTTGCCGATTTCGAGACCCAGCAGGCGCTTTACCAGTGCGCTGTAACCCAGCGAAAACCCATGGCCGACCATGGCCGCCGCCACTTGCGTGTCGTACAGGGGCGCAGGCCGGCAACCCAGCGCGAATTGCAGCACCTCCAGATCTTCCGAGCAGGAGTGCAGCACCTTGACCACGTTCGGATCGGACAGCAGCGCCCCCAGGGGGCTCAGGTCGCCCAGCGCCACCGGATCGATGAGCCAGGCCGTGTCGCCATCGCTCACCTGGACCAGCGCCAGACGCGGATAAAAGGTATCCGTGCGCATGAACTCGGTATCGAGGGTGACCGCCGTACAACGACGCCAGCGCGCCGCCGCCGCGATCAGTTCGGCGGCCCCGGTGATCAGGTGCGTGGGCGGTGAAGCGCCGGTCACGAGGACATGCGCCGGCGGCTGGCAAAGGCGTGCGACAGGGTGCCGCCATCGACATATTCCAGCTCGCCGCCGAGCGGCACGCCATGGGCAATCCGGCTCACCGACACGCCCATGGCGGTGGCGTGCTCGCTGATGAAATGGGCGGTGGCTTCGCCTTCGACGGTGAGATTGGTAGCCAGAATCAGTTCCTCGATGGGTTCTTCGGCAAGCCGGCGCAGCAATTGGTCGATGCCGATCTCCTCCGGCCCCATGCCGTCGATGGGCGACAGGCGCCCGAGGAGCACAAAATAGCGGCCCTGGTAGCTGCCGGATTGCTCGATGGCAAACAGGTCGGCGGGCGTCTCCACCACGCACAGCAATTTCGGGTCGCGGCGCGCACTGGCACAGATGCGGCACTCCTCGGCCTCGGCGAGCGCGCGACAGCGGCGACAGCGCCCGACCCGTTCCACGGCTGCGGTGATCGCGCCGGCCAGCCGCAGCGCCCGGTCCCGGTCCCGGTCGCGCTCCAGCAGGTGCAGGGCCATGCGCTGGGCGCTTTTGGGACCCACGCCCGGCAGGCAGCGCAGGGCGTCGATAAGCTCGCGGATCAGGCCGTCGAACATGGGATCAAAACGGCAGCTTGAAGCCGGGCGGCAGCGACATGCCCGCCGTGAGCCCGCCCATCAGCTCCTGCTGGCGGGCCTCCACCTTGCGCGCGGCGTCATTCATCGCGGCGGCGAGCAGGTCCTCGAGAATTTCCACATCCTCGACCAGCAGGCTGGGATCGATGCTGACCTTGCGCACATCGTGACGCCCCGTCATCCGCACCTTGACCAGCCCCGCGCCGGACTCTCCCACCACCTCGGCGGCACCGGCCTCCTCTTGCAGCTTCTGCATTTTTTCCTGCATCTGCCGCGCCTGCTGCATCAAATCGTTCAGACCTTTCATGACTACCTCACTCGTCCAGAGGGACCACGGTATCTTCAAGCAGGACGCCGTTGAAACGCTCCATCAGTGCGCTCACCAGGGGATCGGCGCGCAGCGTCGCCACCGCCGCCAGCTGGCGCTCCCGGCGCTGCCGCGCTTCGACCTCGCGCGGCGATTCCGCCTCGAGCACACCGGACGCAATTTCCACCTGCACCGGCGTCGCAAAATACTGGCACAGCGCGGCCTCGATGCGCTCCCGGTGACTCGCGTCATAGAGCGCATCGCTGCGCGCGTCGAGCCGGAACACCAGGCGCTTTTCCACCCGTTCGACCAGTTCCAGATTGGCGGCGGAGTTGGCCACTACGCCACCGAGCGCGAGCGCCTTGCACACCTCCGGCCACTGCGCGGGACCGAACTGTTCCAGCGCAAGGGCGGAACCCGGCACCGGCACCGCAGCCGCGGGCAGGGACACCTCCGCGGTGGGCACCGGTTCGAGCGCCGGCGCCATCACGGCAGTCGGTGCCCGCGCCGCGCGCGGCGGCGCAAGCGCGACCTCAGCCGTCGGGACGGGCTTTTTTGCCGCGGGCGGCACCTCCCGCGCCGCAGTTGCCGCCGGCTCACCCCGGGGGTCCATCACGGACGGCACCGGCTCGAACGCCAGTTGCCGCAGCAGAATCATTTCGAATCCGACGCGCAGATCACCGCTGTGGGGCAGATCGCGCCGTCCCAGCAGACATATCTGATAAAAAAGCTGCACGGTCTCCCGCGTCAACTGTGCGGCCAGTTGGCGAATTTCTTCAGCATTGCCGCCACGCGGGTCCAGCGCCTCCGGCACCGTCTGGGCCACCGCCACCTGATGCCAGATGGCGATCATGTCGGCGAGCGCCGCAGCGTAATCGGGCGCGAGCTCGGCCAGTCGATCCACCAGTCCCAGCACGGCGGCACCATCGCCCGCCGCCAGTGCCTGGCAGATCTTCAGTACCGTGGAGCGGTCGATGGTGCCCAGCATGGCACTCACCTCCTGCTCCGCAATCTGGCCGCCGCCGTGGGCGATCGCCTGGTCGGCGAGACTCAGCGCATCGCGCATGCTGCCGTCGGCGGCACGGGCCAGTGCCCAGAGACTGGCTTCGTCGCAGGGAACCTGTTCTTCCCGCAGCACCATGGTCAGGTGCTCGACGATGCGCTCCGGCGCGAGATTCTTGAGATTGAACTGGAGGCAGCGCGACAGGATGGTGACCGGCAGGCGCTGGGGATCGGTGGTGGCGAGCAGGAACTTGACGTGGGGCGGCGGCTCTTCGAGCGTCTTCAGCAAGGCGTTGAAACTGTGCCCGGACAGCATGTGTACCTCATCGATCAGGTACACCTTGTAACGCCCGAGGGTTGGCGCGTACTGAACATTGTCCAGCAGGTCGCGGGTGTCCTCGACCTTGGTGCGCGATGCCGCATCGACTTCGATCAGATCGACAAAGCGGCCTTCCGCCAGCTCGACGCAGGCCCCGCAGGTGCCGCAGGGTTTCGAGCTCACCCCGGTTTCGCAATTGAGGCATTTGGCGAGGATGCGGGCGATGGTGGTCTTGCCCACGCCGCGGGTGCCGGTGAACAGATAGGCGTGGTGCAGCCGGCCCTGATCGAGCGCGTTGATGAGGGCCTTGAGCACATGCTCCTGCCCGACCATTTCGGAGAAAAAGCGGGGCCGCCACTTGCGGGCAAGCACCTGATAGCTCATGGGAATTTGCGCCCGTGGGAATGGCGTCGTCGCGACCGGCGGTCATTATAGGCCGGCGGCGTCCGGTTGGTGACAGTCCAGTCC
>JBFXFL010000070.1:0-6797 GCA_050179115.1 Porticoccaceae bacterium | reverse complement strand
ACCCGTCCGGTCACGCCAGCCGCGCCCGCAGCGTCTCGAGCTCGGCCTGGAGCCGCTCGATCTCGACATCCTTGGGATCGGGCATCATCACCGCCTGGATGGCATCCGCCGGGCAGGTGCGCTCGGGCGAGCCCAGATGCAGCACGGTGGGGTCGTCCCAGCTGCCGTAGTAGGGCAGATGGGCGGGCGGCAACGCCTGCGTCCACCGGGCGGCAAATTCCTTGAACGGCACGGCGCGGGCCAGGCGGCGCTTGCGCTCCTCGGCCCGCGCCCGTTCCGTGGCTTCCAGATCGACCGCGCCGGTATCGTAGTTCATCACCACGTGATACAGGGTTTCGATCACCCGGCGCGACACGATGCCGTCGCGCCAGTCGCGCACGATGTCCTCGGGGTCGCGTTCGAGCACATCGCCGTAACCGCCGCCGCCACCCTGGGTGATCATGTACAGCTCGCCGGGCTGGCCCAGTTCGAATTGCAGGCCGCCGTGATGGCTGCTGTAGCGGGCGTTCGGAAACGGCCGCTCGTTCATGATTTCCTCGATGGTGTAGCGCATCAGCTCGCGGCTGTCCCGCATCGCCTCGAAGACGTTGACGCCCTTCACCTTGCACAGCGGATAACAGCCCGGCGCGTAGCCGCCGAAAATGCCGTAGGTCGAGGGAAACTTCGACCCGATGAAATTCGTCATGTAGCCCCAGGCGCCGGTGTCCTTGTGGGTGGCGATCTGCTGGTAACCGTGGCCGCCGCGATATTTGCCGAAGCCGCAGTTGTCCACCATCACCCGATGCGGAACGATCTTCATCATCGGCACTTCTTCTTCGATCAGTTCCTGCTCGCCGATGTCGGCCATGGACGCAAAGATGGGCGCGACCGAGTGCTCGCCATCGCGGGTGGCGCGGGCCGCGCCGCCCATGCCGTTGAGATCCGCACAGACATTGCCGACGAATTCATCGTGCTGGTTGATCCCGCCGTAAACGAAGGTGGTGATCATGTTGTACCAGCAGGCGATGATGTCGGTGGATTTGTAGCCCGCCGAATACAGCAGTTTCGGAATCGTCACCTGGACCGCGGTGAAGGCCGGGAAGAAGGTCATCATGCTCTGGGCATTGGGCGCTTCCGGCGAGCAGTTGAGCGTCGAACCCGGATCCGTGAGCACCCGGATCGGTGCGAACACCGCCTGGTTGCGCGGCAGGTCGGGCCACACGAACATCAAAAAGAGCTGCGCCAGCATCCCCTTCATGGACGCCAGTACCGTGTTGTTGGCGCGATTGAGAAACTGCGGCGACGAACCCCGCAGATCGATGATCAGCTCGTCGTCGCGCTTGGTGACTTCGCAACGGATCTTGATCAGCACGTTCTCGCGCAAGGTACTGTCGGCGAACACCACCGAGCGCGCGGTGCCGTCGGGCCAGGTGCGCAAGCGGCGGCGCACTTCCATCTCGGTGTCGGTGAGGGTGCCGCGCACGGTGGCGAGGAAAGCCTCGACACTGTGGGCGCGGATGATGTCCTCGACCCGCTGCTTCACGCGCAGACAGGCGTGCAGCTTCGCCTTCATGCCTTCGAGTTGCAGCTTGGGTTCGCGCACCGAGTTTTGCAGGAAGGTGAGCAGGTCGCGGCGGAACTCGAAATTCTCGCCCACCTTGAGCGGCGACATTTTCAGGCCTTCGTCGTAGGGCGATTCGGCGCCGCCCGGCATGCCGCCCGGTTCGCAGGCGCCGTTTTCGCCCTCGTGAACGATGGCGCCGACAAAGCACACGATCTCGCCGCCATCGAACACCGGGATGAACAGGCTCTGGTCGGTGTTGTGAATGTTGCCGTAGCGGGCGTCGTTGTGCATGAAGATGTCGCCCTCACGGATGCCCACCGTGGGATCGTCCTTCCAGTATTTGAGCACGAACTTGACCGGGTGCTGGGCCAGCACCGAGAACACCAGCACACCGCCGGCGCTCGACAGCGACAAATCTCCCTGACAGGAGAAGATGCCCGAGATCAGGTCGCCCCACTTGGCACCCGGCGCCGCGCCCATCTGCTCGACCATGTCGAAGGATTCGTTGCAGGCGGTCTGCAGCCGGTTGCGAATCAGGTTGAGCTCCTCGGGCTTGTCTTTCCAGACCGCGACCGCGGCCAGCTCCCGCGCCGTCGGCGTGGACACACTGTGGTCGCCCATGATCGCGGGGTCGGGTCCGAGGTAGAGCACGTTTTCGTCGAGGAATTTCTCGATCAGGCTGCGCTGGCCGGGTGTGTGGCCATGGCTGTGACCGTGGCTGTTACCCTGGGAAGGTGTCTGTGTCATGGATGCAATCTCAGTTGACGCCGTGCCGTTCCAGCCAGGCGGAGCCCTGGCGGCCCATGGTCAGCGACCAGTCGGGATACACGAGATAGGTGGTGTGCGGAGTCTCCACCAACGCCGGGCCCGCAATCACCGCGCCCTCCGGCACCTCGGCGACGTCGTACACCCGGGTGGAAACCGGTCCGTCGACGCCGTCGTACCAGCAGTCGCGGGTGGATTTCGGTGTCGCAGTCGCGGCGGGCCGCGGGGCGGCGCGCTCCAGCATCACCGCGTCGTGCTCGACATAGGACAGCACGCGAATCACATTGACGCGGATCCCGGCTTCCGGCGCCGCGCTGCCCACACCGTAGCGCTTCTGGTAGTTGGCGCTGAACAGATCCAGCAGGGTCATCACGTCCTGATCCGAACGCACGCGGTTGATCGGGCTCACCACCGCGGTCTGGGCGAGCTGGTTGCCGTAGCGCATGTCGAATTCGACGCGCACGCGGATGGCGTCCGGCGCCACCCCCTGACGCAGGAGATCCTCGCGACCCAGTTCTTCGAGCAATGCCACGGTCTCGTTGATGCGGGTGAAATCATCGAGCACCTGCCGCTTGGTGGCGTCGTAGAGCATCAGGTACAGCGAGCGCTCGTGAATGTGGAGCTGATTCATGCTGCCCGCGCCGAGCGCCGAAAACACCGCGCTGAAGGGCGGAATCAGGATGCGGGAAATGCCGATCTTGCCGGCATAGCCGCAGGCGTGGAGCGGACCGCCGCCGCCGTAGGACAGCAGGGTGAACTGGCGCGGGTCATAACCCTTCACCGCGACTTCCTTGAAGATCGCATCGGCCATGTTGGCGTCCACCTTGCGGCGCATGGCGAGCGCCGCCCCTTCGAGATCGAGGCCGGTGGGTTCGCAGATATGTTCGCGGATGGCGCGCTCGGCGCGGCGCCGGTTCAGCTTGATGCGCCCGCCGGCGTAGTTGTTCTCGTCGAGATAGCCGAGGATGAGGTTAGCATCGGTGGTGGTCGGGAAGCGGCCGCCGCGGCCGTAGCAGGCCGGACCTGGATCGGAGCCGGCGCTCTCCGGTCCCACTTCCACCGCGTTCCAGAGGCGGTCGAAGCGCGCGATGGAACCGCCGCCCGCGCCCAGCGTGTGCAGGTAGCTCATCGGCGTGCTGACCAGCCAGCGGTCGATGATGGGATTGAAATCGTAGAACTTCACCCCGTCGCCGGTGACCAGCCCGATATCGAAGCTGGTGCCGCCCATGTCGGTGGCGATCAGATTGGGCTCGTCGAACTGCACGGACAGGCTCTGGGTCGCCTCCAGTCCCGCCACCGGACCCGAGTGCACGGTTTGCAGGGCGTGGGTGGAACTCATCTGCGCCATGCCGCCGGAGTTGTGCACCACCAGCATGGGGCGCCGGTAACCGTGCCGGCGCAGCACCCGCTCCAGGCTCGCCAGACCGTGGTACATCTGGTCGTGCAGGTAGGCATCGAGAATCGCCGACATGGTGCGGGCGTATTCGCCCTTGCGGCCCGCCACGCGGTGGGACAGCACGATCGGAATCGCGCCCAGCAGGTGGCTCGGGTATTCCTCCAGAATGATCCGCTCCACCTGTTTTTCGTGGGCCGGATTGACCACCGAGTTCACCAGCGCCACCACGAAGGCCTGGGCGCCGCGATCCACCAGTTGACGCACCGCGGTGCGGACATTCTCCGGATCCACCGCAAAAACCACATCGCCACGGAAATCGATGCGCTCGTCGATGCCCTCGATCATGGCGCGCGGCACGATGGGCACCGGCCGGGTCGCCGCCGGCAGATCCTGCTGCTGGGCATCGCTGAGGCCGTCGCCGTAGCCCCGCGCCCGCATCAGGGGTACCGAAAACTCGAAGCCCGAGGTGGTGAGCAGGCCGACGCGCGGACCCTTGCGCTCGATCAGCGCGTTGGTGCCGAGCGTGGTGGCGTAGCGCACCGCATCCACTTCGGACAATACCTGCTCGACCTCGAGGCCGAGCTGGCCACAGGCATCCTCCAGCGCCGCCATGAAACCGGACGCCAGATTGTGGTGCGTGGTGAGCGCCTTGCCCTCGGCGCGGCGTTCGTTCCACACCAGAAAACAGTCGGTGAAGGTTCCGCCGATATCGACGCTGACCCGCTTCATCCCGGCGGCGGAGCCGGCCGCCGCCGTTATCGCTGCCGCCTGACTCACGACCGGCCCTCCCCGTGACGCGCCTTGAGGCTGTCGATATCGAGTTGCAGGTCGTCCCGCGTCAACGGATGTCCGGGCGGCAGGTATTCGACTTCGATCTGGGTAGCGCACTGCGGGCAGTAGTATTCGATGATCCGGCACCAGGTCGGATCGGGCGCAAAGGTGAACGCATAGCGCTCGGGATCGATCTTGGGATGATGCACATCCCGGGGGTCGCGCTCGCACACCAGCAGCGCCTCCTTGTAGGGTCCGCGCGCGCTGCCCAGCTCCGCGTCGCAGCGGCGGCAGTGCCAGGTCTCGCGCGTCAGATCGATGGCGAGGTATTCGGTGATGGCTACCCGATTGGGTTCAGACATGGGCTTGTGCCTCCAGAATCAGATCGCCATTGGCGGATACCCGAAACGACCAGCCGGGCCGCACCAGACAGGTGAGATAGGCGTCGCGAAACAACGCAGGTCCGACGCCTGCACTGCCGGGTGACAGGTCTTTCAGGGCGTAAACCGGCAGCTCGGTGGGCTCTCCGTCCAGGTGCACCAGAGCTGATCCGGTTGCGATCGCCGCCTGTGTCGACACCTCCGTGCTGGCCGGCAACTGGGGTTGCCGCAGGCCATGGGTCGCCACCAGGCGCAGGCCCGCATCGTCCAGACCGGCGGGGAACGCGCCCTGCCAGGGCTGCGCCGTCAGGCGTCCGTCCACCGCGCCACACACTTCGACCACTTCGGTCCAGGCGCCGACGGCCAGACCCTCGCCAAACATGTCGCGGCGGGCGCGCTCGCGCAGCTCGGCGAGCACCACGTCGGCACCGCGCGCCGTCACCTCCGCGGCCGGCACCCGGTACTGGTGGGACAGATCGCTGAAGCCGATGCCGTAGGCGCTGAACACGGAAGCGTAAGCCGGCACGATCACGCGCCGGAATCCCGCCGCCGCCGCAATGCCGCAGGCGTTCATGGGCCCGCCGCCGCCAAAGGCGAGCAGATCGCCGCCGGCGGCAATGCCGCGACTGGCGAGAATATCCCGCAGGTGCGTCGCCACCTGGGATTCGTAGGCCGCGATCATGCACTGCACAGCCGCGCCCAGCGCCAATCCCAAAGGCTCGGCGATGTGCTCGCCGATCACCTTTTCTGCCAGGCCGGGATCGAGCTTGAGTTCGCCGCCGAGATAATTGTCCGGGTCCAGGACGCCGGCGAGCAGCAGGGCATCGGTGATGGTGGGCGCGCTGCCGCCGCGACCAAAGCAGGCGGGGCCGGGCGCGGCGCCGACACTTTCCGGCCCGATCCGGATTGCCTCGCCGTCCAGACGAAAGATGGAGCTGCCCCCGTAACCGATGCTGACGATATCGCCCATCGGAAAGGACGAGGGGATTTCCTCATCGCCGACCAGCCCGTGAGCGAACTCGGTGGGCGCGCCGTCCGCCAGCGCGGAAATATCGGTAGTGGTACCGCCGATATCCACGGCGACCAGCAGCGGCGAGCGGTACCAGCGCGCGTAGGCGGCGGCGCCGGCCAGGCCGCCGCGCGGTCCCGAGCCATAGGTCTTGATCGCGGTGGTCTTGGCCACCCGGGCGGAATCGCCGTCGTTGCGATAGATCAGCAGCGGACTGCCCAGATGGTGCTGCCGGGTGACGCGCTCGGCGCCGTACAGAAACAGTTCCATGCCGGGATGAAGGTAGGAATTCACCACCGCGGAAAACAGGCGGCGGCCGTGATCGTCGTCGCGCACCAGCTCGTGCGAAAACAGCACCGGGATGGCGCCCAGCAGATGGCGCGGATAGCGCTCCAGCACTTCGTCCTTGACGCACAGCTCCTGCGCCGGCTCCGGCAGCGCCACCACGATGCGCGACACGCCCTGGGAGATGAGCTGGCTGACGCTGGCCATCAGCCCGGTGGCATCGACCGCGCCGCTGTCAAACCGCAAGCCCACCACGGGGCTCGGCACCATGGCCGCCCACAGCGCCGTGCCGCCCAGGCGGTCGGCGCCGTACAGGCGATCCTCCTCGCCCGCCAGCACCATGACGCCGACCGGCGTGCCCTTGTGCTCCACCACCGCGTTGGTGCCGGAAGTCGTCGAGTAGCGCAGATATTCGGTCTCGCCGAGCAGGCGCGCGAGATCGGTTTCGCCGTAGCACTCCAGCGCCAGACGCTCCAGCACCGCAATGAAACACTGCGACAGGTCGTGGGGCGTGGTCGGCGATTTGACGTGCAGCACACGTTCGCCGTCGGTGGCGATGGCGTCCGTGAAGGAGCCGCCGTTGTCGATATTGACCAGAAATGCCATGAAATATCGTCCAGTGCTTGCTGAAGACTGGCCGCGGGAAGC
>JBFXFL010000069.1:0-7680 GCA_050179115.1 Porticoccaceae bacterium | reverse complement strand
ACCCTGCTGACGCGCGCGGATGTGATGGAAGGCGTGCCCGAGATGATCCCCGACGTGCAGGTGGAAGCCACCTTTCCCGACGGCACCAAGCTGGTGACCGTACATGACCCGATTGTGTGACGAGCGTATCGGGCGGGTTCGGTTGACAAGGCGCTCGTAATTTTCGAATCTAGTCCGACCGACTTAGTTTATTGAGGTCAACATGATCACGGTCAATATCCACGAAGCCAAGACCCAGCTCTCGAAGCTGGTGGACCAGGCCACCAAGGGCGAGGCCTTCATAATCGCCAAGGCGGGCAAGCCGCTGGTGCGGGTTGCCGCTCTGGATGCGCCCCCAGCACCGCAGCGGCTGGGCTTCCTGAAGGGCGAGATCACCGTGCCCGAGGATTTCGACCGCATGGGCGAGACCGAGATCGAAGCGCTGTTTGGGGTCGGCAGGTGAAGCTGCTACTCGATACCCAGATTCTGCTGTGGGCAGCGGGCGTACCCGAACGCATGCCGGCCAGTGCGCGCAAGCTTTTGAACGACACCCGCAACGAGCTGCTGTTCAGTGCCGCCAGTCTGTGGGAGATCGCCATCAAGCACACGCTGGGACGGGACGACTTTCACGTCGAACCGCGGCTGCTGCGCCGAGGTCTGCGCGACAACGGTTACATCGAGCTTCCCGTCACCAGCGAGCACGCGGTGAGCATTGACAGCTTGCCGCCGCTGCATAAGGACCCCTTCGACCGCCTGCTGCTGGCCCAGGCCCTGTGCGAGGGGATCACCCTGGTCACCAGCGACGCGCAACTGGCCCGCTACGGCGGGCCGGTGCGCAAGGTTTAGCCACCATGCCATCTCCCGCGATGTCCCGCGATGAAATGAAAAGGAGCGCCCCATGATCCCCGGAGAAATCGACACCCAGCCCGGCGAGATCGAACTGAACGCCGGCCGGCCCACCATCACGCTGGAAGTCGCCAACACCGGCGACCGGCCGATCCAGGTCGGCTCGCACTACCACTTCGCAGAGACCAACCCGGCGCTGCGTTTCGACCGTGCCTTCGCGCGTGGCATGCGGCTCGACATTCCCGCCGGCACCGCGGTGCGCTTCGAACCGGGCCAAACGCGCGAAGTCACGCTGGTCGCCTATGCCGGCACGCGCGCGGTGTGGGGCTTTCGGGGCGAAGTGATGGGCCAACTGGAGGCGCAGCCATGAGCCGCATCAGCCGCCGCGCCTACGCCGAGATGTTCGGCCCCACCACCGGCGACCGCGTGCGCCTGGGCGACACCGAGCTGTGGATCGAGGTTGAGCGCGACTTCACCGTCTACGGCGAGGAAGTGAAGTTCGGCGGCGGCAAGGTAATCCGCGACGGCCAGGGCCAGAGCCAGGCCACGCGCGCCAGTGGCGCGCTCGACACCGTCATCACCAACGCGCTGATCCTGGATCACTGGGGCATCGTCAAGGCCGATATCGGCATCCGGGACGGGCGCATCGCCGGCATCGGCAAGGCCGGCAACCCGGACGTGCAGCCGGGCGTGACGCTGGTCATCGGCCCCGGCACCGAAGTCATCGCCGGCGAGGGACTCATCGCCACCGCCGGCGGCATCGACGCGCACATCCATTTCATCTGTCCGCAGCAGGTGCAGGACGCGCTGATGTCCGGCATCACCACCATGCTCGGCGGCGGCACCGGCCCGGCCACCGGCACCAACGCCACCACCTGCACGCCCGGCGCCTGGCATCTGGCGCGCATGCTGGAAGCCGCCGAAGCCCTGCCGATGAACCTCGGCTTTCTGGGCAAGGGTAATGCGAGCCGGCCCGAGGCGCTCGCCGAACAGATCGAGGCCGGCGCCATGGGCCTGAAGCTGCACGAGGACTGGGGCACCACGCCCGCGGCCATCGACTGCTGCCTCACCGTCGCCGATCACTACGACGTGCAGGTCGCCATCCACACCGACACGCTGAACGAATCCGGCTTCGTGGAAGACACGCTGGCCGCCTTCAAGGGCCGCACCATCCACACCTACCACACCGAAGGCGCCGGCGGCGGCCACGCGCCGGACATCATCAAGGCCTGCGGCGCGGCCAACGTGCTGCCCTCCAGCACCAACCCGACGCGGCCCTACACGGTCAACACCGTGGACGAGCACCTGGACATGCTGATGGTCTGCCATCACCTGGACCCCGGCATCGCCGAGGACGTGGCCTTCGCCGAATCGCGCATCCGCCGCGAGACCATCGCCGCCGAGGACATCCTGCACGACCTCGGCGCGTTCTCGATGATCAGCTCGGACTCCCAGGCCATGGGCCGGGTGGGGGAGGTCATCACCCGCACCTGGCAGACCGCGCACAAGATGAAGGTGCAGCGCGGGGCGCTGGCGCCGGACTCAGGCCGCGCAGATAACTTCCGCGCCCGCCGCTACGTCGCCAAGTACACCATCAACCCCGCCATCAGCCACGGCATCGCCCACGAAGTCGGCTCGCTGGAGGCCGGCAAGCTGGCCGACATCGTGTTGTGGAAGCCGGCCTTCTTCGGCGCCAAACCGGCGCTGATCCTCAAGGGCGGCGCCATCGCCGCCGCGCCCATGGGCGACCCCAACGCCTCCATCCCCACCCCGCAGCCGGTGCACTACCGGCCCATGTTCGGCGCGCTCGGGCCGGCCATCGCCAGCACCTGCCTGACGTTCGTCTCCCAGGCCGCACTGAATGCCGGTGTGCCCGAAAGGCTCGGTCTGAAACGCCGCGCCGTGGCGGTGAAAAACACCCGCGCCATCACCAAGCGCGACATGGTGCTCAACGATTACCTGCCGATGATGGAAGTCGATTCGCAAACCTACGAAGTGCGCGCGGACGGCGTGTTGCTGACCTGCGAGCCGGCCAAAGTGCTGCCGCTCGCGCAGCGGTATTTTTTGTTTTAACGTGGCTGGCATCGCATGAAACTTCGGGTTACGTACCCGGTTGGAGAGACCCGCCATGAGCGCGAGCAGGGACGTCAAGGAACTTGAAGCCCAGGCACTTTCGCTTCCCATCGACGCACGCGCCTCCTTGGCGCGTCGTCTGCTGACAAGCCTGGAAGAGGTGTCCGAAGCTGAATACGAGCGGCTTTGGGGCGAAGAATCCGTCCGCCGCGCGGCAGAAGCCGACTCCGGGCGAGCTCGGACTGCGTCTGGAGCGGAGGTAGCCCGCAAGGCCAGATCCCTGCTCCGGTGAATTACAGCTTCCTCCTTGAAGCCGAGACCGAGAGCGGCGATGGAGTGTGCAAGTGATGGTTAAACGAAGATTTTTTGGTCGAAGGGTTGTCCGATCCGGCATACAATCACCGGGCAAGGGTCGTGCGGGATATGCGGAAATCTTCCGTGTTTAAACACGGAAGATTTCCAGATACTCAATGTTGGGCGTCATAGTGCACATGCCGGTACCACAGCAAATAATCGATCGTCTTGCGCTCTGTGTGCAACCACTCGTCTTCGAGACGGAGATTGTGGACTTTCCGTACTCGACACGGGGTACTGTGTTTCTGGTGGGCTATAAAGGAAAGCCCTATGTGCTGACTGCGCGCCATGCGCTCAAACCTGAATACCCCGTACCGATCTGCGTATTCCCTTCGGACACTTCGCATCGCCTCATTCCATTGAAGGACGGCTTTTTCGTTCCCTATGCTGACGTAGACGAGGACTTCGTGGACATCGCAGCAATTGCGATCGACACCATGAGCATAACTCACCCGGAAGTCGCTGCGGCAACACTAATCGACCTCGCCCTGGTTTGCGGGGACTGGAAGAGTTGCGCAGAGGAAGCGAGGTTTTTCATCCTCGGCTATCCGGAAGAGCGGTCAATGATCAACGTAGAAACTCAGGAACTCCGCACGGACCGTGTGGTTCTATTCGGGCGCTATGCGGGGCTCTCGTCGCTGCCGTATTTGCATCTCTTTCGCGTTTCCGACTCACGTGCCTTGCAGACGTTCAGTGGCTTTAGCGGAGGACCTGTATTCGCGTGGATTGAGCGGCCGAAGCAGCGGATCGCACCTTTTCTCTGCGGAATGGCGCTACGTGGAACGCCTGAGTCCGGCCTGATTCACTTTCTCGACCGTGATGTATTATTGGATGTGCTCGCGGTTAAATGCCGCGTCGAGCAGCGGGCAATCCAAGGATGACGCCCAACCATTTGTTGCTGCGGACGAGCCGCCGGCGTCGCGTCAGGGGAACGTTTGTTCTGGCCCGCCGCAGAACACCACGTTAGGGGTTACATCATGGGGTTTCTCGATAGCCTTGAAAAACTGATTAACGAGCATGGCTCGGCTACGATATTGAAGGAGCGCATTTCGCTTCTTAACGATCAACATGCGTTTATTGAAAAGCAGGTTGTCGCGCTTAAGGAGCAGGTAGCGAACCTTCAGCGTGAGAATGAAAGTCTTAAGCTCGATAAACGCCAATTGCAGGAGCAGGTAGTACGTTTCGCAGCGAAGCATTCTCAAAATACAAATCCTCTTGGTTATGTTTGCGACCATTGCGGTAGCCAACGATTAAAACGTACTGGAAGTAGGCCAGACCCAACATTCGGCCCTCTTGGCATAAAGCAGGCCGTTTTCAATTGTGAAGAGTGCGGGAAAGAAAGTGGCTTCACTCAAAATTCCTAACCCTACGGTCAAGCTCGTAGGTTGGGCTGACGCAGGAGGCCCAACATCGTTTAAACCAAGAATACCGGAGCACAAAGGTTGCCGGCTGCAAGCTGCCCGACGGGGCGCTTTCTGTGCGTGACGCTTGAGGAATGGAGGAACATGTGGTCTAGAATTTATACGTTACTATAAATTCTAGACCACATGTTCCTCCCTTTTAAGGTTGTTGAATTAGGGGTCAAAAATAATAATCTCATGATCATGAATACCATATCCGGAAGAGTTGCAAAAAAATGCTCCATGAAGCCTGATAGCTTGCCCTTCTTTTAAACGTCTCACGTAATCTATCTGCGAGCGTGCATTTTCATTACTTCTGATATAAAAATCCAGAGTAGATGGAACACCGGGTCCGTTGGAGGGAATCTCCATTATCACGTTACAAAAACAGATCACAAAAGGAGGGTCGCTCCAAGTGGATCTATTAGTTACAATTTTCCCCTCAACGCGGCATCTTTTGTCATTAAGTTTATTAATTTTGTCTTCAATCGAATCGTATAATATCCGATCATTTTGGTCTTCAAATTCATCAGAATCGTTATCAGTTAACTTTGATATTAGCCTATCGTGTATGTCAAGTAGTTTTTTGCCTTCCAAACAAAGTGCCTGAAAAGTTGGAAGGCTTTCATATTCAAACAGCGAATACCACGTTTTATCCCCAATTAACCGTCTAAAAAATTTCTTCATTTACATGTCTCCCACAAAAGACTGGCGTCAGGTCTGGGCTTTACGCTCTTCAGCGGCACACACTCCCTTCGCTCGCTGCACCATTTGCGCCACCGTGGTGAGGTGCGTAACTTCTAGACCTGACCGCAGTTTGCTCCTGACCCTATGTTACTCCTCCGGGTAATCTTGTTGCCAGACGGAGAAACCGTACATAATGCTTTCTTCGATAGGGGATTCAGGCCATGAAAATCAGCTACTTTGACGACACGGACACGCTGTACATTGAGTTCCGCGACACCGACATAACGGAATCCAGAGATCTGGATGAAAACACCGTTCTTGATGTCGATGCAAAAGGCAATGTCTGTGCAATTACCTTCGAGCATGCGAGCCAGCGAACTGACGTAAGCCATCTCATTGTCGAAGGCATTGCGGCATAACAGTGGGTGCCCGGGCGACGCCGCCGGGAATATGCGCATTGAGGGCGCCGGCGGGAAAGTGATGCGCTTGGCCTATTCCGGCTCCGGGCTGGGCCCGCTCCGGGATGTGGCCAATCAGACCGGAACTGTCTCGATATGGCTCAGGCAATGGTGCTTCCTGCGGCTCCACGAAAAAGGCCGAGCTTTGGGCGGAGGGGGAATTCAGAAGCGGATTTTTCTACGCCCTCGTCAGCCGCCAACCAACCATCACCGCAACTGATATGGCTTTTAGCGAATTTGAGACGAAGAGACTGAAGAAGGTTGTTGGTGCTTTCATCGAGAAGCACCGACCAGCTCCACACATTCGCTCGAAACTTGATCTCGCCTTCCGCATCAACGGCCAGAGCATCGAAATCTTTGAGATTCGCCCCCGTTGGAAAGGCGCACCCGGAGAGACCATGGAGCATCGGGTCGCAAAGGCCACCTACGTCAAGACCCAAGAACTCTGGCGGGTCTTCTGGATGCGTGCCGATCTGAAGTGGCATTCCTATCCGCCCGTTCCGCGAGTTGGCAGCGTCGAAGAGTTCTTGGCGCTTGTAGCTGAGGACAAGCATGCGTGCTTTTTCGGCTAGAATGAGCGGTCGTGGAGATAGGTAACAAACAAGTCCGGAGACATGGGTAACAGTCACCGGTGACGCAACAAGCGTCCGTTCACATCTTCGATTCGCATATGGCGTTCATGCAAGCGACCCAGCTTCAGGGGCCCGAAGAAGACATTCCAGACACCCTCGTCGATCTCTTCTAGCCCGACGTATTCGCCAGCACAGCAGACGCTGACGTTGACCCAGTTGTGATTCCAGCGGATGCCGCCGTTTGCGCTCACGTAGCGGACCTCGTAGCGATCGGGATATTCCAGCGGCGGCAGCTTGTCAGGCATGGGACGTGGCGATGGCGTGTAGTAGCTTGCCGGGGTGTGTTGATCCAGCGCCTCATGCGGACGTTCATTGTTGAATTCCTGCCGGAACCGATTGAACTTGCGCTGCTGTGTGGCGAGGTTGATGGCCGGTGGCCGCGTGGTCTCTGCTTTGAGGGTGCGATGCATGCGTTCGTGCCGGCCGTTCTGCTGCGGCTTGCCGGGCTCGATCAGCTCCGGAAGGATGCCCAAACGCACCCACCATGCCGACAAGGTCGACAGGCGCGCGAGGCTGACCGTGGCAAATGGCACGCCGTTGTCGGTGCGAATGCGCTGCGGCAGCCCGTATTCCTTGAAAACTCGCGTGAACACGGGCTTGGCATCGGCAACGGCCGTTGAGTGCAATCCCTGGCACTCCAGCAGGTAACGGCTGTATCCGTCCGTGATGGTCAGCGGATAACAGTAGATGCCGTTACCCATTCTGAATTGACCTTTGAAGTCGGCGCTCCAAACCTGATTGGGGGCATCGATGGCCGTGTTAGGTCTGCCTGGGTGCCCCACCGAACGACGCCGTTTCCTGGTGGCGACCCACCCATGTCGATTGAGGATGTCGTAGATCGTCGTTCGATGTGGCCAGGGCCAGTCCGGATGACGCTTGCGCTCGATGGCCAGCAACTTCTTGGCGCCCCAGCTCGGATGACGCCGGCGTGCCTCAAGAATCGCTTCCACGACATGCGGTGGCGTTTGACGCGGACAGCTTCGAGGGCGGCGGGAATGCTCGTCCAACCCTGCGGGTCCCCGCGTCAGATAGCGATCGATCCATTTGTAGCCGGTCTTGCGGCTGATGCCATACTGCGCACACAACTCGCTCGTCGAGAGTGTGTGCCTCAGATAGTCAGCAATTGACCTGCCCCCCTCCTGCCGTACCATCGTAATTTCCAGGAAGTCTGTCAACCAGGAGAATGACGGACATGAAGAAGAGCAGATTCACCGAAGAACAGATCATCGGCTTCATCCAACAGGCCGAGGC
>JBFXFL010000068.1:4807-8016 GCA_050179115.1 Porticoccaceae bacterium | reverse complement strand
ATGTTGCTGCGCGGGCAGAACCTGCTCGGCTACCGCCATTACGCCGACGACGTGGTGCGCGCCTTCGTGCTGCGCGCCGCCGACAACGGCATGGATGTGTTCCGGATCTTCGATGCCCTGAACGATCTGCGCAATCTGCGCACCGCGATCGAAGCCACCAAGGAGGCGGGGAAACACGCCCAGGGCACCATCTGCTACACCACCAGCCCGGTGCACGACACCGCCGGCTTCGTCGCCCAGGGGCGCGAGCTGGCGGCCATGGGCTGCGACAGCATCGCGATCAAGGACATGGCCGGCCTGCTGACGCCCACCGCCACCGAAGCCCTGGTCAAGGGCCTGCTGGACGCCGTGGCGCTGCCGGTGCATCTGCATTCCCACGCCACCGCGGGGCTCGCCGAGATGTGCCAGCTCAAGGCCATCGAGGCCGGCTGCCGGCATATCGACACCGCGA
The DNA here is from genome assembly GCA_050179115.1 of Porticoccaceae bacterium. GTDB lineage: Bacteria > Pseudomonadota > Gammaproteobacteria > Pseudomonadales > Porticoccaceae > JAGPUQ01. Next base: position 7,565 of record JBFXFL010000068.1, on the reverse strand, counting down.
TCTCCAGTTTCGCGGGCGGCACCAGTCATCCCCCCACCGAGAGCATGGTGGCGGCGCTGCGCGGCACCGCTCACGACACCGGGCTCGACCTGGAGCGGCTCCAGAATATCGCCGCCTATTTCCGTGAAGTGCGCAAGAAGTACCGCCAGTTCGAGAGCGACTACACCGGCGTCGATACCCGGGTTCAGGTCAACCAGGTGCCGGGCGGGATGATCTCCAATCTGGCCAACCAGTTGCGCGAGCAGAATGCGCTGGATCGCATGGACGCCGTGTTCGCCGAGATTCCCCGTGTGCGCGCCGACCTGGGCTATCCGCCGCTGGTGACGCCCACGTCCCAGATCGTCGGTACCCAGGCAGCGCTCAATGTGCTGACCGGCGCGCGCTATCAGAGCGTCACCAACGAAGTGAAACGCTATCTGCAGGGCGGCTACGGTCAGCCGCCCGCCGCGATCAATGCCCAGGTGCGGGTGCTTGCGGTGGGCAACGCCGAATTCATCGAGGGACGCCCGGCCGATCTGCTCGAACCCGAGCTGGAGCGGTTGCGGACCGATATCGGCGAGCTGGCCGCGAGCGCCGAAGACGTGCTGAGCTACGCCATGTTTCCGGAGATCGGGCGGCAGTTCCTGCAGGCGCGGCGCGACGGCAAGCTGGAACCCGAAGCCCTGACCGTACCCGTGGCGATTGACCTCGATGCAGCGGAGGCGCAAATACGGGCACCGACGGAATTCAATATCACACTGCACGGCGAGACCTATCACGTCAAAGTCACCGGCAGTGGCCACAAGGGCCAGCCCGAACGCCATTTCTATCTCGATCTGGACGGGGTGCCCGAGGAAGTCCTGGTGGAAACCCTCGACGAGCTGGTGCTCTCCGGTGGGGCAGAAGGGGCCATCCCCACCACCATCGCGGGCCGGCGTCCGCGCCCCACGGCGCCGGGGCATGTCGCGACCTCCATGCCCGGCAACACTGTCGCGGTGCTGGTGAAAGAAGGCGATATCGTCACCGCCGGGCAGCCGGTGCTGGTCACCGAAGCCATGAAAATGGAGACCGAGATTCAGGCGCCGATCGCCGGTACCGTCGTCAGGGTCCTGGTACGCAAGGGCGATGCGGTCAATCCGGACGAAATACTCGTGGAGATCGCGCCGGAATAGCCGGCCGAGCCGCTACAACTCAACCGGCGACCACGGAACGCACCAGCACCAGGGTATAGGCAAGGTAGCCCGCCAGCAGCAGGCCACCCTTGGGTCGGCCGATGCGGCCGGGCGCGCGGAAACCATAGCTCATTGCGAACAGGGAGACAGTGAGCAACGCCATCACCGGGATATCCCGCGACAGCACATCGGGCGCCACCTCCAGCGGGTGAATGGCGCCAGCGACGCCGACCACGGCGAGGGTATTGAACAGGTTCGAACCCAGGATGTTGCCGAGCGCTATATCATGCTCGCCCTTGCGCGCGGCCATCAGCGAGGAAGCCAGTTCAGGCAGCGACGTGCCGATTGCGACCACGGTCAGGCCGATGATCAGGTCGCTGACCCCCAGGCTCTGGGCGATGGTCACCGCGCCCCAGACCAGCAGCCGCGAACTTGCCACCAGCACCACCAGGCCCGCCGCGAGCCAGAAGACCGCACGGCCCGCGGGCATCCGGTGGGCGTCGAGTTCCTGGACGATTTCCGCCTCGAGCACGTCGCCGCGCCCGGTCACTCCCTCGTGGATGGTCCAGATCATGAGGCCCGCGAACACTGCCAGCAGAAGCCAGGCGTCGATTCGGGAGACCATGCCGTCCCGGAGCTGCCAGGCCGCCATGGCGGTGACGACCATCAGGATTGGCAATTCCCGGCGCACCACCCGCGAATGGACGGTGATGGGGGAAATGAGCGCGGTCAGACCCAGGATGAGTGCGATGTTGACGATGTTGGAGCCATAGGCGTTGCCGAGCGCGATCCCGGAGTTGCCCTCGACCGTGGCCAGTACCGATACTGTGAGTTCCGGCGCCGAGGTGCCAAAGCCCACCACGACCATGCCGATCAGCAGCGGCGGCATGCCGAGATGACGCGCCACTGCCGCCGAGCCTTCGACGAAGCGGTCGGCGCTCCATACCAGCAACACCAGCCCCACAACCAACGCCGCCAACGCCAGGCCCATGCATGTACTCCATCCGGGTTCGCCACGGCAGGAACGGCCGTCGCGGCGGTCGGCAGGATACCCGCGGGATTCGGTGGCGACAACGACGGACTACCCAGGGCGGATCGCCGCCGGCAAGCGCACCCGTCATCCGCGCTGTACCCTGCAGCGTCGGTTCCAGCACGCCGCGAGTACGCGCAACAGGTCCGCCGCCGGCGGTTGTCGCCCGGTTTCCTTCGGGCGCGCACCCGCCAGCACTTCGAGTTGCCCCACCAGGTCTTCGCGCTCGACGACCTGCCGCGCGCGGCGCAGCGCCCGCACCCGCGCCAGTTCGGCGGCGGTAACACCGTCGACGAGAAATTTTTCCACCGCGGCCTCCAGTGCGAATGCCGTGGCGTCGTTGTCGATCCACAGCCACCAGAGCCCGATGTCCGCGCAGAACTCCAGTGCGCTGTGGAGCCCGTAGAGCGGCCTGGCCGCAGAGCGCAGGTCGCGCGATAGCTGGCCCAGCAGCGGATGGGCGAGGAGGTCGGCGATCCAGGCGACCGGGATGGCGTCCGTCAGGGCAAAGGGGAGCAGCCAGAGCGCACCGGCGGGGGCGTCCCGCAGTCGGTGGATCTGCGGCCGGGACGGAAGT
>JBFXFL010000068.1:0-4707 GCA_050179115.1 Porticoccaceae bacterium | reverse complement strand
CTGTGGTGGCTGGTGGCACGAGCCGTGCTTGGTTTCATGGCGATACGGGAGGGTTTGGCGTCGCGGCCATTTTCCCACGCGATCACACGAAGACAACTAGGGTTCCGGCCTCCTCGGAGGTGACTGGTCCGAGGGTTGTCGGCCCCAGTGGGGTTACACCGGCGGGACAAAAGCCCGGGAGGACCAGTTGGCCTCCCGCGTCCTATCCGAACCCATTGGAGGATCGACCATGTTCCAGCGCCTTTCTCACGCTGTCCTGCTCGTCATTGCATTCTTGTTCACTTCTGCGGTTCAGGCCGCGCCCGTGCGTGTCGGTGTCAGCGACTGGCCCGGCTGGGTGGCCTGGTATGTGGCCAAGGAAAAAGGATTTTTCAAGAAATACGCTGCCGATGTGGAACTGGTGTGGTTCCCCAACTACACGGATTCCATCCAGGCGCTGTCCGCCGGCCAGCTCGACGCCAATTCCCAGACCTGGAGCGACACCCTGGCGCCGCTGGCGGCGGGCGTGCCGCTCAAGGTCATTCTGGCCAACGACAATTCGGCGGGTAACGACGCCCTGATGGTGGCGCCGTCGATCACCAGCTTCGCCGATCTGAAGGGCAAACCAGTCGCACTCGAACAGTACAGCGTCTCCCATTTCGTGCTGGCCACCGCCCTGGCGAAGAACGGCATGACGCCCGCCGACGTGCAGGTGGTCAATCTCGCCGCCGGCGATGCGGCGGCGGCGTTTCTCGGTGGTCGGGTGCCGGCGGTGGTGGTCTGGAATCCCTGGGTGAACCAGATTCAGTCCAGCGGCAAGGGCAAGGCGCTGTTTACCTCGAAGGACATGCCCGGTCTGATCCCCGATCTGCTGGTGGCGCGCGCGCCGGCACTCGCCGACCCCAAAAAACGCGCCATCTTTGCCGGCATGGTGCGGGCGTGGTACGACACCGTGGCGTTCATCGACGCGCACCCGCGGGAGGCCGCGGTCATCATGGCGAAAGTGGTGGGACTGCCCCCCGAGGAATACGCCGCCTATCTGCCGGGCACACGCTTTTTCGGTCCGCAGGAAAATCGGATCGCACTCGGAGAGCCCGCGCGGCCTGAATCCCTGGTGGGCGTGGGACCGACCATTGCGGCGTTCCTGACGGAGAACAAACTGCTGGAGGGCAAGGTCGATTTTGCCGCCGCGATCGATCCTAGCCTGGTGCGCGAGGTCGCCGACAAGCCGTCTGCTGATTGAGTCCGAACCATGGCGGCCGATCCGTTGTGGTCAATCCGCGGGACGCTGGGCGGCGTGCGTTATCTGGCCATCGCCGGGGTGGGATTCGCAAGCTTTCTGGGCGGCTGGTGGTGGCTGGCCGGCAGCGGACTGGTGGATGCCGTGTTTCTCCCGGAACCGGTTGCCGTCGCGCGCCGTCTGCTCGGCTGGTATGCCGACGGCAGCCTGTTTGCCGACATCAGGATCAGCATTGGCCGGGTGCTGGGCGGCTTTGTGCTGGCAGTGGTGATGGCGGTGCCGCTCGGGATCTACATCGGCAGCTTCCGCCCCGTGCAGGCGTTTTTCGAGCCGCTGATGGAATTCGCCCGCTATCTGCCGGCGGTGGCTTTCGTGCCCCTGGTGCTGCTGTGGGTGGGTATCGGGGAGGGCGCCAAGATCACGCTGATCTGGATCGGGACTTTTTTCCAGATGGTCCTGATGGTGTCGGACAACATCCGTCAGGTGCCCATGGCGCAGATCGAGGCGGCCCAGACCCTGGGCGCGCACCGCGGCGAGGTGGTGTCGCTGGTGGTGTTCAAGTCGGCGCTGCCCGGCATCGTCGATACCCTGCGCGTCACGCTCGGCTGGGCCTGGACCTATCTGGTGGTGGCGGAACTGGTGGCGGCCAATTCCGGCATCGGCTACGCCATTCTGCGCGCCCAGCGCTTCCTGCAGACCGACAAGATTTTCGTCGGCATCCTGCTGATCGGTCTGCTGGGTCTGTTGATGGACCAGGGCTTTCGGCTGGTGCACCGGCGCGCCTTTCCCTGGCTGCATCTGCGATGAATCCCGTAGCGGGGACCTGTATCCGTATCGAGCGCCTCGGCAAGACCTACCGGGGTCAGGCCACACCCGCCCTGCAGGAGATCGACCTGGCCGTGGCCGAGGGCGAATTCGTCGCCCTGGTGGGCGCTTCCGGCTGCGGCAAATCCACGCTGTTGCGCCTGATCGCGGGGCTGGAAGCCCCGAGCCTGGGGCGGGTCTGTCTGGATGGTCGGCCAGTGACGGGGCCGGGGTGCGACCGCGCCGTGGTGTTCCAGGACTACAGCCTCTACCCCTGGCTCAATGTGCTCGAAAACGTGCGCTTCTGCCGCTCCCTGCGCGCCCACACCCGGGATGCCAGCGACTCCGAGGTCAACGCCGCTGTGGAGCGCGCCTACGCCCTGCTGGAGTTGATGGGGCTGGATGAAGTGCGCGAGCGCTACCCCAACCAACTCTCCGGCGGCATGCGCCAGCGCGTCGCCATCGCCCGCGCCCTGATGGCGCAGCCCCGGGTGCTGTTGATGGACGAGCCCTTCGGGGCGCTCGATGCCCAGACCCGCGAAGTGATGCACGAGCTGATCCTGCGGCTGTTCGAGATCGAACGCAGCACCATCGTGTTTGTGACCCACGACGTGGAGGAAGCGGTCTATCTCGCCGACCGGGTCGTGGTGCTGGCGCCGCAGCCGGGGCGCATCGACAGCATCCATCCGGTAGCGCTGCCGCCGCCCGGCGCGCGCCACCCGGATCTCAAGCTCGCCCCCGAATTCCTGTCCCAGAAAAAAACCGTGCTGGATCGCATTCGCGCCACTTCGGGCGTGCAGCGCGATCTGGACAAACTGAGTCGCCTGGCCGAGCTCTCGCGGCGCGGCCGGCGGCCCGATGCCAAACCCGCTATTGGGAATCACTGAGGAGATAGCCATTCATGCGTCTGCAACGCTTTAACGCCACCGGGGTGCTCAGCCGCGGCCTCGACCACCATCCGACGTTCGACAAAACCCAGTTGCAAGGCTGGAAATCGCTGCAAAAGGAAAAGGACCTGCCCACGGAGGCCTGGAAAGCCCATGTGCAGCACGGTCTCGATAATGGTCTGACCGCTGCCGCCAGTGTTCAGGACCGCGGTATCTCCACCTTCGTGCGCGGCGAGCTGCCCCACTTTGCGGGCATCAACACCTTCATGAAGGCGCCCTTCTGCGAGAACGTCCACAACATCGGCCAGTACGATGCGGCGATCCTGGGCGTGCCCTTCGACGGCGGCACCACCTATCGCCCCGGCACCCGCTTCGGGCCCCAGGGGATCCGCAAGATCAGCGCGCTCTACACGCCCTACAACTACGAACTGGGCGTCGACCTGCGCGAACAGATGAATCTCTGCGACGCCGGCGACGTGTTCGTGATTCCCGCCAATATCGAGAAGACTTTCGATCAGATCAGTCGCGGCGTGGGTCACATCTTCGCCTCCGGCGCATTGCCCATCGTGCTCGGCGGCGATCACTCGATCGGCTTCGCCACCGTGCGCGGCATTGCGGAAAACACCGACAAGAAGATCGGCATCATCCACTTCGACCGCCACGCCGACATCCAGGAAAAGGACCTCGACGAGCGCATGCACACCACACCCTGGTTCCATGCCACCAATCTGCCCAATGTACAGGCCAGGAATCTGGTGCAGGTGGGCATCGGCGGCTGGCAGGTACCGCGTCCGGCGGTGAAGGAAGCGCGCAAGCGCGGCACCACCATTCTGACCATGAACGACGTGACCGAACTGGGCCTGGAAAAGACGGCCGAGATCGCGCTGGAAACCGCCTGGGACGGCACCGATGCCGTCTATCTGTCGTTCGACATCGACGCCGTGGACTGCGGCTTCGTTCCGGGTACCGGCTGGCCGGAGCCGGGCGGTTTCCTGCCCCGCGAAATTCTCTATCTGCTCGGTGCGGTGGCGAAAGAGGGCATCTGCGGCATGGAGGTGGTCGAGGTCTCGCCGCCGTACGACCAGTCCGAGATCACCGCGCTGCTCGCCACCCGCGCCATCGTCGATGTGCTGGGTACTCTGGTGGCCCACGGCAAGCTGGGCTCGCACCGGTCGATCATTCGCGGCTGGAGCGCCTGAGGTGCTTGCGCTTCCGACCCCGGCGTTAACCCTGATGAGCATGGGCTTCGGCCTCGGTCTGCTGCACGCCCTGGACCCGGATCACCTGCTGGCGCTGGCAAATCTGGGCGATGCCCGCGCCGGCCGTCGCGCCTCCCTGGGCCTGTGCGCCCGCTGGGCCCTGGGTCACGGCGCCGCACTGCTGGTCATCGGCGCCCTGGTGCTGCTGGCCGGGATGGCGGTGCCCAGTGCCCTCAGCGCGGCAGCCGAGCATCTGGTGGGAGGGGTGTTGATGGTGCTGGGGGTAGCGACGCTGTGGCGGCTCTGGGCGGGCGAGGCGCCGGTGCAACTGCATTGCCACGGGGCCACTGGCACCCATCTGCACGTGGCGGGATTGCCCGTTCACCAGGGCCGCCGCGCACTGCTGGTGGGCCTGCTGCACGGCACCGCCGGATCCGCCTCGCTGCTGGTTCTGGCGCCCCTCGCCACGGCAGCCAATCCGTGGCTCGGCATGAGTTATGTGCTGCTGTTCGCCGTCGGTGTGCTGGCCGCGATGATGGTCTTTGGCACTGTGCTGGGTACGGGCTTCCGACATCTGCGCGGCACCCGCGCCGGCGTG
>JBFXFL010000067.1:0-8198 GCA_050179115.1 Porticoccaceae bacterium | reverse complement strand
TTGTCGGCGGCAACGCGCTTGAGCCGACAGATGGCCACCGGCTCCTCCTCGACCCGCCCGCGCCGGCACGCCGGCTCACAAGGGCGGTCGCAGGTACGGCCCAGAACACCGGGAAACACATTGGATTCCCAATTGATCATGTAGGCGTCGGTATAGCGTCCGGCGGCAATCAACCGAATGTACTCCGGCACCGGCGTATGGGCCGGACAGGCGTACTGACAGTCCACCACGCGGTGAAAAAACTCGGGATCCTTGATATTCGTCGGCTTCAACTTCACCCCCACGAGACCGTGATCGCCCGCCGGTCGCGCCGCTATCAGCGCACCCGGAACCACCGGCGCCCACAAAAATGGCCTGCATTATACATTGCATTGATTCCGGTCATGCAAAGCCGATCAGGCCCGGCGAGCACGCCCAGGTTCGCAAATTCGTCAGAAAAATCTATTTACAATTAGCGCGTTACAGGATACCCGAGGGTAGAAAATGCGGCCCCGATCTCGTCCAGGACGGCCGGATCGTCGATGGTGGCCGGCACCTTCCAGGGCTCGCCGTCGGCGATGCTGCGCATGGTCCCGCGCAGTACTTTCCCGGAGCGGGTCTTGGGCAAACGCGGAATCCTGACGCACAGCTTGAACGCCGCCACCGGACCAATACGCTCGCGGACCATCTGGATGGCCTCGCTACAGACCTGCTCCGGATCCCGCCCGGCACTGTCCTTGAGCACGATCAGGCCCAGCGGCACCTGACCTTTCATGGCATCCGCGACGCCGATGACCGCGCACTCCGCCACATCCGGATGCGCCGCGAGCACTTCCTCCATGGCCCCCGTGGAAAGCCGATGCCCGGCCACATTGATCACATCGTCGGTGCGTGCCATCACGAAGACATAGCCCGCCGCGTCGATATAACCGGCGTCGCCGGTCTCGTAATAGCCGGGAAACGTCTTGAAATACGCATTGATGAAGCGCTCGTCGTTGCCCCACAGGGTGGTGAAGGTTCCCGGCGGCAGCGGCAGCTTCAGCACCAGTGCGCCGATTTCGCCCGGCGGCTGCGGCTTGCCGTCGCTGTCCAGCACGTCGAATACGAAACCCGGTACCGGCTTGGTCGGCGATCCCGGCACCACCGGCAACAATTCGATGCCGCGACAATTGGCGACGGCGGGCCAACCCAGCTCGGTCTGCCACCAGTGATCGATCACCGGCACGCGGAGCTTGTCCCGGGCCCAGGCGAGCGTATCGGGATCGCAGCGCTCGCCGGCGAGAAACAGGGTTTCGAAGCCGCTGAGATCGTACTTTTTCAGATGCGCGCCGCTGGAATCCTCTTTCTTGATGGCGCGAAAGGCGGTGGGTGCGGTGAAGAACACCTTGACGCCGTACTCGGCGATCACCCGCCAGTAGGCGCCGGGATCGGGCGTCCCCACCGGCTTGCCCTCGTAGAGAATGGTGGTGTTGCCGTTGAACAGGGGGCCGTAGACAATGTAAGAATGGCCCACCACCCAGCCCACGTCGGACGCCGCCCAGAACACGTCGCCGGGGGCAACGCCATAAACCTTCCGCATGCTCCACAGCAGCGACACGATGCAGCCGCCGGTGTCGCGCACCACGCCCTTGGGCTGGCCCGTGGTGCCGGACGTGTAGAGCACATAAAGCGGATGTGTCGCGGCGACCGGCACACAGTCGACGGGTGCGGCCGCCGCTTCGAGTTCGCGCCAGTCGAGGTCGCGTCCGGGCACCATGGTCGCCTGCAACTGCTCCCGTTGCAGGATGATGCAGGTCTCCGGCTTGTGGCGGGCGAGCTCGATGGCCTGATCCAGCAGCGGCTTGTAGGGCACCAGGCGACCGGGCTCGATGCCGCAGGAGGCGGCGATCATCAGCCTGGCCTGGACATCGTCGATGCGCACGGCGAGCTCGTTGGCCGCAAAGCCCCCGAACACCACCGAATGGATGGCACCGATACGCGCGCAGGCAAGCATGGCGATGGCGGCCTCCGGCACCATCGGCATGTAGATGACCACCCGATCACCCACGCCGATACCCCGAGCGCGCAGCGCGCCGGCCATGCAGGCGACGCGATCCCGCAACTCGCGATAGGTGAACTTCTGTCTGGTGCCGGTGACCGGACTGTCGTGGATGAGCGCGAGCTGCTCGGCGCGGCCACCCTCGACATGGCGGTCGAGGGCGTTGTAACAGGCATTCACCATGCCATCGGGAAACCAGCGCACGAACGGCGACTTGCTGTCATCGAGCACCACCTGAGGCGCCCGATACCAAGCCACCGCGGCCGCGGCCTCTCCCCAGAAACCGCGCGGATCTTCACCCGCGCGCCGGTATTCGCTGGCGTATTCCCCGCTCACTGTTGCCCCCTGATGCGATCTTCGCGAAACGACCGGGCCACGGACGACCAGGCCGGAATGCCGGCATTAAACAATGTCACCAACCGGAGCGCCAAGCGGACCGCGCCCCGGGCTCCCCGCCGCTTCCGGCGGCTGTTACGCTGACGCCCTGTGCACGTGTCGGCCGCACCCCTGCCGATCGGACCCTTGGGTCCGGCACGCTGTGTCTTATCTGCCGGAATCGGAGACTGCCCATGGCATTGCCTACCACCATGAACTGCATCGAGATCGCGCGTCCCGGCGGCCCGGAAGTGCTGACCCCCGCGCGGCGTTCGCTACCCGTGCCCGGCGCCGGAGAAATGTTGATCCGGGTGATCGCCGCCGGCGTCAACCGGCCCGACGTGATCCAGCGGCAGGGCGGTTACCCGCCACCCGCCGGCGCCTCCGATCTGCCGGGGCTGGAAGTGGCGGGCGAAATCGCGGCGCTCGGCCCCGACAGCGGACACTGGCGGATCGGCGATCGCGTCTGCGCGCTGCTCGCCGGCGGCGGCTACGCCGAATACGCCGTCGCTCACCGCGATCTGTGCCTGCCGATTCCTGCGGGGCTGTCAGCGACCCAGGCCGCGGCACTGCCGGAAACCGTGTTCACCGTCTGGCACAACGTCTTCGAGCGGGCCCACCTGCAAGCGGGCGAAGTGCTGCTGGTACACGGCGGTACCAGCGGCATCGGCACCACGGCCATCCAGTTGGGCGCGGCCTTCGGTGCCCGCGTGTTCGCCACCGCGGGCAACGCCGAAAAAGTCCAGGTGTGTGAAATGCTGGGCGCCGTCAAAGCGTTCGATTACCAGCGCGAGGATTTTGTCGAAGGCATCAAGGCCGCCACCACCGGTGCCGATGTGATCCTCGACATGGTGGGCGGCGACTATGTGCAGAAGAACATCCGCGCCGCCGCCTTTCGCGGCCGTATCGTCTCCATCGCGTTTCTGCGCGGCTCCAAGGTGGAAGTCGATCTGATGCCGATGATGTTGAAACAGCTGGTGCTCACGGGCTCGACCCTGCGCAGCCAGCCGGTTGCCGACAAGGCGCGCATCGCCCGCGCCGTCCACGACAATGTCTGGCCGCTGCTGGAAGGCGGCGACATTGGACCCCTGATCCACGCAACCTTCCCGCTCGCCGAGGCCGCCGCGAGCCACGCCCTGATGGAAAGCAACAAGCACCTGGGCAAGATCGTGCTGGAGGTGGCGCCGTGAGTGGAAACTCCCGGCTGGTCTACAGCACCGAGCGTGGGCGTGTTCAGCCTGTGGCGGCCACACCAAGCAAACCCGCCGGCGACGGCATCGTGCGCATCCGCCGCGAGACCAGCGGACGCAGTGGCAAGGGTGTCACCACCATCGCCGGGATCCCGCTGGCGGAAGCGGAATTGCGCGCGCTCGCCAAACAGCTCAAGCAGCAGTGCGCCACCGGCGGCAGCGTCAAGGCGGGCGTGATCGAAATCCAGGGCGACCACCGCGCTGCCATCAAGGCGACGCTCGAAGGCCTGGGTTATCGCGTCAAGCTGGCGGGAGGCTGAGGCCATCGCGACGCCCCCGGATCATTTGCCCTGCGGCAGCTGGCCCAGCCCCATCACCCCGGAGCTGGCGGCCAGCGCGGCAGGCACCATCGATTGGCCGCTGGCGGACGGCGATAGGCTCTACTGGCTCGAAACCCGCCCCGCCGAAGGCGGCCGCAGCGCGGTCGTCGCGCTGGCCCCGGACGGGACCCGCCGCGACCTGCTGCCGGCGCCCATCAACGTCCGCAGCCGGGTCCACGAATACGGCGGCCGGCCCTACACGGTGGCCGACGGCATCCTCTATTTCGTGCTCCAGGACGATCAGCGTATCTACCGTCTCGACACCCGTGATTCCCGCGCCCTGCCCGCCGCCATCACCCCCGCCGAGCGCGGGCTGCGGTTCGCCGAACCCTGCCTGGATCGGCGGCATCACCGCCTGCTCGCCATCGGCGAACGCCACTATTCCGATACCGCCAACCATCCCGACACCGCCCACCGTCCGCAACGCGAACCCACCAACTTCATCGCCGCCATTGCCCTGGACGGCAGCGGCGCGGTCGATGAACTGGTGTCGGGAGACGATTTCTACGCCTATCCAAGCCTGAGCCCGGACGGCCGCCAGCTCGCCTGGATCAGCTGGAATCATCCGGACATGCCCTGGGACAACACACACCTGTGGCTGGCAGACATCGGCGCGGACGGCGCCTGCCGCACTGTTCGTCACATCGCCGGCGGCAACGCCATGTATCCATCGGGTGAAGCCGTGCTCCAGCCCGGCTGGACCCCCACCGGCGAGTTGCATTTCGTCTCCGACCGCAGCGGCTGGTGGAATCTGTATCGTTTCGCGGCCAACGGCGCGACCACTGCGGTATTTCCGCTGCAAGCGGAATTTGCCACGCCACTGTGGTCACTCGGGATGTCCACCTGGGCTGCCTGTGCCAACGGCCAGCTCGCGACTGCGTACACCCGCGACGGACTCTGGCAGCTGGGTCTCATCGATCCCGCCACCCGTACGCTCAAGGGGATCGATGCGCCCTACACGGAATTCGCCGCACTCGCGGCGGCGGGCAACCGGACGTGGTGCGTCGCCTCATCGCCAACCCACGGCAGTGAACTGCTGGAACTCGACGCCAGCAGCGGCGCCTGGAGCTGCCTGCACCGGGTCGGCGATCCCGGCCTCGATCCCGGTTTTCTGCCGACGCCGGAAAACTTCTCCTATCCCACCGACGCCAGTGCCGAGGCCCACGGTTTTTACTATCGGCCGGCACATCCCGGTTACGCCCCATTGCCGGGGGAGCTGCCGCCGCTCATCGCCCTGTGCCACGGCGGACCCACGGGCGCCACCAGTACCGCTTACAGCGCCAAGGTGCGATTCTGGACCAGTCGCGGGTTTGCCGTGGCCGACTTCAACTATCGCGGCAGCACCGGCTACGGCCGCGCCTACCGCGACGCCCTGCGCGGGCGTTGGGGGCTCGCCGACGTGGCCGATGTGGTCGCTGGCGTGCGCCATCTCGCCGCGCACGGTCGCGCCGACCCCGAGCGGCTGCTGATCCGCGGCAGCAGTGCCGGCGGTTACACGGTACTGGCGGCACTCACCTTCGCGAATGTGTTCCGTGCCGGCGCCAGCCTCTACGGCATCGGCGATCTCGAAGCCCTGGCGCGGGACACACACAAGTTCGAATCCCGCTATCTCGATGGTCTGGTCGGTCCCTGGCCCGCGGCTCGCGAACGCTATCGGGCGCGGTCGCCGATCCACCATGTGGACCAGCTCGATTGCCCGGTGATTTTCTTTCAGGGCCTCGACGACAAGGTGGTGCCGCCCAATCAGACCCTGTCCATGGTGGCGGCCCTGCGCGCGCGCGACCTGCCCGTGGTCTATGTGCCCTTTCCCGGAGAAGGCCACGGCTTTCGCCGCCCCGAGCACGTCGCCCGGGTGTTCCGCGAGGAGCTGGCGTTCTATCAGCAGGTCCTTCGCATCGAGCGCGCCCACTGATGCGCTGGCGCCCACCCACGCCCGGCAGTTCACCCTACATCACCCCCGCGGGTGCCGCCGCGCTGCGCGCCGAACTCGATCGGTTATGGCGCCGGGAGCGCCCCCAGGTCACCGCCCAGGTACAGGCGGCGGCGAAGAACGGCGATCGCTCGGAGAATAGCGATTACATCTACGGCAAGCGGCGGCTGCGGGAAATCGATCGCCGGGTCCGCTATCTGCGCCACCGGCTCGAAGCACTGATCGTGGTGGCTGACCCGCCAGCGGATTCGGGGCGGGTGCGCTTCGGCGCCTGGGTAACCCTGAGTGACGCTGCGGGGGCCGCCATTACCTATCGTCTGGTGGGGGCGGACGAGATCGACCCCCAGCGCGGCTGGATCAGCATCGATTCGCCGCTGGCGCGTGCGCTGCTCGGCCGCTCAAGTGGCGACAGGGTTGTGGTGGATGGACCCGGCGGCGCGGCGGATTACGAAGTTCTGGCGCTGGCCTACAGCGATCCGAGCCCAACGGCCGGTTGTCCATCTGCCTGACCCGGCCGCATCTGCATCGTCTTGGTGTTCTTGTCTTGGTATTACAGAAATACCGGACTCTGCCGGACGCGATATTCGCGCAACGAAATACCGAAGGCTCCGTCCGGGACGGTACGTTTGATGAGAAATTCCTTGCTGAGCTCGCCGGTATCGGTGAGATCGAGCTCGACGGTCCGCTCCTCCATGGGTTGCTTGTTTTCGTCGCGCAACACCAACACCGTGGGCAGATGGCGGAATCTCGGCTTGCCGGCCAGCACAATGCCCGCCATGCCGTTGCGCAGCTCCACCAGCGTGCCCGGGGGATAGGGACCGACGGCCTGGATGAATTGCAGCGCCACCTCCTCGTCGAACTGGGTGCCGCGATTCTCGAAGATGATCTTCTGGGCATCGGCGGATGGTTGCTCCGGAGCGTAGCAACGGTTGCTGGTAATGGCGTCGTAGGCGTCGACCACCGACACAATCCGGGCAAACTCGGAAATCCCGCGCCCGCCCAGCGCGCGCGGATAGCCGCTGCCATCGGGCCGCTCGTGGTGATTCAGGACAACATCCAGCACCAGGGCATGCACTTGTCCGGACTGGCTTTGCAAAAGTTCGTGCCCGATTACCGTGTGCTGCTTCATCACCTCGAATTCTTCCACGGTGAGCTTCCCCGGCTTGTCGAGAATCTCGGCGGGAATACGCATCTTGCCGACGTCGTGCAACAGTCCGCAGAGGCCGAGCAGATGCAGCTCTTCTTCCGTCATACGGAGATGGCGCCCGAACGCGATGGCAAGGACGCAGACATTCAGGCAGTGTTCGGCCGTATATTCGTTCTGGTTTTTGATCCTGCTCATCCAGAGCAGGGCCTCTGGATTGCGCAGGATGGAATGCACACAGGCATCCACGGTAGCCACTGCCACTTCGGTGTCCAGCATCTGCCCCATATGGGCGGAGCGGAGGAGGCTTTTGACATTGACCCGACCCGCATCCAGTACCTGGCGCGCCACCTCATGCTCCAGGCGCACCGGTTTCTGGACTTCATAAGCGGGCCGCGATCTGACCACCGTGCGCTTGGCCCGGGGTCGTCGGGTCAACCGCGCGCGCGGCGGCAGAGCACTAGTGTTTTGTTTGGGTGGCGGCTCGAGCGTGGGAGCCAGCATTCCTGGGCTGTGGCGCGGTACACCCGCCTTCAACACATAGACATGGTGACAGTAGTCCTTGAGGGTGCGGATCTGACTGTGGCTGCGAATCTCGAATCCCTGGAGCAGGAACGGTGTCCCCAGCCAGGGGCGATCCAGCTCCGCCACAAACATGCCGATTTCAAGCTGGCCGACCGGGGTCTCAACCAGATTTTCTCGCGCATATCTCTTGTTGTCGGATCCGAAAATATCCACCATCTCTTCCCGCTCACATCCCTGCTGTCCTGCCCACCGAACTATAGCACTGGCAACCGGCACGACAATACGCCGCGCTTCTCACTTCACCCCGCTTTCAGCGCTGCGCGATGGACAGACATGCAGCCACGCGCCGGCGGTACACCGGAATCACTTCGGCCTCGAACCAGGGATTGGTTTTGAGCCAGCGTCGATTGCGCGGCGAGGGATGCACCAGGGGCAACTGTTGCGCCGCCAATACCGGCCAATCGCGGATGCGTGCGGCAAGCGAACCGCGGTCGGCACCGAGGTAGTAATCCTGGGCGTAGCGCCCCACCAGCAGGGTCAGTTCGAGTGCCGGCAACTGCGCGAGAATCCGCCCGTGCCAGCGCGGCGCGCATTCGGGCCGCGGCGGCAGATCGCCGGCGCGGCCACGGCCGGGATA
>JBFXFL010000066.1:0-8474 GCA_050179115.1 Porticoccaceae bacterium | reverse complement strand
CGCGACCGCAACAACCAGCGCCGCCAGGCCGCCGAGCGCGCCGCCATCAACGCACCCTTGCAGGGCACCGCCGCCGACATCATCAAGCGCGCCATGATCGCGGTGGATGGCTGGCTGACCCGCGAACGCCTTGCCACCAAGCTGATCATGCAGGTCCACGACGAACTGGTGCTCGAAGTTCCCACCGACGAGCTGGAAGCGGTGCGCACCGCCATCGCCGCGCTGATGCAGGGCGCCGCCGAGCTGGCAGTGCCACTACTGGTGGACGTGGGCGTGGGCGCCAACTGGGATGAGGCGCACTGATTTGGATGCCGGAAGGTGGTGCAGTCATGCGATCCATAAAACAGGGATCGGAGGATGCCGCCAAAAATCAGGGAGTTGATCGCTGCACTGGAAAAGGCCGGGTTCGTAAATCGTGGCGGCAAGGGCAGCCATCGAAATTTCACCCATCCGAGAGTCCGAAAACCCGTGACGATATCAGGTAAATCGGCAGATGAAGCAAAACACTATCAGGTCCGGGCAGTACACTTGGCGCTGGAGGAATTGAAGAAATGAAAGACAGCGCGAAATACGCAAAGATCGTTGAATGGTCTGAAGAAGACCAGTGCTACGTCGGCAGCGCACCGGGGTTGGTTCTTGGCGGTTGCCACGGAGACGACGAAAAGCAGGTGTTCGATGAACTTTGTCAAATCGTCGAAGAAGCCATAGCGCTTTATCGGAAAGACAACAAGCCGTTGCCGCCCGCTACCTCGGGCCATGATCTTGCCAACCGCCTGCAGAGCATCGCCTAACCCTTTGTTGAAAATCGTCGCGAGGATGGCCAGCCGCAAGACACCCAGCGCGCCGATGCACAGGCCGTGTTCGCGGATATTCCGAGCGGCGGGCTGCTGGATTTCGTCGCCGCCTGGTATGTGAAAGCCACCGAATACATGAACCCCCGTCATTCCCGCGCACGCGGGAATCCAGAGCCGGACGCGCAAAACCCGGATTTCCGCGCCGGCGGGAATGACTGCACAAGAGGCGCCTTCCGCGCTTTCATGTGGAAAACATTCCGGATGCGCCCTATCGGGTGATTCCGAAAGTGTCATCCGAGCAGAGGATTTTCATCCGTATCGGCTTTATGCAACCGGACACGCTGTGCAGCGATCTGGTATTTATTTTTCCCGATGCCACGCCGTACCATTTTGGCATCCTGTCCTCGACCCAGCACATGGCCTGGGTGCGCACCGTCTGCGGCAGGCTCAAGAGCGACTTCCGCTATTCGGCGGGGATCGTCTACAACAACTTCCCCTGGCCCGTGGACGCCACCGACAAGCACAGGGACGCCATCGAAGCCGCCGCGCAAGGCGTGCTCGATGTTCGCGCCAGATTTCCGGATTCGTCGCTGGCCGATCTCTACGATCCGCGCACCATGCCGCCCGAGCTGGTGCGCGCGCACCAGACGCTCGACCGCGCGGTGGATGCGGCCTATGTGCCGAGCGGCGGCAAAAAATCCTATGCCTCGGACGCCGAGCGGGTGGCGTTTCTGTTCGAGCTGCACCAGCGCCTTACCAGTCTGCTGCCGGCGATAACGGCGAAAAAAACCCGCCAGCCGGCGACGCGGAAGCGTGGACCTCGACCGACTTAGGGATACTCTGGACAACCACGCAATCGTCGTTCCCGCGCAAGCGGGAACCCAGGGATCTCAAAGCCTTCTGGATGCCCGCCTGCGCGGGCATGACAATTATTCAGAGTGTCCTTAGCCTAAATATTCTGAGTAATCCGATTCCGTTCCCGGTGAGCCATGAGCTTGTCGAATGGTCGAATGGCTTGTTCACAACACCCTCAACCGGGAACCGCCTCCCCATGCAATACTTCATTCGCCACCAGTTGGCGGATTTCCGCATCGCTCATCGCCAGGCGCTCGCGCAGGATGCTTGCGTTGTGTTCGCCCAGGTAAGGTGCTTCCAGGGTCAGGAGTTCCGGGCACTCGGAGAAGCGCAACGGCATGCCCGGTATCTGAAACTCGCCCATGCCGCGATCGCTGATGGTGCGCACGGTGCCGCGCTCGATCAGATGCGGATGCTGCATCGCCTCGCCCGGCGTCAGCACCGGGGCAACCGGCACCCGCGCCGCTTCCAGTGCTTCGCGCGCGGCAGCGTCGCTGGGCATGGACTGTATCCAGCCCTCGATGATCTCGATCAGCGCGGCGAGATTGGCGACTCGGTCCGCATTGGTTCTGAAACGCGGGTCGGTCAGCATATCGGTACGATCCATTACCTTACATAGCGCTTTCCACTGTTTGCCGGTCACCGCGATCACGAACATGCAGGAATCCCTGCCGCGATAAATGCCGTCGGGCGCGACCGCCGGATGGTGCCGGCCATTGCGCGTGGGCTGCATTTTGCCGTTGGAATTGCTGTAGAGCTGGACGCTCAGGTCGTGGCAGTGAAAATAGCTGTCCAGCAGCGAGCAATCGATGTATTGACCGCCGCCGCCCTGGGCGCGATAGAACAGCGCGCCATTGATCGCGGCCAGGGCATGCACACCGGTGTTGACATCGCCGATGGAGATCGCTGGCATGACCGGAGCTTCATGGGGATAGCCCATCAGGCTGGTCACACCGGCGTAGGCCTGTCCCATGTAATCGAAACCCGGCAGTTGGGACAGCGGTCCGGTTTGACCGAACGCCGAGATCGAGCAGAAAATCAATTGGGGATTGATGTCCTTGACCACGTCCCAGCCCAGGCCCATATCGGCAATCACGCCCGGTGAATAATTTTCGATCAACACATCGGTGTCGGCGACAAGTTTTTTGATGATTTCCACCGATTCGGCTTTGCGCATATCCAGGCACAGGCTCTTCTTGCCGCGATTCTGTTGCACAAAATAGCCGCTGCGACCATTTTTGTTGTAGGCCATGGTGCGCGTCATGTCGCCGCGGGGCGCGAGTTCCACCTTGATGATGTCGGCGCCCATTTCCGCCATCAGGCGCGTGGTGGTGGGCCCGGCCAGCGCATGGGTGAAATCCAGCACTTTGCAGTTTGCCAATATCCGCTTCACGTTCATGTTGCTGCGTCCTTTGTTAGGGTTTTAGGTCGGAATGCGCATTTTGTTTGTTGAGAAAATTCAGCGGTAACCCGGGCCGTGGCCAGTCCATCGCCACCAGCACGCTGCCGTCCGGTAGCGCTACGGGCCCTTCCGGAAAGATCAACGCCGCTGCGATTTGTCTTATCTCCGCCATGGCGTCTGCCCTGAAATTATGGTTTTTGGGGTCGCTGCAACTGTAGGCCAGCTTTGGCCGCAATGCCAACGCCGCAACATTCCGCCGATGATGGAGACCTACTCGGAAGAACTGGCGGCGCACCCGGGTATTGCCGGTATGCGCTACTCGGTGATTGTCCACACCGGTGGCGCCAGCGCCGTGACCGGATTGCAGGATGCCGCGTTGGTGGTGGAGATGGGAGAAGGCGTGCGCTTTGTCAGTCGGCCGCTCGGCATTGCCAACGAGGATCTCGCCATCGACATGCCACTGCAGGTTGTCTTTGAAAAACCGGGAGAGGATTTTGCCCTGCTGCTAGTCGCGCGGTGTTGCCCGCTACAAAACCGGGGCGTTGCGAGATGCGAAGCCCCGGTTTGGGGTGAGCGTTCCCGCGCCGGTCAGCGCGGCATATTTCCGGCGAGAAAGTCGTCAAGGGTGGTGACGTTCAATACGCGCTCCGCCCCGCCCAGCACCTCGAACAATTTGCCATCCACGGCCTGCATGCTGAAGAACACCACCGAACCCCGGGGGCCGCGAATTCCATGTGGACATCGCCACCGGGGTTTTGCGCATGGTCGCCGGCCTGACGCACTTTGTGGATCGACTCGCCGCCGAGGGTTTCGACGGTGTGGTGCTCGCCTTCCAGGACCAGTGAAGTCGTGTTGCCCAGGTGCTTGTGAAAATGGCAGTACGAGTTGGGTGCCCACTTGCCCAGGCTCATTTGCCAAGGAAAGCGACAGTCCCCGCGGCGGCGGACGAACCCAAAATCCTGATCGAATAATCGATGGGATAATCGAAGCGGGGGTCCGCGCCGAAATGCATCCATTCGCCGGTATCGTCGTTATGGCCGGTATCGTCGTTATCGATAGTGGTAGCGAGCGTTGATGTGGGTGAGCGGGTCATGACGTGCTCCTCGCAGCGGGTCGATCGTGCGTGGCGTTTTCCGAATAAGACCCCGTTAATGGTTATAACGGTCGTCGGCAACACCAGAGGGTCGCGTCGGGTCGCAGGTTCATTGAATCATCCCGGGGCTATCGTCTGCAATTTGCTTGCGGGGACGCGAAGCATGTATCTGGACCGCCAGGGGGCCGGTCCGTTCATCTCCCGTCCGTTCATTCTGGAGTCGGCCATGGTGGCATCCACGCTCCGGGCTGCCGATAGCGTGGAAGCTCCCACCGGGGTCGCGGTTTCCGGGCTCGCGGTGTTTCGGGCGCGGCGGCGCGGTTATTGGGGCGGGTGCCGGAGCGATCCGGGTAGCCGGAAATTTTTTTCCGGGGGCTGTGAACTTTCGCGACCCTGCCCGGGTCTCATCCCGTGCAAGTCAATCCTCTTGTTGTGTTGAGAGCGACCGGGATCCTCCCCCTCTAGGCTCTCCCGGTCAAACCTTTAAGCGGCATCTCCCGATGCCGCTTTTTTTTTGCCTTTTGCGCGCCCCGTGCTCGCTGGAAGCCCGGCGGGAGAGTGGTTCGCCGGGGCTACAACTGGCGCACCCGGATCACGCCGTCGATGGCGGCGATCTGGTCCAGCGTGCACTGGTCTGGCGCCTGCTCCACATCGATGATGTTGTAGGCGATATCGTCCCGGCTCTGATTCACCAGATCGAGGACATTGTTGTTGCAGTCGGCGATCACAGCAAGGACCTTGCCCAGTACCTTGGGGACATTGGCGTTGCAGAAGGTCAGCCGATAGCCGCCGTTGCGGGCCATGCGGGTGGCCGGGAAGTTGACCGAGTTGCGGATGTTGCCGTGCTCCAGGAATTCCATCAGCTGATCGGCCGCCATGATGGCGCAGTTCTCCTCGGCCTCGGCGGTGCTGGCGCCGATATGGGGCATGGCGATGACATTGTCGCGGCCGAGCAGTGCCGGCACCGGGAAGTCGGTCACGAAGCGGCGCACCTGGCCGCTGTCCAGTGCGCCGATGATAGCGCCGGGTTCGACAATTTCTTCGCGGGCGAAATTCAGCAGGACCGCGCCGGGCTTGAGCGAGCGCAGCGTCTCGCTGTTGATCATGTGGCGGGTGGCGCTCATGGCGGGGACATGCAGGGTGACGTAATCGGAACGGGCCAGCAGACTTTGCAGGCTGTCCATCTTCTCGACGCTGCTGGACAGGCGCCAGGCCGCTTCCACCGACAGCGCCGGGTCGTAGCCCACGACCCGCATGCCGAGTTCGAGTGCCATGTTGGCGACCACGGCGCCGATGGCGCCGAGCCCGACTACGCCCAGGGTCTTGCCCTGGATTTCGGAGCCCGCGAAGCGGCTCTTTTCCTTTTCCAGCAGGGTCGCCATGGCGGCGTCGTCCTGGATATGTGTGAGCCCCTGGACGTAATTCATCCCCGCGAAAATATCGCGCGAAGCCAGCAGCATGCCGGTGATCACCAGTTCCTTGACCGCGTTGGCGTTGGCGCCCGGGGTGTTGAACACCACGATGCCGCGCGCGCTGTAGTCCGGTACCGGGATGTTGTTGACACCGGCACCGGCGCGCGCCACCGCGAGCAGCGAATCCGGGATGGCTTCGCCGTGCAGCTTGTGGCTGCGCAGGATGTAGCCCAGCGGTGCGTCCACATCGGCACCGACGCTGTAGCGGTCGCGCGGGAAGCGGTCGAGGCCCTTGCTGGAAATCTGGTTATAGGTGCGAATCCTGAACATCGGTGTCCCCTTGCTTCGGTACCGGTGGTGATGTCCCGCGTGCCGGCCGGCTGCGGGACCGCTCGGGTTGGGCTAGCCCTTGCTGGCGTGATAGGCCCAGGCGAGCCAGGGCATCAGGGCTTCGAGATCGGCGGTTTCGATGGTGGCCCCGCACCAGATGCGCAGCCCGGCCGGGGCGTCGCGGTAGGCCCCGATGTCGTAGGCGACACCCTCGGCTTCGAGCAGCTTGACCATCGCCTTGACGCCGGCTTCGGGCAGGTCCAGCACCAGGCAGACGCTGGTGTTGGAACGGATCTCCGGGCTCGCGGCCAGAAATTGAATCCAGTCGTTGGCGGCGACGAAGCGCTCGATCACCGCCAGATTGCGGTTGGAGCGGGCGATGGTCTCGGCGACCCCGCCCAGGCCGCGCACCCAGTCGAGGGCATCCAGATAATCGGCCACGCACAGCATGGACGGCGTGTTGATGGTCTCGCCCTTGAACACGCCATCGAGCAGCTTGCCACCCGAGGTGAGGCGGAAGATCTTGGGCAGCGGCCAGGGCGGCCGATAGGTTTCCAGGCGCTCCACGGCGCGCGGACTCAGCACCAGCATGCCGTGGGCACCTTCGCCGCCGAGCACCTTCTGCCAACTGAAGGTCGCGACATCGAGCCTGGACCAGGGCAGATCCATGGCGAACACCGCCGAGGTGGCGTCGCAGATGGTGAGCCCCTCACGGTCGTCGCGGATCCAGTCGCCGTCGGGAACCTTGACGCCCGAAGTGGTGCCGTTCCAGGTGAAAACGACGTCGTGCCGGGGATTGGCGCGGCCCAGATCCGGCAACTGGCCGTAGGGCGCGGTATAGGTGTTCACGGCATCGAGCTTGAGTTGCTTGACGATGTCGGTGATCCAGCCTTCGCCGAAGGACTCCCAGGCGAAGGCATCCACCGGGCGGGGTCCGAGCAGGGACCACAGCGCCATTTCCATCGCGCCGGTGTCGGAGGCGGGCACCACGCCCACCCGGTAGCCGGCGGGCAGGCCCAGCAGTTCGGCGGTATCGCTACAGGCGCGCCCCAGCGCTGCCTTGCCCAGCGTCGAGCGGTGCGAGCGGCCGAGGGTACTGATATCGAGCTGCGCCAGATCGTAACCGGGCCGCTTGCTGCAAGGGCCGGAGGAAAAGTTCGCGTTCGCCGGTTTGACGGTGGGTTTCATCGAGCGGGGCCCTGGGAAAGGCGGGCAATTCTACTGGGCTTTGGTAGCTCGCGAAAGGACGGGTACCTCGTGAAAGCACGGGCGCCTCGCACAAGGACGCCCCGCGCCGGGCGGGGGGCGTCCACCGTGCCGGCAATCAGCCCTTGGCGTCTTTCAGGCCGCGCAACACCTTGCGCATGCTGTAGGCGACAGCGCTGAAGGCGTCGTCGAAGGGCTGCGCCTGGCTGAGATCGCAGATCTCGGCCCAGCGCCCGGCGATGGCTTCCGGTGCGGGCACTTTGTCAGCACCGAGACAGACCCCGGCACCTTCGATGATTCCGATCTTCGAGTAGTAGCCCGCGCCGGCGCTGATGATATCGCCGGTGCCGGTGTGCTCCTCGGCGCACAGCAGACCGACGACGGCGGACACGAATTCCGGTTGCAGCAGCGGCCCGGTCTTGTCGTCCATGGCCTCCGTCGACATGCGCGTGGTCGCCATGGGCGCGATGCAGTTGACCGTGATGTTGCGGTTGCGGCCTTCGAGCTTCAGCGTGTTCATCAGTCCCACCAGGGCGATCTTGGCGGCGGCGTAGTTGCCGAGACCGTGGCCGCCGAACAGGCCGGCGGCGGAGGTGGTCATCACCACGCGGCCGTACTGCTGATCCAGCATGCCCTGCCAGGCGGCGCGGGTGCAGTACACGGCGCCCATCAGATGCACGTCCACCACGGCGGTGAATTCCTCCACCGTCATCTTGCGGAAGCTGTTCTGGATGTTGTTGCCGGCGTTGTTGATGAGGATATCCACGCGGCCGAAGGCGTCGTAGCCGGTCTGGATGATGGCCTTGCCGCCCTCGGGGGTGGTCACCGAATCGTAGTTGGCGACCGCCTGCCCGCCGGCGGCCTTGATCTCCGCCACCACGGCATCGGCGGCGGAATGGGAGCCGCCGCGCCCTTCCACCGAGCCGCCCAGATCGTTCACCACCACTTTGGCACCGCGTGCGGCGAGCAGCAGGGCGTGGCTGCGGCCCAGGCCGTTGCCGGCGCCGGTCACTACGGCAACGCGGTTGTCGTATCGAATCGTCATGTCGTTTTCCTCAGGCAAGGTTGAAAGGCGGTTGAAAATTGGCGAGTGGATGTTACCAGCGGGTAGCCCGAAGGGCACCTGGAATCATCCGCCGTACCCGCCCGAGCGGAGAGTTCGCGCCCAGGCTTGTCTGGTCTCCCGTCCGCGTGGGGGTGAGGAGCCACCGCGATCGAGGTGCGCTGCGGGGTTTTCGCGGTGGCCTATAATTTCCGCTCTCCGCCGCGCCGGCGCGGCCGACCCCGGGAGCCGTCATGGATTTCACCTTCAGCGCCGAACAGAACGCCCTGCGGGAAACCGTCCGCAAATTCTGCGCCGCCGAGATCGCGCCCCGCGCGCG
>JBFXFL010000065.1:5980-8630 GCA_050179115.1 Porticoccaceae bacterium | reverse complement strand
GCCCGGTACTCCGAAGAATGATGCCGGCGGGTTGTCTTGGGTTGTTTCGTTTGCTTTGCCATGGTCCACCTCTGTCGCGTAGTCTATTCGCTTAACAGAGTGTCCGCCGGGGATGGGTAGGATCACTCCCGCGCCAGCACCCAGCGATGGACCTCGGAAGGACCGTCGTACAGACGAAAGGCGCGGATGTCGCGATAGATGCGCTCGATCACGGTGTCGGCGGATATTCCCATGGCGCCCATGATCTGCATCGAACGATCCACCACGCGGCCCAGCGCTTCGGAACAGAGCACCTTGCACATGCTGGTCTCGGCGCGCGCCTTGTCGCCCTGATCGAGTAGCCAGCAGGCGTGCCAGGTGGCGAGCCGGCAGGTGTGCAGGTCGATGCGATTGTCGGCTAGCATGAAGCCCACGCCCTCGTGTTCGAGGATGGGCTTCCCAAACGCGATACGGGTCTTGGCGAAGTCGCTGGCGATCTCGTGACAGCGCCGGGCGGCGCCCAGCCAGCGCATGCAATGGGTCATGCGCGCCGGGCCGAGGCGCACCTGGGCGTAGCGAAAGCCCTTGCCCACTTCGCCGAGTATCTGGTCGCGCGGCACGCGCAGGTCGCGGTAGTCCACCACGCAGTGGCCGCCGGGCGAGTTGCTGTCGAGGGTGTCGAGCATGCGCACCATCTCGATGCCCGGCGCATCCGATGGCGTCATGAACATGGTGGCGCCCTGGTCGTTGCCGCGCGTGTCTAGTGTGCGCGCCATGATGATCTGAAATGCAGAGCCCGGCAGCCCGGTGATGAACCACTTGCGGCCGTTGATGACGTAGTCGTCGCCATCTGGCACGGCGGTGGTTTTCAGCAGACTGGGATCGGAGCCCGCGCCGCCGTCGGGTTCGGTCATCGCAAACACCGAGCGGATCTCGCCCCGGTAGAGCGGCGCCAGCCAGCGTTCCTTTTGCGCGTCGGTGGCGACTTGCAGCAGCAGATTGCAGTTACCTTCATCCGGCGCCTGGATATTCAGCGCGAGCGGTCCGAGTGTGGAATAGCCCGCCGCCTCGAAGATCACCGCCATCGCGCGATGGTCGAGGCCGAGGCCGCCGTACTCCCGCGGCGCCTGGGGCGCGACCAGACCGGCGCGCCGCGCGCGCGCCACCAGTTCCAGGCGCAGTTCCTCGGTGGGGCCGTGAAATTCCTGACGCGGGTCTTTTTCGCAAGGGATGATTTCGTCGCGGATAAACGCATCGACGCGATCCCTGAGCGCGCGCAGTTCATCGGAAAGCGCAAAGTCCACCATGTTGTTTGCTCCCTGTGGCCGCTGTGGCGGTCAGATTATTGCTGGATGATGGCTAACAGTCTGCTAATCCACCGGGTGACTCACGCTCTCGATCTGGCGTTTCACGGCCAGCGGATCGTCGATATTTTTGAACCGAAAATCGCTGCTGCCGCGCCCGGTCAGCTTCACCGTGCCGAAACCGAACAGACGACCGCTGATGCTCTGCTCCATTTCCACGGTTTCAATCGAGCCGAGCTTCATCTCTTCGGTCTGCCGGCTGATGATGCCGCGCTTGAAGATCACGCGCTTGTTGGTCACGCCCTGTTCGATACATCTGAGCCGCAGGAATTCGTAGAGCGCGAGAATCCAGGTCAGTCCAAGCGTCGGTATGCCCAATACGATCCAGAGGATCATGGGAAGGCGAGCGAACCAGTGCAGCTTGAACAGACCGACGATGTGCTCGCCCTCGGACAACGAATCTTCGATATAGGACATGGGCGTTTCCATTCTGAAAACAAACTGTCGGTAACTGAACACGAATTGCCAACGGCTGGCGCGGCACTCAGGACACCAGCCGCAATCCCTCCTGATAAAACCGCGACACCGTGAAGGCGAACCGCTCCCACATGGGATCGATGCGCTGGCGCTTACGGTGCAGGCGCACATTGAGGCAGGCGATGCTGCCCAGTTGATAGGCGGCGAGCGCCTGATACCAGCGCAGATCGGGGAACGAGCGCCCCATGCCGGCCTGGTAAATATCGGCCAGCTCCGCGGGCGGCACCGGCGCCACCGGGCGAATCTCGTCGGTCCAGAAATCCCCATCCGCGCAGAACATCAGCCAGCCAATGTCGAGCAGCACCGCGCCGATGCGCACCAGCTCCCAGTCGATCACGCCGGTGAGGCGGCCGGCATCGAACAGGCAGTTGCCCGGCTGATAGTCGCCGTGGACGATGCCCAGCAGCGGCGCGGCGGGCAGGGTTTTCAGCAGTTGCAGACGCAGGCGGTCCGCGTGTTCGATCCACTCGGGTTCCAGCGCCTTGCGGTAGATCGGCTCCCAGCGGGTAATTTCCACATCCAGCGGGCGCGGCGTCTCCCAGTTCGGCAGATGCGCGCGCCAGTCCACGCGATGGATGCGCGGCAGCACTTGCGCGGTCTGCCGCCACAGGGGCGCGGCGGCCGCGGGCGAGCGATCGAACGAAGGATGGGGATCCCAGATGAAAAACTCGCGGCCGCGCAGCCGTTCCATGACCACATAGGGCACGCCGAATTCGCTCTCGTCCGGTGCGGCGAAGGGCACATCCGGGACCGGCAGACCCTGGCCGTGCAGGGTGCGC
Organism: Porticoccaceae bacterium; assembly: GCA_050179115.1. GTDB lineage: Bacteria > Pseudomonadota > Gammaproteobacteria > Pseudomonadales > Porticoccaceae > JAGPUQ01. The sequence goes on along the minus strand of JBFXFL010000065.1, from coordinate 6,031 downwards.
AGCAGCGGCGCGGTGCGGTAGACGTCGGTATTGCCCTCGCGCCGTACACCC
>JBFXFL010000065.1:2408-5880 GCA_050179115.1 Porticoccaceae bacterium | reverse complement strand
CTGGCGGCACTGGGCTATATGGGTTTCGCGCTGGACATGTACGGCGAGGGGCGCCAGGGCGGCAGCCCGGCCGGCAACGGGGCGCTGATGCAGCCCCTGATGAACGACCGCGCGGCGCTCCAGCGCCGCATCGGCGCCGCCATCACGGCGTTGCAGGCCCTGCCGGAAGTCGATCCGCGGCGGATCGCTGCCATGGGTTACTGCTTCGGCGGTCTCTGCGTGCTGGACCTTGCCCGAAGTAATGCCCGCAGCAATACCCAGGTGCGGGGTGTGGCGAGCTTCCATGGCCTGTTCGACCCGCCCGGCAACACCGCGGGCAATCCCATCACCGCGAAAGTACTGTGCCTGCACGGCTACGATGATCCCATGGCCAAGCCCGAGGCCTTGGTGAAGCTGGGCGCAGAGCTGACCGCCGCCGGCGCCGACTGGCAGATCCACGCCTACGGCCACACCCTGCACGCCTTTACCCGGCCCGAGGCCAACGACCCCGAGCGCGGCATCCGCTACAGCGCCGCCGCCGACCGACGCTCGTGGCGGGCACTGGAGGATTTTCTCGAAGAGCTGTTTGTGGGCTGAGAGGAGCAAGCTGCGGCTTGAGGAAAGATCGGCACAGCCCCACAATCCCGCGCCATGCAAAAGACGCTGATCTATCTGGGTTTGGTACTGGTGGTAGTCGGGCTGCTGTGGCCTTGGCTCGGCCGGCTGCCGCTCGGGCGGTTGCCGGGAGACATTCAGATCGACCGCCCAGGATTTCGGCTCTATATCCCGCTCGGCACCATGCTGTTGATCAGCGCGGTGCTGTCACTGCTGGCTTCGATCTTTCGCAAGTGAGAGGCAGAGCTGCGCAGGGAGTTCATACCGGCTTGGGCGTAGGGTGGATAAGCCGCAGGCGCATCCACGGTAAAGCCGTGAGGAGATTCGCCGGAAAACGCCGGATGCGCTTACGCTTATCCGACCTACGGGTGATTTGGTAACGAGAAGCAGGGCGGGTAAGCGCAGCGCACCCGCCATCCCGGTGATGACACCAATTATCCGTCGCAGGCGTAGGCCGGATAAGCCGCGTCGCGGCGCATCCGGCGAGTGACCGCAAAAATCACCCGTCGCAGAGCGCCTGGGCGGCGGCCAGATCCAGCGTGCCTTCGTAGATCGCCCGCCCGGTGATGGCGCCGAGGATTCCCCGCGCGGCGACGGCCTTGAGCGCGCGGATATCCTCCAGGTTGGTGACGCCGCCGGAGGCAATCACGGGAATCCCGCCCGCCTCCGCCACCGCCACCGTGGCGGCGACATTGACGCCCTGCATCATGCCGTCGCGTTCGATGTCGGTGTAGACGATGGCACTCACTCCGTCGGCGGCAAACCGGCGCGCCAGATCCACCGCTTTCACTTCACTCACCTCGGCCCAGCCGTCGGTGGCCACCCGACCGGCGCTGGCGTCGATGCCGACGATGATGCGGCCGGGAAACTCCCGGCACACCCGCGTGACGAAATCCGGCTCCTTGACCGCCTGGGTGCCGATGATGACGTAACGCACGCCGGCGCCCAGGTAGGCCTCGATGGTGTCCGCGCTGCGGATGCCGCCGCCGATCTGGATCGGCAGGTCGGGATGGGCGCGGGCGATGGCGCGCACGGCGTCGCCGTTGACCGGCAGCCCGGCAAAGGCGCCGTTGAGATCCACCAGATGCAGCCGGCGCGCACCCTGGGCAACCCAGTGCGCGGCCATGGCGACCGGATCATCGGAAAACACGGTGGCGTCATCCATGCGGCCCTGGCGCAGGCGCACGCACTGGCCGTCCTTCAAATCGATGGCGGGAATGATGAGCACGGAAATCCTCAGTTGCCGCCTTTCCAGGTGGCAAAGTTGGCCAGCAGGCGCAGGCCGTCGGTGTGGCTTTTCTCGGGATGGAACTGCACCGCGAACAGATTGCCCCGATGCAGGGCGGCGGCGAAGGTAACACCATAGTCGCAGGTGCCCGCGATCAGCTTGGCGTCGGTTTCCACCCAGTAGCTGTGCACGAAATAAAAGCGCGCATCCTGGGCGATACCGTGCCAGAGCGGGTGATCGACGGTCTGGTGCACGACATTCCAGCCCATGTGCGGGACCTTGAGGCGTTCGCCGTCGGTATCGATCAGTGGCGCGCCGAAAAACCGCACCCGGCCCGGCAACAGGCCGAGACAGTCCACGCCGCCGCTCTCCTCGCTGTGGGCCATCAACGCCTGCATGCCGACGCAGATGGCGAGCACGGGTTTCTGCGCGATGGCGGCGACCAGCGCGGAGGCAAAGCCCGCGGCGCGAAATTCGCGCATGCAGTCGCCGATGGCGCCGACCCCGGGGAACACGACGCGGTCCGCACGTTCGAGCTCCCGAGGCTCGGTGGTGATGACCACCCGCGCGCCCGGAGCGACATGCTCCAGCGCCTTGGCGACCGAGTGCAGGTTGCCCATGCCGTAGTCGATGACGGCGATGCGGTCACGAAATTCCGTCATGGCTGGATCCGTAGGGTCCGATTACAGGCTGCCCTTGGTGGACGGCGTGATATCCGCCGCGCGCGCATCGGGTGCCACCGCCGCGCGCAGCGCGCGACCAAACGCCTTGAAAATAGTCTCCACCTGATGGTGGGCGTTCTCACCGCGCAGATTATCGATGTGCAATGTTGCACCCGCGTGATTGACGAAACCCTGAAAAAACTCGAACACCAGATCCACATCGAAATTGCCGACGCGCGCGCGCGTGAAAGTCACGTCGCGCACCAGACCCGGACGGCCGGAAAAATCGATCACCACGCGGGACAGCGCCTCGTCGAGGGGCACATAGGCGTGGCCGTAGCGGCCGATGCCCTTTTTGTCGCCGAGCGCCTGTTTGATGGCCTGACCAAAGGTGATGCCGATGTCTTCGACGGTGTGGTGGGCGTCGATATGAAGATCGCCCTCGGCCTTCACCGACAGGTCGATCAGCCCGTGGCGGGCGATCTGATCCAGCATGTGTTCGAGAAACGGCACCCCGGTGGCAAATTCGCCGCGCCCGGAGCCGTCGAGATCGACGCTCACCGTGATGCGGGTTTCCAGGGTGTCGCGGCTGACAGTGGCGCGGCGCGGGGCCATGCTGCTCTCCAGATGAGGCGGTTGCCCAGGGCCGCGGCCGGGGGCGGAAGGCGCGCCATTATACTGGCCGCTGTAGACCCGGGCCAGCGCGGCCCGGTTTCATCGGGCTGTGGGGGACTACCGTGAACAAACCGCTCCGTATTGCCCTCGGGCTACTGCTCGCGGCAATACTGCTCGCCGCCGCCGGCGCCGCCTATGTGCTGTTGATGCTGGATCCCAACACACTCAAACCGCGCATCGTCGCTTTGGCCGGCAAGCAGGGCATCAGCCTGGAAATCCAGGGCGATCTGGCGTGGCAACTGTTCCCGAGTCCGGGAGTCCAGATCGGTCACACCCGGGTGCGCGCCGCCGACAGCCGCATTCCGGAGCTGGA
>JBFXFL010000065.1:0-2308 GCA_050179115.1 Porticoccaceae bacterium | reverse complement strand
CCGCAACCGCGGAAAATCTGGCGCTGGATGAACTCAAGCTGGCGATCGATGCCACCGAAATTCAGGGCGCGATCGAAGCCGGCCTTGCGGCGCCCCGCCAACTCAGGGCAGTCGTGCATGGCGACCGGCTCGATCTCAATCGCTACCGCACTGTCAACAAGGGCGACACCGAAGTGGCTGACGCGGCGCTGTTCGCGCCCCTGGCCGGACCCATCGCCTTCCTCCGGGGCGGGAATGGCACGCTGGATCTCGACTGGGAGGAGCTGACGGTCGACAAGCTGCGCCTCGAAGCGATTCGTCTGCGGGTTGCTTTCGCGGGCGACAATGTCCAGATCCACGATCTTTCCACCCGCACCCTGGGCGGCACCGCCACCGCCAGCGCGCAATTGCACGGCGTCACCGGGAAAGCCCCAAACGCAACCTTCCAACAGCAACTGACCGGAATTTCCCTGGCCCAGGTACGCCAGACCCTGGCGCCCGGGCTCGACCTTGCCGGCACCCTCGATCTGTCACTGCGGGGCAGCGCCCGTGGCAAGACGAGCGCGGAGTTCGATCGGACACTGGATGCGAGTGGCGCCTTCGGGATCGGCGCGCCGCATCTTGAGCGAACCAACATCGAGCGCGTCTTCTGTGACCTCGCGGCGCTGGTGGACAGGACCGACAAGCGCAAGGACTGGCCCAGGGGCACCGCGTTCAGGGATATCGCCGGGGAATTCCGCCTCGCCGGTCCGCGCCTGCTGCTGGACCGGATGACCACCGGCGTCGGCAATCTCGGTCTGCGCGGCGAAGGCACCGTCGATCGCGGCGCGCAGAATTACGACATCCTCACCACCGCCCGCCTGAGCGGCGAGCGCACCAGCCCGGAAGGCTGTGTGGTCAAGAGCGAACGTCTGCGCGAGCGCGACATTCCGCTGCGCTGCCAGGGCAGTTTCGGCAAGGATGCGGCCACCCAATGCGCGCCGGACGGCGAGCTGGTCGCGCAGCTGGTGCAGGATCGGGTGCGGCAGGAGCTGGACGACAGGCACGGCCTCGACTCGAAAAAGGCCAAAAAGGTCGAAGGTCTGCTGCGGAGTCTGCTCGGCAAGCAGAAGGACCACAACTGAGCGCTCGCCCATGACAGAAAGAACCCGGCGGAAGCGGATCGTCGCGGCAGCGGATTTCAGCGCGCGCCTGCTCGCCTGGTTCGACCAGCATGGCCGCCACGACCTGCCCTGGCAGCGCGAACCCTCGCCCTATCGGGTATGGCTGTCGGAAATCATGTTGCAGCAGACCCAGGTCGGCACCGTCATCCCCTACTTCGAGCGCTTCGTCGCGGCCTTTCCCGATGTCGCCGCGCTCGCCGCCGCGCCCATCGACAGCGTGCTGCATCACTGGACCGGACTCGGTTACTACGCCCGCGCCCGCAACCTGCATCGCACGGCGCGTATGCTTACCGAGCAATACGGCGGGCAATTTCCCATCGCCCTCGATGAACTCACCGCCCTGCCCGGCATCGGCCGCTCCACCGCCGGCGCCATCGTCGCCATCGCGTTCGGGCAGCGCGCCGCGATTCTCGACGGCAACGTCAAGCGCGTGCTGGCCCGCCACGGCGCCATCGCGGGCTGGCCCGGGCAAGCGGATGTCGCCCGCCAGCTATGGGAAATCGCCGAACGACTGACCCCGACGGAGCGGGTCGCCGACTACACCCAGGCGATCATGGATCTGGGCGCCACCCTCTGCACCCGTACCCGCCCGGCGTGCGACCGCTGCCCGGTGCGGACTGACTGCCGCGCACGCGGCGAAGGCGCTCCGGAGCAGTACCCCGGGCGCCAATCGAAAGCCGCGACGCCCATCCGGGAAACCCTGTTCCTGATCCTGCGCAATCCGACCGGCGAAGTGCTGCTCGAACAGCGCCCGCCGACCGGCATCTGGGGCGGCCTCTGGAGCTTCCCGGAATGCGCGCCCGCAACCGACATCGAAATCCATTGCGACGCACTGGGCTATCGAGCGCTCGACTGGCAGGCAGGGCTGCCGCGGCGCCATTTATTCAGCCACTACCGGCTCGACTACACCCCGGTCGAGGTCGCCGTGGCGCCCCGCTTCGCGGTCGCAGATGGCGATACCCGACGCTGGGTACTGCCCGCGGCGCCCGGGGCGCTAGGCCTGCCGGCACCCGCAAAAAAGCTGCTCGCGGAGCTGGCCGACACCTCGGCCACGCCGTCCGCAACGACTGACCGCCCACGCGCGAGCGCTAACAGCCTGTCGAAAGGCGTCGCGAGGCAGCCAGCTGCGCGACGCACCGCGCGCAGCGACCGCGACCTATCCGATC
>JBFXFL010000064.1:0-8636 GCA_050179115.1 Porticoccaceae bacterium | reverse complement strand
GTTGAGGAGTTCGGCAGCGGGATCATCCCGATACACGGCATCCGGCACATCCAGCCGGTCGAACCGGATGGCGCCCGTGAGCGCCGGACCACGACCCGTATGGAGTCCGAGTTTGCGGCCGATAAAGGTCACCGTGACCTGGGCGCGCACGGCGATTCCCAGTTCGGCGCCGGTATCGGCGTGCAGCCCCGAGGGAATATCGACCGCCAGCACCGGAATGCCGGCACCGTTGATGGCCGCGATGGCGGCGGCATGCGCGCCCGTCACGGGCCGCGCGATCCCGGTCCCCAGCAGGGCATCGACCAGGACATCAGCGGTCAGCGCGCTGTCGGCGGAGAAGGACTCCATGGGTACGCCCGCCTGCGCCGCGAAGCGCCAGGCCAGGGCGGCGTCGCCCTTCAGCAGGGCCGGCTCGGTCAGATGGATCACCCGGCTGGCGAGCCCCCGTTCGCGCGCCAGCGCCGCGATGACGTAGCCGTCGCCGCCGTTATTGCCGCTGCCGCAGAACACGGTGATCGAGCGCGCCTCGGGCCAGCGTCGGCACAGTTCCCGGAAGGCGCTGGCGCCGGCGTGCTTCATCAGCGCAATGCCGGGGATGCCGTGTTCCTCGATGGCGCGGCGATCGAGTTCGCGGGTCTGGGCGGCGGTGTAGAGGGCAGCAGCGGAAACTGACATCGGCGGGGCCGGGGGCGGAATCTGGCAAAATTATACGACATGCCCCTCACCCGGCCCGGCCCGTGCCTGAACCAGCGATTGCCGCAACCGATCCGGATCTGGTCGCCCGCATAGGCGCCTGGGCGCGGGAGCTGGGTTTCCAGCAGGTCGGTATCGCGGATCTGGATCTGCGCGAGGCCGGCGCCCGTCTGCGCGAATGGCTCGACCGGGGCTTCCACGGCAGCATGGCCTGGATGGCGCGCCACGGCGAACTGCGCGCGCGCCCCGATCTGCTGGTGCCCGGCACGGTCTCCGCGATCTGTGTGCGCATGGATTACCGGCCCGCCGATACCCGCATGATCGCGCAGTTGCGCGACGGCGAAAAAGCCTATGTGTCGCGCTACGCCCTGGGCCGCGACTATCACAAGATCATGCGCACCCGGCTGGCAACACTGGCCGAGCGGATTGCGGCGGCGGCAGGCTGCGCGGTCATCCAGCGGCCCTTCGTGGACAGCGCGCCGGTACTGGAAAAGCCCCTGGCAGCGCGCGCCGGGCTCGGCTGGATCGGGAAGAACACCCTGTTGCTGAATCGCGGCGCGGGTTCCTGGTTCTTTCTCGGCGAGCTGATCACCAGTATCCGCCTGCCGCCCGCGACCGAACTGATCGACGATGCCTGCGGCAAATGCCGGGCCTGCCTTTCGATCTGTCCCACCCAGTCCTTCCCCGAACCCTATGTGCTGGACGCCCGACGCTGCATTTCCTATCTCACCATCGAGCATCCCGGACCGATTCCCGTGGCATTGCGCGCGGCCATGGGCAACCGGGTGTTCGGCTGCGACGACTGCCAGATCGTCTGTCCCTGGAACCGCTTTGCCAAACCCACCGACGAAGCGGCCTTTAGACCCCGCCACGGCCTCGCCGATGCCGAACTGGCGACCCTCGCGCAATGGACCGAAGCCGAGTTTCTGGAGCGCACCGCCGGCTCACCGATTCGCCGCATCGGCCACGAGCGCTGGTTGCGCAATCTCGCCGTGGGGCTGGGCAATGCGCCCACGACCGCGCCGGTGCTGGCGGCGCTCGCAACCTGTCGCGACCGGGGTTCCGAACTGGTACGCGAGCACGCCGACTGGGCGCTGGCGCGCCATGGGCGGAGTCGTGGCAAGGTGAGTTGAACGCCCGGGCGAAACTGGCTATAGTGCGCCGCCTTGCAATGACCACAGCTGGAGTTGATTCCGTTGGCCAACACACCCCAGGCGAAAAAGCGCGCTCGTCAGAGCGAAAAGCGCCGCCAGCTCAAAGCTGGCCAGCGCTCCATGACGCGCACTTACATCAAGAAAGTCCAGGCCGCGCTGTTGGCCGGTGATCTGGAAGCTGCCAAGGCCGCCTACGCCGCCGCCGTGCCGGTGCTGGATCGCATCGCCGACAAGGGCGTGATCCACAAGAACAAGGCCGCGCGCTACAAGAGCCGGCTCAACGCCCATATCAAGGCACTGGCCAGCGGCTGAGTTTTCCCGCTACGCCTCCCCTGCAAAGCCGGCTGATGCCGGCTTTGCCGTTTTCTGCCTTCGCGTGCTCCTGCCGGCATTCTTTGTGCCATTAAAGTCCGGTAGTCTGGTCGCTGATAATCGCCATCCAGGGGAGCAACAGGACGCCATGCGCATGCGCAACACCGGGGAAAAAATCCTCGAATCCATTCTGTTCAATTCGCGCTGGATCCTCGCGCCCGTCTATATCGGCCTGGTTATCTCGCTGCTGATGCTGCTGACGGCGTTCTTCACCGAGATCATCCATGCCGTACCGCACCTGATCGGCATGAAGACCGAGGTGGTGATCCTCACGGTGTTGTCGCTGATCGACCTGTCGCTGGCGCTCAACCTGGTGCTGATCGTGGTGTTTTCGGGTTACGAAAATTTTGTTTCCAGGATCGACACCGGTGACAGCGAGGATCGCCCGCAATGGATGGGTACCCTCGATTTCTCCGGCATGAAGATGAAGCTTATCGGCTCCATTGTCGCGATCTCTGCGATCTCGCTGTTGCGCGCCTTCATGACGCTGACCAGCGAAGACGTCCCGTTTGACGAGGCGCGCCTGCGCTGGATGGTCATCCTGCACCTGACCTTCATCGCCTCCGGCGTGCTGTTTGCCGCGATGGACTGGATTGCCGCGCTGACCGATGCCGGCAAGGAAAAGGAAAAGCGCGCATCCGAAGCTCGCGCGGGCGGCGGCTGATCCGGAGTCCCTAGGCTCTGCGCCGCTGGGTCAGTTCAGATCAGCACCAGATTGTCGCGATGAATCAACTCGGCGTCGCCACCGTAGCCCAGTACGTCCGGGATGCGGTCGCTGCCCAGGCCGGCGATACGCCGGGTTTCCGTGGCGCTGTAATTGATCAGGCCGCGGGCGATCTCGCGCCCGTCCTCGGCGAGGCAGCGCACCAGATCGCCGCGGGCGTAGTCGCCTTCGCAGCGTAAAACGCCCACCGGCAGCAGACTGCTGCCGGATTCGCGCAATACCCGCACCGCGCCGGCATCCAGCGTGAGCGCGCCTTTGGCCTGCAACTGCCCGGCCAGCCACTGCTTGCGCGCCACCAGGGGCTCGCTGTCGGCGACCAGCAAGGTGCCCAGCAGTTCGCCTTCCGCGAGCCGGGTCAGTACCTGGTCGATGCGTCCCCCGGCGATCAGCGTGTGCGCGCCCGAGCGTGCCGCGAGCCGTGCCGCGCGCAGCTTGGTGATCATGCCGCCGCGGCTGAGCTGGCTGGCGCTGCCGCCGGCGATGGCGTCGAGGCCGAGATCCAGGGCGCGGCCGCGATGAATCAGGGTGGCATCGGGATTGGCCCGGGGATCGGCGCTGTAGAGGCCGTCGCGGTCGGTGAGGATGACCAGCAGCGGCGCTTCGATGAGATTGGCGACCAAGGCTCCCAGCGTGTCGTTGTCGCCGAAGCGGATCTCGTCGGTGACCACGGTGTCGTTCTCGTTGACCACCGGCACCACGCCCAGCTTGATCAGGGTGGTGAGGGTCCGGCGCGCGTTCAGGTAGCGCTGCCGGTTCGAGAGATCGTCGTGGTCGAGCAGAATCTGGGCGGTGTGGCGACCGTAGCGCTGAAAACAGGATTCGTAGGCCTCGATCAGGCCCATCTGACCCACGGCGGCGGCGGCTTGCAGTTCGTGCAGTTCACGCGGGCGCTGCGCCCAGTTGAGCCGGGCCATGCCTTCGGCGATGGCGCCGGAGGAGACCAGCACGATTTCGTAGCCCCGGTCCTGAAGCGCGGCGATCTGGCCGACCCAGTCGGCGATGGCTGCGCGGGCCAGGCCGCGGCCGTCGTTGGTGAGCAGGGCACTACCGATCTTCACTACCCAGCGGCGGGCGGCGGTGACCCGGCGGCGTTCAGCGTCCACGGCGCGGGTTCCGGTCAGGGGGCATGGAACACTTCGACATCATGATCATCGTCGTCTTCATCCTGGTCCGCGAGTTCGTCATCCGCGCCGGTCCGTTGCGCCTGTAGCCAGGCGATGCGCTCGCGGGCCTCGCGTTGCATGGCTTCCTGCATTTCGCGTTCATGACGCGCGGCTTCGGGATCTTCGGCCTGGATGCGGGCGCGCGCTTCGAGGTAATTCATCACCGCTTCGCACAGTTCGGTGGTGCCCGTGCGCTCGGCCGCCGAGATCAGATGCCAGGGCGCACTCCAGCCGAGGGCGTCCACGATAGCGGCCGCGCGCGCGCGGGCTTCGTCCGGCGGCAACAGATCGGCCTTGTTGAACACCAGCCAGCAGTCGCGCCGGGCGAGCGTGGGGCTGAATTTTTCGAGCTCCCCATGCAGGGTATGCACCGCGTTCGCCGGATCGCTGCCGTCAACGGGCGCGAGATCGACGAGATGCAGCAGGAGTCGCGTGCGGGTCAGGTGGCGCAGAAAGCGGATCCCGAGCCCGGCGCCGTCGGCGGCGCCTTCGATCACGCCGGGCACGTCGGCGACCACGAAGCTCCGGTAGTGCTCGAGGGCGACCACCCCGAGATTGGGCACCAGCGTGGTAAACGGATAGTCGGCAACCTTGGGTCGCGCCGCCGAGATTGCGTGGATCAGGGTGGACTTCCCGGCGTTGGGCAAGCCCAGCAGGCCGACATCGGCGAGCAGCTTGAGTTCGAGGCGCAAATGGCGGGTCTCGCCTTCGCTACCGGGACTGATGCGCCGGGGTGCGCGATTGATACTGGACTTGAAGCGGGCGTTGCCGAGGCCGTGGAAGCCGCCGCGCGCCACCACCAGGCGCTGGCCGGATGTGGTGAGGTCGCCGATGACTTCGTCGGTATCGGCATCCATCACGGTGGTGCCCACGGGGACCGGCAGCAGCAGATCCTCCGCCGAACGGCCCCGGCAGTTGGCGCCGCGGCCGCTGGCGCCGTTGTCGGCCCGGAACACGCGCTGATAGCGGTAGTCCACCAGCGTGTTGAGCCCGGGATCGGCGATCAGGATGACGCTGCCGCCATCGCCGCCATCGCCGCCGTCCGGGCCGCCCTTGGGAATGTATTTCTCCCGCCGGAAGCTCATGCAGCCGTTGCCGCCGTTGCCGGCGATGACATCGATGGGTGCTTCGTCGACGAATTTCATGGGTGGTTTCCCCCGGAAGTCGTAGTCCCGGCGTAGCGAATCATATGCCAGGCGGGTTGGCCGCCTCCATAAAAAAAGCCCCGGTAAAGGGGCTTTTCCGCAAGCCTGTCGCGATGGCGGTCAGTTGACCACGATGTCGACGAAGCGGCGGTTGTGCGGTCCCCGCACCGCGAAGCGGACAGTGCCGTCAGCGGTGGCAAACAGGGTGTGGTCGCGGCCGATGCCGACGTTGACGCCGCGGTGAAATGCGGTGCCGCGCTGACGCACGATGATGCTGCCCGCGGTCACATGTTCACCGCCAAAACATTTCACGCCGAGGCGCTTGCTATGGGAGTCGCGGCCATTGCGGGTACTGCCGCCTGCCTTTTTGGTTGCCATCGATCTGCTCCTTCAATCCGGGTTCAGCCGGCGCTGATGCCGGTAATTTTGATCTGGGTATACCACTGGCGGTGGCCCATCTGCTTCATGTGGTGCTTGCGGCGGTGGAATTTCATGATCCGCACCTTGTCGGCGCGGCCCTGGCTGACCACCTCGGCGGTCACCTTGCCGCCGGCCACATAGGGCGCGCCCAGCTTGATGTCGCTGCCGTCCGCCACCATCAGGACGCGGTCGAAATCGACCGTCTCACCCGGGGCGACATTGAGTTTTTCGACGTTGAGTACTTCACCCGGTTCGACCCGGTGTTGTTTGCCGCCGCTTTCGATAACCGCGTACATGCTGAACTCCCGAACGGTCCCGGCCTCGGACGAAGCCAGCTACCCTGTGCAAAGGGCGGCGATTCTAAGCCAGGACCCGGGTTGCCGCAAGGTGTAATGGGTCCCGCGCGCCGCGCCGGACCCGGTCGGGCGGTTTCACCGGCTGCGCCAAATCTGCTAGTGTGCGGCGGCACCGTCCGCCGCTCCTGCCGGCCGGCGGACCCCGGTGAGAACTCAAACAGCCACGGCCCCACGCCTGTGCTGCCGCCCCGCGCGGGCCGCTGGCGGGCGGTGTGGCCCCGAGTGTCGCGTTGACGCATTGACCGACAACAACAAATTGACCGAGAACAACGATCAGCACTGACCACCAGACCGCCGTATCAATATAGAGACAGAGGGGAATGCCATGTCGATCATCAACACCTTTGCCGGCGGTCCGCTGGATCGCGCCAGTGACCGCCGTACCGATGCCGACTGGATCGCGGCGCAGCGCGCGAAACCCGACACGCGCGTCATTCCCTACTACCGGCTGCAACCCCTGGTGGCACCGGGCGGCAACGCCATCGGCTGGTTGTCGGCCGCCGAGCTGGGCGAATTCCTCGGTGCCGATCTGCCCTGCATTTTCCTGGGTCTCGACACCGCCGGCGTGGCGCACTTTGCGCTGGACGTGACGGGCGTGGAGGACGCCCCGACCCTGGAACCCTTCCGCGGCGCGGGTCGCTTCATGGACCTGCGCGCCATCGCATTGCGCCTGCCGGTGGGCGATCCCTCCACGCTCGCCACCGGCAAGGCCGTGCTCGACTGGCACGCGCGCCACCAGTTCTGCGCCGTGTGCGGCAGCCGCACCGCAATGCGGATGGCGGGCTACATGCGCAAATGCGGCAATCAGGACTGCAATGCCGAGCACTTCCCCCGCACCGACCCGGTGGTGATCATGCTGGCTGTGCGCGGTGACGAGGCCCTGGTGGGTCGCCAGAAGAGCTTTCCCCCCGGCATGTATTCCGCGCTCGCCGGTTTCATCGAGCCCGGCGAGAACATCGAGGAGGCGGTGCGGCGCGAGATTTTCGAAGAGGCCGGCATTCGCGTCGGTGCGGTGCACTACCACTCCACCCAGCCCTGGCCCTGGCCCTCGTCGCTGATGATTGGCTGTTTTGCGGATGCCGAAACCACCGAGATCCATATCGACGGGAACGAGCTCGAAGAAGCGCGCTGGGTGTCGCGCAACCTGCTCGCGGCCGCGTATCGCGGCGAAACCGGCACCGGCGTGCTGCTGCCGCCGCCCATGGCCATCGCCCACCAGTTGCTCAAGACCTTTATCGAGCAGGGCTGAGTCCGGCCCGAACCCCGAATTCCAAACCAGAGAGCCGCAACCATGAAATACCGTGAAATTCTTTACGAGGTAAAAGACGGCGTCGCCGTGGTGACGCTCAATCGTCCCGACAAGCTCAACGCCTGGACCACGCGCATGGCGGAAGAGATCCAGGATGCCACGCTCGCGGCCGCCGAGGACGACGCGGCGCGGGTGATCGTGATCACCGGCGCGGGCCGGGGGTTTTGTTCCGGCGCCGACATGAAACTGCTGTCGGACATGGGCGGCGGCGGCAAGGGCCAGGCCGCCAGCGACGACCCCGACGACAGCCCCCGCGAGCGGCCCAGCAACGTGCGTGCCGACTACACCCACAAATATTCGTATTTTCCCGCCATTCCCAAGCCGGTGATCGCCGCCATCAACGGCCCGGTGGCCGGTATCGGGCTGGTGATGACGCTCTATTGCGACATCCGCATCGCCGCGGCCGACGCCAAGTTCACCACCGCCTTCGTCAAGCGCGGGCTGATCGCCGAGTACGGCGGCGCCTGGCTTGCTCCGCGCATCATGGGAACCGCCAATGCGCTGGAAATTTTCCTCTCGGGACGTGTTTTCGACGGTGTCGAGGCGCGCGATCTGGGGCTGGTGAACAAGGTGCTGCCGAACGACGGTTTCATGGATGCGGTGATGAAATACGCGCGCGACATGGCGCAGAACAATTCGCCGCGTTCGATGGGTGTGATCAAGCACCAGATCTGGGAGAGCCTGTTCCAGGACCTCGGCGAAGGCGTTGAGCTCTCGATGGTGGAAATGAAAGCCAGCATCGCGAGCGAGGATTTCAAGGAGGGCGTCGCGCACTTTCTGGAAAAACGCCAGGCGCGTTTCAGCGGGCGTTGAAAGCATCCGCGCGGAATCGACCACAAGAATATAAACAGCTGGGGGAAACATGGGACGAGTAGCAGGCAAGGTGGCACTGGTCACCGGCGCCGCCTCCGGGCTGGGGCGGGCGACCGCGATCCGGCTCGCGGAGGAGGGCGCGCGGGTGATGGTCACCGACTGGGAGGATCGCGGCGGCGCCGAAACGGTGGACCTGATCCGCGCGGCGGGCGGCGAGGCGCAGTTCCGGCATCAGGACGTGTCCAGCGAGGAGGAATGGCAGGCGACCATCGACGCGACACTCGCCACCTGGGGCCGGCTCGACGTGCTGGTCAACAACGCCGCGGTGATCATCGCCAAGTCGATCAGGGACACCAGCCTCAAGGACTGGCGCTGGCAGAACAGCATCGCCCTCGACGGCGTCTTTCTCGGCGTCAAATACGGCTGCGCGGCGATGGAGAAATCCGGCGGCGGCTCGATCATCAATATCTCGTCCATCGCCGGCATC
>JBFXFL010000063.1:2625-9709 GCA_050179115.1 Porticoccaceae bacterium | reverse complement strand
CCCCGGGTCGGCGAGATATGGCGCAGCAGGTCGATGCGCGCGAAAAAGGCTTCGATGTCGAAGGCGCGGATTTCGGCGGGTGTGCGGTTGTTGAAGGCGGCGAGGACGATGGCCGCGAGGCCGCGGACGATCAGGGCGTCGGAATCCACGATGAATTGCAGTTTTCCCGTGGCCGGATCGAGGCGGTGCTCGATCCAGACCTGGCTCTGGCAGCCGTGGATGTAGCGGTCTTCGGTTTTGAGTTCTGCGGGCATCGACGGCAGTTCCTTGCCGAGATCGATGAGGTAGCGGTAGCGGTCTTCCCAGTCGTCGAAGAAGGCGAGCGACTCGGCGATTTCCTCGGCGTCGATGGTGCGGCCGAAGGGCACCTGCTCGAACACGGCGGTGTAATCGACCCCTCCGTCCATCAGTAGACGCCCAGTTCCAGTTGCGCCGCTTCCGACATGCGCGCGCGGCTCCAGGGCGGGTCGAACACCAGCGCCACTTCGACCTGCTTCACATTGGGAACCTTGCCGACGCGGTATTTGACATCGTCCACCAGTACCGGCCCCATGCCGCAGCCGGGCGCGGTCAATGTCATGGTGATGTCGACGCGGTTGCCGGAGACGGTGCAGGCGTAGATCAGTCCGAGATCGACGATGTTGACCGGAATCTCCGGATCGTAGATCGAGCGCAACGCCTCCCACACATTGTCTTCGTTCACCTGATCGGAATCGCTCGGCGCAAAGGTGAATTCGACGGCTTCCAGCCCGAGTGCATCCGCGTCGGTGCCGTCCACCCGCGCCAGGTTGCCGCCCACATTCACCGTGTAGCTGCCGCCGAGCGCCTGGGTGATGCCGACGAAGGTGTCCTTGGGAATGGTGATGCGGGTCCCCGCTGGCACCAGCCGCGCGGGACAATCCCGCTGCACTACCACCACGCGGCGTTCCATAGGTCAGACTCCGAACGATTCGCCGCAGCCGCATTCCATCTGCGCATTGGGGTTGCGGAATTTGAGCGTGGAATTCAGTCCTTCGACCACCAGATCGATCTCGGTGCCCTGCACCAGGGGCAACGCCTCGGTGTCGACAAACACGGAAAGATTCTCGGCGACCTTGAATTCGCGATCTTCCGCGCGCGGCTCGGTGACGTAGTCGATCTGGTACATGTAGCCGGAGCAGCCGCTGCGGTTGACGCTGACGCGCACCGCCTGGGCGCCGGCGCGATCGAGCTGGCGACGCACATGGCCGGCCGCGGATGGCGTCATCCGCACACCCACATGCTCGGCGGTTGGCTCGAATGTCTGGACTGACATGGCGATTTCTCCAGTAACGGTTTTCTAGACAAAGGTTTTTACTTTTTCCAGCGCCGCGACAAAGCGATCGACCTCTGCCGCCGTGTTGTAGAACGCGACCGACGCGCGCACCGTGCCGGGAATTCCCAGGCGCGCCATCAGCGGCATGGTGCAGTGGTGGCCGGCGCGCACCGCGACACCCTGCTGGTCGAGCAGATGGCCCACATCCGTGGGGTGGGCGCCTGCCACCAAAAACGAGGCCACCGATACCCGCGACTTCGCGGTGCCGATCCGCCGCACGCCCGGCATGGCGGCAAGCGCAGCGTCCAGGCGAGCGTACAGTGCGTCTTCGTGGGCCTGCGCCGTGCCGCGATCCAGGGTTCCGAGCCAATCGAGGGCCGCGCCCATGCCGATCGCACCGGCGATATTCGGTGTACCGGCCTCGAATTTCCACGGGGTTTCCGTGTAGGTGGTGCCGGCGAACGAGACTTTCTCGATCATCTGACCACCGCCCTGCCAGGGCGGCATGGCGTCGAGCAGTTCACGCCGCGCGTAGAGCACACCGATGCCGGTGGGACCGAACAGCTTGTGCCCGGAGAACACATAAAAATCCGCGCCCATGGCACGCACGTTCGCCGGGAAATGACTCACCGCCTGGGCGCCGTCGATCAGCGCGAGCGCGCCGGCGGCGTGGGCCAGACGCACGATCTCCGCCACCGGATTGATGGTACCCAGCGTGTTCGACACCTGGGTCACCGCGACCAGACGGGTGCGCTCACCGAGCAGTTTGCGGAACGCCTCCATATCCAGCTCGCCCGCGTCGGTCACCGGCGCCACGCGAATGCGCGCGCCGGTCGCCGCCGCCACCATCTGCCAGGGCACGATGTTGGCGTGATGTTCCATTTCGGTGAGGACGATCTCGTCGCCGGCACGGAGATTGGCCCGGCCCCAGCTGTTGGCCACCAGATTGATGCTCTCGGTGGTGCCGCGGGTCCAGATGATTTCCTCGCGCGCCGCACCGCCCAGAAAAGTCGCCACTTTGGCGCGCGCACCTTCGAATGCGTCGGTGGCGCGGGTCGCGAGCGTATGGGCGCCGCGATGGACGTTGGCGTGATCGTGCCGGTAATAGTTGGCGATGGCGTCGATCACGGCGTCGGGTTTTTGCACCGAGGCGGCGTTGTCGAGATACACCAGCGGATAACCGTTCACTTCCTGATGCAGGATCGGAAACTGGCTGCGCACCGCTTCGACGTTGAATGCCGCGCGACTTGCAGTTTGGACGACACTCATGGGGATTCCTCCTCGGCGGGGGCAGCAAACGCCTGCGCCAGCGCCGGGCGCAGTGCAGCGCGCACGGCGTCCACCGGAAAGCCGTCCACCACTTCGGCGAGAAACGCGAAACTCAGCATGGTGCGCGCTGTGTTCGCGTCCAGACCGCGCGACCGCAGATAGAACAGCGCGTTCGCATCCAGTTGGCCGAGCGTGGCGCCGTGGGCGCACTTCACGTCGTCGGCGTAGATTTCCAGCTCGGGTTTGACATCGATCTCGGCACGGTTCGACAGCAACAGGCTTTTGGTATGGAGCTGGGCATCGGTCTTTTGCGCGCCGCGATGAATGTGAATGCGGCCATTCAGGATGCTGCGCGAGGTCTCGCCGGCGATATTGCGAAACCGCTGTTTCGAAGTGCCGCGAGGCGTCCGGTGTTCCAGGCACAGTTGATTGTCGAGATGATCGTTGTTGCGCGTGAGCCCGGCACCGGCAACGGTGACTTCCGCGCCCTCGCCCGCGAGCCCAATGCGTATCTCGTTGCGGCGAAACGCGGCGCCCAGTTGCGCCTGCCAGAGGTTGTAGCGCGCATTGCGGCCCAGTTCCACGTCCAGTGCGCTGAGCCAGCGGCCCCGTCCGGCGTCGAGCGCCAGGCGTAGATGGTCCAGTTGCGCGCCGTCTTCCAGCACCACCTCGACTACGCTGTTGGTGAAGGCCATGGCCGTGCCCAGATGCCGTTCGATCAGCGTGGCGCGGGCGCCCTGCCCGACGAGTATCAGTACACGCGGATGGACACCGCGCGGGGTGGAACTGTCACTCTGAGCAATGACCAGTTCGATGGGCAGCGCTGCATCCGCGCCGGGGGCCACCCGAACCACCAGACCGTCTTCCAGCAGCGCGGCGTTGAGCGCCACGAAAGGCTTCTCCGGCGCTGCCGCGAGCCGACCCAGATGGGCTTCGACGACGACGGCCTCGGCATCGGTCAGCGCCGCAAAAGAGGTCACCGACACCCCGGGGGTGAAGGCCGGCAGCGGCTGGGGGATGCCGTCCAGAATCACCATCGACTGCGCGGCCAATCCCGGAATGGGCATGGCTGCGGCCGCCGCGCCGGCTGGCGCGCGATCGAGCAGGCCCTGTTCAAGCAGTGGCCCGATACGGCTGTATTTCCAGGATTCGGTCTTGGGGTTCGGCAGTTCCGCCGCACTGAACGCCGCGCGTCCCGCCGCGCGCAGACGGCCCAGCACGCCGGTATCGGTGGGGAAGCTCTCACTCCGCGTCCGCGCGGTGTGGGCAAAGATTTCGATGCGCTCGCTGCGTTTCATCGTGGCCTCACCTCGCTCAGGCCGCGTCGTTGCGAAGCCAGCCATAGCCCTTGGCTTCCAGCTCCAGGGCCAGCTCGCGACCGCCGGAGCGCAGGATGCGGCCATCGGCCAGCACGTGCACATAATCCGGCACGACATGATCGAGCAGGCGCTGGTAGTGGGTCACCATGACGATGGCGCGCTCCGGAGAACGCAGCGCATTCACGCCGTCGGCAACCACCTGCAACGCATCGATATCGAGGCCGGAGTCGGTCTCGTCCAGCACCGCCAGACGCGGCTGCAACAGCAGCATCTGGAGAATTTCATTGCGCTTTTTCTCACCGCCGGAAAATCCTTCGTTGACACCGCGTTTGAGAAACTCGGGATCGAGTTGCAACTGCTGGCTGGTCGTACGCGCAAGCTTCATGAACTCCACCGCCGACAGGCTGGGCTCGCCGCGATGGCTGCGCACGGCTTCGAGCGAGGCGCGCAGAAATTCCATGTTGGACACCCCCGGAATCTCGACCGGATACTGAAAGGCCAGAAACACACCAGCGCGTGCGCGCTCCTCCACTGTCAGCGCGAGCAGATCGCGCCCCAGGTATTCGATGCCGCCGGCGGTGACTTCATAGCCAGCGCGGCCGGCCAGCACCGCGGCCAGAGTGCTCTTGCCAGAGCCGTTGGGGCCCATGATGGCGTGGACTTCGCCCGCGTTTATTTCGAGGTTCAAGCCTTTCAGGATCGGCGTATCCGCGACCGTGGCGTGCAGATTGGTAATTTTCAGCATGGGATCACTCCATTTCGCGTGCCGGCATTCAGCCGATCGCGCCTTCGAGACTGACTTCGAGCAGCTTGCCCGCTTCCACCGCGAACTCCATGGGCAGCTCGCGGAACACCTGCTTGCAGAATCCGTTGACGATCATGGATACGGCTTTTTCCGGGTCCAGGCCGCGCTGACGGCACAGAAAGAGTTGATCGTCGCTCACCTTCGAGGTGGTTGCCTCATGCTCGACGGTCGCGGAGGGATTGCGGCTTTCGATATAGGGAAAGGTGTGGGCACCGCAGCGGTCGCCGAGCAGCAGCGAATCGCACTGGGTGTGATTGCGCGCGTTCTCCGCGCCGGCGCCGACGTGCACCAGGCCGCGATAGGAATTCTCGGCGCGCATCGCGCTGATGCCCTTGGCAACGATGGTGGATCGTGTGTTGCGGCCCACATGGACCATTTTGGTGCCGGTATCGGCCTGCTGCATCCCGCGCGTCAGGGCGACCGAATAGAACTCGCCCACCGCGTTGTCGCCTTGCAGGATCACCGACGGATATTTCCAGGTGATCGCCGAGCCGGTTTCCACCTGGGTCCAGGAAATCTTGGCGTTTTCGTGGGCAACACCGCGTTTGGTGACGAAGTTGTAGATGCCGCCACGGCCCTCGGAGTCGCCCGGATACCAGTTCTGCACCGTCGAATACTTGATCTCGGCGCCTTTCAGGGCGATCAATTCCACCACCGCGGCGTGAAGCTGGTTTTCGTCGCGCTGGGGCGCCGTGCAGCCTTCGAGATAAGACACATGACTGCCCTCGTCGGCGACGATCAGGGTGCGCTCGAACTGCCCGGTATTGCGGGCATTGATGCGGAAATAGGTGGACAGTTCCATGGGACAGCGCACGCCCCTGGGCACATAGACGAAGGAGCCGTCGCTGAAGACGGCGGAATTCAGGCCGGCGAAGAAATTGTCACGGAAGGGCACCACGCTGCCCAGATATTTGCGGATCAGCTCGGGGTGCTCGCGCACCGCTTCGGAGATCGGGCAGAAAATGACGCCCGCTTCGGCGAGCTTGTCCTTGAAGGTGGTCACCACGGAAACACTGTCGAATACGGCATCGACGGCGACCCCCGCCAGCGCCGCCCGCTCGTGCAGGGGAATGCCGAGTTTTTCGTAGGTGCGCAGCAGCTCGGGGTCCACTTCGTCCAGGCTTTGCGGGCCTTCGCCGGGACGCCGCGGCGCGGAGTAATAGGAAATACTCTGGTAATCGATCGGCGGGTAATGAACGTGGGCCCATTCGGGATGCGCCATGGTCTGCCAGTGGCGAAATGCTTTCAGCCGCCACTGCAACAGCCAGTCGGGCTCCTGCTTGCGGGCCGAAATGAACCGGACGGTATCTTCGTTCAGGCCGGGCGCCAGGGTGTCGGCCTCGATGTCCGTGGTCCAGCCCGCCTTGTAGGCGCCGTGAACCATGCGGTCGAGTTGGTTAAGGTTCTTGCTCATGGGAGGACCTCCCGTCCACTGTGCGGACCGTTTGGCGACTGCCTGCCGCGCGGAGGTATCGGGCCCTGTACGAACAGGGACGGATTTGCGCGCACAGAGTTGATAAATTGCATGGGGAAATCATAATGGATACCCAGATCGTATTCAATACCCAAGAGGTATACAATTGATCCGCAAACACGCGGAACCGGGAAATTCGCCATGCTGAAAGTGGGACGTCTCGCCGATTACGGGGTGCTGATCCTGCACCACTTGGGCCGTGTCCGACCCGCGCGCCTGTCCATGGAAACCCTGTCGGAACTCACGCACGTTCCACTGCCGACCGTGCGCAAGGTGATGCGCTTCCTTATCGAAGCCGGATTGGTGCGTTCCAAACGCGGCCCGCTGGGCGGCTACCTGCTTGCCCGTGCCCCCGACGCCATCAGCCTCGCCGATGCCATCACCGCTCTGGAAGGTCGTCCGGCGCTCACCACCTGTTCCAGCGAGCACGGCCAGTGCGATATCGCGGGTCAGTGCGAACTGGCGGATCGCTGGCCGGGAGTGAATGCCATCGTGATGCAGGTACTGGAACGGACCACGCTCGCGGATCTCAGCCGGTTCGGTCGTCACGACACCCATGTTCCCCCGCCGCTGCGCGAACTACTGGCACCGCGGACGCCGGCCTGATCCAGGTCAGGGACAACTCAGGGTTCCGATCCCCAGCCGGACCTGGGGCCGCCCGGTGATGTTGGTGACCACACGACGCGCCCGTGACGCATCACCGGTTGGCGGACAGACCCGAAAGGTCCCGGTCACCAGGCCTCCCGAACTTGCCGCCGACCCGTCCGGACGATACGCGTACCAGTCGCGGGCGTTGCTGTTGTTCAGGGTAAACTCGCCGGGAAGTGCCGTCTGTGTCCGCAACACACCCTCACCCGCGTCAAGCGTGCCGTCGCTGTCGCGATCAACGAATACAAGCCAGCCTTGCGCCCAGTCGCCCGCCG
>JBFXFL010000063.1:0-2525 GCA_050179115.1 Porticoccaceae bacterium | reverse complement strand
CGCCCGCCGCTGGATGCAAGCCCGCGCAGTCGAGCCCGCCGGCAAAATCCGTGACCGGAGCACACCACAGCGATGGTTCCGCTACGGTGAATCAGCGCCCTCTAGCTGCTCCTGCATTTTGGTTTCGCGCTGATCGACACCCTGCTTGAGCATGGCCTCGACGCCTTTGGCCTTGTTCAACTCGTTCTGGTAAATCGGCAGACCCTTTTCGGCGGGATCCGGACCGGTCTGACGCTGACACATCAGCAGATAAGCCGGCACCATCAACGCAAACAGCATCAGCACCACTTTCATTATCGCGGCTCCATTATCGCGGCTCCTGCAGCGGGAACGCCCCATGCGGCGCGCCAACATACCGCTTCCGCCCGCAACTGTCCGAGAATTTGTTCATCGCCCGGTATCTCTGGCCCAAGCGTTGCGCATGCCGATATCACGCTGGTTTCGGCGCTCAGTGCGTCGATCAGGTTTTGACCCGTGCGCCCGCTGCCTTCTCAACCTTGCGCCGTACTTCCCGGGCGGGTTTTACCAGCATTTTGAGGTCACTTGCCGGCGCATCCAGCCAATCAAAGGTCGCCTGCGGTGGCACGGTGATCGCAGCAGCATCCGGTTGCGCCCCTTGCCCGGTTTGACCTTGAGCAGCCGGGTCTCGACGCACGCCGGCTACCTGGGTTTGGTCGAGCGACTCAAACAAGCGACGCCACTGATCTTCCGGCACGGCGTTGATGAAGCGCCGTAACAGCGCAACGCCATCACCTGTGGGATCCGCGCCATGCTGGCGGAGCGGCGCGGTTTTCGCCTGCGCACGCGCCACCGGTCGACTCGCGGGCAACCGCGCGTCCTGCAACTGCCGCCCCACCGGGTCCGCCTGGGCGAGCAAGTCGAGATCTTCCTCGATGCCCAGCACCTGCATCACCGCCAGGTAGGCGCCGATGGTTACTCCCGAACCACCCCGCTCCAGGCTCCGCAACGTCATCGGTGACATCCCGGCCGCTTCAGCCACCTGCTTCGCAGGCAGCCGGCGCCGCAGCCGCGCCAGACGCAGGCGGTCGCTGAACTGGCGCAGCAATGCGTCGGTGGACGGGAGCAGGGGAGCTGTTTTTTTGGCCATAAGGTAATTATTTTGCTGTTTTAAATGTGGCCGGAGCCGCGCCGGTTTTCTGCTTTACCGGGCCCTGAAATCACCGGCCATGGCTTGGATAAAATGGATTTATTATGGCCCATAACCTCAACAGCGGCCAGAATATCATCCATCACCACAGCAAAACAACACCCGAGATGCAGCCGGATTCAGGGATAAAATAATTCCTTAAACAACTGTTATTATGGCTATCATCAAAGGCCGTGATGCTTTTCCAGGTATTGCTACCGTCATCGGCCAATGTCCGCCAGGCGAACCTTCAACGCCAACGCCAGCCCTCTCACCAGAAGGGTGCGATCTCGTCCACTGGAGCAAAGCCCAAAGCCTTCCCGCCGCCCTTCTTTCCATCGCTGCTGCAAACGCTTGACGGCCATCGGGCGCGTACATCGAATGCTTGAGCTTAACCCCGCCCTTGATGGCTGCGAGCAGCCAACCTTCCGCCAGTTGCTGTGCAAAATCAGCGGCAATCGACTCCGGAGAGAGCACCGGTAACTTGCCCTGGAAACAGATAATAAAATCAGTCTAAGCGTTATTATTTTATTCTTATAATCGAAAAAATTGGCTTAAAACGATCATTCAGAACAATTTATACATGCTGGACCATGGAGAAATTTTTGCTTTTCGGAACCCGCTAGTGCCAAAAAACTAGCTTTTCCTGATCAACCATCGCAATTCTGGCTCGCGCATCCCTTCCCACATCGCCCGTCCCCTAGGCCCGTCGCCCCGAAGTTGACGCACGACCCATCCACCTCGGCCGCTTCCGGTGCCGGCAAGTTACCGGTCGAAAGATTTCATCGTGGACGGCGGTAGGTAAGGAGGTCCATGAGCGCGCTAGCCCGAAGCTGAAGTCGGGATTCGTTGGTCGTCCCTGGTTCCGCAAACGACGCCGATGTATTCCCACTCGATTACAGCCGGCGGCTTGCCGGAAATATCCTAAACCACCGGCGACATACCGACGATATCGTTGATGACGCGGTTGGATGCCCGCTCCGGGAATTCATAGGGGAAATAAGTACTGATTCTGCCTGGTCGGCGTCGGCGGCTCAGTTGCCGGAGTGTTCATTCCAGGATTGCCGACCTGAAACTAGTAAGACCCCGGAGCGTTCGGGGCCTTGCCGGGAAAGTGGCGGGCGGGGCGCCGGTTCATCCCCGCGTGTGCGGGGAACGCGCTATCGAGCACGTCGAACTGGCCGCGCTCGATCTAGAGTACCGATAGCCGTTCCTTGATCGGAATCGGGCGCAGCGGCGGCAGCAGATCGGCCACGGGTCAACCGCCCTGGCCGTGATACTTGGCCACAAAACGCACACCGGGCAGACTTTCGAAATCAGCATCCTGGGTCCACAGCAGCGCGCCAAAGCGGCGAGCGGTGGCGTAAATGACCGAATC
>JBFXFL010000062.1:0-9913 GCA_050179115.1 Porticoccaceae bacterium | reverse complement strand
ACCAGTGCAGTCGGAAGCTCTAAATTCACTCAGGTCTCGCTCGGCTGTGTCCAGGCGGACAAGCAGAGTTCGGCCGCGTGCGCGGGCTGATCTCCAAGAATGCCGCTGTCGGGAAACCCGTTCGCTTTTGCGGATTGGGATGGACCGGGTCGATCAGGCCCGGTGTTTTTTAATAGACATATTCAACAAGGAAAGCAATCATGATTGGTATTCTGGTCGTAGTGGCACTGGTTTTCACCATTGTTTATCTGGCACAAAGAACCTGAGCCAGCGGTGTTGGTAGCTTCCGGTTCAATGCTTCACCGGACTGAGGACAATGGAAAGCCGGCCTCCGTGTCGGCCCCCATGCCGCCGCGGGGCCTGCCAGGGACCGGCGGCGGCCCCAACACATCAGATCTGGCGTCATCGGAGGGAAAATCGGGTCGATCCACAGGGACTCCGGTACACGTCGAAATCAGGAACCTCTCCAAAGGCTATGACGGAAAGAAAGGACTACAGGTAACGAGCTTTCAGATCCGCAGCGGCGAATCCGTTGCAATCATCGGCCACAATGGTGCCGGCAAGTCGACTCTGCTGAAAATACTGGCGGGCTGGGTCATTCCGGATACCGGCTCGGCAACAGTGGAAGGCATCGACCTCAAACACAGGTCGGCACTGGCCCGAAAACTGGGTTTCGTGCCGGAGAAAACCAACCTCTTCGATTTCTTTTCCGTTGCATACAATCTCAGGCTGTTTGCGCGCCTCTTTCATGTTCCGGACGCCCGGGTGGAAGAGACGCTGGTGCAATTTGAACTGCTGTCGTTTCGCCGCAACAGAATAGACCAGCTGTCAAAGGGACTCAGGCAGAGGGTCAGCATCGGTCGCGCACTGCTCGCCGACCCACCAATGCTGCTTCTGGATGAACCCACCTCAGGCCTCGATTTTGACATGACAAGGCATATTTATCGTCTGCTTGGGGAAATTCACTCGAGCGGGAAGACAATCCTGTTCACTTCGCACCGACCCGAAGAAATCAGAGCGCTGGCGACACGAATCATCGTCCTGCATCAGGGCGGTCTGGTATTTGACGGCACTCCTGCCGAATATTTCGCATCGGGCATTCACCTGAATCTTTACGCATGATGCGAAATGTTTTGACACTGACGCTGAACGATCTTGCCATCGCCTTCAGGAACAAGACGCTACAACTGGTTCTCCTCATTCCTCTGTTTGTTTTCTTTTCCCTGGAAATGGTGGACCAGGGTGATTCCGGATTGCAACGAGTCAAAGTCGGGTTGCTCAAGAGCGAGCACTATTCCCAGGCGTTGATCGGCGGTATTGAATCGGCTGATCGAGCCTTCGACGTGGTATGGCTGGGCGATATCGAAGCAGCGCAAACCGCGTTGCAAGGCAAAAAGATTGACGGCTTTCTGACCGGTTCCGCGGGCGAGCCCGGGAGTGTGGAACTGTTCGTGTCGACGAAAACCTCACTGAAGACCCTCGCCATCGTCGAGGGTATTTCGGCGCTCCAGGATGCCACCGAAGGGAAACGCAAACCATGGATCGCCGCGATCCAGCCGCTCCATGACAGCGACCTCCAGAGGCAGACGTTGCCGACCTGGATTTTGATGCTGGTCTTGCTCATCGGCTTCATCATCATCCCGGTGCAGGTCGCCGAGGAGAAGGAAAAGCACCTGCTGCTGGGGCTCTTGCAGACACCCATCCGCGAAATCGAGTGGCTGCTGGCGAAACTGTTGCTCGGCATAATCCTGACGATGCTCGCCGCAGGATTGCTGCAGTTGCTGGGCAGATTCGCATTCGATGGCAGCGCCGCGGTCAGCTACCTGGCGATCCTCATCGCTGCTGGATTCTGTTTCAGCGCGAGCGGAATCTTTCTCGGCTTTCTGTGCCGCAGCCAGGCAAGCGCACGCACGCTCGGGATGCTTGTCTATCTTCCCAACCTGCTCCCGGCGGCACTCTCGGAGTTCTCCCAAAAGCTCAGCAGCGTGGCTCCGCTGCTGCCTTCATTTCACTTTTACATGCCGATGAAGGCGATCCTGCTGGAAGGCGGCAGCCTGACGACCTATCCGGTCGAGTTGATCTATCTGTTCTCGGTTGGCGCTGTAATGCTGCTTTTGTCCTGGCTTCTCATGAAAAAACGCTGGCTTATGTAGCGGTCCGTCAAACCAGGCCCACCGCCTGCACCGCCTCCGGACTCAGCCCCTCTGCGCCCCGACGCGCGTGTTCCTTGAGCTTCGCCGTCATGACTGGCGTCCAGAAGCGTTTCATGTGTGCGGCGGCGTTTTCGATGCGGGCCTCGGGGGTGAGGGCGGGCACATTGGCGACGATCTGGTTGGCCATCTTGACCAGGTGTTCCACGGACGACTCTGACACCTTCATTCACTCCCGATAATGCGTTGCGGATGGGTATAGACCATGTGGCGGCCGGGGCGGGCGAAGCCGACCAGCGTGAGGTTGGCCGCCTCGGCCAGCTCGATGGCGAGCGCCGTGGGCGCCGACACCGCAGCGAGGATCGCGATGCCCTGGCTCGCGGCCTTGACCACCATTTCGTAACTTGCCCTGCTGGAAATCAGCGCGAAGCCCGCATCCCAGGGTGCCGCGAGTCGGCAGCGCGCGCCGATCAGCTTGTCGAGTGCATTGTGACGGCCGACGTCTTCGCGCAGGGCGAGAATCTGGCCCGCGGCATCGCACCAGGCGGCGCCGTGGACGGCGCCGGTGTGCGCTTGCAGGGGCTGATGGGCGGACAATTGCGCAACCGCGCGTTCGATGGCGGCGTGGTCGATCCGGAAATTTCCGGCCACGGGGGCTGGCTTGCGCACCGCCTGTTGCAGGGATTCGGCGCCGCACAGACCGCAGCCGGTGCGGCCGGTGAGGTTGCGGCGCACGGCCTTGAGCGCCGAGAGGCGTTCGGCGGCGATGGTCATGGCAACTTCGATGCCGTCGGCTTGCGGCAGCACTTCAAGATCGTAGAGTTCGCGCGGATCCGCGAGGATGCCTTCGGTCAGGCTGAAGCCGAGGGCGAATTCCTCCAGGTCGGCGGGGGTCGCCATCATCACCACATGGGAGATGCCGTTGTAGACCAGCGCCACCGGCAACTCGCAGGCGACGGTGTCGGTCACCTCCGCGCTGCCGTCGCGGCGCCAGTCGTGGGCGCCGACGACCCGGTCGGTTGCGACGCCGGCTATCGGTGTTGTGCCGACCGTCTCAACCTGCGGGACTGGGCGTTTCATCCCGCTGCCTGGCGCGGCGCAGCAGTTCGCGCTGCTCGGTATCGAAGGCGCGCTGGCGGCTCTGCCAGTTCGAGGGCGCGGTGACCTTGCTCACCTGCACCGCGGTCACCTTGTACTCGGGGCAGTTGGTGGCCCAGTCGGAGTTGTCGGTGGTGACGACATTGGCGCCCGAGAAGGGATGGTGGAAGGTGGTGTAGACGACGCCCGGCTGCACCCGCTCGGTGATGCGGGCGCGCAGCACGGTATCGCCGACACGGCTCTGGATACCGACCCAGTCGCCCTCGGCGATGCCGCGCTCCTCGGCATCGTGGGGATGGATCTCCAGAATGTCCTCGGAGTGCCAGCTGCTGTTGGCGGTGCGCCGGGTCTGGGCGCCGACGTTGTACTGGCTGAGGATGCGCCCGGTGGTGAGCAGGAGCGGGAACTTGCGGTTGGCGCGCTCTTCGGTGGGCACGTATTCGGTCATCACGAACAGGCCCTTGCCGCGCACGAATTCGTCCTCGTGCATGGTGGGCGTGCCCTCGGGTGCTGCGTCATTGCAGGGCCACTGGATGCTGCCCAGGCGGTCGAGCCTGTCGTAACTCACGCCTGCGAAGGTGGGCGTGAGACTGGCGATCTCGTCCATGATCTCGCCCGGATGCGCGTAGTTCATGTCCATGCCCAGGGCGCGGGCAAACCCCTGGGTCACCTCCCAGTCGGCCAGCCCGGCGAGCGGCGGCATCGCCTTGCGCACCCGCGAGATGCGGCGCTCGGCGTTGGTGAAGGTCCCGTCCTTTTCCAGGAAGGAAGCGCCGGGCAGAAACACGTGGGCGAACTTGGCGGTCTCGTTCAGGAACAGGTCCTGCACGATCAGGCATTCCAGCGCCGATAGCGCGGCTTCGACGTGGTGCGTGTTGGGGTCGGACTGGGCGATGTCCTCGCCCTGGCAGTAGAGCCCCTTGAAGTCGCCGTCGATGGCGGCATCGAACATGTTGGGGATGCGCAGCCCGGGTTCGTCGTCCAGCTTCACGCTCCACCGAGTCTCGAAACTGGCGCGGGTGGCGGCGTCGGAAATATGCCGGTAACCGGGCAGTTCGTGGGGGAAGGAGCCCATGTCGCAGGAGCCCTGCACATTGTTCTGGCCCCGCAGCGGGTTCACCCCAACGCCGTCGCGGCCGATGTTGCCGGTGGCCATGGCGAGGTTGGCGATACCCATCACGGTGGTCGAACCCTGGCTGTGTTCGGTCACCCCCAGGCCGTAATAGATGGCGGCATTGCCCGCCGTCGCATAGAGCCGGGCCGCGGCGCGCAGATCGCTGGCCGGAATGCCGGTGATCGACTCGGTGGCCTCGGGCGAGTGGCGGGCATCGCTGACAAAATTACGCCAGGCCTCATAGGCCGGCTGTTCGCAGCGCGCGGCGATGAAGGCGCGATCCTCGAGTCCTTCGGTCACCACCACATGGGCCATGGCATTGATGAAGGCGACATTGGTGCCCGGTCGCACCGGCAGGTAATAACTGGCCTTGACGTGGGGCGAATCCACCAGATCGATGCGGCGCGGGTCCACCACGATCAGCTTCGCGCCCTCGCGCAGGCGGCGTTTCAGCCGCGACGCGAACACCGGATGCGCGTCGGTGGGATTGGCGCCCATCACCAGGATGACATCGGCCCTGGCCACGGAAGCGAAGGTCTGGGTACCGGCGGATTCGCCCAGCGTGGTCTTGAGACCATAGCCCGTGGGCGAGTGGCAGACGCGCGCGCAGGTATCCACATTGTTGTTGCCGAAGCCCGCCCGCACCAGCTTCTGGACAATGTAGACCTCTTCATTGGTGCAGCGCGAGGAGGTGATGGCGCCGATGCTGTTGCGGCCGTATTTTTCCTGAATCGCGCGCAGCTTGGCGGCGGCGAACTGAAAGGCCTCGTCCCAGGATACGGCGCGCCAGGGCTGGTCGATGCGTTCACGCACCATGGGGGTGGTGATGCGGTCGGCGTGGGTGGCATAGCCGAACGCGAAGCGACCCTTGACGCAGGCATGGCCCTCGTTGGCCTTGCCGTCCTTCCAGGGCTTCATGTTGACTACGGTGGTGCCGCGCATCTCGGCCTTGAAGCCGCAGCCGACGCCGCAGTAGGCGCAGGTGGTGGTGACGCTGTGCTCGGGCTGGCCGAACTCGATCACCCGGTTTTCGATCAGGGTCGCGGTGGGGCAGACATTCACGCAGGCGCCGCAGGACACGCACTCGGAATCGACAAACGGCTGGTCCTGGCTGGCGCTGACCTTGGACGCGAAGCCGCGGCCGTCGATGGTGAGTGCGAACGTGCCCTGGGTCTCCTCGCAGGCGCGCACGCAGCGGGAGCAGACGATGCATTTGGCCGGGTCGAAGGTGAAATAGGGGTTCGAGGTGTCTTTCTCGGCGTCCAGATGATTGGCGCCGGCATAGCCGTAACGTACCGCGCGCAGCCCGACTTCGCCCGCGGTGTCCTGGAGTTCGCAGTTGCCGTTGGCGGCGCAGGTGAGGCAGTCGAGCGGGTGATCGGAGATGTAGAGCTCCATCACGTTGCGGCGCAGGCGCGCCACGGCGTCGGTCTGGGTGGTCACCACCATACCGTTTTCCACCGGCGTGGTGCAGGACGCCGGATAGCCCTTGCGACCTTCGATGGCCACCATGCACATGCGGCAGGAACCAAAGGACTGGAGCGAATCCGTCGCGCACAATTTGGGCACCTTGATGCCCAGCTCGGCGGCGGCGCGCAGCACCGAGGTGCCGGCCGGGACGGAGACTTCGCGGCCGTCGATCAGCAGCGTAACCGTCGCCTCGCTCAGGCTGGGCGGCGTGCCGTAGTCCCGCTCGGGCTGGTCGTGCCGGGGATCGTAGTACTGGGGTTCGAAGCCCTTCGCTTGATGGTGCTGGAGCATATTCGCCTCCCGGGGTCAGGCCCCGAAATCCTCCGGAAATTTTTCCACGGCGCTGCGCACCGGCATCGGCGTGAGTCCGCCCATGGCACACAGTGAACCGTATTCCATGGTGTCGCACAGTTCTTTCAGCAGCAGCAGGTTGTCGGCACGCTCGGTGTCGGCGCGGATGCGGTCGATGACCTCGACGCCGCGCACCGAGCCGATACGGCAGGGCGTGCACTTGCCGCAGGATTCGGCGACGCAGAATTCCATCGCAAAGCGCGCCTGCTCCGCCATGTCGACGCTGTCGTCGAACACCACCACGCCGCCGTGGCCGAGCATGGCGCGCTGGGCGGCAAAGGCTTCGTAGTCGAGGGGCAGGTCGAGTTCGTCGGCGCTGAGATACGCCCCCAGCGGCCCGCCCACCTGCACCGCGCGCAGCGGCCGGCCGCTGGCGGTACCGCCACCGAAGTCTTCGATCAATGCGCGCAGACTCATCCCGAACGGCACTTCCACCACCCCGCCGCGCTTGATATTGCCGGCCAGCTGCATCGGCAAGGTGCCGAGCGAACGGCCAGAGCCCAGGGCGCGATACCAGTCGGCGCCACGCGCGAGGATCGCCGCCGCGCTGGCCAGGGTCAGCACATTGTTGATGACGGTCGGTTTGCCGAACAGACCCTGAATGGCGGGCAGCGGCGGCTTGGCGCGCACCAGCCCGCGGCGGCCTTCGAGGCTTTCCAGTAGCGAAGTCTCCTCGCCGCAGATATAGGCGCCGGCACCGAGGCGGGCCTCCAGTTCGAAGGCGCGACCGCTGCCGCACACATCGGGCCCCAGATAACCGTCTTCGCGGGCCAGCGCGATGGCGGCGCGCAGCACGGCGAAGGCGCGCGGGTATTCCGAGCGCACATAGACATAGCCCCGGGTGGCGCCCACCGCGAGCCCGGCGATGATCATGCCTTCAATGAGCTGGAGCGGGTCCGCCTCCAGCAACAGGCGGTCGGCGAAAGTACCGGAATCGCCTTCATCGGCGTTGCAGACGATGTACTTCTGATCCGCCGCCGTATCCAGCACCGTCTGCCACTTGATGCCGGCGGGAAATGCCGCGCCACCGCGACCCCGCAGCCCGGAGGTCTTGATGGCATCGACGATCTGCTGACCGCTCAGCGTCAGCGCCCGGTCGAGCCCGGCGAAGCCGCCGGTGAGGCGGTAGTCGGCGATGCTCAGGGGGTCGATCACCCCGGCGCGGGCGAAGTTGATCCGGGTCTGCTGTTGCAGATAGGGAATCTGTTCGGTTGGACCCAGTGCCAGGGGATGTTCGCCGCCGGTGAGCAGATCGCGGTCGAACAGTTCGGCGACATCGGCGACGGACACCGGCCCGTAGGCGACGCGCCCGGCGGCGGTTTCCACCTCGATCAGGGGTTCGAGCCAGAACAGGCCGCGGGAGCCGTTGCGTACCAGGTCGATGTCGAGGCCGCGGGAGCGGGCCTGATCCACGAGTGCGGCGGCGACCTGATCGGCGCCCAGGGCACAGGCGGTGCTGTCGCCCGGCACAAACACGCGCACGCTCATGAATTTACCCCGAGCCTGGCGAGCAGGTTGTCGAAGGACCGGGGCGAGACTCGCGCATGGAGCTGATCGTCGACCTGCACCGAAGGTCCGCAGGCGCAGTTGCCGAGGCAGTAGACGGGCTCCAGCGTCACTTTGCCGTCCGCCGTGGTGGCACCGAAATCGACACCCAGACGTTGCTTCACATGGGCCTCCAGCGCCCGGGAACCCATTGCCTGGCAGGCTTCGGCACGGCACACCTGAATCACATGCTCACCGGCGGGAGAAGTGCGGAAATGGTGGTAAAAACTGATGACGCCATGGACCTCGGCGCGCGACAGGTTGAGCGCGGCAGCGACGGCCGGCACCGCCGTCGCCGGCACATGACCCAGTTCGTGCTGGATTTCATGGAGGATCGGCAGCAAGGCTCCGGGCAGGTGCCGCAGCCGGTCGAGTATGCCGGCGACCCGGAGGTCAACCGTATCAGCGTCCATCAAGCTTCCTCACGCAAGACGTCCCTCACAAAAAGTCCCTCACAACAACGCGCAACACCGTGAGCGCAAGACCGTGAAAAAGTTGGGTTTTCAACGCAACAGGCCTTGTCTGGCGCAGCGCTGGCCGGGTCGCGATGATAAACCATCCCTCCCCGTCAAGTCTGCCGGAAACGACCCGGTCAGGGCGACACCGGCGCCGTTTTCGAACGGTTTCCCGGCGGCGGATTCGAGGCGTCTTCCGGCACGAAAACCAGCGCGGCGGAATTCAGGCAGTAGCGCAATCCAGTGGGCGGCGGCCCGTCCTCGAACACATGCCCCAAATGTTCGCCGCACTTCGACAGCACCTCGGTGCGGCGCATGCCCCAGGCCCGGTCGGGTTTCAGCACGACATTGCCCGGCGCCAGCACATCGCGAAAACTGGGCCAGCCGGTCCCGGAATCGTATTTGTCTCGGGAGTGAAATACCGGCAGCCGGCAGCCAGCGGTGAGGTAAGTGCCGACCCGCTTGTTGTCATGGAGCGCGCCGGTGAACGGGCGCTCCGTCGCGCCGCGCCACAGCACATCGTATTGCTCCGGGGTCAGCAATTGCTTCCACACCGGTTTGGGAATGGTCTCCAGGTGTTCGCCCTTCGCGATCAGCTCGCGCGCCTGCGCCACCGTCATGGCGGACTCCGTGCCCCAGGCGGCCCGCCCGGCAATCAACGCACCCGCCATCAGCGCCGCAATGGTCGCGCCGGCCAGTACCCGCAATCTTTTGTTCATGCCTCTCGGCTCCCGCCCTATCACTTGCCTTGGAACGCCGGGAATGGACGCCGGTTCCGTCACCGCTCCTGGCTGTGATTGAATGTGTCCCACCCATAACCGATAAGAGGCAAGGCCCATGGCGCGCAAAAAAGTCTGGATCGAAGTGGCGCTTAACGGCGCCTGGCCCCGCGCCGTGCAACCCAATATCCCGATCACAGCTGCCGAAATCATCGACGAAGGCGTGGCTTGCGTGAAGGCGGGGGCCGCCATCGTCCACGCCCATACGCTCGATCCGGTCAGTGGTCGCCAGAACAGCGATCCGGACAACTGCCAGGCTTTCATCGCAGGTATCCAGCGCCAGGTGGACGCCATTGTCTACCCGACCGCGGTGGGCTTGCCGATGCCCGAGGATGCGGCCCTGCGCTGCGCCACCACCGACGAGCTGACCCGGCGCGGCGCGCTGGAGTGGGGCGTACTCGACCCCGGCTCCTGTAATTTTTCGACCCGCGAGAGCGCGGCCAATCTGTTCGGCAGTGACGGCGATGTCTATATCAACGGACCGCGCGTGCTGCGCGCCAGCGCCGAACGCGCCGCCCAAAACGGCTGGCGCCCCGCGTATGCCTGTTACGAGCCGGGCTTCATCCGCGAAGGCGCCAAGCTGTACCGCGACATCCGGAGCCTCAAAACCCCGGTGTTCCGTTTCATGCTGTCGAGCGGTTTCACGTTCTGCTTTCCGCCGCGCGACTGGGCGGTGGAAGCACTGGCCAGGCTGATGGCGGAGGAAGCACCGGGCGCACCCTGGATGGTGGCGGGGCTGCATGTGGATCTGATCCCGTTGATTCCCGCCATCGTGGCCCTGGGGGGCCATGTGCGGGTGGGGCTGGAAGATGCGGCGTTCCAATGCCCGCACCGCAACGTCGAGCTGGTTGCCGAGGCGGCGGCCGCGATTCGCGCCGCGGGAGCGGAACCGGCCAGCGCAGCGGATGTGCGCGCCAGTCTGGCGATGGCCGACGCGGCGCGGGCGGCCTA
>JBFXFL010000061.1:0-10311 GCA_050179115.1 Porticoccaceae bacterium | reverse complement strand
CGGTCGGCACCGATGCCTACAACCAAAACCTGTCACAACGCCGTGTGGCCGCGGTGAAGGCCAAGCTGGCCAAGGACTATGGCATTGCGGCGAACCGCATCTCGACGGTCGGCTACGGCGAGAGCCGACCGATTGCCGACAACGCCACTGCCGAGGGTCGGGCGAAAAACCGGCGCGTGATCGGGCAGCTGAGCTATACGGAAGTGGCGCCCGAATAAACGGGTCACCCCGTAGTCTGACTGAAAACGGCGCCCACGGGCGCCGTTTTCATAGGGGACCGGAGCGGGTGGAAATCCCGGAATGTGATAGCGGGCGAACCTGCGGATGACGACGCTCTACTGGCACGATTACGAGACCAGCGGCATTGATCCGGCACGGGATCGGCCGCTGCAATTTGCCGGTGTGCGTACCGACGAAAACCTGGAGCTGGTTGGCGCGCCATTACGTCTGTACTGCCAGCCGGATCCGGATCTGCTGCCCCAGCCCGCCGCCTGTCTACTGACGGGAATCACCCCACAGAAGGCCGCGCGTGAAGGTGTCGCGGAACCCGAGTTCGCCGCCCGTATCGTCGCGGAGCTGGGAGCGCCCGGCACCTGCGGCGTCGGCTACAACAGCCTGCGCTTCGACGACGAGTTCACGCGCTTCCTGCTCTACCGTAATTTTCATGATCCCTACGAGCGGGAGTGGCGCGGCGGCAACTCGCGCTGGGACATCATCGACATGCTGCGGCTGGCGCGGGCGCTGCGGCCGGAGGGCATGAACTGGCCCGATCGGGAGGATGGCAGTTCCAGCTTTCGCCTCGGGGATCTGGCTGCCGCCAACGGCATCGTCCACGACAATGCCCATGATGCGCTGTCCGACGTGCTGGCCACCATTGCGCTGGCGCGTCGGGTACGGGAGTGCCAGCCCGAGCTTTACCGCTATGTCTACGCGCACCGCCACAAGCGCCAGCTGCTGCCGCTCCTCGATCCCGCCCGGCGGCGGCCGGTGTTGCACGTGTCCGGCCGTTTGCCCCGGGAGCGGGGTTATACCGCTCTGGTGCTCCCGCTCGCCCGGCACCCGGCGAACGCCAATGCCGTGATCTGCTTCGATCTCCTGGGCGACGCCGATGCGCTCATCGCCCTGGATGCGGAGGCGATCCGCGCGCGGGTGTTCACGCCCGCGGCCGAGTTTGCGGCGGGAATCGACCGTCTGCCGCTCAAGGCGATCCACCTCAATCGTTGCCCGGTGGTGGCGACACCGAAATTGCTGGATGCGGCGGCCGCGCGCCGGCTCGGCATTGATCTGGGTCGTTGTGAAACCAACTGGCACAAGTTGCTGGCGGTCGATCTCACCGCCAAGCTCGGGCAGGTGTTCGCGCCACAGGCCATGCCGGTGCCCGCGGATGCCGAAACTGCGCTCTATGCCGGATTTCTCTCCGACGCCGAACGCGGCTTGCTGGCCGCGGTGCGCACGGGTCGTGGTGCGGAGCTCGATCCGGCGCGGTTGGCGTTTCGCGATCCCCGCTACCGGGAAC
Organism: Porticoccaceae bacterium; assembly: GCA_050179115.1. Classification (GTDB taxonomy): domain Bacteria; phylum Pseudomonadota; class Gammaproteobacteria; order Pseudomonadales; family Porticoccaceae; genus JAGPUQ01. The sequence continues at coordinate 8,795 of JBFXFL010000061.1, read as the reverse complement.
TGTTGTTTCGCTATCGGGCGCGGTATTTCCCCGAGACGCTGACCCCCGTTGAGCAGGAAAACTGGAGTGATTTTTGCCGTTGGCGGCTGACCGATCCGGAGTCGGGTTATCTCGGCCTCGCGGCATTTCGCGCCGAATTGTCGCTGTTGGCGCAGCAACCGGCCGATTCCGCGCGGCGAGCATTGCTGGAGGAATTACAGGCCTGGGGCGAGACGGTCGCCGGGCGCCACGGACTCGGCGCTGCTGGTTGAGGTGCGGTAAAGCGGCTAGAATCCGGGCGATTTCAGTGGGGGGATGTGTGTGAAGTTCAGGGGCTCCCATATCCTTTCCGTCGCGCAGTTCGAGCGCGACGACATCAATCGTATCTTCGGTATTGCGGATCGCATGGAGCCCTACGCCCAGCGCCGACGGGTCACGCGGGTGCTCGAGGGCGCGATTCTCGGCAACATGTTTTTCGAGGCCAGCACCCGCACCCGCATCAGTTTCGGCTCTGCCTTCAACCTGCTGGGCGGCGAGGTACGGGAGTCGGTGGGCATGGATAGCCTGTCCCTGGTCAAGGGAGAGTCGCTCCAGGACACCGCGCGCGTGCTGTCCGGATTCAGCGATGTGATCTGCATGCGCCACCCCCTGGCAGGCTCGGTGGCGGAATTTGCCGGCGCCAGCCGGGTGCCGGTACTGAACGGCGGCGACGGCAGCAACGAGCATCCGAGTCAGGCCCTGCTTGATCTCTACACCATCCAGAAAGAAATGGCCGGCCGTGGTCGCGGCATCGACGGCTTGCGCATCGCCATGGTGGGCGATCTCAAGTACGGCCGCACCGTGCATTCCCTGAGCAAGCTGCTGACGCTGTTCGAGCGGGTCCATGTGGTGCTGGTATCGCCCCCGGAGCTGCGGATGCCGCCGTCACTGGTTGACGAACTGCGGACTTCCGGCCAGCGGGTGGATGAGTCGGGGAACCTGGAGGCGAGCATCGCTCACGTGGATATCGTCTATTCGACCCGGATTCAGGAAGAGCGCTTTCCGGACCGCGCGCAGGCGGACAGCTATCGCGGTCGCCTGCGTCTCAACCAGGCGATCTATACCCAGCACTGTGAACCCAACACCGTCATCATGCATCCGCTGCCGCGGGATTCCCGCGCCGAGGCCAACGAACTCGACCGCGATCTCGATCAGAACCCCAACCTGGCCATTTTCCGCCAGACCGACAATGGACTGCTGATTCGCATGGCCCTGTTCGCGCTGGTGTTGGACGTGGTCGACCTGGTCGACAAGTACGCCCGGGAAGTGCCCTGGCACACCCCCAGCCGGGGTGCCTGAATGGCTTCGAACCGGCTGGCCGCCATCGCCGCCGACCCCTTCGCCGACATCCGGCCCTACCGGGACGACGAGGTGCCTGGTGTGCTGGCGCGGCTGCGCAATGATCCGGAATTCGCCAACGTCCTGGTGCAAATGTTCCTGCCGCGGCTTGGGCGTTACTGCATGCCGCTGGGCCGAGCCCTGGTGCGCCTGGCGCTGTGGCGGGTACTGCATGGCATCCGCACCGTGGGGGACTTTCAGCGGCTGATCGAGCGCCACTTGCGGCCCCATATGGAGAAAGTCGCGACCGCACTGACCGTCAGCGGTCTGGATCGGCTGGACCGGACCCGGGCACACGTTTACATCAGCAATCACCGCGATATCGCCATGGATCCGGCACTGGTCAATCTCATGCTTTACGGCAACGGCATGGACACGGTGCGCATCGCCATCGGCGACAACCTCCTGAGCAAGCCATTCGCAAGCGATCTGATGCGCATCAACAAGAGCTTTATCGTCAAGCGCGCGCCCCAGGGCCGCCGCGAGAAGCTCGCTGCCTTGCAGCAGCTCTCGGCTTACATCCGTCATTCCGTGGTCACCGAGCGCTGTTCGGTGTGGATCGCGCAGCGCGAGGGTCGCGCCAAGGATGGGATCGATGTCACCGAGACCGCCATCCTGAAAATGCTGGCTCTGAGCCGCCCACCGGGAGAGGACGTGACCCAGGCTCTCGACGAACTCCGTCTGGTGCCGGTGGCGATCAGCTATGAATTCGACCCCTGCGACCGCGACAAGGCTCACGAGCTGCACGCCATGCGGACCGAGGGCGAATACTGCAAGGGCGCGCACGAAGATCTCCAGAGCATCTATCGCGGCATCATGGGCGAGAAGGGCGCGGTGCATGTGGCATTCGGCGCGCCGCTGCCGTCGGGGTTGGTCACCGCCGAAGCCGCGGCCGCCGCGATCGATCGCGAGATTCTGCGCGAATACCGGCTCCATGCGACCAACTTCGCCGCTTACGCCCTGTTGTACGGAGCGGATCAGCGCGCTGACGCGCTGCGCGCGAGCCTGGAACAGCAGCCCGGCTGGGCGGCTTCCGAGCGGCAGTTTCACGCCCGCCTGGCCGAAGTGCCCGAGGCCGAGCGCGACATTTTCCTGGCCATGTACGCCAATCCCCTGCGCCGACGCCTGGAACTCGCTACCTGATATGGCGCTCGCCGCCGAACTCCGGGAACAGATTCAGGCCGGCTATCGCGCCTTTCTCGCCGAGCGCGGGTTGCGGCCCCGCGCCGGACAGCGCCAGATGATCGCCGCCATTGCGGGCTTTCTCGGCGAGCGCGAGGACAATCCGGACGCCCGGGTGTGCGCCGTTGAAGCCGGCACCGGCACGGGCAAGACGCTCGCCTATCTGCTGGCCGCGCTGCCGCTGGCGCGCGCGCAGGGCAAGAAGCTGGTGATCGCCACAGGCACCGTGGCGCTCCAGGCGCAACTCGTGGACCGCGACATTCCCGATCTGCTGGCGGCAACCGGCTGGGATCATGCCTTTGCACTTGCCAAGGGTCGCGGCCGCTATCTGTGTCCGCTGCGGCTGGAGCAGTGCGAGGCCCAGACCAGCCAGACGCGCAGTGGCCAGTTCCTGTTCGAGGATGAGCTCGCGTTCGTGCCGGGTGCCGGTGACGAACGGCGCATCGAAGCGCTGGGCCGCGCCTGGCGGGAGGGCGAATGGGACGGCGATCGTGACCGCTGGGAGCAAACCCTGCCCGATTCCCTGTGGCGGGCGCTCTCCATCGACGGCCGTCAGTGCGGCGGCCGGCGCTGTCGCCTGATCGCATCCTGCTGCTATTACCGTGCGCGGTCGACGGTGGATGCGGCGGATTGCATCGTCGCCAACCAGGATCTGGTGATGGCGGATCTGGCGCTCGGTGGCGGCGTGGTGTTGCCGGCGCCGGAAGAAACCATCTATGTGTTCGACGAAGCTCACCGGCTCGGGGACACCGCGTTGGCCCACTTCGGCGCCCAATGCGGACTGGTGGCGACCGGCGACTGGCTGGAACGGCTGGAGACCCAGAGCGCGCGCAACGCCGCCCGGCTGGCGGTGGCGCCGGAGGATGCCGCCCGCGCGCAGGCACTGGTCCCCCCGGCGGCCGCCGCGGCGCTCCTGCTGCGACAGACCATGCCTTTGTTCGCGCTGCTGCTGGCGGACGCCCGGAATTCCCGCTACCGCTTTGCCGGCGGCCTGGTACCGGATGCACTGCGCGTCCCGAGCAGCGAGCTGGCGGCGTGCTTCGGCAGTCTCGTACAAAATCTGGAGCGTTGCCGCGAGGGCCTGGAGGCGGCACTGGAAAAAACGGAATTCCCGCTCCCCCGGCCGGAACTCGAAGCACATTTCCAGGCGGTGGGCCAATGGCTCGGCCGCGCCGAGGGGATCGCGCGGCTGTGGCGGGCCATGGCCGAGCCCGACCTGCCCGCTGCCCCACCGCTGGCGCGCTGGGTGGCGCGCGAGGCGAATGGCGAGCTGCGGGTCGTCATCACGCCGGTCAGCGCCGGGCATATGCTTGCCGAGCAGCTCTGGTCGCGCTGCCATGCGGCGGTGCTGACTTCCGCCACCCTGCGGTCGCTGGGGAGTTTCGACCGCCTGCGGCTGGATACGGGCATTCCGGAAGGCAGTGCCACCCATGCGCTGGCGGGCGGCTTCGACTACCGGCGGCGTGCCGTGCTGGCAATTCCGGCGGAGGCCGTCGATGGCGGCGACAATGAAGCCCACACCGCGGCGGTGATCGCCCTGCTGCCGGCGTTGCTGGGCATGGAGTCCGGCGGCAGCCTGGTGCTGTTCGCCTCGCGACAGCAACTGGAGCGGGTGCGTGAGGCCTTGCCCGCGGCGCTGGCGGAGTGCCTGCTGGTACAAGGCGAACTGCCGGTGGCGGAGATCATCGCCCGCCACCGGACGCGCGTCGATGGCGGCGAGCGTAGCGTGATCTTCGGTCTGGCGAGCTTTGCCGAGGGTATCGATCTGCCGGGCGATTACTGCCGTCACGTGATCATCGCCAAACTGCCGTTCGCGGTCCCCGACGATCCGGTGCAGGAGGCCCGTGCGGAGTGGATCCAGGCCGGCGGCGGCAACGCCTTTCGCACCCTGTCGCTCGCCGACGCCTGCCTGCGTCTGGTGCAAGCCTGCGGACGCCTGTTGCGCACGGAGGTAGACAGCGGCCGGGTCACCATTCTGGATCGGCGGCTGATCTCGAAAAGCTACGGACGTGAACTGCTGGCGGCGCTGCCGCCCTTCGGGCGGGACTGATTCAGCCGCGCGTGGCCCGGGTCACTGGCGGCGCGATCGCGATACCGAGCAGGGTGGCGCGCGCGCCTGCCGCGCGACAGATGCCGTCGACATCCAGTCCCACCCGCGTCAACTGCGCGCTCCGGGTGTCGTGCTCGATGAAGGCGTCGGGTAACCCCAGATGCAGGATGGGGCTGGTGCGGCCGCAAGCCGCCAGGTACTCGGCGACGCCGGCCCCGGCACCCCCTGCGATGACATTGTCTTCCACGGTGATCAGCAACTGGTGAGTGTCCGCCAGTTGCGCAATCAGATCGACATCCAGGGGCTTCACGAAACGCATGTCCGCGACACTGGCATCCAGGCGCTCGGCCGCCGCCAGCACGGTAGGCAGCAGGGCACCGAAATTGAGTAGCGCGATGGCGCGCCCGCTGCGGCACCGGCGGCCGCGGCCGATGGGTAGCGGCTCCAGGCCGGGATCGACGGCGACGCCCGGACCGGTGCCGCGCGGGTAGCGCACCGCCGCCGGACCCGGATGCCGAAAGCCGGTATTGAGCAGTTGGCGGGTCTCGTTTTCGTCGGACGGCGCCATCACGATCAGGTTGGGGATGCAGCGCAGATAGCTCAGGTCGAAGCTGCCGGCGTGAGTGGGGCCGTCTTCGCCCACCAGCCCGGCGCGGTCGATGGCGAACAGTACATCGAGATTCTGCAAGGCGACATCATGGATGAGCTGGTCGTAGGCGCGTTGCAGGAAGGTGGAGTAGATCGCCACCACGGGTTTCATCCCCGCGCAGGCGAGACCGGCGGCCAGGGTGACGGCGTGTTGCTCGGCGATCGCGACATCCTGAAAACGCTCGGGAAAGCGCTGGGCGAATTCGATCATCCCCGAACCCTCGGCCATCGCCGGAGTGATGCCCACCAGGCGTGGTTCCGCGCTGGCCATGTCGCACAGCCAGGCGCCGAACAGATCCTGATACTTGGGTTTGCCGGGCGCGGGGGGTTTGCGGGGCGCGGGCGGGACCGGCGGCGCGGTCGGTTCGATCTTGGTCAGCGCGTGGTAGCCGATGGGGTCGGCCTCGGCGGGGAGAAAACCCTTGCCCTTGACGGTGGCGACATGGAGCAGCACCGGACCCGTCACCTGCTTGAGGTTGGTCAGGGTGTTCACCAGGAGCGGCAGGTTGTGGCCGTCGATGGGGCCGATATAGGTGAAACCGAGCTCCTCGAACACGATGCCGGGCGCGACCAGAGCTTTCATCAACTCCTCAGTCTTGCGCACCAGGGTCGCGGTGGAGGGAAAGGCTTTCAGCACGCGCTTGCCGGCCTCGCGCACCCAGTTGTAGATCCGGCTCGACCACAGCTTGGAAAAATAGGTGGAGAGCCCTCCCACATTGCGGGAGATCGACATCTGGTTATCGTTCAGCACCACCAGGAGGTCGAGGTCCAGGTGGGCGCTGTGATTCAGTGCTTCGAAAGCCATGCCGGCGGTCATCGCACCGTCGCCGATCACGGCGATGGCGCGCCGGTCGCTGCCCGCCAGGTGCGCGGCAAGCGCCATGCCCAAGGCGGCACTGATCGAGGTGCTGGAATGGCCGACACCGAAGGTGTCGTATTCGCTTTCGCTGCGTTTGGGAAACCCCGCGATGCCGCCGCCCCGGCGCACACTCAGAATCTCTTCGCGTCGCCCGGTGAGGATCTTGTGGGGGTAGGTCTGGTGGCCGACGTCCCACACCAGTCGGTCGTCGGGGGTGTTGAAGACATGGTGCAATGCTATGGTGAGTTCGATTACGCCGAGACCGGCACCAAAATGGCCTCCGGTCTGGCCGATGGCGTAGAGCAGATAGGCGCGCAATTCATCGGCGAGCAGTTCCAGTTCGTCGAGCCCCAAGGAGCGCAGCGCCACCGGGCTCGCGATGGTGTCGAGCAGCGGTGTAGCGGGGCGGACCCGGGGAATGTCGGTAAAGCTGAGTGCCATGGCAGGAGGGGGTGCGCGGGGGCGGGAATTCTACCGCAAATGCCCGTGCCAGAATCAGTCGCGCCGGGCTACCGCATAGTCGGCGAGCTGGCGCAGGGGCTCGGCGCGCGCGTCGAGGTGCGCTATCGCAGCCAGACCGCGGGCGTGCAGCTCGCGCAGACTGGCGCGCGCTGCCTCGGGGCCCAGCAAGGTGACGAAGGTTGCCTTTCCCAGACGTTGATCGGCGCCGCTGTGCTTGCCGAGGGTAACCGTGCTTTCCTCCGCGTCCAGGAGGTCATCGCGTACCTGGAAGGCGAGCCCCAGCTGATGGCCGTAGGCATCGAGGGCAGCGAGCAGGGCGGCGTCTTCCGTGCCGACCGAAATGGCGCCCATGACCACGCTGGCGGCAATCAGATCGCCGGTCTTGCGGCGGTGCATGGTTTCGAGCGCGCTCCGATCCAGTTTTTTTCCCGTGGCCTGGAGGTCCATGGCCTGCCCCAACACCATCCCCTGTGCCCCCGCCGCGTGGGCAAGTCGCTGGATCAGGCGCAGCGTTGCCTGGGCCGGCAACGAATCGATGGCACTGAGCTGCGTGAACGCAAGCGCCTGCAGCGCGTCACCGGCCAGGATTGCCATCGCCTCGCCGAACACGCGATGACAGGCGGGGCGGCCGCGGCGCAGGTCGTCGTCGTCCATGGCGGGCAGGTCATCGTGGATCAGCGAATAGGTGTGCAGCAATTCCACGGCCACAGCTACCTGATCGGTGGCGGCCGAAGGTTCTCCCGCTGCTGCCGCCGCCGCATAGGCGAGGCAGGGGCGCAGGCGTTTGCCGCCGCCCAGCAGGCTGTGTTCCATGGCGGCGATCAACGGAGGCGGGTCGGTATCCGGGACATAGGATGGGGAGCGGTCAGCGGCCAGGGTGGCAGCGAGTCTTGGTTCCAGCCGGGCGCGGCATGCGGAGAGGAAGTCCGTCAGGGTACCGGTCACTCGTCGTCAGCCTCTCCGGAGGAGACGGGAAAAGCAGTCGCGGTCGGGCTTTCACCCGCATCGCCCTGGGTGAGTAACAGCACCCGTTGTTCGGCTTCCCGCAGCGCCTGCTGGCATTGCCGGGTGATGCGAACCCCTTGCTCGAAGCGGTCCAGCGCTTCATCCAGACTGAGCTTGCCTTCTTCCAGCACAGCGACGATGGCCTCAAGTTGGGACAGATTCGCTTCAAAATCCGGTGCTTTCTTTCGGGTAGCCAAGCCAGTTCCCGGTTGCGAGTGATCCAGCCAGCACCCTAACCGAGGGCTCAGAGGCGGTCAACGTGATGGGCGTGTGCGATATATCCTACAGCAGGGCGAGGCATTTTCGGACTGGGAGTTACACGGGTTGCGCCACATGATGTCACCCGCAAGGACACGCGGAATACGGATGTTGCTCTGGCGCAAGGATTGGTTGCCGGAGGACGGGATGTTGCGCAGGGACGGGCAGCCGGCACGGATTGACTGGCGCGCGGGGAGTCGGGGCACATGGAGTGCTTTGCCGCTGAGGGAGCCCGGAGCCTGGAAAGGATGTCTTCAGGCGGGGACAGGGAAGTCGCAGGATATTCCCCGCGTTGTTCTTGATCTAGTGAAGCGTTTGGTAGCTCCATTTCTTTCGCAATGCCTTTGGCGCCCTTTTGTTTCTCCAGCAAAAGGGCGCTTTTCTTTTGCGGGGTTCCAGTTTCCCTTGCCGCAGACCCGCACAGGCGCGGCGCAGGCCGCTATATTGACAGCCTTTCGCGGTTCCCTATGATGGGGCACGGTTTGCGTCGACTGGTGGAGGGTACCGACTTCAGCGCACGATCGATGTCAGCGAGATTGCTCGCGAATGCTGTGCCATCCGGCAGGGCAGCGTGGCTGGTTGCGCTGCGCGGCGTCGGAGAGGGGTTGCTGGTTCGGCGCGTGCCGGTGAGCGAGGCCGCATGAGTCTCGTGCCGGAACTCATGGTGGTCGACCGGCAGCCGAAAATACTGCGGTTGAATCTCGCGGGCCTGCCGATCGAGTGGCTCAACTGGCAGGAGGCGGTCTGCCTCTATGCACGCGATCTCGTGGCCTGGTCGCTGGGCGATATCGTGCAGAAAGTTCACGGCGGCCTGAGCCGTGCGACCGGGGCGCGGTCGCTGATCGAACTGCCCAGCATCATTGCCTGCGGCGGTGGTCAGATGGCGCGGCCGCGGACCAATTATCCGCTCACCAATCCGGCGCTGTTTGCCCGGGACCGCTTTCACTGCCTGTATTGCTCGCGCCAGTTTGCCGC
>JBFXFL010000060.1:3064-10467 GCA_050179115.1 Porticoccaceae bacterium | reverse complement strand
GCAGCATTCCACGCTCGGCTACGTCTCGCCCATGAAATTCCTGGAAAACTGGATCAGCACTCAGCATGAGAAAGAATTGGCGGCATAATGCCGTTGGGTTGGAAGACGAAAAATAGAGGGAAGCTCATACAGCTATCGCGCCATTAATACCTCGCGTCGTTTCCTGGATTCCTACTAAACCGACCACTGGAGATTCAGTTGGGGCTTCGGCAAAGGTCAACTGAGTCATGGATAACACCGGTTGGTCTCGACCCCATAATTATCGCAAAATCGGGGAGTTATTCAGAGCTTCCTTAGGCATTACGTTAGAGCCAACACTATGCGCATGAGTATGGTCGCGCTCTTGCTTGTGTCTCTTGCCTGGTGTCCAACAGACGCCAAGGAGGCTCGGGTCTCATTGATAGTTGGTAAGAATCGCTCTGTCTGCCAATTCGTATTGCATGAGACGCAGCAATCCCTTAACGACCAGTTTCTGCCTCTCAACTTTGCCTTCCTGCCAAATCTGGCGTGGCGGCGTGTCTCGTATACGTTTGTGCACGATCGAGGCGAAAGACACATTTTGAACGCCGAGTCAGTCGAGTTTGACATCGACAACGATGGTCGCGCCGAAACACTGTTACGGGAATCCATCATGTTCCACTCGACGACGGGAGAATTTTTGTTTGTCTTCCCACAAGGTAAGGCACCTTCCGCGCCCACCGATACAGTGACGCGGGCCGATCGAGCCGCGTGGAGAGGTATTAACTCTTTTGGTTCTTGGCCTTATCTTTCTCGTAACTTAGCCCTGCTGGAAATTCGGCCTTTTTCTTACGCTGGTCGGAACTACTTGTTGCTTACTGACAGCGAATTTGCACGCGGAAGAAGGGGCGCCATGGTTGTCGCCCAATATCGAGGAGTTCCGCTCCCAAACGCTGGAACCGAAGGCAGTACGGATAACTTCAAAACGATTTGTCAGATACAATAATCTCCTATTATCATACGGTCACAGAACCATCAGACGTGCTGTTAAACCGATAGGTACCCAGCCCTAACATTCCGCGGCAGTAGCCATGGGCAAAGGCCACATGGCCGTGCCCACCATTGGTGGCGTCGCCGGTTGTGTTGTCCGCGTGTCTCGCCCGCACGACCACCAGGCGATTGTGTCCGTGCGGGGTTATCGACCGAGGCTGCCCGCCGACCCCGTGCCGTAACGCGATTGCCTCCGCAGCGGGCGGGGTCCGTGCCGGACCTGTCTTCCCCTACCCATCGTCCGCGCAAATGGGGCACTATGCGCCGCTCATGAGGGCATCCCGCGTCCCGGCCAGTTCAGCCGGCAGTGCGCCCGGGTTGCCGGATCACTTCATCCACAGGGCGTGACGACCATGGCCAATCCCCTGCAAGACCAGTTGCTCAAGGCGGGCCTGGTCAAGCCTCATCAGATCAAGAAAGCGACCAAGGAAAAGCGGCAGGCGCAGCGCGGCAATACGCCGGATGCCGTGGCTGAACAGGCGCGTCTGGCCCAGCAGCACAAGGCGGAAAGCGACCGCGACCGCAATCGCGAACAGGTGGCGGAGCGTGAGCGCAGGGCCCAGATCGCCCAGATACGCCAGTTGATCGAAACCCAGCGGCTGGCGCGCAGCGGCGGCGACAGTACGTTTCAGTTCGTCGACGCCGGCAAGATAAAGAAAATTGCTCTGCACAAGGCGCAGCGCGCCCAGATCATCAGCGGCGTCCTGGCGGTGGTCAGATTCGATCAGACCTACGAACTGGTGCCATCGGTGACTGCCGAGAAAATCGCCCGGCGCGACCCGGATTGTGTGGTGGTCTTCAATGTGCCGTCGTCGCAGGAGAATCCGGAAAGCGATCCCTACGCGGATTATCCGGTGCCCGATGATTTGATGTGGTGAGTGTCCGCAGGCGCAGGTGGAAAATCCGGCCCAACGTTAATGGGACCCATGGAGTCATCGGCGTATCCGGTTTTCCCTTGATGCCGGTAACCCGCGCTGAAAAGCAGGATCAGACCTCCACGGTAGGGAAGGCGGTAGGTAAAACCGACCGCCCCTGCGTCGTTCCCGACGTTCTACCTACCCCACTGGCTACCCCACTGGCTACCCCACTGGCCCCATCAACAACTCCGCCAGTTTGGCGCGCTGATAACTCGCATCTCCATAAAACATCTGGTTGTGCTTCTGTCGCTTGGTGTAGAGGTGTACTGAGCATTCCCAGGTAAAGCCGATACCGCCGTGAAACTGGATCGCGCGGTTTGATCCATAGGCGGCGACATCGGACGCCGCGGCCTTGGCCATGCGCGCGAAGGCAGGCGCCCGCTCCGGTTCGTTGTCCACCGCGCAGGCGGCGTTGTAAACGAGGGATTTGGCCTGATCGAGCGCGATCATCAGATTGACGAGCGGGTGTTTGACGGCCTGAAAATAACCGATCCGATGACCGAACTGTTCGCGCAACCGGGCGTATTCGGCGGTGGTCTGCAACAGCCACTCGGCAGCGCCGCACATGTCGGCCGCCACAATGGTCAGCAGCGCGGGTTCGGCGGCCTCGATCGCGGCGGCGCCGGTGCCCGGCGCGGCGAGCAACTGGTCTGGCCCTACCGCGACACCGTTGAACCGGATATGCGCCTGATCGCGGGTCAGATCGATGATGGCGTCGGGCACGATTTCGACGCCCGCGCTGTTCACCGGCACCGCGCAGAGCGCCATGCCGTTGGCGCTCGCGGCTTTCACGATCAGCACGTCGGCCTTGCGGGCGTCCTGCACGAACCAGGCGCCGCCCTGGAGCTTGCCGTCTTCGAGGCGCACATCGCAGGCGTCCACTTCCCAGGCACCGCTGCGCGGGATGGTGGCCAAGGTCGCGGCGCGGCCCGTGGCGATTTCGCCGAGCAGTTTGCGCGCGGGCTCGGTCCCGCATTCGCGCAGCACGAGCGTGGCGAGCGCCGTGGCGATAAAGGGCGAGGGCAGTGCGGCGCGGCCGACCTCTTCGGCGAGGGCGGCGAGCGCGGTCAGGTTCATGCCCATGCCGCCGTCGGCTTCGGGCACGGCCACCGTGGTCCAGCCCAGCTCGACGATCTGCCGCCACAGGGCCTGGTCCCAGTCACAGGCGGGTGCGCGGTAGGGGTCGGAATTGGCGGCGACCAGGCGGTGCAGTTTGTCCGTCGGTAAATTGTCGACGAGAAATTTGCGCGCGGTATCGCGCAGCATGGCGGCATCGTCGTCGAAGCCGAAGTCCTTGGGCTGGGTCATGGTGCGGGTCTCTTGTTTCCTGATCTGGATTTCTTATGTACTTCGGCTTTTACCTATTTCGATTTGGCCAGCCCCAGCACTCGCTCGCCGAGGATATTGCGCTGGATTTCGTTGGTGCCGGCGGCGATGGTGACGCCGTAGGAGTTCATGTAGCCGAGCGCCCACTCGCCGCCGTCCGGGGCATTGGCATCGCTGAATGCAAGCGAACTGGCGGCCCCCTGGATTTCCATCGCGAGCGCGCAGACATCCTGGCGGATTTCGGACATCACCAGCTTGGCCTGCAACGGAATCCGCTGCGGGTGCTCGCACAGCGCCGCCACCCGCGCCCGCCGCGCGCCCTGGCGTGAGCCCTCCTGGCGGATGATGAGCTGCATGATGCGATCGCGCAGCACCGGGTCGTCCGCCGCGGTCTTGCCGGCGCGCGGGGATTTGCGCGCGAGTTCGAGGAGGCCGTAGGCATCGGCGATTGCCCGCTCGGGATCGCCGCCGCGTCCGCTCGACGGCGTCACCATGGGCCCCGCGCCGCGCTCGTGCAGCAGCGTGGTCTGCGCCACCTGCCAGCCCTGGCCGACCGCGCCGACGCGGTAGTCATCGGGGATTTCCAGATTGTCGAAAAACACTTCGTTGAAGCCGGTCTCGCCGGTGATCTTGATCAGCGGGCGCACCGTCACCGAACGCCCGAGTTCGGCCTTGATGGGCACCACGAAGTAGGTCATGCCCTCGTACTTGTTCGCGCGGTCGCTGCGCGCGAGCAGGATCATCCAGTCGGCGAAATGGGCGAGCGAGGTCCACACCTTGTGGCCGTTGATCACCCAGCGGTCGCCGCGCCGTTCGGCGAAGGTCTGCACATTGGCGAGATCAGAGCCGGCGCCCGGCTCGCTGAAACCCTGGCACCAGATGTCGGCGCAGGAAAACAGCCGCGGCAGCAGGGTTTCGCGCACGGTCTGGCTGCCGTGGATGTGGATGGTGGGCGCGGCCATGCCGAGGCCGAGAATGTTGGGCAGAAAGGGTCGCCCGGCGCGTTGCATCTCCTGGTTGGCGACGATCTGGCAATCCGTGCGGCCGCCGCCACCTTCGGCCACCGGGTAATCGCAGCCGACCATGCCGGCCTCGTAGGCCAGACGCTGCCACTCGCGCAAGTAGTCGAGCTGGGTGGTGTGCATGATCTCGATGGCGGACTGCGGCAAGCGCACCGGCGCGTCGGGTAGCGGGTTGGCGGCCAGCCAGGCGCGGCAGTGAGTGCGGAAGTCCGCTTGCTCGGCGGTGTCCCTGCGTTGATCGGACATGGAATGTTTCCTGTCAGTGGCGGTGAGCGATGCCGGCGCCGGAGGGAATGCGGAGGTCATCCACCATTTCCTGCACGGCGACGGGTGGCGGGGCGGTGACGCGGCTGACGACGACCGTTGCCGCGACGTTGAGCAGCGCGCCCAGGGCGCCGATCCCGGTCGGCGAAATGCCGAGCAACCAGTGTTCCGGTCGGTTCAGTTCCGGTGCCATGAAATTGAAGTAGACGATATAGCCGAGCGTGAACACCAGTCCCGCCAGCATCCCGGCCACCGCCCCCGGCTGGTTGACGCGCTTGGAAAATATCCCGAGCACGATGGCGGGAAACAGCGTGGCCGCCGCCAGACCAAAGGCGAAGGCGACGGTCTGGGCCACGAAGGCGGGCGGATTGATGCCGAACCAGCCGGACACGAGAATCGCCGCCACCGCCGCCAGGCGTGCCAACCGCAGCTCGGAGCGCTCGCTGATGGTCGGCGCGAACGTGCGTTTGAGCAGGTCGTGGGAAACCGAACTGGAAATCACCAGCAACAGCCCGGCGGCGGTGGACAGTGCGGCGGCGATGGCGCCGGCGGCGATCAGACCGATGACCCAGCCGGGCAGGCCGGCGATTTCCGGGTTCGCCATCACCATGATGTCGGGGTCCACATAAATTTCGTTGGCACTGGCGCTGGGCGCATTGCGCAGCAAGCGCTCGCCGTGGCGGCCGCGCGCTGCGGTGAACTCGGGTTTGGCCGGCGCGAAAGGCGCACCGGCGCGGTACTGGATGATGCCGTCGTCGTTCTTGTCCTGCCAGGCGATCAGGCCGGTGTTCTCCCAGTTCTTCACCCAGGCCGGTGCGCTCGCATAGGGCGTTTCATTCACGCTTTCCGAGAGGTTGAGGCGTGCAAACACCGCGACCGCCGGGATGGTGGTGTACATCACGCAGATGAACGCCAGTGCCCAACCCGCGGAGCGGCGCGCATCCGACACCCGGGGCACGGTGAAGAAACGCACGATCACATGGGGCAGACCGGCAGTGCCGATCATGAGCGCGGTCACAATGGCGACGGAATCGATGACGCTGCGGTTGCTCTGGGTATAGGCGCTGAAACCCAGTTCGGTGGTGACCTGATCGAGCTTTTGCAGCACGGTCAGGCCGGAACCGTCGTTGAGACGGCTGCCGAAACCGAGCTGCGGGATGGGGTTGTCGGTCCACATGATCGACAGGAACACCGCCGGCACCAGAAAGGCGAAGATCAGCACGCAGTACTGGGCCACCTGGGTATAGGTGATGCCCTTCATGCCGCCCATCACGGCGTACACGAACACGATGGCCATGCCGACCACCACGCCCGTGTTGATGTCCACTTCGAGGAACCGCGAAAACACGATACCCACGCCGCGCATCTGGCCGGCGATATAGGTGAAGGAAATCAGCAGCAGACAGATCACCGCGACCACCCGCGCGGCATTCGAGTAATAGCGATCGCCGATGAACTCGGGCACGGTGAAGCGCCCGAACTTGCGCAGGTAGGGGGCGAGCAGCAACGCCAGCAGCACAAAGCCACCGGTCCAGCCGATGATGTAGACCGACCCGTCGCGGCCCGCGAAGGCGATCAATCCCGCCACCGACAGGAACGAGGCCGCGCTCATCCAGTCCGCCGCGGTCGCCATCCCGTTGACGATCGGATGCACACCGCCGCCGGCGACATAGAATTCGCGGGTGGAGGCGGCGCGCGACCAGAAGGCGATGCCGATATAGAGCGCGAACGACAGTCCGACAAACAGGAAGCTGTAGGCCTGGGTGCTCATCGGCCGGGCTTTCCGGCGGATGGCAGGTTGCGATCGGGATCGTCATCCACGCCGTGGGCGCGCTCGATGCGCGACATCCACAGGTGATAGACCGCGATCAGCGCCACGAACACCAGCATCGCACCCTGCTGGGTGAACCAGAAGCCGAGCGGGAAGCCACCGATATGAAACTGGTCGAGCCAATCGCCGAGCACAATGCCGCAGCCGAAGGCGACGAACGCCCAGATGCCGAGCAAGGTGGTCAGCACCCGCAGATTCGCGCGCCAGTAGCGTCGCGCGCGGTCCTCCGCGAGCACCTCGACATCGTGATGGGAATGGGCCGGCAGGTTTTCCGCCCCATCGTGGTGATACACCGCATCCGTCCGCGCCGCCTGAGGGTCTGCCTCGGCCATAGGTCCTCCGGTTCAGAGTTATTGGTTGTTGTCGGCGCCGCACACTCGCAAGACGGCCTGCGCTTGTCAACTTGACGCAGCCCGCAGCGGTGCGAGCCGTGTCAGCGGGCCGTGTCAGCGGGGCTTGGCCAACGGGGACTGGCCAAAGCCGGATCTCGCGGCGCCGATGGCCAGCTATGCAACGTCCGCGGCAGTGCCCAGCGCAGTTCCGATGGCGGCATGAATCACCAGATCCGCAATCGAATCGAGCGGCGTCGGCTCGGCATTCACGATCGCCAGGGGTGCGCCCTGGCGCTTGGCGCGCGCGGGGAACTCCGCCGCCGGATGGACCACCAGCGAGGACCCCAGCACCAGAAACAGATCACAGGCCAGCGTCGCCTGCGCGGCGCGCGCCATGGCGTCTTCCGGCATCGGCTGGCCGAAGGAGATGGTCGCGGTCTTGACCAGTCCGCCGCACCGCCCGCACAGCGGCAGGGTCTCGTCGCGCAGAAACGCGGCGCGGATGGGCGCGAGATCATGACGTTCGCCGCAATCGAGGCAGTGGGCATAGGTGCCATTGCCGTGCAGCTCGATGACCTGTGCCTCCGGCACCCCGGCGGCCTGGTGCAGGCCGTCGACATTCTGGGTGATGACGTTCGTCACCGCGCCCCGGCGCACCAGCTCCGCTACCGCGCGGTGACCGCGATTGGGCAGCGCTGCGCGC
>JBFXFL010000060.1:0-2964 GCA_050179115.1 Porticoccaceae bacterium | reverse complement strand
CTGTGCCTCCGGCACCCCGGCGGCCTGGTGCAGGCCGTCGACATTCTGGGTGATGACGTTCGTCACCGCGCCCCGGCGCACCAGCTCCGCTACCGCGCGGTGACCGCGATTGGGCAGCGCTGCGCGCAGGGCTTCGTCGAACTTGAACTTGAGCCGCCAGGCATCGCGGCGCGCGCTTTCCGAGCGCAGGAAGTCATCGAACAGCACCGGCTTGTATCTGGACCAGAGGCCTCCCGGACTGCGGAAATCCGGAATCCCCGACTCGGTGCTGATGCCGGCGCCGGTGAACACCACCGCGCGACGGCAGGTCGTCAGCAGTTGGGTGAGGTGGTCGATCGCTGAAGTCTCCGCCACGGTTGCGCGCTCCGCCCGGGGTAGGGGAGCGATGGTAGCACCGCGCTGAGCCGGGCACCGGCCGGGTGCGGAGTGCGCGGTCAGAGCGTCCCGCGCTCCCAGGGTCCGGTAATGGCGAAGGTGACGCCCGGGGTCTGGATGTTGACGAACAGCCAGCGGCCGGTGGGGTCGAAGCACGCCCCCGTGAACTCGACACGGCGGTAGTCGCCGGGAGCGACCCAGGGCCGGGCCGGTGGCGCGCGGTCGAGTACCAGGTTGTTTTCGGCGAAGGCAAAGGTGCGGCCGGCGGCGTCCAGTCCGAGCAGGCGGTTGCCCGCTACCTCGTTTGCGTCGCCGCGGCCGCTGCCGTCCTCGCACAGCAGCAGGCCGCCGCGCGGGCTGATGGCAATATTGTCCGGGTTGTCCGCGGTCGCTTCGTTCGGCGCGACGAAGATGGCGGTCAGAGTGCCGTGGCTGCCGCCTTGCGCCGGCCGATCCTGATAAGCCCACACCGCTCCCGCGCCGGCCGCGCCGCCACTGGTGTCCACCATATAGATCACGCCCTGGTGGTATTGGCAGCCCTCGCCGCGGCTGAAACCAGCGGCGCCGCGCGCTTCAGCCTGCAAAAACGGTCCCGACTTGCCGGCACCCCGGATCTTGGGCAGGCCGGGAACCGGCGCTTCCAGACGCTCGGGATCGGCCGCGGGATCGGGGATCGGCACCCACTCGACCGCGAAGCTGGCGCCCATCTCGGGCGCGGTGAGATCGACATTGTCGCGCCCGACCACCTTGAGCATGGCGAGCTGTCCGCCGGCTTCCAGCGCGCCGACGCGGGCCGCGCGGTCGTGGGGGGTGAAGCGGTAGAAGCCCGAATGGGAGCCGTTGTCCTCGCTGAGATACACCAGCCCGGTGGCCGGATCGCGCGCCGCGGCCTCGTGTCGCATCAGGCCCATGTCGCGGATCGGGCGGGCGCTGGCGGGGCCGAGTTCGGGTGCCGGGACTTCGAACACATAGCCATGATCGCGCGCACCCAGCAGTGAACCGCGCAGGACGATCTCCTCGCAGCTCAGCCAGGAGCCGAACCCGGTCGGGCCGCCGGAGCAGTTCACCAGGGTGCCGGCAAGGGTGGCGCGCGCATCGATCAGCGTGCCCTCGCGAAAACGCAGTGCCGTGGTGCCGCCGCCGTTGCCGGCAATCTGGTCCGGCAGTACGAAGCTGTCGTAGATGGGTGTCGCCGGGCCGCCGATGAAGGGCATCGCGCTGCCGGGTGGCATGAGGCCGCGTTCGTGATTGCGGATCAGCGTGATCTCGCCGCCGGATGCGACCCGGACCACCGCCATGCCATCGTGGCGGTCGGGCGTGAGGTGCCCGTCGCTCATGGGGTCGCCGGACCAGCCCGCCGAGGCGTAGCTGAAGTCCGGCGGCAGCATCAGGAGCGGCAGGCCCGTGGTGCGGTCGGCGGTGGGGCGCGGGTGCCCGTAAGGACTCTCACGCTGGAATTCGCGCGTTTCATCCCGGAGTTTGCTGGCTCTCAACCGGTAGAGGATCGCCGCGAGCGCAATGCCGCCAGCGCCGGCGGTCGCTCCCCACAACAGCCGGCGGCGGCTGAAATCAATCCCCGTGCGGCTCGCCATGGTTGCCTCGTCTGTGATGATGTCGTTGTGGACCGGGGCCCGGTCGGCGCGCCAGCGGAAATGTCGGGCCGCGGGCGGGGGTCATAGATGATCCAGCAGCCCCTCGCCCTGGAACGCTCTGCCGTGACCGGGATAGACCGCCCTCGGGTGCAGCGCCTTGAGATGGCGCAGCGTGCGTGCCATCTGCAGCGGATTGGCATACACCGAGGGCGCCACCAGCCGGCTTTTGCTGCGACTGCCGAGCAGGGTATCGCCGCTGATCAGGCTGCCACTGTCCACGTGGAAATAGCAGACGCTGTCCCAGGAATGGCCCGGGGTATGGATCACCTGCCAGCCGGGGAAGCCGGGCAGTTCGCGGTTGTGCTTGAGGCGATGGTCGGGTTTGCGGCGACCTGCCTCCCCCGACCCGGGCGCGTTGTCAGGTTCCGGCGTCGGCTCGGGCAGCCACATCGGCAACTCCCGGGCGCGGGCGCTGCGGGCGGGGCTCGCGTACATGGCCCAGGCGCGCGGGCGCAGGCCTTCGAGCAGGGCGGTGATGGGTTTGATCACCAGGCCGGCCGGGTCTCCGATCAGGTGGCGGCGCAGGGAGTGGGTGGCCTTGGGAAAGCCCGTTTGTGCGCCACAGATCCGTGCCAGCGCGTTGACGCCGCCGCTGTGATCCGGATCGCCGTGGGTGCAGACTACCAGGCGAATATCGGCGGGGTCGCGGTCCAGTACTTCGCGCACATGGCCGAGCACATATTTTTCGCCCCGCCAGGCGACATCGACCACACACAGGGCGCCGTTCGGCTGGGTTGGGTCCTGCTCGATGATGTAACTGTTGACGAGCCGGCCTTTGACCTGATGAATGCGCATGGACTGGATCGGGCTGGCGTCGCGTGGCGGAACGCGATTCTAGCAGGCGGTTCGCGCCCCGGCGGCTATCTGGCTGAGCGTTCGCACTTGATGCATGCACTGTTGAAGGAAACTGGACCCATGACCGACACCCGAAATCCCC
>JBFXFL010000059.1:7191-11106 GCA_050179115.1 Porticoccaceae bacterium | reverse complement strand
ACCGACTTCCGGCCGCTGAAGGCAACCCTCGGCGGCGGCGACGAGCGCGCCCTGATGAAGCTCGTGGTCAATGGCGACGACGACCGCGTGCTGGGCTGCCACATGCTGGGCGATCACGCCGGCGAAATCATTCAGGGCTTTGCCGTGGCGGTGCAGATGGGCGCCACCAAGGCGGATTTCGATCGCACCATCGGGATTCACCCGACGGCCGCCGAGGAGTTTGTGACACTCAAATAATTGGCTGCAAAAGGCTGCAAAAGGCTGCAAAAGGCTGCAAAAGAAAGCGGCAAGCACTTCAAACGCAGAAGGCCACCCGAGGGTGGCCTTCTTTTTGTGCTGTGTCGTCCGACAGCGTCGGCAACCATCATTTACCGTGCAGGATCACCCCGCGGATATTGCGGCCGGCGACCATGTCGTCGAAGCCCTGGTGGACTTCCTCGATCTTGTAGGTGCGCGATTGCATGCGGTCGAGATCGAGTTGTCCGGTCTCGTAAAAGCCGAGCAGGGTCTCGAAATCCACTTTGGCATTGGTGCTGCCGTAGATACAGCCGCAGACTTTCTTGGCGGACAGCGCCATTTCGAGGCCGCTGAACTTGTACTCTTCGGTCGCGCCGGGAGCGCCCACCAGACAACAGGTGCCGCCGCGCCGGGTCGCCGCATAGGCCTGGGCCACAACCGACGGAATGCCGATCACCTCGAAAGCATAGTCGACGCCGATGCCGCCGGTGATTTCCATGATCTGGGCCACCGGATCCTTGCCGGCGTTGACGGTGTGGGTAGCGCCGAATTCGCGCGCGGCTTCCAGCTTGGCATCGTTGAGATCGACCGCGATCAGCGGATTGGCGCCGGCGATCTTCGCGCCCTGCAACGCGGACAGGCCGACGCCGCCGCAACCGAACACGGCGACACTGCTGCCCGGCTGTACCTTGGCGGTGTTGAGCGCGGCGCCGGCGCCGGTCATCACGCCGCAGCCCACCAGGGCGGCCGCGCTGAGGCTGTATTTCTTCTTGATCGGCACCACACACATGGCGGGGCAGACGATCTGCTCGGCCATGTTACCCAGCGCGGCGAACGCGCCGATGGGCTTGCCGTTGAATTTCACGCGGCTGGTGCCATCGGGCTGCATGCCGCTGAACAGGTCCGTCGCCGTGCACAGCCAGGGTTCCTGGTGCTGACAGAAATGACAGGTTCCGCACATGGGGATGAATGAGGTGATGACATGGTCGCCGACTTTCACGTTGGTGACATTGGGGCCGACTTCCTCGACCACACCGGCGCCTTCATGACCGAGCACGATGGGCATGGGCATCGGCAGTTTGCCGTTGATCACCGACAGGTCCGACATGCACAGGCCGGTCGCGGCCATGCGGATGCGCACTTCATTGGCTTTGGGTGGGTCCAGCTCGATTTCCTGTACGGAGTATTCGTTTTTCGCGGTGAGCACCACGGCTTTCACTTTGATGGTCATAGCATCCTCGGCGGGTCAGACTCGGAGTGGAGTCGGGTCAGGTGATCTTCTTATGGCAACCTCTCCTCGCATCGCCGCGGGGTGCTGGTATATCCATCCCGTGGGTGGCGGCAGAGTCGTGCAGAATGATACACGCCTGCACGCCGCCGGATAACCCGACGCGGCGTGCACTCATCAGACAGGCGCTTTAGGCGGCTTGTGGGCAGCGGCTGCCTTGCCGGGACCGGGTTTGCCGCCGGATTTCCTCTTGCCGGCCGGCGCGCCCTTGGCGGCGCGCACCCGCTTCTTCCTGGCACCGGTTTTATTCGCGGTGCCTTTCATCGCCTTCAGACTGGGCGGACGCTGGTTGGGCCCGGTGACGGGCACCGCGTGTCTGGGCTCGAAGCCCTGGATTTCCCGGCGCTGCAGCAGTTTGCCGATCAGGGTTTCGATGGCGTTCAGCTGGACCGCCTCGTCCGCGCACACCAGCGAGATCGCCTCGCCCGCGGCGCCGGCGCGCGCCGTGCGCCCGACGCGGTGCACATAGCCTTCCGGATCAACGGGCAGGTCGAGATTGACTACCAGCGGCAGGGCGCTGATGTCGAGTCCCCGCGCGGCCACGTCGGTCGCCACCAGCACCCGCACGGTGCCGGCCTGGAAGCGTTTGAGCGCGGCGAGGCGGGCGGCCTGGGTGATGTCGCCGTGGATGGCATCGGTGCTGATGTTCTGGAATTTCAGGCTGGTGACCAGCTCGTCCACGCGCTTGCGGGTCTTGGCGAACACCAGCACCCGGGGCCAGTGGCGCTTGCGCAGCAGGTGACAGAAGAGCTCCAGTTTGCGCTGCTTGTCCACCGGGATCAGCCACTGTTTGACGGTGCCGACCGTGGTGTTGCGCGGGCTGGCGTCGATCTGCCGGGGCTTGTCCAGCAGGCCGGCGGCCAGTTCGCGGATGGCGTCGGAGAAGGTCGCGGAGTACAGCAGCGTCTGGCGTCGGCGGGGCAGCAGGGTCAGGATTTCCTGTAGTTCCCGATTGAAGCCCATGTCGAGCATGCGGTCGGCTTCGTCGAGCACCAGCATGTGCAACTCGTGGAACTTCACCGCATTTTTCTCGTAGAGATCAAGCAGGCGGCCCGGTGTGGCGACCAGAATGTCGGCGCCGCGCCGCAACGCCATCATCTGCGGGTTCAGGCTGGTACCGCCGTAGGCGACCGTGATGCGCAGCGACAGATGGCGGCCGTAGGTCTTGAGGTTGTCCGCCACTTGCTGGGCCAGCTCGCGGGTCGGGGTGAGCACCAGGGCGCGCACGCAATTCGGGCTGGCCGATGCGCCGGCACTGAGCTTCTGCAACAGCGGCAGCGCGAAACTCGCGGTTTTGCCGGAGCCGGTCTGCGCGGCCGCGATCAGGTCGCGCCCGGCCAGCACCGGCGGAATGGCCTGGCGCTGGATCGGCGTCGGGGTGTGGTGCTCCAGCTCGGCAAGCGCGCGCTGCAGGGGTTCGATCAGGCCGAGAGTGGCGAAGCTCATGTCATCGTTGTCCGGCAAGTGAAGGTCATCCGGTTGGGGGGTGGCATTCGCCAGCAGTTGCAGCTTGGCCGCGCGGTCGAGCTGCTTGACGGCGTATTCACGGCGCAACGCCTGGGCGCGATCCGGCAGGTGCTCACTATAGGCCAGACTGACCGGTCGGCGGCTGCGTGTGTAGCGGGCGCCCGCCGTGCCTTGGTTGTGTTCGCGTACGCGGCGTTCGATATCGGTGGTGATGCCGCTGTACAGACTCCCGTCGGCGCAGCGCAGGATATAAAAATACCAGTCGCTCATGGGTGGTTCGGTTTGGCGTGCGGATTTTGGGCCACGGTCGCGACACCGTTCCGCGTGCAGTCGGCCGGTTTTGCGCGATCGCCAGTCGGCAGTGTGCCGAAAGCGCGATCAGGGTACGAGAAATTACGGGCTCGACGTGCTGAACCCGTACTGAATCGGCGCGGGCGTGGGGTTTTGTTCGTCGCTCCGATGGCTCGGGATCCAGTGACTGTGTATCTTCGAGCTGTCCCGCGTCGCATTGTTTTCAGCAGTCTTTCATCAAAAAGGCCGCCCACTGGGGCGGCCTTGCGCTGACTCCGGACCCGTTGCCGGGTAGGAACTTACTTGCTCTTGCCAACCATGTAGTCGACCGCTGCATTGAGCTCGGCGTCCGAGCAGTCCATGCACAGGCCCTTGGCCGGCATGCCCCTGATACCCTTGATGGCGTTGGCATAGAGAGTGTCCATGCCCTGCCCGATCCGCGGTCCCCAGTCGCTGGCGGAACCGATCTTGGGCGCGCCGCCGACACCGGCGGTATGGCAGACCCCACATTTGGCTTGAAACACCTCCTCGCCCGACCGTGCAGCACCGCTGGCGGCGGGTGCCGCTGCACCCTGCTTGACGATTTCACCCTCGGGCGCGATACGTTCGGCAATCTGGGCCTGGATCTCGGG
>JBFXFL010000059.1:0-7091 GCA_050179115.1 Porticoccaceae bacterium | reverse complement strand
CGGCGAACGCCGCCGATCTGCGATCGGTGGCCGGGACTGAGTGTCAGCAGGCACTGCGCCGGTCAACGAAGTAACAAGTTTTGCACCCGTAGCTCAGCTGGGTGAGCCGGGCGTAGTATGGCAAGCACCGCTTGCCGCCCGGCGAACGCCGCCGATCTGCGATCGGTGGCCGGGACGGAGTGTCAGCAGGCACTGCGCCGGTCAACGAAGTAACAAGTTTTGCACCCGTAGCTCAGCTGGATAGAGCGCTGCCCTCCGGAGGCAGAGGTCAGAGGTTCGAATCCTCTCGGGTGCGCCAGCTTTGTTTCCTGCGGTGACAGTCCTGTCGTGACATTCCCGTCGTGACCATCCTGGCAGTCTGTCCCTGAGGCCAGCAGCCCTATTCTCGAGTGCCAGTCAGCCTACGCGACAAGCTGTCAGGGCGAACGGCGGGACCGCGCTGCGCATCGCTTACTCCACGGCTTTTTGCGGATATCCGAACAAGCCACGATTGCGGATCAGCTCCGCCACCACCGGCGGCACCTGTCTGGCCCAGCCCGGGGCGTCGGCGCGCAACGCCGGCAATACCTGGCGCCAGTCGATATCCACCACCTCCGGGCTGAAGCCGGGCAGCGACAGGATGCGGCCCTGCTCCTGCAAGTGACGGTAGATGTGGTGCACTTCGGGGTCCGGTATGAAGTCGTCCGCGGTGATCAGGCTGCCATCGCCCGCTCTGCCGGGATACACGTACATCGAGGTCTGATCGCAAAACAGCCGGCCAAAGGCCTCCAGGATGCCGCCTTCGAGGCTGGAGTAAAACTCCGGCTTGAAGATATCGCGCAGATTGTCGAGCCGCACCACGATACCGATGCGCCCCTGGGTATAGCGGCGCAGAAACGCGCGCAAGCGAAAATAACGCAGGTAATCGGATACCAGCACATGGTAGCCGAGCGCGGTCAGGGTATCGACGCGGGCCAGGAAGTCCGCGTTGTCGACGTGGACGCCGTCCTCCATGACGGTCGCCATGGTCATCTCGGCGACCGGCAGTACGTCCTCGCTGTGGCCGTCAAAGGCGGCGAGACCGGCGCGGAACATGTCCTCGTGGCGGCGTGTTGCCGGGCGGAAGTTCGAGCGCACTGCCAGTACATCCTTGCGGTGCAGCACTTCGCCCGGTTGCGCCACCTGGCCGTCGGGATCGAACATGATCGCCCGCGTCAGCCAGCTGCGGATCAGGTGCAGATTGAGCAGCCGGTTTTCGCAGCCGGCAAACGCCGGACCGCTGAACTCGATCATGTCGATCTCGATGCGGTCCGAACCGGCGCTGGCGCCACCGGACAGATCATCGGCGAGACTTTCGATGAGCTTTTCCGGCGCGCCGGCATGGTGGAAGGCGCCGTAAATCAGGTTGACGCCCAGTATGCCCAGCGCCTCCTGCTGCGCGCGTGCGTCCTGATCCAGCATGCGGACATGGAGCACGATGTCGTTCGGTGGTCCCTGGGGTACGAGCTGGAGGCGCACGCCGAGCCAGCCGTGGCACTCCTGGCGGTGCTTGAAACCCTGCGCCGCGACCGTGGCGGCATAGGCAAAAAAAGTGGTTTCGACCTCGCGGCGACCTTCCAGGCGCTCGATCAGCAGGCCGAACTCATGGTCCAGCATGCGTCTCAGGCGCGTGCGGCTCACATAGCGGCCGCCCGGGGCGCGGCCGTAGATGGCGTCGGAGAAGGTCATGTCGTAGGCCGACATGGTCTTGGCCACGGTGCCCGCGGCGCCACCGGCGCGAAAGAAATAGCGGGCCGTTTCCTGGCCGGCGCCGATTTCGACGATGCTGCCGTACTGTGCCGGGCTGAGGTTGACCGCCAACGCCTTTTGTACGACACCTGAAGTGTCGCTCAACGCGCTATCGCCGACGGGTGGTGAACTATCCATTCATGAATCTCCGGTTTGTAGCGGTCGCGTTAATCGGAAACATCCGCGGCGGTTGTTCCTTTTACCACTGTTGGGGCAAGCGCCTGGACGTATGAAAAACCCGCAGGACTTCCACTGTCTGGCCACGCACGCGGTAGGGGACGAGGTACCGCGTTTTCGGGACCATCAGTTCGCGCGTGCCGGCCACCCGACCCGGGCGTCCCAAAGCGGGCTGCTCCACCAGCGCGGCTACTGCATCCAGCACGCGTTGCACGACAACCTGCGCCGCGCCGGGGTCATCCCTGGCAATGTAGGCGGCCTCAGTGTCGAGGTTGCGCAGTGCGGTGCGCAACCATCGGATGCGCATCAAACCGGTGCCTTATTCCGCCATTTACCGCGCAGGACGGCAAGGTCTTCATCGCTGGCGAAGTCTTCCGAGTCCGCTTCCTGCAAGGCGGTCTGGATTTCGCGAATCTGCCATTCGTTGTTCTCGACGAAATCGCGGATGGCCTCGGCCGCCAGGTACGACTTGCTGCGCCGGGTCGCCTGCGCCAATTGATCGAGCCGGCTTTTGACATCGTCTTCGAGGCGAACCGTCATGGTCGAGCTCATGGGAATCCTCCGTGTGCGAATGTACACAAGATAGCACCAACAAGCACAAGCGGCGAGGCGTTTGTAGGACCCTAACCGGGCCAGCCGGTGGCTCGGGATCGAGCGTGGTGACGTGGTGAGCCGGGCGCATATCGGTTTGGTACACTGCCGTCCGGTGCGGAGGCAAAATTCGGCTTCATGCCGTGTGAACCCTCAGCCTCGGCTGGCGGCTCCTATACCTCCCACCCCCTATTCCGTCGCCCCCTGGTCGTTCACGATCAGGGGGCGATCTTTTTTGTAGACCACGCCCTTGCGGCCGGCGGCGACGGCGTCCATGTCGTCCACCTCCACTACCTTGTCCCAGATCAGTTCCACGTAGCGGCCCTCGCCGCGTTCATAGTGGCGCTGCAACGCCCACAGAAAATAATCGACTGTCTGCAATCCGGCGCTTTGGGGTGGCGTGCTGGCAACGATGTGAATGGCATCCGACCGCCGGGTGCCGAAATCGCGCTCGAAGCGCGCTTCCGCGCGCTCGATGGCGGCGCGAAAGGCGTGCGTCCGAGACTTGTTACCGCGCCTGGCGAAGACGATGTTGAGTTGGTCGGCAAAGGGGTGATAGCGGCGAAAAAGCTCCTCGACCAGCGTGTCGTAAAGTTCGTCGCCCCGGTAGCGGTAGCCGGGTTCGAGCTGGTTGCGCTGTTTCACATAGTCGAGCAACGCCGATTTGCTGCGCACGGCGGCGTAGAAGCGCAGGTCGTGCTGCCTCAGCACCCGAAACACCTCGCGCCGCACCTCGGCGACATCGTCCTTGGCGTGAAAGGCCACCGCCGTCTTGCCGCGTTGCGGCTGCATCGAGGGCACGCGCTTGAAATAAGGGTCGGTCAGCAGATCGGCGCGCAAGGCTTCCAAGGCCGTTTGCAGCGCCGCTGGATCGGCCACGTCCAGCTTGCCGACGATGAAAGTACGGGAGCAGCCCTCAGTACCGACCAGAATGCGGCCCTTGCCATCGAACAGAACCGGATCGCCGGCCTCGTCTACAAAGAAGTGCAGCGCCGAATTATCGGCCGGCTTATCTGAGTCGAGTGAGAGTGTCATGCCTGCGACGACTTCACCGTTGGGGAAAAGCCGGTTACAGCGTTGAAGTGGATCGGGTCGGCCATTTCGCTAATCAGCCTGGCTATCCAAGCATCCGTGTACAGATAATCGTTGTGCGCTGTGTCGTAAACGCAGTACTGACCGAGCGTCTGCTCGGGTTTCGTCGTTCCACCTGGCGGCCTCACCTTGTAGTAGCGCCAAGCTCTCGTATGCGCGGTGGGCGTGAAGCGATGCGGGAGCTTGGCGTTCACAGCAGTGACTACCTGCCCCGGTTTGTGCAAGCCCAGGTTGGCGATAGGAATGTGTTTCTCCTTGATCAGGATGTTCAGCTTCTCCATACGTTCAAGTTCGTCCCTATTCGCCTCGTCGATCTTCACGAACGTGACCGAAGCGTCCGCAAGCTCCTTCCTGTTGGCGACCTTTGGAACCAGAAAAACGTTGAATGAGTACTTGGTGCTGTTGAGCGTTGACGAGGGCAAGCCTCCTCTGAATGTTTCCACATATTCTTTGACCGACTTCGCCGATGCAGTGGCCAGCGCCTTGGCGGCTTTTTTCTTCTCGGCCGGGATCACGCCAGTGCATTGAAGCGCGACAGCGAGTTGATCGGCGATAGCAAACGACGGGCCGAACTGGCTGCTGATGAGCTGTTCCAGATTCAGCAACGCTGCCTGGCACTCGCCGTACAGTCCCGCATCCAGATCGGGCAGGTGCCGATGTTCGATTTTGTTCCGAAGGCCGATCAGGAACTCCAGATTCTTCCGTTCAGGTGGATTATCACCGCCAAAATACCGCTTCAGACACTCCGACAACTCCCAGTGCTTCGGATCACCATCCACTCGCAAATACCGGTCGCCCTTCGCGTTCTTTCCCTTCTTTTTGTACCAGGGGTTCTCTCCTCTTTTGTAATAGATCGCGTGGAATAGGGCTGTCCACGCCATCATGATTAGTACGATGTAATGTGCCGTCCGGAATCGCGGCCCCGGGCGGTTGTAGACATCGACGGCTGCTATTGCGGTCGCCCGACATTTTTCGAGTTGATCCTTGACTGTTTGGGGCAATCCTTTGGACATAGTGTCAGCCTCAATCAGCAGCTTGGGTCTGAAAAGCGCCTGGCCAACCACCGGCCTGATCGATCACGCGGTCGATCTCGGCCATCAGGCGGATGGTTTCGGATAGCGCGACGACGATCTTGTGGTAGTGGGTGATGTCGTCGGCAGAGAGCCTGCGACCCTTGCGGTCCTTGAGCCATTTCTCGCAGACCTGGTAGCCGCCGATGTGGAAGTTCCACACGGCTTCCGGCACGCCGCGAAAGCCGCTGGTGCCGGGGCTGGTCTCTTTCTTGGTGCCGCTGGCGTCGATCCAGACGGTGCCGTCCGCATAGCCGACCTTGGCGACTTCCCTGTTGCTGCCAATGAACTCGGTGATGGGCTGGGCTAGCTTGGGCGACTCGAGCAGGTGCAGGGCGACGAGTTCGCCGCCGAGCCGGGCCAGCGCGCGGAACAGGTCCAGGCTGCCGGTCAACGGTAGGCGCGGGAAATCGATCTTCAGAAACTCCGCGTAGCGGCTCCGGTAGCCGGGACTGTGAAACACCGCGTAGGCGTAGTGGAAGATGTCTTCGGGCGTCAGGCCAGCGGGCACTTCTCCCTTTTTCCGCTGACGCAACGAGAGTGCCGCTGCGAACTTGTTGAGAAACTGGGGAGTGAAGTTTGTATGCCTGCCTTCGTTTAATCCCAAGCCGTCGGGATCTTCGTAAAGGTAGAGCGGAAAAATGTTAATCCCGCCGCGACGGAAGGTGTTCGCATCCACAGAGTATCGGGAAACGGAAACCAATGACCAAACAGGGTCTTGAACCGCAATACCCTGCCGACCAACGCCGAAACAAAGGTTCTCTCGGTGAACGACGTGCGTTAGAAGCTCCCGGCGCGGGCGATCACATACGTCTGGGGAAAAATAGACCCAGCGCACATCGAAGAGCCGATAGGAACAGCGCGCGGAGTAGGTGTCCCAATCATTCTTCTTCGGTGGCTTTCCCATAAATTCGGCAATTTGCTGCTTTAGAGACTTCTCGGTAAATGCCACTGCAACTTCGTCTCTGTGTGTCTGAAAGCCGAGGACATTCACCCGCAGAAACTCGGTAATCGGAACGAGGCTGGAGTATTCGGACCGTAAGTCTGTATCTTGTGGAAAGAACAGATAGAACGGAGCGGCAGGCTGGGCTGACTTGAGTGGGTAGCTAGAGAATGGTCCTTTCGCCAGAGCCTCATACTTCTGCTCTCGCGTCCCGTATAAATGGCCGTGGTTAACGACTGCGGCTTCATTCGAGGCTTTGAGTCTTCGTGCCGAAAATATCGCCACGCCCTGCTTGATATCAAATACATTGATATCGTCGCCTCCGCCCGGTGCGCATTCCTTCTTCGTGGCGTTGCCATGCAAATCCAGAACACTCAGGGCATTGAACGAATGCAGAAAGCACTGACGCATTCCGCGAAATGTAGGATTGTCAACGTAGCCGTGATTTGTGATGTAGCTTTGAACACCTATCCCGGATTGAGTGATATAGACCTGCCCCAACCTAATGAACTTAACGTAGTCGTCCTGTAGCCACTTCGGGTTCTTCTCCCCGAGTGGGCTGCCATCGACAAAGTAATAGTCGTTTACTAGTTGGGAAATCCATCCACCCGTATTTGACGAATGTCCCGCATACGGAGGATTGCCGATCACAACGGTGAAGCGCTTGCACCGCTTGATTTCGTTCACGGCCGCGGCTTCGTGCGCGAGAGCTGCGAACTCAATGAAAGGAAGCTGTCTCATCCAAGGTTCGAGGGCGTTGGTGAGGTAGATGCGGGCGCGTTCCTCGGTGGCAAAACGATAGCCAGTCTCCGCAAGCTTGAGGCCGATTTTCATATGCGCGATGGCGTACGGCGCCATCATCAGTTCATAGGCGTGCAGGCGCGGCAGCAAGTGCTTCGGCACGTAGTCGTTCCATGCGGTGCCACGCGCCGCCTCGTTGAGCCCCTTCTTCTTCCACCTGGCCACCATCGTCCGATGGATGACGTCGATGACTTCGACCAGGAAGGTGGCGGTGCCGGTGGCGGGGTCGAGGATCTGGACGAAGGGTTCGTCCGGGGAGATGGTGCGCTTTTCGCCCGGCTCGTCGGTGAGGGGCGGGAGATTCAGACCGGGATGCTTTTTCAGCATCTCGCCCCAGGTGGTGGTGTCTGCGAGTCCGTCTTCGAGGCCGAACTCGGTTTGCAGCAGCTCGTGCACGCTGCGGACGATGTAGGAGACGACCGGCTGCGGGGTGTAGAACACGCCGCGCTGCACCTTGAGCTTCTTGTCGTAGGCCTTGAGGAAGTCCTCGTAGAAGTGAATCGCCGGGTCTTCGTCACGCCGTTTGTTGCCGAAGTCGCGCAACACGGCGTCCAGATGCGTGTTCGGGTTGTTGAGCAGGTCCACCACTTCCTGAATGCCCAGCTCGTCGAAGTCGAGCTTGCCCTTGCGGCCTCCGGCCTTGAGGAAGC
>JBFXFL010000058.1:0-11986 GCA_050179115.1 Porticoccaceae bacterium | reverse complement strand
CCGCCACCTTGAGTGATCGCCGGGTGGAGGTCGAGTTGGGTTTCGATGTCGCCACCGGCTACAAGGAGGCGGAGCGCTGCCTCAACTGCGACGTACAGACGGTATTCACGGAATCGCTGTGCATCGAGTGCGACGCCTGTGTCGATATCTGTCCCACCGACTGCATCAATTTTATCGCCAATGACGAGGAGGACCGCCTGCGTCAGGCTCTCCGCATGCCGGCGCTGAATCTGGACCAACCACTGTATGTCTCGGCCGCGCTGAAAACGGCGCGTGTCATGGTCAAGGACGAAGACATGTGTCTGCACTGCGGACTGTGCGCGGAGCGCTGCCCGACCTCGGCCTGGGACATGCAGAAATTTCTCTATCAGGTTACCAAGGCGGCGCCGATTCTATGAAAACCATCAAGGGCGTGAACGATTTCGTGATTCGCTTTGCAAATGTCAACGGCACCGGCTCGGCCAGTGCCAACAACATGTTTGCCAAGGCGATCTTCCGGATGGGCATTCCGGTCAGCCCGAAGAATATATTCCCGTCCAATATCCAGGGGCTGCCCACCTGGTACGAGGTGCGCATCAACGACCGGGGTTACACCGGGCGGCGCGGCGGCGTCGATGCCGTGGTTTGCATGAATCCGCAGAGCATGGCCACGGATATTCGCGATCTGGAGTCCGGCGGCTATTGCATCTACGACAATACCAAGCCTTTGGATCTGCGCATGATGCGCGACGATATCCATTTCATCGGCCTGCCGCTGACCGAGATCTGCCGCAACGAATACACCCAGGCACGCCAGCGCCAGTTGTTCAAGAATGTGATCTATGTCGGCGCTCTGGCGGCGCTGCTCGATATCGAGTTCGGAGTGCTCAAGGATCTCGTCAGCGAACAGTTCAAGGGCAAGGAAAAGTTGATCGCGCCCAACATTCACGCGCTCGAACTGGGATACCAGTACGCGCGCGAGCATCACCAATGCCCGCTCGGCATCCGTGTCGAACGCCGCAACGTTGTCGGTGACCGCATCCTGATGGAAGGCAACGCGGCACTGGCGCTCGGCGCCATCTACGGCGGCGCCACGGTGGCCGGCTGGTACCCGATCACGCCGTCCACGTCGGTAGTGGAGGAGTTCGAAAAATACTGTGGCCGGCTGCGGATCGATCCCGGCAGCGGCCAGAAAAAATTCGCCATCGCGCAGGCGGAAGATGAGCTCGCCGCCATCGGTCTCGCCATCGGTGCGTGCTGGAACGGCGCGCGCGCTTTCACGGCGACTTCCGGACCGGGTCTGTCCCTGATGAGTGAATTTCTGGGCCTGGCGTATTTCGCCGAAGTCCCGGTGGTGCTGTTCGATATTCAGCGCGCGGGTCCGTCCACCGGAATGCCGACCCGCACCCAGCAGTCCGACGTGCTCGCCGCCGCCTATGCGTCCCATGGCGACACCAAGCATGTGCTGCTGTTTCCCGCGACGCCCAAGGAATGTTTCGACATGGGCGCGCTCAGCTTCGATCTGGCGGACCGCTTGCAGACTCCGGTGATAGTACTTTCGGATCTCGATCTCGGCATGAACGACAATCTCAGCGAGCCGCTGCAGTGGGATGACAGCCGTCGCTATGACCGCGGCAAGGTGTTGAGCGCCGCAGAGCTCGATGCGCTCGGCGAGCGGTTCGGTCGTTACCTGGATGTCGATGGCGATGGCATCTGCTATCGCACCTATCCCGGCACGCATCCGGCAAAAGGCAGCTTCTTCACGCGCGGTACCTCCCGCGATGAATACGCGGTCTATACCGAGGATGGCGAGGCGTATCAGCGGAACATGGAGCGTCTGCTGGGAAAATGGGAGACCGCCAAATCCCTGGTGCCCGCGCCCGAGGTCCATCCGGCACAGAAGGCAGTGTCGGACGGCGTGCTGTTCTTCGGCACCAGTACGGCTTCCACCCTGGAGGCGCTGGACCTGCTGCGCGACGAGAATATTCATCTGGACGGCTTGCGGATTCGCGGCTTTCCGTTCAGCGACGCGGTGCTCGAATTCATTGATGCCCATGACCGGATTTTCGTCATCGAACAGAACCGTGACGGCCAATTGCGCAAACTGCTGATCGGCGAGTGCGATATCAATCCGCGCAAACTTAGTTCCCTGACCTATTACGCCGGCATGCCCATTACCGCACGCTACATCCGCGATGCCATTCGTTCCGGCATGGGCGGCGGGCAGGTAGTGCCATTGCGACGACAGACTGCTGGAGTCAACCCATGAGCTATATCAGACCCCAATTCCGCCATCCCAATCTGCCGACCAACGAACTGGGCTTCACGCGCAAGCATTACGAGGGCGCGCTCTCGACGCTCTGCGCGGGTTGCGGGCACGACTCGGTGAGCGCCGCCATCATCGAAGCCTGCTTCGAGCTGGCGATAGAGCCGCACCGGGTGGCGAAGATTTCCGGCATCGGTTGTTCGTCGAAAACGCCGACCTATTTTCTTGGCAACTCCCACGGCTTCAACTCGGTGCATGGCCGCATGCCTTCGGTCGCGACCGGCGCCAACCTGGCCAACCGGGAGATGATCTACGTGGGCGTGTCCGGCGATGGCGATACCGCCTCCATCGGGCTCGGGCAGTTTGCCCACGCTACCCGCCGCAATCTGAACATGGTCTACATCGTCGAGAACAACGGCTGTTACGGGCTGACCAAAGGCCAGGATTCCGCAACCGCCGATGTCGGTTCGGCGAGCAAAAAGGGTGATCCGAACCCCTATGAGGCCATCGATCTGTGCGCGCTGGCGCTGCAACTGGGCGCTACCTATGTCGCGCGCAGCTTCTCCGGCGACAAGGCGCAATTGGTGCCGTTGATCAAGGGCGCCCTGGCCCACAGTGGCTTTGCATTCATTGACGTGATTTCGCCCTGCGTGACCTTCAACGACACGCCACAATCCACCAAGGGTTACGATTTTGTCCGTGACCACATGGAGGCCACCGGCAAGATGGATTTTGTTCCGGTGCGCAAGGAAATCACGGCGGATTACGAACCGGGATACACCCAGGAAGTGACACTCCACGATGGCTCGGTGATCCATCTCTACAAGGAGGGTGCGGACTCTGTGCGTGACCGCGATGCGGCCCTGCGCGCCGTGCGCGAGCACAAGCGTCGGGGTCGCATTCTCACCGGTTTGCTCTACGTCAATCCCGACAGCCAGGAGCTTCACCATATTCTGGGCACGGTCAAAACCGCGCTGCGCGATCTCGGCGAGGCGGATTTGTGTCCGGGCGGTCAGGCGCTCGCCAATATCAATAACAGTTTCCGCTGAAGTTCGCCCCTGGGCTGCCCGGTGCACCCCAGGGGCGACGAACACTTCCTTCGTGGCCCTCTGTGTCACGGCGAGTGACACTCACTGCCGGTCGCGTCCGTCTTTAGCAGCTTTTCAACAAGCTGTTAGCGTGCGACACGGCAAGGCCGGTAGTTCCGCGTCTTCCTGCCTCCTGATTCATCCTGGATTTGTACGATCAGCCAGCGACACCATGGCTTGCGGCGCGGTCGTGCGCGTCGATTTTCGAAGTTGCGACAGGGGCGCCGCATCCGGTTGCCGGACACACTCCGCGCACGTCCGATAAGGGTCGTCAAGATCCTGTTTTCGCACTGGTATTACTGGCCGCATGGTCTCGCAATGAAGCCCCTGCACTAAAAATCATAGGTCAATAGCTTGACAGCGCCGCTTGCGAAGCTTAGTTTCGCGCCACCTGTCCCATAATTGATAACAATCGGGGGTATATCTGTGGATTATTTACATTCTTCAAAAGGATTGGGCGATTCTCGCATCTCAGGGCGTCTGAGGGGCGCCATGCAATGGGGGTTGGGCGCAAGCGCCCTGGCGCTGCTGGCCGCTCCGGCGGCGGCGTTCAAGATCGACTTTCAGGATCCCGAGATCAAGGCCTACCTGGACAGCACCGTGACGGCCGCCACTAGCATGCGGGTCCAGAGCGCCAAGCACCCGACCTTTTCGGCCAGCGGCAACTGGAACATCTTCAACGATGCGGGCGATATCTACTCGACGCCGCTGACCTATCTGGGCGAGCTGAGCATCGCCAAAGGCAATTACGGGTTCTTCACCCGCTTCAAGTACCTGTACGACTACACGCTGAATTCCAAGGACTGCGACAACTGCTTCGGCCGTACTCCGGGAGGCACCCTCGACGGTGTCCCGGACGGCTCCCAGGATGCGGCCAACAAGGCGACGCTGCTGGACGCCTTCGTCTATGGATCCTGGACCGTGGCGGATCGGCAGTTGGCCGTGCGCGCCGGCAAGCAGGTGGTCAGCTGGGGCGAGAGCAACATCATGGGCGGTGGTATCGCCACTATGCAGAGCCCGGAAGATCTCAATGGGCGGGTGACACCCGGCGCCGAGGTGAAGGAGCGATTGCTGCCTCAGGAACTGCTGTGGGGATCCTATGACCTGACCGACAACTGGATGCTCGAAGGCTACTACGTCTGGAACTGGCGTCCCACTACCTTCATTTCAACCGGCACCTTGTTCAGCCCCTTCGATTTCCTGGGGCCGGGCTTCAATCCGGACCTGAGCCTTCCCGGTGTCGAATACCGCGGTCACGACTATGCGGATCGCGGCGGTCAGTGGGGTCTGGCGACGCGGTTTGTGATCGAAAGCATGAACTCGGCGGAACTGGGTCTGTACTGGGTGCGCAGCCACGCGTTTCTCCCGCACCTCCAGGCGGATTTCGACCCCAGCGGGGTGGGGCCTCTGGCGCCGATAAGCAATCTCGGCTTGGGACCGGTCAGTTATAGGGCGGTGTACCCGGAAGACCAGGACACCTATGCGATCTCGCTGACGGGCGAGTTGGGTACCACGGGGCTGTCCTATGGCACCGAATTCAATCTGCGGGAGGATTTTTACGACACCCGCCAGTGCCAGAACAGTTTTGGCCTGACCGGTGTTGGGGCTGGCCTGGGCGTGCTGGGCCGCGGCGGGTCGCTGGCCGCCGCCCAAGCCACGACGCAGGCACTCACCCCTGCGGTGCCGGGCTGCGAGGTGGGCAACTCGAATGTCTACATGTGGCTGGGCAATATTGTCAGCGCGACCGGCGGTGGCCCGTTCGGCGCCGACCGGCAGATCTACGTGTTCGATTTCGCGCTGTCCTGGATCGACAGCCTGCGTGATGGCGATCCCACGGACCGGAACAACGTCGTGCCGCTCTCCCTGGCGGCGGCAACCGCGGCCGATTCGGCGCGGGCGGGGAACACCACGGCCCAGGCGGGCACCCTGGTGGATCCGGGCCGTTTCAAGGGTGTCGATCAGCTCGACCGGCCGCTCACGCCGTTCGCCTGGGGTTACACGGCGGTGGCATCGTTCGAGTACAACAACCTGTTCTGGAACCTCAATGTCAAGCCGCGCTTTGTGTTCGCGCACGGCGTCGAGGGTTACACGCCGTTCGGCAGTGGTGCGCTCGTCGAGAACCAGCGCACGGCTGTGTACGGAGTCACCTTCGAATACCTGAGTTCCACGTCGCTGGACCTGGCCTACACGACCTGGTTGGGCTCTGCGGGCGTTTGGGATGACCGCGACAACATCGCCGCCACATTCAAATACAGTTTCTGAGGAATTGATCGATGTCGATCTACAAGCAAGTCGTATCCCTCACGGGCGCCACCCTGTTCAGCCTGGCGATAGTGCCGGTGGCCTGGGCGCAGGATTACAACGAAAAGCCCACGGCGGCGGAGATTGCCAAACTGGGTCTGGAAGGCACCGAACTGACGCCGGCCGGAGCGATCCGCGCCGGCAATGCCGAGGGCACCATTCCGGAATGGAAGAATGAGCCGCTCAAGCCGCCGGCGGATTTCAAGCCGGGTACTTTCCACCCGGACCCGTTCGCGGCGGACAAGGTGCTGTTCACCATTACCGCCCAGAACTATCAGCAGTATGCCGACAAGCTGACCCCGGGCCAGCAGAAGATGTTCGAGACCTACCCGGACTACTTCATGAACATCTACCCGACCCGCCGGTCGGCGGTGTTCAAGCCCTATATCTACCAGGCGGCCATCGAGAATACGTCGCGCGCAGAAATCGTCATGTCGAACGAACGCGCGAACATGATCGCGTTCAAGAATGCGGTAACCGGGTGGGCATTCCCGCTTGCCAAGAACGGACCCCAGGCGCTGATGAATATCATGACGCGACCGGTGACTCCCTGGGTGAACAGCTGGGACAATATCGCGCCCGTCACCAGCAGTGGCAGCTACGAGGTGGTGAAACTTTCCGTTCAGCTGCACTGGCCCTACAGTGACGAGGGGCACACGCTGGAAAACTTCGATGTCAACAAGCCAGGCACCGGGTTTCTCTACTACCAGACCGCCACCGCGCCGGCCAAGCAGGCCGGTCAGGTAGTGTTGGCCCGCGAGCCCATGAGTTTCTTTCAGCAATTCCGGCAGGCGTGGAGTTACAGCCCCGGCCAGCGCCGGGTCAAGCGGGCGCCGCAGATCGTCTATGACAATCCGCTGACGTCGAGCGACGGTCTGGCGACCACCGACCAGAAATACGGCTGGAACGGTCCTAACGACCGTTTCGAATGGACCCTGGAGGGCCGCCACGAAATTTATGTTCCTTACAATGCCTACAAGCTGCATACCAGCGCTCTCAAGGTGTCCGATATCATCACCAAGAGCGGCCGACTGAACCAGGATCTGGTCCGTTACGAGTTGCACCGGGTGTGGAAGCTCGTCAGCACCCTGCGCCAGGGGACTACCCACGACTACGGCAAGCGGGTGTTCTACCTGGATGAAGACTCATGGTGGGTGTCTCTGGTCGATGGCTATGATCGCCGCAATCAGCTCTGGCGCTACTACGAGCTACATCCGGTGAACTATTACGACGTCGGTTTTGTGGCGTCCACCATCGAAAACCAGTACGACATGTCCGCGGGTCGGATGGTCATCCTC
Organism: Porticoccaceae bacterium; assembly: GCA_050179115.1. Lineage (GTDB taxonomy): Bacteria > Pseudomonadota > Gammaproteobacteria > Pseudomonadales > Porticoccaceae > JAGPUQ01. The sequence continues at coordinate 5,054 of JBFXFL010000058.1, read as the reverse complement.
GGGCTGGATAACGAAGACACCGCGCCCGATTTCACCTTCCGCGCCACTGACGACTACTTTACCCCGGCCGAAGTGCGGCGCCAGGGCGTGCGCTAACGAAGCTGCGGATCAAGGGTGCTGCGCCGGTTGGTGAAGGACCCTACCCCGATGAGCACAGGGACGTGCGAGCGCGACGAGTTGGATGGAGACGATTTGTCCCGGAGACACATGGGGCACTCCTGATCCGGGCCTGTTAAACCGGAGGAGTTTTGATAGCCATCGGGTACGCGGTCCGAGTCAGAACGGCATGAGCGCCATGGCTGCGTCCAGGATCTGCGATGGACTCCGTGCAGTGATGACCTCTATATGGGAGTGGCGATTGGCCCCGGTCCATTTCAAACCATGGCAAAAATAAATTTAGAAAGGGCGAGGAATAATTCCATGACAGCAGCCAGGAAGATCAAAGTCGCAATTGCGTCCGGAGCCTTGTTTTTAGGGGTTTCGCTGACCCAGGGGGTGTGGGCACAGGATTACAACGAGCAGCCCACACAGGAGGAGCTGGCCAAATTGGGGTTGGAAGGCACCGAACTGACGCCGGCCGGCGCGATCCGCGCCGGCAATGCCGAGGGCACCATTCCGGAATGGAAGAATGAGCCGCTCAAGACGCCGGCGGATTTCAAGCCGGGCACTTACCACCCGGACCCGTTCGCGGCGGACAAGGTGCTGTTCACCATTACCGCCCAGAACTACAAGCAGTACGCGGACAAGCTGACCCCGGGCCAGCAGAAGATGTTCGAGACTTACCCGGACTATGTCATGAACATCTACCCGACCCGGCGCAGCGCGGTGTTCAAGCCGTCCATATACAAGGCAGCGCTGGAGAATGCGGGGCGGGCGCGGATCCTGATGTCCGAAACCTATCCGAACCTGATTGGCTTTACCGGAGCGGTCAAGTCCTGGGCCTTTCCGATCCCGAAAAATGGCGCCCAGGCAATCTTGAATCAGGCGACGCGGCCGTTCACGCCCTGGTCATCGCATGTCCTTAACACCACGCCCGTAACTTCCGGTGGTGACTATCAGACGGTGAAATTGTCCGTCCAATACCATGTGAGCTGGGCGGAGGAAGCCAACACGATCGACAACTTTGACCCTACCACACCCGGCGCTGGGGGGTTTTACTACCTCCAGACCACTATTTCGCCCGCCAAGCAGGCCGGGCAGGTAGTTCTGGCACGTGATCCTACAAGCTACGCCAAGCAATTTCGTCAAGCCTGGAGTTACAGTCCTGGTCAGCGTCGGGTGAAGCGAGCGCCCCAGATCGTCTACGACAATCCACTAACCTCCGGAGATGGTCTGGCGACAACCGATGAAGGTTTTGGGTTTAACGGACCCAACGACCGCTTTGAATGGAAGCTCGTGGGGCGCAAGGAAATGTATGTGCCCTACAACGCTTACAAGATATGGGCGCCTGGTGTTCAGGTCAAAGATATGATCACCAGCGAGGGCAGGTTTAATCAGGATCTGGCCCGCTATGAATTGCATCGTGTATGGGTGGTGGAGGCTACGCTGCGCGAAGGTACCCGCCACGATTACGGCAGGCGCACGTATTACTATGACGAAGACACTTGGGCGGTGATGCTGACCGATGCTTACGATCGTCGTAACGAGCTGTGGCGATTGTGGGAAGAGCATGGCCTCATGTGGTATGACATCGGTATGTGGACGGCCCTTCCTGCGGTAGCGTCAGTGCGCTACGACATGTCTGCAGGCCGGATGCTCCTGTTGAATATCGACAAGGACACGCCACCGGATTTCAATTTCCGTGCTGACCCTGAATCTTATTTCACCCCGGCCCAGGTACGTCGCGACGGTGTGCGCTGATCTTGGTAGCACTGTAGTCGAGTGAATGGCGGGCCCGCGAGGGTCCGCTTTTTTTTGTCATGTCGCAGCAGCCCCGAATTCACGCGAGCCGACGTGAACCGGGGTTGTGCCAAAACCAGCGCTGGCGCTTCAGGCCGGGACGTAAGCGCGTTGTGCCCGGACGACAAGTGCCGTCAGGCAGCGCCCTTCAGGCCAGCGGGGCAGCCTAAGATACGGCAGCCATCCGGTCAGCAGCACGCTTCCTCGCGGTTCGACGGAATTGTCCCGGTCGCTGCGCGCCGTGGGACTTGTACGCGTCCGTTCTCAGCTCGCCATGGTGATGCCGCCGCTCACCGAGACAGTCTGCCCGGTGATGTACGCGGCTTCCTCGGCGGCGAAAAACGCGGTGGCGTAGGCGATATCCATGGGCGTACCCATGCGTCCCAGTGGCACTGACTTCTTGATGCCGGCGATGCCCCTGGCCGCGATCGGATTGATGGCCGTTATCTCGCCGATCAGCGGCGTGTCCGTAATCCCCGGACATACGTTATTGGCGGTGATGTTGTGGCGCGCGAACTCCCGCGCGATGGTCTTGGTGAAGGCGATGAGACCACCTTTTGTCCCCGAGTAAATTGCTTCCAGGGCAGACCCGATGCGACCAGCGTCGGAGGCAATGTTGACGATGCGCCCGCTGCCCAGACCGATCATTCCCGGCAGCACGGCACGGCACACCCGCACCGGGCCCGCGTAATTGATGGCGATGACTTTCTCCTGAAATGCCTCGTCGGTGTCCAGAAAGGGCATGAGATTGTCCCAGCCGGCGTTGTTCACCACCAGCCAGGGGACCCCCACGTCCCGGTTGATCTGGGCGACCGCGGCAGTGACTGAATCCGGCCGGGTGACGTCCATCGCGATGCCGTAGCCGCCCAGTTCACGGGCGAGCGCTGTGGCCCCGGCGCCGTTTACGTCGCTGACCACGACCTTGTGCCCGCGTTCGGCGAGTACGCGACAGATCGCTTCGCCGATGCCGCGCGCGCCGCCGGTAACCAGTGCGATTTTTTGCGGTGCCATGATGATTCTCCTGTGATGTGTGTGGCTGCGGAATGGGATTGAATGCGGGAATGCAATTGATCGGGGTTCTGTTCTGCGTTTGCGGTCGAGCCGGCCGGCCACGCAACCGTTATCGCTATGGTCGGACTCAGCGAATCTCGATGCGCACTTGATCGCCCTCGATGACCACCGGATAGGTGGTAAGGCAGCGCTCGCCGCGCAGCACGTTGAGGGCTTGAATTCCCGGAGGAAAGTTCGCCCAGCGCAACACCGTGCCATCGGTGATATCAAACTGTGCGCGGTGAAAGGGGCATTGCAGGATGTGGCCGTTCAGCAGCTTGCCACTCTTGAGAGGGGCGAGCAGATGGGGGCAATAGGCCTGGGTGGCGTAAAATCCGGTGTCGAGGTGAAACAGCAATAACTTGTTGCCGCCGGCTTTCACTACCTTGCGCGTACCGAGCGGTATCTCGTCGATATGTGCGACCGTTTCCAACGCCACAGCCGGTCTCCGGACGGTGATAGGAAGCTGGAGTATCTCCCAGCGGCGCCCGCCCGCCAAGGGGCAGCGATGTTGTACGGGCGCGTTGCCTCGACTAGGCTGGCGGGGACTTCCGCACCGGAGTACCGCCATGCATGTACATGTGGATTTTTGCCTGATTCCGCTGGGCGGCGATCTGTCCGTGGCGGCGGACGTGGCCGAGTGTCAGCGCGTGTTCGCCGAGCGGGGGCTGACCGCCGTCATGCATGCTTATGGCACCAATCTGGAGGGCGAATGGGATCAGGTGATGGCGGCGATCAAGGAATGCCATCGCCGCGTCCATGCCATGGGCCGGGTGCGTATTTCCTCGACGCTGAAGGTGGGTTCGCGCACTGACCGCGTGCAGAGTCTGGCCGACAAGGTCGCGCGCGTGGAAGCGCTGCTGGCGCACAAGTCGTAGCCGGGTATCCCGGGTCGGGCGGGGGGTCTGAATCCGTTCCCCTGCTGCGGGGCATTTGCGAGAATGACGGGCATGGAGCCGCCCTACAGCCAATGTGTGGACACCTCCGGGTTGCGCTGCCCGGAGCCTGTGATGATGCTCCACAATGCGCTGCGCAAGGTCGCAGTGGGCGATGTCCTCAAGGTGATTGCCACTGACCCAGCAACCGAGCGCGATATTCCCCGCTTCTGTCACTATCTCGGGCACAAACTGGTCAAGGAGAGCGCGGCCGACGGCGTCTATCTGTATTTCATTCGCCGTGGCTGAACCGGGCGTGACGGGACATTTTTCGGAACAGTGCGGCGCGGAAAAGTACGGTGCGGAAAAATACGGACCCGCGGTCGGCGGGCCCGGAAGGAGGCAGTCAGGAATCCGCCAGCAGCGCGATGGCCTGCAATGCCTCGGGATCGCAGGCTTTGATCTTGTTGGCGATATGGTGCTGGAAGTAGTAGCGAAATTCGCCGTGGCTGTCGGCGGCAAACAGGCTGTCGTCGCCGGGCAGTACGGGCGTTTCGCGGACTTTTTCAGGGTCCACTATCATGCCTTGGACCGTGCCGTCGAACAGCAGCCGCCAGCTCACGACTTCCCTCAGCTGGAGAGTCCTGAACCCGTCACCCGAGAACACCGCGTGAGTGCCGATGGTGTCGGGGACTTCCTGGATCGGATCGGAGTCGCTGTCGCAGGCGTAATCGTAGTACTCGGCGGCAGTCTCCAGCTCCATCGCCTTGTGCAGGGGTGCTTCATAAAATACCTCGTCGATGCCGGGATCGTAGTAGCCCTCCCAGCGCCCGTTGAGGGGGTCCTGGATGTCGGGGCAGGGGGTCAGGTTGTTCAGCCAGGGCACCAGTCCCACGATGTCGCCATCGGCCCGCAATGCCCAGCACAGCACCTTGATGCTGAACAGACGCTCCGGATGGGATTCGTTGGAGTAGAGCATCTGCATCCCGTCGAGTTCGGGTGCGAGGCGGATGAAGCGGCGATTGAACGGGTGGGAGAAGGGCAGGCGGGTGAACAGATCGATGACATTGCTGTTGGGGTCGTCAGTGCAGACGGGGGGTTCATCAGAAGCGCGCATGATTCACTCCTAGCGATGGTTCGCGGCAAAGCCGTCCGGCTTTCTAGCTGTGAGTTGCAGGATCACAACCATCGCGAGCTAAAGTACCCGTGAATTTTGTCGAGCACAATAGC
>JBFXFL010000057.1:0-12190 GCA_050179115.1 Porticoccaceae bacterium | reverse complement strand
GCGACCTTGGCGCGGCAAACCCCGCTCGGCTGGCAACGCGATATGCCCTCGGTACAATGCTCCGCGGCCACTACCGCCATCAGCGACAGGAAAGGGTCCATGCTGGAGAAGAAAAAACGCCCGCCCCAGCCTCGCCGCGGAATGATCTTCACCACCATCGTGTTGGTCGCGATGCCGCTCGGCACAGCGCACGCGCAGTCAGACGCACTCAGCGAAACCGACCTGCTGGCCGAGATTCCGCGCCAGACCGTGGTGAGCCGCTTCCCGCAAACCGCCGCCCGCGCACCCGCCAGCGTCACTGTGATTACCGCCGCCATGTTGCGGGCCGCCGGCGCCATGAACTGGATGGATGTGTTCCGGCTGGTGCCCGGTTTTCAGGCTTACGCCGCCAATGCCAATCGCTTCGGTATCGACTACCACGGCCAGGGCCGGGAGCTTCCCAACCACCTTGAGGTCATGGTGGACGGCCGCTCGGTGTACGACCCGATCCAGTCCACCGTGGCCTGGGGCGCCCTGGGGGTCGATCTCGACGACATCGATCGTATCGAGATCGTACGCGGCCCCAGTGCCTCGGCGCACGGCTCCAACGCCTTTGTGGGCGCGGTCAACATCATCACCCGGTCGGCGGTTCAGGACCGGGGCACCCGTGTCCGCGCGACCACGGGTGAGCGGAACACCCAACAGATGGCCGTACGTCACAACGACCAGATCGGCGCTTTCAATTATCGGGTGTCCCTGGGCTTCGACCACAACAACGGTTTTCGCAACTTCAACGCTGCCGGGCCCGACGACGGCGCCGAAACCTGGAGCCTCGGGCTGCGCTCCACCTACACCCCAACCCTCGCCGACACCCTCCATTTCGATGGCGGTTTCAGCCGCCAGGACACGGTGTTCGGCGATGCCAACCGGCTGGACGAGTATCTGCCGGTGCGTTACTACAGCCAGCACCAGCGCGTTGCCTGGGAGCATCAACTGTCCGATGCCAGCGATTTCGAGTTGACCTTCTATCACAACTATCTGCGCACCTATGGCGTACGCGATCTGGGTCCGATCTCCGCCATGCTCGGCATCGATCCTGCCGGCGTGCCGCTGTTGCTGGGTATTCCAGAGCAGCACTGGGTACCGGGTTTTCACACCATCGTGTCCGAGCGTTACGACCTCGAAGCCTTGCAGCGAATACGGTTATCCGACTCGCTGACCGGCGTGTGGGGTGTGGGGACGCGCTGGGATGGCGTCGACAGCCGGTTCTTCTTCGACGATGACGCCACGCACGACGACCAACGCTTCCGCCTGTTCGCCCACAGCGAGTGGCTGCCGGTCACCGCCGTCGCGATTTCCACCGGGGCGATGCTGGAAAATACCCGGATCGGGATGCTGGTGTCGCCGCGTCTGTCCGTCAGCTACGCTCCGCACCCCCATCACACGCTGCGCCTGAGCAACGCCCGCGGCGAGCGCGCCCCTTCCGTCACGGAAGCCGACGAGCGTCAACTTTTTCGCCTGGGCAATGCGGTCGCCGACGACCAGCGCCGGGTGGTGGCAAATCTGAGCGCCGAGCGCATCAACAGCCTGGAGCTGGCCTACCTGGCCCGCTTCCCCGAGCAGGGCATCGACTTCGATATCAAGCTGTTTCGCGAACAGGTGCGGGACGGACTGGACGACTACCGCGAGTCGATTGTGCCGCTGCCGCCCTTTTTCGACGACGACCGCCTGGTGCGTGACAATGTCGCACGCTGGAATACCGCCGGCGCCGAAGCGCAGGCCACCTACCATCTTTCGCGGCGCACCTGGTTGCGGCTGCACTATGCCAATCAGGATCTCGATAGCCGGCGCGTGGCCCGCTTCGACCCTGCCCTACGGATCAGGGACTTCGATGGCGGCACCCCGCGTCATTCTGGTGGTCTATTGATGAACCATCGTTGGTCCGATGCGCTCGATTTTGGCATTTTTGTTTACTCGCAAAGTGCCGTGGATTGGCGTAACGGCGACTCGATCAGCGGATTTACCCGGGTCGATGCCCAGGCCACATGGCATTTCAAGGCGGGTTCAAGCAAAGGCGACCTGCAATTGGTGGCACAGAATCTCGGGCGGGACTATTCTGAGTTCAACCAGCAAAACAGGTTCGACACCGCAGTTTATCTGCGCGCCCGGCTGGATTTTCCCGATTGATGCGGAATAGGCGCCAGTCGCCTGCGTACTTGGGAAAAAACCTGCGGACAGGGAGTTCGGTTAGTGAGAGAGGCCGGCTACAGCAGAGGGCGACGCCACGGATCATGCACCGCCTGGTGGTTCCTGGTGCTGTTGCTGTGCGGCGGCGCGCCGTTCGAGGCGAGCGCCGCGGTCCGCCTGCTGCTCGCGGACGACATGCCGTATTACCAGGAGACCGCCGTCAGCCTCCAGCGCCATCTCCGGGTACTGGTGCCCGAGGCGGTCGTCAGCGTTCACACCCGGATGGGGAGCTGGCCCGAGGAAGATACCCTGGTCAGCATCGGATCCCAGGCGCTTACCGAAATACGGGCGCACTACCCGGACCGGGCGGCCCTGCACCTGTTCGTGACCAGCGATTTCTGGCGGGAGCAGAGCGCGCGCGATCCCGATCTGGGCAACCATACCACCGTGGCGATCGACCAACCGCCACGCCGTCTGCTGGTTCTGGCGCGCCTGCTGGTGCCGGAAGCTCGCACCCTGTCCGTGGTGCTGGGATCCATTTCCCACAAGCATGGCACCGCTCTCGAGGCCGAGGCGGCCGCACTGGGTTTTGCGCCGCGGATCGGCGTCCTGAGGCCCGGGGACAATCCGATTGCCACACTGTCACCATTGATCAACACGACACAGGTGGCAGTGGCATTGCCCGATAGCGCCGATTTCAATCGCGCGGTAGCCCGCTGGCTGCTGCAATTGAGTTTTCGTGCCAGGATTCCGGTAATCGGTTTTTCCCGCGCCTACACGGACGCCGGCGCGCTGGGGTCCGTGTACTCGACCCCGGAAAATATCGGCCGGCAGGGCGCCGAACTCGTCGCCGAACGGCTGGCGCACGGACGGCTCCCGCCCGGCATGCTTGAGCCGCGTTATTACACCCTGACCACCAATGCCGCCGTGGCCGATGCCCTGGGCATTGTCCTGCCGGCCACCGCGGCGTTGCATGCCCGGTACGCCGCCGCGCTGGGCGAACAACCATGAATTTCTCTGCCTTCGACATTCGCCGGAATCTGCGCGCGCGACTGCTGGTGATCGGCTCCCTGCCGCTGCTCCTGATCACCGCGCTGCTGACCGGCTACAGCATCCACAGCCGGCACGGCGACATCCTGCGCAGGGTGGAGGAATCCGGCGCGCGGATGATCGATTATTTGTCGAGTACCGTGGATTTCGCGCTCTACTCCAGCAATCTTTCACTGCTGCAAAACATGGCGGACACCATCGCGGCAATTCCCGGGATTCGCGGCGCCGTCTTCCTTGACGGGCGGCGCCAAATCATGGTCGCCAGCGCTGCGTTTCCGGTATCTACGCAGGATCTGGATCTGACCCGGCCCCTGGGGGCGGCGCCCCGTGAAATGCGCGATGTGCTGGTTCTGGAGCGCGGGGTCTACGCGGTACCCATGGAGGTCGACGACTACCCGGCCGCCGCCAGCCCCCCCTCCCCCCGCGCGCCACTGGGCTGGGTGGTGATCGCGATGGATCTCTCCGAGGCACGGCGCGCCCAGCACGCCACCGTGGTCAGCAGCATCGGCATCGGTGCCGCTGTACTGGGGACCGCGCTGCTGATGGCCTTGGTGTTGTCGCGCTCCGTCGTCACCCCCATTCGCGACCTCACCAACACCGTCACGCGGCTGCGGCAGGGAAATCTCGCCGCGCGCGCGCACGCCACCACGCGCGACGAGTTCGCGCATCTGGCTGCCGGTATAAATCATCTCGCCGATTCGGTGGAGCGCAGCCAGCTCGATCTCCAGCAGCAGGTGGCGCAGGCAACCCGGGATCTCTCGGACTCCCTCGACGCGTTGCGGATCAAGAACCAGGAACTGGAAATCGCCGGTGAACGGGCGGAGACGGCCAACCGCGCCAAGACCGATTTCCTGGCACGGATGAGCCACGAATTGCGCACCCCGCTGACCTCGATCCAGGGCTTCGTGCGCCTGCTGGAGCGCAATCTGCTGGACACGGCGGATCGCAATTATTGCCGCATCATCGATCAGGCGTCGGTGTCGCTGCTGGCGATGATCGACGACCTTCTCGAGTTCACCAAGCTCCAGGCCGGTGCCGAAACCAGCCGCGCCGAGCCCTTTGACGTGCTGGAATGCATCGAGGATTGCGTCCGTCTGCTTGCGCCCACCGCCCACGCCAAAGACGTGGAAGTTTTTCTGGACATCCATCCCGAGATCCCTGCCAGCGCCATTGGCCACGCCAAGTGGCTGCGGCAGATTCTCGGCAACCTGATGGGCAACGCGGTCAAATTTACTGCCCGCGGTCATGTGCTGGTGCGCTGTAGCCTGACCGAAACCGGCGCGCTGTCCATCGCCGTACGCGATACCGGGATCGGCATCAGCCCCGACCAGCAGCAGCAGATATTCGACGCTTTCGTGCAGGCCGATACCAGTATTGCCCGCCGCTTCGGCGGCACCGGGCTCGGCCTCGCCATCGCCCATCGCCGGGTGGAATTGCTGGGCGGCACCATCGAACTGCGCAGCGGTCCGGACGCGGGCAGCGAATTTCATGTCATCCTGCCGTGCCAGTGGCGCCCGGCGGCACCACCACCCTGGTTCACGGGTCAGGTTCTGGTCTATGACGTCAACGAACTGGGACGCAGCAGCACGCGGTCAGCGTTGCAGCGCCTGTTCGCCGATGTGCACACGCTGACATCCTTCGACGACCTGATCGACGCCATCGCCGCGGGCGCGCCCGCGGCACTGGTGTTCAATTGGTCGCTGAACGAGCCGCCCGGACGCCAGCTCATGTCGCTGCGCCACACCCTCGAGGAATTGCCCTGCCCGATCGTCGTTCAGTTGCCGCTTCACGTCCTGCATGAAACCATCCCGCGAGATCTGATCGAGCGCCACGCCCACGCCCGCTGGCTTGGCAAGCCCGCCGGGATCCGGGATCTCGCCGACGCCATGGCCAATACGGTAGTGCGGTCACCGGCATCTGCCGACCTCAATGGCATCGAGGTGCTGGTAGCGGAGGACAATGGCTTCAGTCGCCTGTTGCTCACGACCTTGCTGGAGCGCACCGGTTGCACTCATCGGGCGGTTCCCGACGGGCGCGCGGCCATCGCCGCCTGCCGGGAACAGAAGTTCGACGTCATTCTCATGGACGTTCACATGCCCGAGATCACCGGGATCGGCGCCCTGCTGCAAATCCAGCAACCCGGTATGCTCAATGCGGCGACCCCGGTGGTGGTGCTGACTGCCGACCAACTGCTCGACGCGGGGCGCGAGCTGGGCCGGGTTCGGGTGGAGCGTGTGCTGTGCAAGCCCTACGACGAACGCCAACTGCTGGAGGCATTGCTCCAACTCTCGGGGCGTACGGGCGCGCTCGCCGCCGAATGGTTTGGCAGCGGCGACAGCATGCCCAGGGAGCCCTATTTCGACGAAGTCGAGCGTCTGGTGTCGCGCATTCATGAATTCCTCGCCAACGCCGATCTCGACGGCGCCCGCGAAGCCTGTCATCAACTGGCCGGTATCGTCGCGGTCTACCGCCTGGGTGAAATCGAGAAGCTGGCGCGCATTCTCCACGCCCTGGTGCGCGTTGGGGATGCGGCGCGCGCCACCGCGATCCTGGCGGAACTCCGCCAGGAGAACCTGACCGCGCGCCAGCGTGCCTGTCCGGGGACGGTCTAGCCGGTAGTTGAAAACCTCGTGGAACCATGCCGTCAATCGCGCGACCGCCTAGGCGGCGGTAACGGCGGTAGCGAGGACGGCTACGAAAGCGCGCTCAGTCCGGCAAACTGCATCACCAGCCATTTGGCGCCGCCGCTGCGGAAATTGACCTGGACCCGGGCCTGCGGACCCAGACCTTCGAAACCCAGCACCACACCTTCGCCGAATTTTTTGTGCGCGACCCGCTGCCCCAGCACGAAGCCGGTGCCGTTGTCGGCGAGCTTCGCGGTGCCGCTGGAGGGTCGGGTGGCGTAGCTCACGGGCCGCGCCGCGAAACTGACCGGCCGGGTGATGGTGGCGCGCAGGCGCACTTCTTCGAGCAGCTCCGCCGGAATGTCACGCAGAAACCGCGAGGGCGTGTTGAACTGTTCGCGGCCGTGAAGGTTGCGCGTCTCGGCCCAGGTCAGATACAGCTTGGTCATGGCGCGGGTGATGCCCACATAACACAGCCGCCGCTCCTCTTCGAGGCGCCCGGGTTCGTCGAGGGACATTTTGTGGGGAAACAGGTTTTCCTCCACACCCGCCATGAACACCAGCGGAAATTCTAGCCCCTTGGCGGAATGGAGCGTCATCAACTGCACGGCGGCGGTATCGCCCTCGGCCTGGGCGTCGCCCGCATCGAGCGCGGCGGCATCGAGAAACTGCGGCAGCAGGGGTTGGTCCGGCGCTTCCGGCACAAAGGCACGGCAGGCGCTGACCAGTTCGTCCAGGTTTTCGCCGCGGGCGGCACCGCGTTCACCGGTTTCGCGGCGGTGGAATTCCAGCAATCCGGTGCGCGTCAGCATCCGGTCGGTCAGCTCCGGCAAGTCAAAGCGATCAACGTCGGCGCGCAATTCTTCGATCAGCGCGGTGAAACCGCGCACCGCGCCGGCGGCGCGTGCCGGCAGGTCGCCGACACCATTGCGCAGCACCTGCCAGAGGGAAATGCCGCCCGCGCGGGCGACCTCGCGCAGTTGCGCGACGGTGCGCTCGCCGATGCCGCGGGTCGGCGTATTGAGCACCCGCTCCACCGCCGCGTCGTCGTCGGGATTGACCAGCAGGCGCAGGTAGGCGAGGGCGTTGCGGATCTCCAGCCGCTCGTAGAAGCGGTGGCCGCCGTGAATCCGGTAGGGAATGGCGGCGCGCAACAGCGCCTCTTCCAGCACCCGCGACTGGGCGTTGGAGCGGTAGAGCATGGCGACTTCGTCGCAACTGCCACCGGCAGCGAGCCAGGCCTGGATGCGTTCGGCGATGAAGCGCGCTTCGTCCTGCTCGTTGTAGGCCGCGTAGACGGAAATGGGCTCGCCGCGCTCACCGCTGGTCCAGAGCTCTTTCCCCATGCGACCGGCGTTGTGGGAAATGACCGCGTTGGCGGCAGCGAGAATGGTGGCGGTGGAACGGTAGTTCTGCTCCAGTCGCACCGTGCTCGCACCGGCAAAGTGGCGGCTGAAATCGCGGAGGTTCTCGATCCGTGCGCCGCGCCAGCCGTAGATGGACTGGTCGTCGTCGCCGACCACCGTCACCCGGCCCGATTCCCCCGCCAACAGGCGCAGCCAGGCGTACTGAATGGCGTTGGTGTCCTGAAATTCGTCCACCAGCAGATGGCCGAAGCGCTGCTGGTAATGGGCGAGCAGTTCGGGGTGGCGCAGCCAGAGCTCGTGGGCGCGCAGCAGGAGCTCGCCGAAGTCCACCACGCCGCCGCGGGCGCAGGCGGCCTCGTAGTCGCGGTAGACCCCCAGCATGGCCGCGACGAAGGGATCGCTGGTCTCCTGGATGTGCTGGGGCCGCAGGCCCTCGTCTTTCTGGGCGTTGATGTACCACTGCGCCTGGCGCGGCGGCCAGCGTTCCGGATCCAGCCCGCGCGCGGCGTAGACCCGCTTGATCAGCCGCAACTGATCGTCGGCGTCGAGGATCTGGAAATTCTCCGTGAGCCCCGCATCGCGCCAGTGGGTTTTCAGCAGGCGGTGGGCCAGGCCGTGGAAAGTGCCGACCCACATGCCTTGTGCCGCCATGCCCAGGAGATCGGCCAGGCGCTCACGCATCTCCCGCGCCGCCTTGTTGGTGAAGGTGACGGCCAGTATGCCGTGGGGCGAAACGCCGGCACCGCGCACCAGCCAGGCGATGCGGTGCACCAGCACCCGGGTCTTGCCGCTGCCGGCACCGGCCAGCACGATCAGGTGGCCGGTGTCGTGGGCGACCGCCGCGCGCTGGGCGTCGTTGAGGGGATCGAGAATGGGGGACAGGTTCATGGCGGGATTCTAACAAAGGCCACCCCCGATTAATGGTTTTGCCGGCGCCCCAGGCGCAAAGAACAAGGCGACCGGCGCCGGCACGCAGCGGGGACCACGCACGCAACCGGTCGTAGTTCCGGTGCTCCATGCGCTTGAATACCGGACTCTTTACCTGCCACGGCGACGTTGTCCGATGGATCGGCAGCACCCGGATTCCGGCCACCCGCAGGATCGCGCTGGCAGCTTGTTGAAAAACGTCGCGAGGCGGCCAGCTGCGAGGCGCACGGCGCACAGCGACCGAGACATATCAAATAGATAGGCGAGGGAGCGAGCACCGCGCAACGAAGCAGATGGCTGCCGCAGCAGTTTTTCAACAAGCTGCTGGCGCAGCCAGGCACCGGCCGGGAATAAACTACAATCGCGCCAGTCCAGGACGGAGTGGCCGGTGAAGCCTGCCGAATTGACCCGAACCATCAACGACGCCCACGCCAGGCTGCGCAAGTCGGAACGCAAAGTCGCGGACTATGTGCTCGGCGATCCGGGTCAGGTGGTGCGCATGCGCATCGTGGATCTGGCGCGTGGCGCTGGAGTCAGCGAGCCCACAGTGGTGCGTTTTTGCCGCGCCGTCGGCTGCGCCGGCTTTCAGGATTTCAAGCTCGCCCTGGCGCAGCAACTGGCGGCCAGCCCCGGCTTCGGCCAGATTGCCGTCACCGACACCGACTCGGTGCGCGAGTACACCGACAAGGTGTTCGATACCACGGTGGACAACCTGCTCAAGGTCCGCGACAGCCTGGACCCGCAAATGCTGGATCGGGCCATCCGCGCGCTGTGCACGGCGCGGCGGGTGGAGTTCTACGGCTTCGGCGCCTCGGCGCCGGTGGCCTTCGACGCCCAGCACCGGTTTTTCCGCCTGCGCCTGGCCACCGCGGCCTATGCCGATCCCCATCTACAGAACATGTCGGCCACCTCGCTGGAGCCGGGCGACGTGGTGGTCGCCCTGTCCCAGTCCGGACGCACCCGGGCACTGCTGGATTCGATCAAACAGGTGAAGAAACACGGCGCCATCGTGATCGGTCTCGCCCCCAGTAAAACGCCGGTGACCGCGGCGGCCGGCATTCCCATCACCATCGACGTCACCGAGGACTTCCAGCTCTATACGCCGCTGTCGTCCCGGATCGCCCATCTGGTGGTCATCGACGTGCTGGCAATCGGGGTCGCCCAGCGCAAGGGCCCCGAGCTTGAAGATCACCTGCTGCGCCTGCAGGAAGGACTGCGCAGTCTGCGCACCAGCTGAACGATGCCCTTGTCTTGTCCGGCGCTCCTGACTTAGGCTCCGGACGAGCCGCCACCGGTAACGGCCGCCCCGAGGAGAACCCCATGATCAGCAAAGAACTCACACCCCGACTGCACGTCGCGGGTCAGATCACCGTCGCCGATGTGAAACAGGCCGCCGCGGAGGGCTTCGCCGCGATCATCAACAACCGCCCCGACGGCGAAGAGCCCGGCCAGCCCCCGGCTGCCGAAATCGAGGCCGCCGCCAAAGCCGCCGGACTCGCCTATATTCACCAGCCGGTGATCGGCACCAACATCACGGATGGGGACGTCGCCACTTTTGGCCGCCTGATCGAGACGACACCCGGGAAGCTTCTCGCCCACTGCCGCACCGGCACCCGCTGCACCATGCTCTGGGTGTTGTCGCAGGCGGGCCAACAGTCTGCCGACGCGCTGTTGGCCACCGCGCGCCGCGCGGGTTACGATCTGGAGCCATTGCGGCCCCGGATCGAGCGCTGAACCATCCCGACGGCCCCAACCGCCCCAACGGCCATCGCAAAGAACACTTTGGCGCCCACCAGACAGCCATCCGTCCGACCCAGGGAGAATAAAAAATGAGCGTCCTGCAGGAATTCAAGGAATTTGCGGTCAAAGGCAATGTCGTCGATATGGCGGTCGGCATCATCATCGGTGCCGCCTTCGGCAAGATCGTGTCGTCCGCGGTCGCTGACGTCGTCATGCCGCCTATCGGGCTGCTGCTCGGCGGGGTGGATTTTTCCGACCTGGCCTTCACCCTCCGGGCGGCCACCGCGGAAGCTCCCGCGGTCGTCATCGGCTATGGCAAGTTCATCCAGACCGCGGTGGACTTCATCATCGTCGCGGCAGCGGTGTTCCTGCTGGTGAAGGGGGTCAACTCCCTCAAACGCAAGGAACAGGCGGCGCCCGCAGCTCCGCCCGCGCCCTCCGCCGAGGAAATACTGCTCACGGAAATACGGGATCTGCTGAAACAGCCGCGCTAAATCGCCCCGCTGTCCATTCCGCGGCGACGCCGGCTACCGCCACCGCGGCATCAGCGCCACCAGGCCCTGTAGAAACTCCGGTGTGCGCGCAAACAACCGCACCGCCATGCCGGCATTGAGCAGCGCCAACACCAGAAAAAAGCGGGGGATACCCAGGTCCGCCATGCCCAATAGCAGTATGCCGAGACCGCTGGCCATGACCATGAACAGCGCATTCAAGACGTTATTGAAGGCGATTACCTGGGCGCGGCGGTCGGGCTCCGTGTGTGCCTGCACATAGGCGTAGAGCGGCACAACATAGAGCCCCCCGCACAAACCGAGCAACAGGATATCGGCCAACACGCGCAGCATCGGCAAATGCGCCGCCAGCGCCATCTGGCTCAGGTGCTGCGGCCCGGCCGCGGCCAGCGCGGCGGCGTGGGACAGATCCAGACCAAAGAGACTCAGGCCGATAGCACCCAGCGGGACCAGGCCGACCTCGATCCGCGGGCCGCTCAGCCGGGCGCAGAGCAGGGCGCCCGCCGCGATGCCCACCACGAAGGCCGACAACAGCAGGGCGATCACCGGCGGCGTGCCGCCGAGTACCGATATCGCGAAATGAGGCATCTGGGTGAGGTAACTTGCGCCCAGCGCCCAGAACCAGGAAATGCCGAGGATGGCCGAGAAAACGGTCCGCTGCGGCGCGATCCCCCGATAAAGCGCCACCAGTTGCCGGAGCGGATTCCAGTCGAGATGCAGTCCGGGCGCCGCCGCCGGCGCGGCGGGAATCGCGCGACTGGCGAACCAGCCCAGCAGCGCAACCAGTATGATCGCGACCCCGATTCCCGCCGCGGGATCGGGACGCCCGGCCAGCAGGGTGCCGCCGATGGTCCCCAACAGGATGGCGACAAAAGTGCCCATGCCGACCTGGGCGTTGCCCGCCACCAATTCCTCGGCCTTGAGCTGCTGGGGAATGATCGCGTACTTGAGCGGCCCGAAGAACGCCGAGTGCGTGCCCATGGCGAACAGCAGCGCCAACAGCGGCCCCCACGCCTGCACCTGAAACGCGAGCGCGGCCAGCACCATGATCGCGATCTCCGCCAGCTTGATCCAGCGGATCATCCGCGCCTTGTCGTACTTGTCGGCGAGCTGGCCGGCGAGCGGCGAGAACAGAAAGAACGGCAGGATGAACAATCCCGCGGCCAGATTGACCAGCGTATCCACCCGCTCGCTGGCGACAGCGCCCCCCACCAGCAGCACCAGGAGCGCGTTCTTGAACAGGTTGTCGTTGCAGGCGCCGCCGAACTGGGTCAGAAAAAATGGCAGAAAGCGACGCTGCCGCAGCAGGGCGAACTGGCTGTTGCGAGGATGATCGACCGACATTCCCTACTTTCCGTGAACGCCCAAGCGGTGCGCCATTAAAACAGAAACCATCGCGCCTACAGCCGCGCTGGACCGGCAAATGTCGTTCGCAACGCCCTATTCTTCCGCGGTGATTTGACGCTGGCCACGCTTCGGGGAGCGCAACAAACCCGCCTGCTCCAAAGAGACCTCGGCCCAAGCTGCGCGGTTGTCAAAGCGACGCTGCCTGCCGCCAGGCAACAATTCCTCGGTTTCTTCTGCCGTCAACGAGAATGCAGACGCAGCATCAAGGATTGAAAATCTGGAATCGGCATGATTTTCCTGACTTCCCTGGCCAACATTGACGAAAGGTCTGCGTCATTCATCGCTGTAGCGCGGCGCGCGCTTTTCCAGAAACGCCGCCGCGCCTTCCTCCAGAAAGGGGCCGAGGCACATCACCTGACCGCGATCCTCCAGGGCGATCACGGCTTCCAGGCTGCCG
>JBFXFL010000056.1:6163-12291 GCA_050179115.1 Porticoccaceae bacterium | reverse complement strand
TCCGGGGCGAACACCGAGGCGATCCGGTCGGGATTATGGTCGTCATCGCAAATTTCACAGTACCGGGCTTTCAACTGCTTGATCGCTTCAATATCTTCCAGGCGGGTGATACGTTTTTCGAGTTCGGCGAGATTCATTTGGGAAGCTCCTCACGACAATCGGTAGATTTATGGTTGTTGCCTCGTCCGAGGGATCCGCACCGGCGCGGCGGTTCCAGCGTACCCGGATAGTGCGCGCCAAGGTAGTCCGTTGTTCCACGCACAAGGGGTGACAGTTGCCTGCCACCCCTTGGGGATTTCATCCGTCCGCCACCATGGGCCTCAGGCGGCGTTACCGGTGTACTGCCATTTCTTGAGCGCCGGCAGCACTTTTTCCGCGAACAGCGTGATGCCCGTCTTCACATAGTCGTAGTCCATGCCCGCGTAGGTGAAGAAGCAGTTCAGCTCGATCGGGCCGACGATGTCTTCGATACCCTTGAGTTTTTCGAGGCACTGATCCGGCGTGCCATAAATCTGCTGTTCCACATACTGCTCGGTCACGCGATCGGCATTTTCGCGCATGGCGACGGCAGAGCGTCCGTAGTGTTCGTAGCCCTTGATGTTGTCGAAGTGCTCGCCCTTCATCTCGTAGTGCTTCATGGCCGACTCCCAGTAGTCGCCCATATACTTGTGCGCCATGTCCCTGGCGCGACCGGGGTCCTTGTCACAGATCGTGAAGATGTTCGCCGAGGTCGGCGGCGCCGGGCGGTTGTGCTGCTTCTCGAACAGCTCCCGGTACAGCTTGATGTCCTTTGCCCGCTGCTTCCAGGGGCCAACCGCGAAGGTCATCATGGTGCCGCCCAGGCGCGCGGCGTGGGGGACGGTATCCGGCGACATCGAGACAATATAGGTGCGATCCTTGAAAGTTCTGAACGGCGCCGGGCGAAGGGCGACGCGGATTTGTTTGAAATACTCGCCGTCATGCGCATCCATGTAACCGGTCTCGAGCGCATTCAGGATCATCGGTGCCGCTTCGTTGAAGCGATCCCGCGAACTGTCCATTGCGACGCCGAAGCCGTCGTATTCGACGCGGCCGAGACCGCGCCCAAGGCCGACGATCACACGGCCGTTGGACAGGTTATCGAGCATCGAGATGTCGGTGGCAATCCGCAGCGGGTCCTTGTGCCAGGGCAGAATGATTGCCGCGGTACCCAGCTTGATGGTCCTGGTTTTGCCCGCCATGTAGGTGAGGAACTGCAACGGGTTCGGGCACATGGTGTAGTTGGTGAAGTGGTGCTCCACGCCCCAGATCGAGTTGAACCCGAGCGGCTCCGCCAATTCCGCGATGGCGATTTCCTTCTGGTAAATCTCAAGATCGCTCAGAGGCTGATTGTGGCTGCTCTGAAAAGCCATGACGACGCCGACATCCATAATGCTTACCTTTTGGTTGATGGAAACCTTGTTGATGAAAAAATCTGTCCCGGTCAGCGATGCACGCAGCGGGTCAGGCCACGCCCTTGGGCTTCTGCTGGCTCATGAAGCCGAACATGTAGCCCGCGATGCGGCGGATCTGAATTTCATCCGCACCCTCGGTGATGCGATAGCGCCGGTGGTGACGATAGATATGCTCGAACGGCTTGTGCCGCGAATAGCCCAAGCCGCCGTGTACCTGCATCGCCCAGTCGGCGGCCTCGCAGCACAGGCGGTTGGCGGTGTAGTTGCACATCGAGACCTTGTCGGACACCGAGAAATTGCCGTACTTGTCCATGCTCCAGGCGGTCTTGTGAATCAGCGCGCGCAGCATTTCGGCGCGGGTCTGCAATTCGACCAGCGGAAACTGGATGCCTTGATTGGATGACAGCGGCTTGCCGAAGGGCTTGCGCTCCTTGGCGTAGGCGACCGCCTGATCGATGCAGAACTGCGCCGCGCCGAGACTCGATGCCGCCTGGCGGATGCGGTTCTCGTTGAAGAAGTGCTGCACCACCTGCAAGCCGCGTCCTTCGCCACCAAGGATCGCGCTGTGCGGCACGCGGACATTGGTCAACGAGACGCGGCCGTGATCGGTCGGCATATTGAAGGTCCACAGCATCTCCTCGATCTTCAGGCCCTCCGCGTTCATCGGCACCAGAAACGCGGTGATGCCGTGACCGTCGCCCGCCTTGCCACTGGTGCGGGCGTACACCAGATCATAGGGCGCCTTGTGAATGCCGGTGTTCCAGGTCTTTTCGCCATTGATGATCCAGTCGTCACCCACGCGCACTGCGGCGGTTTCCATGTGGGTGGCGTCGGAGCCGTGGTTGGGTTCGGTGATACCGTAGGCAAAGCTCTTCTTGCCCGTCATCAGGTCGTCGACCCACTCGGCTTTCTGCGCGTCGGTGCCATAGGCCAGCATCAGCAACAGACCCACATTGTTGCCGACGATGGAGTGCTCGTTCTGCAGATCGTTGTGCAGCCCAAGGCCCTTTCTCGCCAGGTGTTCGCGGATGATGGCCATGCCCAGATTGGTGCCGTCGCGGCCGCCGTATTCCTTGCCCACGGGATAGCGGTAGTGGCCGGCGGCATCGGCGAGGCGCTTGGCTTTTTCGAGCAGCGCTTCCCACTCGGCGTTGGGCAGGCCGCCGCGTTCCCAGTCGGTGCGCGCGTCCTCGCGGCGGTGGTCGAAGAAGCGGATATTGTCGTCCTGGTTTTCCAGGGGTTTGATCACGCGCTCGATAAAGTCATCGAGTTCGAGCAGATAGTCGGCAAGGTCCTGGGGGATATCGAAGTTCATGGTGTGGCCTCGGTGCGAAATTGACGAAGAATCAGCGCGTATCACTTGAACAGATGCATGGCGAGGCCGATGTCGCGACCCGCCTCCAGCGCCTGGGCGAACGGCAGGTCGGCGGCGCGGCGGATCAGCTGCTTGGTCAGGCGCAGCGCAGCGTGATTGAAGCCCGCGAGTTGCTCGGCCATGGCGCTGGCGGTGGCCAGCAGCTCATCGGCCGGCACGACGCGGTTGATCATCCCGAATGCCAGCGCCTGGCGGGCATCGATGTTGTTGCACAGGGTCAGCAGTTCGAACGCCGCCTTGCGGCCGATCTGATGTACCAGCGTCGGCGCCACGCCGGCCGCGGCCATGCCGAGCTTGACCTCGGGATAGCCGAACAGGGCGTTATCGGCGGCCACCACCAGATCGCAGCTCACCGCGAGATTGCAGCCGCCGCCCATCGCATAGCCCTGCACCGCGGCGATCACCGGCGTGTCCATGCGCTGGATGGTGCCGTAGAAACGGATGGTATCGTCGAGGCGTGCGGCGATCTGCTGGCCCGAGGGCGCGGCTTTTTCGAATGCTTCGCCACCCGCCGCTCCGGTTGTCGGCCTGCCACTGCCCAGATCCGCGCCGGCACAGAATGCGCGCCCGGCACCGGCCAGCACGATCACTGCCACCTCAGGATCCGCTTCGGCGGTGCGCAGCGCGGCGGCAAGTTGGGAGACCAGCGCGTCGCTCATCGCATTGAGTTTTTCGGGCCGGTTCATGGTCAGGTAGCGGATCGCGCCGGCGTCGCGGGTCAGGATCAGTTCGCTCATGGTATTTCCTCTGTATGAAAATCGCGCCGCAGGTCGGGACGCCGGCCCGCGGTCGGTTACTGGCTGGCGCTAAAAGCTGTTCAGGGTCGCGAAGCGATCGCGGTGGTACGCGCCATCGCCCAGTGTGGTTTCAGTGGCACGGGCGCGCTTCATGAAAAAGCCGATCTCTTCCTCATCGGTCATGCCGATGCCGCCGAACATCTGGATGGATTCGCGGCCGATCAGGTTGGCCACATCCGAGGTGCGCGCCTTGGCCGCACTCGCCAGCGCCGGCGCATCGGCGCGGCCTTCATCCAGCGCGCGCAGCGCGGCCAGCGTCACCGACACGGCGAGCTCGCGTTCGCAGAACATGTCCGCCGCCCGGTGTTTCAACGCCTGAAAGGAGCCGATCGCCACACCGAACTGGCGGCGGATTTTCAGGTACGCCAGGGTCCGTTCGAAGGCTTCCGACAGCACCCCAAGCAGCTCCGCGCTGAGCCCGGCCGCCGCGCCGTCAAACACGGGGTCGAGAATCTCCGCTGCCCGATCGACTTCACCGACCACCTGGTGCGTCGCGACCCTGACATCGGCAAACCGAACCCGCGCGGCGTTGCGCGCATCGAGCAGCGAGGTACGCACGCATTCAATGCCCGGGGTCTGCGGATCGAGCAGAAACAGCGTCAGTCCGTCGCGCTCGCCCGGACTGCCCGCGGTGCGGGCGAGCACCAGCAGTTGATCGGCACCATGACC
The DNA here is from genome assembly GCA_050179115.1 of Porticoccaceae bacterium. Taxonomy (GTDB): domain Bacteria; phylum Pseudomonadota; class Gammaproteobacteria; order Pseudomonadales; family Porticoccaceae; genus JAGPUQ01. Next base: position 8,017 of record JBFXFL010000056.1, on the reverse strand, counting down.
ATCGAGCACAAAGCGCTTCTCGCCAGCCAGTCGGTAACCATCGGCAACGCGGGTGGCGCGGGTGGTGACCTGCCAGGGCGCAAAGCGGCCCTGCTCCTGAAACGCGAATGCCAGCACCCGCTCGCCCGCACAGACGCCGGGCAGCATCGCTTGCTTCTGCGCCTCACTGCCGCCGCGCAGGATGGCGTTGCCGGCCAGCAGTACCGTCGATAAAAACGGTTGTGGCAGCAGCCGGCGCCCCAGTTCTTCGAGCACCACGCCGAGCTCGGCATAGCCAAGGCCCAGGCCGCCGTAGACTTCCGGGAACAGGATGCCGGTCCAGCCGAGTTCCGCCATCTCCCGCCAGAGAACGCGGGAATAACCCAAGGGTGGTCCCGCGGCCGCGTCGCCATCGCGGTAGGCACGCAGTTGCGCGATATCGAACCGCGCGGTGGCGAACTCGCGCACCGAGCGCCGCAGCAATTCCTGTTCTTCGCTGAGCACCAGCGCGGACGAACGCATCGCGATGGTCATTCCGGCAACCCCAGAATGCGCTTGGCGATCACGTTGCGCTGGATTTCATTGGTACCGCCCTCGATGGCGTTGCCCTTGGCGCGCAGCCACTGGCGGGTGATGCGCAATCCCTCTGCGCTGAACCCGGGGCCGTCCCAGCCGAGACCATCCGCGCCGAGCAGGGTCATCATCAGTTCGTGGCGGCGATTGGTGAGCGCGCTGCCATAGAGTTTCAGCATCGACGCGATGTGATCGCCGCCGCGACCGGCACTGGCTTCGTCGGCGCTGCGGTTCATGGTCAGCCGCAGCGCGAGGCTGTCCAGCTCGCACTGGGCCACCTGAGTGCGCAGTACCGGATCGGCGATGCGCCCGCCCTCGCTGCCGAGTTCCTGTTTCGCCAGCTCCGGCAGCGTCTGGGCGCGCCCGAGATCGCCACGGCCGATCGAGCCCAGCGCCTGCCGCTCGTACTGCAACAGCTGCTTGGCGATGGTCCAGCCCTCGCCGAGCTGACCGAGCAGGTTCTCCTTCGGCACCCGCACCCGATCGAAAAATGTCTGACAGAACGCGGAGGGGCCGCTGATCAGGCGAATCGGCGCCACCGAAATCCCCGGCGTCTTCATGTCGATCAGCAGAAAACTGATGCCTTGGTGCCGGGGCGCCTCGGGGTCGGTGCGCACCAGGCAGAACATCCAGTCCGCCTTGTCGGCATGGGAAGTCCACAACTTGTGACCATCCACCACGAAGTGATCGCGTTCGAGCACCGCGCGGGTGGTGAGACTCGCGAGATCGGAGCCCGCGCCCGGCTCGCTGTAGCCCTGGCACCACATCACCTCATCGCGGGCGATGCCCGGAAGATGCCGCAGCTTCTGTTCCGGCGTGCCGCGCTGGAGCAGCACCGGTCCCAGCAGCGACAGCCCCGCGCTGATCGGCGGCGGCCGCACGCCGACGCGGCGCAACTCCTGGGCCAGTACGCGCGCCTGGTCCCGATCCAGCCCGGCACCGCCGTATTCCCGCGGCCAGGTGGGCGCCAGCCAGCCGCGTTCGGCGCGCAGGCGGTGCCAGCGTCGCTCCGCGCTCCGGATGGTTGCGGGCGCGACGGCTTCAGGCCGCGTGCCGTTCCCGATATCGAGCGGGCGCAGCACGGCGGGATAGCACTCATCCAGCCAGCCAGCGATGTCGGCGCGAAAGTCATCCAGCGAGATCTTATTGTTCATTCCTGGATTCTAGCCTGCGCAATGCCGCGGACGAAATCATCCGCATCCTTGGTGCTCCGCGGCTGTGGCACCGTACGACCATGTCGGGTACGATCCCCGCGCACTGCGACCAACCGGTCGCCAGTGTCCGGGCCGTCCAGCGTCTATT
>JBFXFL010000056.1:2312-6063 GCA_050179115.1 Porticoccaceae bacterium | reverse complement strand
GCGTGCCCCGACGCGGCCAGCGCGGGCGCAGCTCCGGATCGAAGCAACCGCGGGCTTCACTTCGAAGCCTCGATTTTTCATTGGTATCACAACATTAGGTTGGAGATCGACGGTCAATGAGATTCCGTCTTGCGAAATGGATCATGGATCACCGCGGCGCCGTCGCGATCGGGTTTGTCCTGGTGACGCTGGCGTTTTCCATCGGCATTCCCCAGGTGCAGATCCGCACCATCTTCAAGGACCTGTTGCCCACCGACGATCCTTTTGTCCAGGTTCACTTCGACCATCCCAACTTCGGCAATCCGCTGCTGATTTCGGTCATGGTCAAGCGCAAACAGGGCGATATCTACAACCCCGAGACCCTCAACAAGGTCTGGAAACTGACCCGGGATCTGGACCTCGCGCCCAAGGCCAATCACGACACCCTGATTTCGATTTCCACCGAGAAACTCCGTTACGCCGAAGCCACATCGGATGGGGTCGAACTCCAGCCGCTGATGGACAACGAGGCGCCGAGCACGCCGGCGCAGGTAGCCGAGTTTCGGAACCGCGTGGCCATGTCGCCCAATGCGCGGCTGTTTTACATCTCACCGGACGAAACCGCGACCCTGATCAACGTCGCGTTCCTGGATTCCGTGGACTACGGCGAATCTTTCGCCTTCGTGCAGGATCTGGTCGAAAAGGCGCGGGACGCCGACCACGATGTCCATGTCGCCGGCCAGCCCACCCTGACCGGCTGGGTCTACAAGCTCCAGAAGCAGACCTACAGCATTTTCGCGGTCACCATCATCGCCTTGATGATTGCGCTGCTGTTCTACATGCGCAACGTCGCCGGCGTCACGACGCCCATCGTGTGCGCGGCGGTGGCGGGATTGTGGGGCTTTGGCTTCATCGGCTGGCTGGGCCGGCCGATTGAACCGCTGCTGATGATCGTGCCGCTGCTGCTGGTGGCGCGTTCATTTTCCCACTGCGTGCAATACACCGAACGCTATTACGAAATCCTGATGCACGTGAAGGATCGGCGCAAAGCCGCCGAAATCACCATGGGGATCATGATGGCGCCCTCCATTCTGGGCATCATGACCGACGTGTTCGGCATCATTTTCATCGCCGTGGCGCCGATCACGACCATGGTCAATCATGCCCTGTTCTGCGGTTTCTGGGCCCTCTGGATCATCCCTACCGGGGTGTTTCTGATTTCGATTCTGCTGTCGTATCTGCCGGCGCCGAAAAATCTCGAAAAAATTGTCGGCGGCAAGCAAAAGGAATCCGGCATTCATTTGCTGGAGGAAAAACTGCTGTCAGGCATTGCCGGCATCACGGTGGGAAAACCGGCAATTGCAACCCTGGTGATCACGGTAATCGTCGGTGCGGTTTCCGTTCACTTGAACTCGCTGATCAAGATCGGCAATCCCGTCGAAGGCAGCAACCTGCTGTGGTACGAGTCGGAGTACAACACCGCAGTGCGCGCCATCAACGCGCATTTTCCCGGCATGAATACCCTGGAGATCGTACTTGAGGCCAAGGAGCACGAACGCGACCGGCGCATCGCCCGCACACCCGATGTAGTGGCAGTGTCGACGAAAATCCAGAGCATCATGGAAGCAGATACGGAGGCGCCGCCGCGTGCAACCCTGTCGTTTACGGACTATATGCGGGAAGTGTTTCGCCTCTATTCGGGGGGAAATCCCAAGTGGCAGGACCTCGATCCCACTGACGAAGCCGTAGCCGCCGCCGGATTTGCCGCGACCTTCGGTTCCGACCCACTCAACTTCGCCACCATCGCCGATTTCCAGTTCCAGAATTCCACCGTTTCGGTCTGGTTCAAGGACAACAAACAGGAGACCGTGGATGCGGCGCTCGCCAGCGCCAGGCGCGCAGTCGCCGCGGTCGGTGAAGACCATCCCGAATTTCGCGTGCGCCTGGGCACCGGCGTGATCGCGTTGCAACAGGCGATGAACAGCGTCGTCGAACGCTACCACTGGTTTATCCTGGGACTGGTGAACCTCGCGGTGATGGTGATTGCCGCCTATGCCTACCGCTCCATCGTAGCGGCGCTCATCTTGCTGGTGCCGGTAAACCTGTCGAACTTCATGCTGGGCGCATCCATGTATGCGCTCGGCATCGGCATGGACATCAATGCCACCATCGTCGCGGTGATGGGAGTCGGCGTCGGTATCGACTACGGCATCTATCTGCTGAGCCGCATTTGCGAGGAATATACCGCGCGCAATCATGATTTGAAGGCCGCGATTCATGCCGCGCTCACCACCACCGGGAAGGCGATCCTGTTTACCGCCAGCATCATGCTGATGGGTATCCTGCCCTGGTACTTCCTCTCGGATCTGAAGTTCATGGCCGATATGGGCATGCTGCTGGTGGCCATCATGTTGATCAACATGGTGCTGGCATTGGTGGTGCTGCCCTTGGTAGTGTGGTTTGTGAAGCCAAAATTCCTCAGTCGCGACGATTTGATGGTCGGCGAGCAGGTGGACCTGTCGCAATTCGCGCTCGGGACCGCGAACTGATGATCGCACCACGGCAAAGGCTACCCTGAAAATGTCCGCCGGAACGGAGGTATGTCGATGAGCTCGTCCCCAACGCCAGACGTTCTGCTGTCCGAATGCCGGGGCGCGATCGGCATCCTCACCTTCAATCGTCCCGAACAGCGCAACGCCCTGTCGCCGCAGTTGCTCGAACGTTTTTGCGACACGCTTGCGACCTGGGCGGCGCGCGGCGACGTGCGCGTGGTGATCGTGACGGGCGCCGGCGACAAGGCGTTCTCCGCCGGTTACGATATTCGCGCCATCGAAAGCGTGGGGCCGGCGGGCGAATCACCCGCGCGGGAGCGGCGCTCCGGCACACCCTTTGACCGAGCGCTGGCTGCCATCAAGCACTTCCCCTATCCCACCATCGCCATGATCAACGGCCACTGCTTCGGCGGCGCGCTGCACCTGGCGCTGTGTTGCGATCTGCGCATTGCCGCCGACCATATTTCCATGGGCATGCCACCCGCCCGACTGGGCGTGGTCTACGGCGCCGAGGGTCTGTTGCAGTTCATTCAGGTACTGGGCAGCGCGCGCGCCCGCGAAATGTTTTTTACCGGCCGCACCTATCGCGGCCAGCCACTGCGAGCGCTCGGCGTCGTCGACCACTGGACGGCGGCGGATCAGCTCCACGCGCAGACCCTGGCCATGGCCGAGGAAATCAGTCGCAATGCCCCGCTGGCGCTGCGCGGCATCAAACGCATCATGAACCTGGTCGAGGCGCCCGCATTGTCCGCCGAGCTTCGCGCCGAGGCCGCGCGCCTGGTAGCGGAATCCTTCGCCAGCAGCGATCTGAAGGAAGGTCAGGCCGCGTTTCTCGAGAAACGTGCGCCGCGCTTTACCGGGCAATGACCCCAACACCCGGGCCGAGGCCACCGCCATGAAAGACTTTGCCACTCGCGTCGAACGCTTTGCCCGCGCCGTGGAAGCACGCGATGGCGCGACCTTCGGCAGCCTGTTCACGCCGGACGCGGTCTATCACGACGCCATCTACGGCGCCGTTCGCGGCCGCGATGCCATCGCGCGCATGCTGGTCGACGACTGGTACAGGGACGGCGACCGCTGGCTCTGGGACATGCACGACCCGGTGGCCGACGACCGTCGCGGCTACGTCCGCTATACCGCCAGCTTCCGCTCGATCAACCGGTTCAGCGCCGGCAATCGCATCGTCGCCCTGGGCGTCGCCATGTTCGGCTTTGCCGACG
>JBFXFL010000056.1:0-2212 GCA_050179115.1 Porticoccaceae bacterium | reverse complement strand
CTGGTGCACATCGGCCGGCCCTGGGCGCCGCTGGCCGCCTTCGACCTCATCGTGACCACGCCGCAGTATTTTTTGCCGGCGGCGGCCAACATCGTTCACAACCGCTTGCCGATGCATCGCATCGCTCAGGATCAGGTGCGGGCGGAAGCCGCGGCGCTCGCACCGCAACTCGGCGGACTGAAACCACCCTATACCGCGGTCCTGCTGGGCGGCGACAGCGGTCCCTTCGTCTTCACGCCTGCCAAGGGCCGCAGGCTGGCGCTCCAGGTCAATGCCCTGATCGCGGCCGTGGGCGGCTCGGTACTGGTGACGGACAGCCGCCGCACCCCAGCCGATGCCGCCGCCGCGTTCTGGTCGGCACTGCGCGCGCCGGCCTGGCGCCACGACTGGCGGGACAGCACTCGACCCAATCCCTATCTGGCCTACCTGGGGCTGGCAGATCGCCTTGTGTTGACCGGCGAGAGCATGTCGATGCTGGCCGAAGCCGTGGCCATGGGCAAGCCGGTGCATCTGTTCGCGATGGACGACCCGGGGCACTGGTGGCGCGGAACCCACAACTTGCGCTTCAAGCCCCTGAGTCATCGGCTCGCGATGGCCGTCGGTCCGCGACGGATGCGCCGCGATGTCGCGCAGATTCAACAGGATCTGGTCACGCAGGGGCTGGCCAGCTGGCTCGACGCGCCCCTGAACCGGGAACCACAAGGCGCGGACATCGACCCCGGCGCGGATGTGATGCGCGCCGCGGCGCGGGTCCGCGCGCTGTTCAAAGACCGGGGGTGCTCTGAATAACCCTCATGCCCGCACAGCCTGTCCTCGAATGCTGTAGTCGGGGAGCAGGCATCCAGAAGGCGGTGATAGCCCCCGGGCTCCCGCTGGCGCGAGCCTGACGACGTGGTTATTCGGCGTATCCCGGAGCTCGCCCGGAGCCGCAACCCGCTGTGCTCAGGCCGCTGTATTCAGGCCGCGGCCGCCATCTGGCCCGACAGGGGATGTAATGGCGCCGGGGGCAGATCCGGCGTGCGGGCAAGCACCTCGAACAGATCGTGGCGCACATGATTGCGGGCCATCTCCGCACGCAACAGGGGCTCGTCCAGCAGGCCCTTGGCCAGGCATTCCTTGACCAGGCCGAAGAAAAACCGCTCCTGATTGTGATCGGGATGGACGCGGTAATTGCCCATCAGGCCATATTCCCCGAACAGGTGCCGACGCAGGCGCAACAACCAGGCGGCGGGCGGGAACAGCCGGAAACGCTCCGCGGGCCGCCAGTCCACCGGCAGGCCGGTCTTCCAGGGCTGGGTCTTGCGGCGGGTGGTGTGGAGCATCCGGGTCTCGGCCGTGAAGTGGTCGAAATCGTTCCACTCCGGCTCGAAAAACCCGATGCTGTCGCGCGGTTCGTCCTTGAGGCACACCCAGGGCTGGTAATCCTGCGTGAAGTCGAACATGGCGTTGAAGCGCCGCTCGACGTCCCAGTGCTTCAGTTGCGCGCAGTCGAGCAACATCACGCTGCTGGCAAAGCATTTGTCGATCAGGCCCTTGGGCCCCGAACGCATGCGGCACAGGATCGCCTTGCCCCCCATGTCCCGGCTCAGCAGCGCCCAGACATCGGTGGCGGCGAATACGTCGGGGTCGATCACCAGGGCGCGCCCGGTGAAGCCCATCAGCGCCGGCGGCATGAACCGGGTGGGCGTGAAGGATTGCAGATCGTCGTTGAGCCAGACCCGTTTGACGCCGTCGCGCAGATAGCTCTGCCCCTCGCGCGCCGCGAACCAGGGATAGTCGCGGGTATCGATGATGCGCACATCGAATTTATCGTTGTGTTGCGAAAAACGGCGCAGGGCGTAGGCGGCCACCTTGGCGCCGACGATCTGCTTGTGGTTGGTCTGGATAAAAACGCAGTGTTCCATCGGGAGGAATCACACCGGTGGCTGACGGGGGCTCCACTATACCAAGGGCAGCCGCGGGCGAGCATCCACTCCGCCACTGCCCGCTCATGACCTACATCAGGCACCGACGCTGGCGGGATGGCAGTGGATCGGTGTAGGCTCCGCACGACCATCGAAGCCGAGGTATCCCGCTTGTCGTTGCTCGATCTTGACGCTGTGCGCCGCGCGCCCCTGGTGCGCGATCCCTTTGATTTTCTGGTGGTGCCGGACGCGCTGGGCGCGGCGGCGCAGTCCGCGGTCCATGGCGATTATCCGGCCATCGAATCCGC
>JBFXFL010000055.1:11764-13096 GCA_050179115.1 Porticoccaceae bacterium | reverse complement strand
CAGCTGGTTGCACCGCGCACGCGCGCTTTACCGACATCCGCTACCGGACATTCCGGTGCACTTCGATCTGTTCGGGCGTTCGGCCGGCATGTACCGGGTGCGCGGCAGGCAGCGCGAGATTCGCTACAACCCGGTGATCTTCGCCGGCTGGTACGAAGAAAACATCGCCGACACCGTGCCCCATGAGGTCGCCCATTACGTCGTCGACATGCTGCACGGGCGTCGCGCGCGGCCCCATGGCGCCGAGTGGCGCGGGGTCATGGCAAGCTTCGGCCTGGTCGCCAGACGTACCGGCGATTTCGATCTGAGCGGCCTGGCCCTGCGCAGCGAGCGCCGCTTCGCCTATGCCTGTCCCTGCATGCGCCACGAGCTGAGCGCGACCCGCCACAACCGCGTGTCCCGCGGTCAGCGGCGCTATCGCTGCCTCGCCTGTGGTGGCGAGCTGGTGCCGGCCGGCTAGGCGCGGAGGCCTGCAAAAATCCACCTGCTGTTCTCTATTGCTGCAAGGAAGTCCGTTGATGAAGCCGCTGTTTGAACGTCAAGGCGAATTGTTTTGGCCCACCGAACACTGTGCCAGCCCCTGGGGGCCGGTGACCATTCACGGCGGCGCGTCGAGCGGTCTGCTGGCCTGGGCGCTGGAAACGCAGATTCCGGCGGGCATGCAGCTCGCGCGCCTCACCGTGGATCTGTACCGTCCCGTGCCCCGGGAGCCGCTGGGGGTTGTCGCGCGCGTGGTGCGCGAGAGCCGGCGCCTGCGCCTGCTGGAGGCCATGCTGTATCACGACGGGCGCGAGATCGGGCGCGCCAGCGCGCTCGCGCTGGCCACCGCCGAGGTGGTGATTCCGGCGCACGCGCGGCTCGATGCACAGCCGCCGGCGCCGCTGCGGGAAGCCCTGGAACGGCCGCCGGTGATCGGCATCAACGCCATCGCCAACAGGGTCGGGCGCGAATTTCCCGCGGGGTTGCACACGCTGGTGCCGCTCAAGCCGGTGGCGCTGGAGCTGGGCGCTGGGAGCGGCTGCACCTGGGTGCAATTGCCGGTGGAGCTGATCGGCGGCGTTCCCAATACGCCCCTGGTGCGGGTCGCCACCCTCGCCGATTTCGGCAACGGCTTCGCACAGCTGCATCTGGATGCGGACACCGGTTTCATCAATGCCGATCTCACCCTCAACCTGCACCGCATGCCGGAAGGCGAATGGATCGGCATCGACGCCCGCACCCGCGCCCAGCCTCACGGCGTGGCGATGGCGGAATCCGAACTCTACGATGTGCGCGGACTGATCGGGCGGGTGAGTCAGTCGAACCTGACCATGGCGAGGCTTGGCGGCAAGG
>JBFXFL010000055.1:0-11664 GCA_050179115.1 Porticoccaceae bacterium | reverse complement strand
CCCGATGCCGGTGTAGGCCATGGTGAAACTCGCCGCTGCGCTCGCGATCACCAGGCTGCACGAACTGAGCAGCGACAGCCCGGCGCCGGCGGCGACGCCCTGCACGGCGGCGATTACCGGCGCGTTCATGGTGGAGAGTATTGCCACCGCGGGGTGGAAGATGTCGATGAGTTCGTTCAGCGCGGTCGGCAACCGGGCGCCGGCGCCCGCGAAGGTGACGATGTCGCCGCCGGCGCAGAACACCTTGCCGTCGGCATCCAGGATGACCGCGCGCACGCTCTTGTCATCGCGACAGTGCTGCGCGGCGTCCAGCAACTCGGTGCCCATGGCGAAGTTGAGTGCGTTGGCGGCGTCCGGGCGCGCCAGGGTGATGCGGGCGACGGCGCCCGCGCGGGTGAAGCGGAGAGTGGTGTAGGACATGATAGCGCCTGCCGAATCAAGATTTTGGGCCATGGTACGCGCGGGTCTGGCCGGGGTCCAAACGGCGAATATTGAATCGACAGGGCTTCAGCGTCTGCCTCAGAAGGCGATCTTCAGCGCCGTGCCCAGATCGCGGATCGCCTGGGCTTCCGACACCACCTTGATGGTGGTCATGCCGAGCTGGCGCGCCGGCTTGAGATTGATGCCGAGATCGTCCAGATAGAGCACCCGCGCCGGCTCGACGCCCAGGCGTTCGCAGGCGAGCAGATAGAACTCGGGCTGCGGTTTGCGCATGCCCTCGCGGCTCGATTCCAGTACATGCTCAAAGAGAGACATCGCCGCTTTCACCTGAGCCGCGTTCTCCGGCGAGCGCGACATGCCCGGGCCGTGCCCGGCGCGCACATTGTTGGTGAGGCAGGCGATCTTGAAGTCCTGCTTGCAGCGGCGCAGCACCTCGACCATGCGCGGGCGCACGTCGCCACTCAACAGCGCTATCACGTCGCGACCGGGGATGGGATGGCCGGCGGCGCGGGATTCCGCCAGAAACAACGGATCGAATTCCTCGATCCCGATGCGGCTCGACTCGAATTGCGCCCAGGCGTTGGTGTCGGGATTGGTGGCATTGATGCGACGGATGAAGTCGAGCGGCAGGCCGTGTTCCGCTTCATAGCGGTTGAAGGCTTCGAAGGGCGAGGTGGTGATGACGCCGCCGAAATCCCAGAGCACGGCCTGATAGGACATGGCACTACTTCCCCGCGGTGATGACAGCGCGCTATGGTAGGCAGGCGCGCGGCGCGGCGCAATTCGGGCGCGGGTATCCGTGTTGCCGTTCAGCTTTCCCTGGCCGGGCTGCGGTAGCGGTCCGGCGCGTCGGGGGGGTGGGTCTTGAAGCGTTTGTGGAGCCAGAAGTAATCGGCGGGATGCAGGCGCACCTGGGCTTCCAGCCAGTCGCTCCAGCGCCGCGTATCGGCGCTGTCGTCGCCCGATGGGTAGTGTTCCAGCGCCGGCTCGAAGCGGACCACCACCCCGTCGCCCTCGCGCCAGCTCGAAAACAGCAGCACCCGGGCGCCGCTCTGGGCGGCGTATTGGGGAATGGCGGTAATGGTGGCGGTTTCGATACCGAAGAACGGCACGAACACGCCCCGGTTCAGGCCGAAATCCTGGTCCGGCAGGATCGCTACCACGCCGCTATCGCCCAGTTCCCGCAACATGCGCCGGATCTCCTTGCGATGGATGGGAACCATGGGGAATTTCCGTGCGCCGCGCTGGTAGAGCTGCTGCTCCAGCACCGGGTTGTCCATGCGCCGGTAGACCACATGAAACGGAATGATTTCCGATAGCGCGGCGAGCGCGGCGATAAAGGTCGTGAAGTGCCCCGTCACCAGCAGCAGGGGTCCGCCGGCGGCCAGGCTGTGGTCGAGGTGCTCGCGGCCTTCGATGCGGCTGCTGCCCAGCAGTTTGTCGCGTGAACCCCAGATCAGGTTGAGCAGATCGAACCCCAACAGCACCACGGAGTGCAGGTGGTCACGCGCCAGTTGCCGGCGTACCGGGCCCGGCAGTTCAGGAAAGCAGAGTTCGAGGTTGCGGCGCACCACCGCGATGCGGCTGTTGCCGCTATTGGCCAGGCGCTTCGCCAGCCAGGACGCCAGACCCCGCTGCGCGCGCAGCGGCAGTTTGCCCAGCAGCCAGGTGACGCCGACCGCGAGCCAGGACGACCAGTACCTGGGAGCAAGGAGTTTTGGAGCAAACAGCCGGGCGGCGGAACATCCGGAGGCAAGTCGATGCGGTCGCTGGGCCATGAGGGTGGGGACGAGGAGGCAGTACGCATTATCCCGACACCGATGCGGCGCTGGCAATGTGCTGTGTCGGTGGGTGCGCCGAGCGCTGGCGGAAAAACTGCCCCAGCGATCCGCCCAAGCGCAACGACAGCGGCGAAACTAACCCGGCGAGTGCGGGTCGGAATCAATGGCGGTCCGTCCCAATGGCGGGCTGCAAACGCCAAAATCACAAGGAGAACTCCATGCCTGCGCACAGCTACAAACACATCGAGGTTACCGGCAGTTCCACGGTCGGCATTGACGATGCCATCAGCACCGCGGTGGCAAAGGCGGGCAAGACCCTCCACGGCCTGCACTGGTTCGAGGTGGTCGATACCCGCGGCTATATCGAGGGCAGCAAGATCAAACACTGGCAGGTGACGGTCAAGATCGGCTTTCGTCTGGAAGATTAACGAGACCACAAGGCCAGCGCGCGGGCTCCGGAGGGGGCCCGCGCCGTTTCCGGACCCCGGGATTTTGCGTGCGGGTCGGGAACTTCCGGGCGGGTTGCTGCCGCTCAGGACACGCCGACCGCAATCCCCACCCGGTAGCCGATGGCTTCGGTGAGATGTCGCGTCTGCGGGTGTGCGCAGTCATCGAGATCGGCGATGGTGCGCGCGACGCGCAGCAAGCGGTGGTAGGCGCGCGCGGAGAGCCCCAGACGCTCGATGGCCGTATCGAGCAGCTTGCGCTGGGCGGCGTCGAGCGGGCAGTGGAGCGCGAGGGCCGCCGGCGCCAGTCCGCTGTTCAGTTCCCCCTGCCGTTCGAACTGGCGTTGACGCGCCGCCTGTACCCGGGCGCGGACGGCGGCACTCGATTCACCGGCGACGGCGTCCGCGGTGAGTTCGTTGCGCGCCATGCGCGGCACCGTCACCAGCAGATCGAAGCGATCCAGCAGGGGGCCGGATAGCCGACCCCGGTAGCGCGCGATCTGGTCCGGCGTGCAGCGGCAGCGCGTTTCGCCCAGATAACCGCAGGGGCAGGGGTTCATGGCCGCGACCAGCTGGAAGCGGGCGGGGAATTCGATGCGCGCCTGCACCCGGGCGATGGCGATCCGGCCGGATTCCAGGGGCTCCCGCAGCACTTCCAGTACCTTGCGGGGAAACTCCGGCAGCTCGTCGAGAAACAGCACGCCACGGTGCGCGAGGGATATTTCCCCCGGTCGCGGGGTGCCGCCGCCGCCCACCAGTGCTGCTGCGGAAGCGCTGTGATGCGGTGCCCGAAACGGCCGGGTGTGAAAGCTTCCGCGCGCGATGCCCGCGACCGAATAGATGGCCGCGACCTCGATGGCGTCTGTTTCGGCAAGCGGCGGCAGGATGCCCGGCAGACGGCTCGCGAGCATCGTCTTGCCGGTCCCGGGCGGGCCGCTCAGGAGCAGGTTGTGGCCGCCGGCTGCGGCGATTTCCAGCGTGCGCCGGGCCTGGTGCTGGCCGATGACATCGGCGAGGTCGGGGCCGTCGCCGGGGCATTCGGGTGGGGTAAAAGGCTGCCGCGGCAGCGGCGCCAGCCCGCGCAAATGTGCACACACGCTGAGCAGATGGTCAGCGCCATGCACCGTCGCCGAGCGCGCCAGCGCGGCCTCCCCGGCGTTGGCGGCAGCCACGATCAGGGCGCGGCCCGCAGCGGCGGCGGCCAATGCCGCGGGCAACGAACCTTCGACCGGCCGCAATTCACCGGACAGCGACAGCTCGCCCAGAAACTCGTGGCTGCCGAGCGCATCCGCCGGTAGTTGGCCGGATGCGGCCAGAATGCCGAGCGCGATGGCGAGATCGAAGCGTCCACCCTCCTTCGGCAGATCGGCGGGCGCCAGATTGACGGTGATGCGGCGGCGGGGAAATTCGAAATGGGCGTTGAGCAGTGCGCTGCGCACCCGGTCCTTGCTTTCCTTAACCGCCGTTTCCGGCAGCCCCACGATGTTGAGGGATGGCAGCCCGTTGGAAAGATGCACCTCGACCGCCACCGCGGGGGCGGCGATACCGGAGCGGGCGCGGGTGTGGACGAGTGCTAGCGACATGAACCTTCCCTGATGATGCCGGATCCCGGTTGCCGCGCCTGCGAGCAGCCCGGGCAGCTGCATGACAGGCGCGCAAAGGCATTGAAACAACAAACCGCAGGACTGTCGACGCTGCCGTGAACGCGCGATTACGCACCAGATCAGTGCGCAAATTCCGGCCCGAACCGCGATTGCGCACCAAAAAAAAATACCCCACCGCACGGATGGAGTCCCTGGCGCCGTGATAACCCGCCTTGGCACGACCCGTGCTTAAACCATCCCGTGCCCAAGCGAAAGTCTCGTGGAATTGCAAGAGGCTTGCGCCGGCGCCGGCCCGCGCTGGCCCTTCACGGATGAAGGCTGTAACGGCCATCCAGCGACGTGGTTTTTGCATGTCACCCAACACAAACCGCGGGCGATACGGTTGAGTTCCCGCGCGATCCCGCCATCACAGGAGGCGAGCCATGAAAATGATTACGGCGATCATCAAGCCATTCAAACTGGATGATGTCCGCGAGGCCCTGGCCGGCGTCGGCGCCCAAGGCGTGACCGTCACCGAGGTCAAGGGTTTCGGGCGCCAGAAAGGTCACACCGAGCTGTACCGGGGTGCGGAATATGTGGTGGATTTTCTGCCCAAGGTAAAGCTGGAGGTTGCCCTGCCGGACTCTCTGGTGGATGCCGCGGTCGAGGCGATCATCGCGGCGGCGGCGACCGGCAAGATCGGCGACGGCAAGGTATTCATTTCCGATTTGCAGGAAGTCGTTCGTATCCGCACCCGCGAAACCGGTGAAGACGCCATCTGACCAGGATCACAGGCTGGCTGCGGCGTGCGCCGGGCAGCCCAACCTTTAGAGGAGAATCTCATGATACGCAAATTGACCATGACCCTGCTGCTGGTCCTGGGTTCGGGCCTCGCTGGCACGGCGGGCGCGGCGGACTACACCGCGCCCGTGTACGACATGGGTAATGTGGCCTGGATGATGACCGCCACCGCGCTGGTGTTGTTCATGTCGCTGCCAGGGCTGGCGCTGTTTTACGGCGGGATGGTGCGCGCCAAGAACATGCTGTCGACGCTCACGCAGATCTTTGCGATTTTCTGCGTGATCGCGGTGCTGTGGGTGGTGTACGGCTACAGCGTGGCGTTTTCCAACGGCGGCCCGTTCTTCGGCGGCTTCGACAAGGCCATGCTGAGCGGCGTGATCTATGACACCGCCGGTAATTTCGTGCCCACGGGTACGTTCAGCAAAGGGGTCGTGATTCCCGAGCTGATGTTCGCCATGTTCCAGCTCACCTTCGCCTGCATTACCGTGGCGCTGGTCGCCGGCGCCTATGCCGAGCGGATGAAATTCAAGGCGGTGCTGTTGTTCTCGGTGGTCTGGTTCACGTTTTCGTATCTGCCCATGGCGCACATGGTGTGGTGGTGGCCGGGCCCGGATGCCTACACCTCGCCGGAGGTGGTAGGTGAGCTCAACGCCACCGCGGGCTGGTTGTGGCAACTGGGCGCACTCGACTTCGCCGGCGGTACCGTGGTGCACATCAACTCCGGTGTGGCCGGCCTGATATGCGCGCTGTTTGTCGGCAAGCGAGTGGGTTACGGGAAGACGTCGATGGCGCCGCACAATCTGGTGATGTCCATGATCGGTGCGTCCATGCTCTGGTTCGGCTGGTTTGGTTTCAACGCCGGATCCAACCTTGAAGCCAATGGCTACGCCGTGCTGGCTTTCGCCAACACCCTGTTTGCCACCGCCGTGGCCGGCATCACCTGGTTTTTTGCCGAGTGGATCTTCAAGGGCAAGCCATCCCTGCTGGGCATTCTTTCGGGTGCGGTGGCGGGGCTGGTGGGCATTACACCGGCGTGCGGTTTCGTTGGCATCCAGGGTGCCCTGGTGATCGGCCTGGTGTGCGGCTTTGGCTGCTTCATCGCGGTCGCCTATCTCAAGAAACTGCTGGGCTATGACGACGCGCTCGATGCCTTCGGAGTGCATGCGGTCGGCGGTATCCTGGGAGCGATATTGACCGGCATCTACGTCAACCCGGCACTGGGCGGGGCCGGCTATGTCACCGACGGCTGGGTCGGGCCTACCTTTGGCTACGACTCGGCCCAGATCCTGATTCAGGTCAAGGCGGTGGCCGTGGCGGTGGTCTGGAGTGCAGTGGTGGCTGCGATCACTCTGGCCGTCCTCAAGTTCACCATCGGACTGCGGGTCGGCGAGGAGGCCGAGCGCGAGGGACTGGATATCGCCGAACACGGCGAAAAAGCCTACAACCCGTAATCAGCGGACCCCGGCGCTGCTCCGATCCGGGTGCAGCGTTTGCAGACCTGACGCAAGGCCCCGCACTGGTTGCGGGGCCTTGCGCGTTGGCAACCCGTCAGGGCTTGGCAGGTTTGGCCATCGCTATCGCTCGAAAAACCGCCGTTCCGAGCCACAGCGTCGCGACCGCCAATACGATGCCGAGCGCCAGACCCGCTGCGATGCCCGCCGAGTTGACGCCGTCCAGCGCCCCGCGTCCGGAAAGATCCGCCACCAGCCGGAATAGATCGTCGCTGCGCCAGATCTCCACGCTCTCCACATCGGCGAAGACGGCACCGGCGCGGCTCGCCAGAATCGAGCCCGCCTCATAGTAATCTCCGCTCAAGCTCAGTACTGGCGCGAGCCCCCAGGGCAGGCTTGCTCCGAACCCGGCGGTTGCCGCCAGACCGGTGCGGCGTGCGCACAGCAGCAGTGCGGGGACCCCGGGGAACAGTGTCAGGAGATAGGGGGAGAGTACCGTCGCCAGATACACGCCGTCGCGGCCACCGGTGTCGAAGCCAGTCAGCTGACCCGCGTAATCGGAGCCAACGGCGACAAAGGGCAGCCAGCGGGCGAGCAGGGCGGCTCCGTACTCCGGCGCCAGCTCCAGACGACTTACCTCTCCACCTGCGGCCAGACAGCCGAAGGTATGGGCCAGTTCGTGCAGTGGCACATAAACCCACCAACCCGCTGCGGTGCCCAGCACCAGTGCCAGCCAGCCGCGCCAGCCCAGATCGAGGGTGTGGTCGACGCCCGCCAGCAGCGCCGGCCACAGGCGTCTGCGGTTGTCGCGCGTTCGATCCTGCCCCTGCTCGGGGAGTTCGCTGTTCGATGTGAACACTGTGCCGACGTCCATGCTCATCCGCTGCCCATTGTGCCCGGTGCGCGGGACGGGGCGAAGGCCTCGCCTGTCGCCGGGAGGGGCGCCCGGTGCCGGCCCCTGCATTTACAACCGGCCGGGGGTTGGCTAGGCTTGCGGAGCTGACCGCAAGTATTTGTGGTCAGCTCCGAAAAACACTCAGGAGAGGCTTGTCATGCGGCAGATTCACAGGATCGGCAATTTCGGGGTAGGGGCAGCGTCCCTGCTGTGCGTTGACGCTTTTGCCGGCACCGCGCTCCCGCCGGCAACGGCGGTGCCGACGTTGGGCGAGTGGGGGTTGGCCGGGATCGCGGCCTTGCTGGCCGTGGCTGCCGGACGCGCCCTGTACAGGCGCAAGCGCTAGACATTCTGCAGGCGAGCGACCCGAGGGGCGCGGCAAGATCGGGCTCCTTACATCGGTGATTTGGCCATGAACGATGCGCCGGAGTGGTTGGCGGGCGCCTGGTATCTGGTATGGATGGCGGCGCTGCCGGCGTTGTTGCTGGTCGAGAATGCGGCGCCGCGCCAGCGCTCCCATCCCCGGCCCTGGCGCCGCTGGAGCGGTAATCTGGCGCTGGCGGCCGGCTTCTGGTGGCTGGGCCGCGAAACCCTGTTGCTGGGCGCCGCCGCGAGCGCTTTTTGGCTCGGCGCCGAACCCCCGGGTCTGCTGACCTGGATGTCTCTGCCGGCGTTCGTCGCCCTGCCTGTCGCCCTGCTGCTGCTGGATTTGGTGGAGTACGCCATCCACTGGGCGTATCACCACAATCCGCTGCTCTGGCGCCTGCACCGGCTGCATCACAGCGATCCCCATGTCGATCTCACCACCACGCTGCGCCAGCATCCGCTGGTGGTATTCGTGGATGTGCCGGCGCGCCTGCTGATCTGGACGGCGCTGGGTATTCCGCCGCTGGCCGTGCTGATCTATCAGTTGGTCTCGTTGGCTGTGCATCTGTTCAGTCACGTCAACTGGCAGTTGCCGGCGGCGGTGGAAAAGCGGCTGCGGCGCATACTGGTGACACCGGATTTCCATGTCGTCCATCACTCGCCAGAGCGGATCGAGACCGACAGCAACTATGGCTCCGTGCTGTCCTGGTGGGATTACCTGTTCGGTACCGCCCAGCTGCGCGATGCCGCCCATTGCCGGGCGCTGGCGCCGGGGCTGGAGGAGTTCCGCGACGAAGGCGAGCTCTGGCTGCACCGGCTGCTGTTGCAGCCTTGGTCCAGTGGCCGCACGCCGACCGGTTGAGCGCGGAGTTGCGCTCCCCGACCGCCGGCAGGAGCGGCGCACCCCGACGGGCGGCTCTGCTCAAACGGCGGCGTACAGATCACGGGACAGTCACCGGGGGGTGTCCGTGCGCTGGGATTGGGCGGTCGGAACCATAAGTATGCCCCGGAAACAACAAAGCCCGGGTCTCCCCGGGCTTTGGAAGCTCCGCCAAGCCTTGCATCACGCGCGCTGGCGGCTCCGCAGGCCGGCCGCTGCCAGCACCCCGATCAGCCCCGCCAGCACGGCCAATGCCCAGGGAGAGAGTGTGGGGATGGCATTGGGGTGGGGCGCGGGAGGTGGCGGCGGTGGCGGAGGGGTGACGCCACCTCCGGAAATGGAGGATCCGCCAACGCCAAAGTAGCTGGCGGCATTATTGTTGAATCCGTGCCCCAGCAGCATGAAATCGGTACTCGCCTCGATGACATGTGATCCGTCGGTAACAGGGATATTGCCGGCCATCAACGTGGTGCCGGGCACCGAGCCGAAGCTGCTGGGATTCACTGGTACTCCATCGAGTGTCAGGCTGGCGAGTGCGGAACCCTCGATGGCGATACCCAGAAAGTCGTTGTAGTCGCCCACCGGCACGTTGAAGATGTAACGATCGAGCCACTGGTTGCGGTCGGGCACCAGGGCGAATGCCGGGTCGCCTGCTCCGGCCAGCCCCGCGCCCAGCATGAATTGGCCGATCAGGATGGGGTTGTTGCTGGTCACCCGGGTATTTTCGGTCAATCCGGGCGGCAGGGTCAGGGATTGGCCCGCGGCGAGTGTCGGCTGCACCGTGGCGCCGCCGCTGTCTTCGAAGGTAACCACAGTACCGTTGTCGCGGGCGAGGAGCTTGACCACGTCGCCGGGCCCGGGCTGTTCCGTGGGCACCAGCACGAAGTCGGTGCCGAAATCGGCGCTGGCCGGCATTTGTTCGATGACGTGATCGCAGGCGCCGGTAGTGTCCGGAACATTGGCGCATTTGTGGCCGCCGAATACCGCGATGGGCTGGGTCGCGGTAATCAGGGTGCCGGTCAGATCGGCGGAAATGGCGCGAAATTCCACGGCCTCCAGGCGATTCAGCACGATGTTGAAAGGCACACCCGCTGCTTGCCCGGTGCTGAGGGCGGCGGCAGGGGTGATGGTGACCGTGGTGGCGTTGGTGCCGGCGACGACGGCGATCTGGGAGCCGTCGGAGACGATCCCGCTGGTGGCGGCCATGGCCAGGTAATTGGTGCCGAGCGAGGTATCCGGAAACAGGTTGGTGATGTCGTTGGAGGCCACCGGGATGTTGGCATCCATCAGATAGGCCGCGATCGGATCGGGTGCATCGATGCCGAAGCCGTTTGCCGAAACCACGCCCAAGGGGGGAGAGACCCGCAGGGTGGAGGGGATGGTGACGATGGCCGTGCCGTTGGCCGGGATGGGAACCGTGGTGTTGAAGGAACCATCCGCATTGGTGATGGTGGCGGTGGTGGCGACCCCACTGGTGAGGAAGATATCGACGTCGGTGGTGATTTGGTTTTCGGGAATGGTGAACAGTATTTCAGCCGCCGCTTGCCCGCTGGTCAGACCACTCAGCGCCAGAACTGTCATCGCCCAGTTGCGGATGGGGCTTCGTCGACGCCGGCTAGCGCGGAGATCGTTACGGGGGGCTTGGACCCTGATGGTCGTCGAGCCAGAACGGGGTACGGCTATCATGGGGGTCTCCCTGTGTGGTTTTCAGGTTGCGAAATGTAGACAGCGTCACACTTTGCGTCAACGGAAATATTCTTTTCCGGGTGTTCGCAGCCGTGGGCTCAATTGCGCAAGATAGCCGCCGGCCCCCGCCATCCACACCACCAGCGGCATCACCATGGGCAGCAGCAGGGAGCCCAGCTGATAGGCCAGGGCGACGGCGTCGCGGGCATGCGCGCCCCACTGCTGCTGGGCGACGAAAGCTCCGCCAGTCTCGAATGCCAGTGTCTTGATCTGCGTTGCCAGCATCGAGGCCAGTTCGATCAGCAGCAACACGCCGAGGCCGATGGCGAGCCGCCGCCAGCGGCCGGGCAGGGGCGTGGCGAGGGCGAGTGCCGCAAACAGCGGCAGCGAATAGCTGTAGCTCAGTGGATTGGTGAGAAAGCCCAGGTTTTCGCCAGGCGGTGGGTTTGCGACCAGTTGACCGCCGACTTCGCCGAAGTGGGAGATCAGTAGCAGTTGCGCACCGTGCAGGCGCAGCTCCGCGACCGCTTCGGGCAGCCACAACTGCAACAGGTGATGGGCCAGCCACGCGACCGGCGCCAGATGCCAGGCCGCGGTCAGATACCAGATCGCGAAAGTGACGGGCAGCCAGAGCAGGATGCGGCCGAGCAGGGGGGTCAGGGGACCACTAGCCGGCACGGGCGGGCGCCTCGCTGCCGGCGTCGGGCGGGGTCGGCCCGGCGGGACTGCCGCCGGGGATGAAACGCACCCAGACCAGAAATACGATCAGGGCATCCAGCATGATCAGCGCCTGCCAGATGTACAGATGCGCCCACTCGAACAGGGTCGCGTTCCACAGTCCCAGGTAATACAGGCTGATGATGCGCACCAGGTTGAGCGCCTGGATGGCGATGAAACCCGCTACCAGGCCCTTGAGCTTGTAAAACAGCGGTGCCGGAAACGCGGTGATCGCCGCGAGCAGCACGATCATGGCTTCGACACCGTTGCAGCCGGGCTCGATGGAAACGCCGAAGGAAGACGTCGTGCTGCGGATCACCTTGCCGCTGACCGCGACCTGCGAATCGAAGAACCGCATCAGCCAGCCGCTGAGGTCGGCCAGCAGGCTGGTCCAGGGCAGCACCACGGCCTGCTGGACGGGCGCCAGCATTTCCGCCGTAAACAGCGCGGTGAGAATGATCATGAACAAGACGAGGAAGCGCAGCAAAAGGGTTCACCCTCGGGGGTCGATGGACGGCCGCAGTGTACGCAATGAATGGCCATCGACCAACGCCATGGGCCCGCGGGGCATGAGCCGCGCCGTAACAGCTTGTTGAAAAACGTCGCGAGGGGGCCAG
>JBFXFL010000054.1:11774-13586 GCA_050179115.1 Porticoccaceae bacterium | reverse complement strand
GCTGATATCCGGTCAGCGAACCGCCGACATACGCACCTTCGTTAGCCTGCACTTGACCAGCAAGCCCGGCAGTCAGAGCTAAGGCCCCCGCCATAGCAACCATCTTGTTTCTCATTGCGACTTCCTCCAGTTAAATCCGATTCCTTGAATCCGTCCGAGCGAACCCGGCGCAGGTTTCAAGCCATGCTAGCCGCTTGACCTCCAAAGTCAACTTACGGCCGAACGAACACGGGGGCGGAATGGTAACGTAAAACACGACTCGAATCATCTAACCATTTGATTTGTTTTGATCAGCCCAGTGATTTTTTCCGGATGGAGCCCGGCAACGCCACACGAGCACGAATCGCTCTGGTTGCGTGATTCTGGGAGTCTTTTGGCACATCCTGTGTGATCAACATCACAGGTCGTCTAGCCAACGGCAAGCCTGCGCGCTTCAATGATTCCCTGCCAGTGCTGCGGTCCAGTGACATGAACGGATTCGCCGCGACTGTCCACGGCAACCGTAACCGGCATATCCCGCACTTCGAATTCGTAGATGGCCTCCATACCCAGCTCGGGAAACGCCACCACCCGCGCCGCGGTGATGGCCTTTGACACCAGGTAGGCCGCGCCGCCGACCGCCATGAGGTACACGGCGCGATTGTCCCGGATCGCCGCAATCGCGGCGGGACCGCGCTCGGATTTTCCCACCATGCCGAGCAGCCCGGTCTGTTCCAGCATCATGCGCGTGAACTTGTCCATGCGGGTTGCGGTGGTGGGGCCCGCCGGGCCGACCACTTCGTCGCCCACCGGATCCACCGGCCCCACGTAATAGATGAAGCGCCCGCGAAAATCGACCGGCAGGGGTTCACCCGCCGCCAGCAGATCGGCGATTTTCTTGTGTGCCGCATCGCGCCCGGTGAGCAGTTTCCCCGACAACAGCACGGTGTCGCCCGGCTGCCAGCTCAGCACATCTTCAGCCGTAACCCGGTCCAGATCGACACGCCGCACGTTCGCGCCCACTTCCCAGGCCACCTCGGGCCAGTCTTCCATCCGCGGCGGCTGAAGCCGGGCCGGACCCGAGCCGTCGAGCACGAAATGGGTGTGGCGGGTGGCGGCACAGTTGGGGATCACCGCCACCGCCTTGTTGGCGGCATGGGTCGGATAATCCTTCACTTTGACGTCCAGGACCGTGGTGAGCCCACCGAGACCCTGGGCGCCGATGCCGAGCTCGTTCACCTTGTCCATCAATTCCAGCCGCAGGGTCTCGGCACGGTTGCGGGCGCCGCGCGCGCGCAGATCCTGGATGTCGATGGGATCGAGCAGCGCTTCCTTGGCGAGCAGCATCGCCTTCTCGGCGGTGCCGCCAATGCCGATGCCGAGCATCCCCGGCGGACACCAGCCGGCACCCATCTTCGGCACCTGCTCCAGCACCCAGTCCACCACCGAATCCGAGGGATTGAGCATGGCGAATTTGGCCTTGGCCTCGGAGCCGCCGCCCTTGGCCGCGACATGGACTTCCAGGGTATCGCCCGGGACCAGTTCGCAATGAATCACCGCCGGCGTGTTGTCACCGGTGTTGCGGCGCGCGCCATCGGGATCCTCCAGAATCGATGCGCGCAGCACATTGTCCGGATTCAGATAGGCTCTGCGCACGCCCTCGTTCACCATGTCGGCGACCGACAGTTCGGCGTCCCAACGCAGATTCATGCCCACCTTCAAAAACACCGTCACGATGCCCGTATCCTGACAGATGGGCCGATGGCCGAGCGCGCACATGCGTGAATTGACCAGAATCTGCGCGAGCGCATCCCGCGCCGCCGGCGCTTCCTC
>JBFXFL010000054.1:0-11674 GCA_050179115.1 Porticoccaceae bacterium | reverse complement strand
CTCCCGTGGATTCAAGCCGCGACTGGAGTTCGGCGAACCGATCGCGCATTTCACGCTGCATCAGGCTCTGGTGCCAGGTAAACCAGGCGAGCCCCACAACCAGCAACGCCAGCGACAGCGTCAACGCCTTCCAGAACCCTCCGCCACTGACGTCGGTCGCCCGCCCGGTCTCGCGTCGGGGCGGTGGCACCTCATGGTAGCCGGCGCGCTCGTCAGGTCCCGCAAACAAGGGTTCTGCGGAGTCGAATCGCTCGTCATTCATATGCGTACTGCCGTCGCCCCTGGGAAGCGCGGATTATACTCTGGCCACAAAAAAGCCGGCCGCGAACGGCCGGCTTTTTTGTGGCTTGCGTGGTGAATTCAGAGGAGTTGCAACAGACCCGCCAGCACCACCGTCAGGCCAATGCTGCTATGGATCACGCCCTTCACCGTGGTCATGGGGCCCTGCTTGCCCACCAGGGCATTGATTTCCAGCGCCAGGATGATCGCCAGCGCAATGTAGAGCCCGACGCCACCGCCATTGGCTGCTACCAGATGGTTGGTATAACCCGCCATATGTTGCGACGCCAGCATGAAATAGGTCATGGGGCCCGAAAACAGGACATTGGTGCGCGATGCCAGCAGCGCCTTGGCGCCGGCGGCTGCGGCGTCACCACCCTTGACGATGCCCAGGGCGATCTTCTGGTTGGGCCAGATAACCAGCCAGACATTCAGGAACATCAGGGTACCGAGCAGCGCACCAGAGATAATGAAGTCGTTGAGTACGTTGAGCTGCATCACGCCCACCAGCAGCACCACGCCGGTGATGAAGGTGAACATCGCGCCCCACCGGAACCACCACAGCGCGCGGGGTGCGAGCTTCGCCTTCGCATCGCCCAACGCTTCCGGAACGGCCTCCTTGAAATAGGCGCCCTGCACGAAATTGAAGTAGTACAGCATGCCGATCCAGGTGATCCCGAACAGCACATGCCCCCAGCGAAACAGGAAGTTCACGAAATTCATCATGTCCATAATGCCACCTTGTTGTTGCTTGAGTTGTTGTTGCTTGCGTTGTTGCTTGAGTCGTCGTTGCGTGAATTGTAGCTGCTTCCGTTGTGGCCCGATCCATCGCAACGAAACCGGTCCGGCTGGATGCGCGAATTCCCCGACGCCATGGCTGTTCCCGCAAGCGGCGGCCAATTCTAGTCAGAAAAGCCGCCGGTAAACACCTCATCGCGATCCTCCCGGACTTGATTCAGACAAAAAAAACCCCGCACCGAAGCGCGGGGTTTACGACTTGCGGGCAAGTCGGCAGAGAAGAATGACCTTACATCATGCCGCCCATGCCACCCATACCGCCCATGCCGCCCATACCGCCCATGCCGCCCATATCGGGCATGCCGCCGGCTTTGTCTTCGACAACTTCCGACACCATGGCTTCGGTGGTGATCATCAGGCCGGCGATGGAAGCCGCGCCCTGGAGTGCCGTGCGGGTGACCTTCGCGGGATCCAGGATACCCATGGCCACCATGTCGCCATACTCGCCGGTGGCGGCGTTGTAGCCAAAGTTGCCCTTGCCCTGCTTGATCTTGTCGACCACGACCGAGGCTTCCGCACCGGCGTTGGCGACGATCTGGCGCAGCGGCGATTCCATGGCGCGGATGGCGATGCCGATACCCACGGTCTGGTCGTCGTTGTCGCCCTTGAGGTTGGCGATGGCCTGCACGGCACGGATCAGTGCCACGCCGCCGCCGGCCACCACGCCTTCTTCGACCGCGGCGCGAGTGGAGTGCAGGGCATCCTCGACACGGGCTTTCTTCTCTTTCATTTCCACTTCCGTCGCCGCGCCGACCTTGATGACGGCAACCCCGCCGGCCAGCTTGGCCAGACGCTCTTGCAGTTTTTCACGGTCGTAGTCGGAACTGGTGTCCTCGATCTCGGCGCGAATCTGCTTGATGCGCCCCTTGATGTCGTCCTGGGAACCGGCACCATCGACGATGGTGGTATTTTCCTTGGTCATGCTGATGCGCTTGGCCTGGCCGAGGTGCTCCAGGGTTGCGCTGTCGAGGCTCAGACCGACTTCCTCGGAGATCACCGTTGCGCCGGTGAGTACCGCGATGTCCTGCAGCATGGCCTTGCGGCGGTCACCAAAGCCGGGCGCCTTGCAGGCAGCCACCTTGACGATGCCGCGAATGTTGTTGACGACCAGCGTGGCCAGGGCCTCGCCCTCGACATCTTCGGCGACCACGATCAGGGGTTTGCCGGACTTGGCGACGCCTTCCAGCAGCGGCAGCATGTCGCGGATATTGGAGATCTTGGTGTCGGCCAGCAGGATGTAGGGAGAATCCAGCTCGACGCTCATGCTCTCCTGGGTATTGATGAAGTAAGGCGACAGATAGCCGCGATCGAACTGCATGCCCTCGACGATATCGAGCGCGTTCTCGAGGCCGGAGCCTTCTTCAACCGTGATCACGCCTTCCTTGCCGACCTTGTCCATCGCCTCGGCGATGATCTTGCCGACCTGTTCGTCGCTGTTGGCGGAAATGGTGCCCACCTGGGCGATTTCCTTGGTATCCGAACAGGGCTTGGCCAGCTTGCCGATTTCGATGACGGCGGCCGCCACGGCCTTGTCGATGCCGCGCTTGAGATCCATGGGATTCATGCCGGCGGCGACGGATTTCAGACCTTCGTTAAGAATCGATTGCGCCAATACGGTCGCGGTGGTGGTGCCGTCGCCCGCTTCGTCGGAAGACTTGCTCGCAACTTCCTTGACCATCTGCGCGCCCATGTTTTCGAACTTGTCCTTGAGTTCGATTTCCTTGGCGACGGAAACGCCGTCCTTGGTGACGGTCGGGGCGCCGAAGGCCTTGTCGAGCACCACATTGCGGCCCTTGGGCCCGAGGGTGACGCGTACCGCATCGGCCAGCACATTGACACCAGCCAGCATTTTTCTGCGGGCGGAGTCGCCAAATTTCACTTCTTTAGCAGCCATGATCTTTTCCTTCTCCAATAGTCAATGTTGAATCAGCGCGGATGCGCGGCTCAGTCGGTGATGACGCCGAAAATGTCGCTCTCGCGCATGACGATCAGCTCGCTGCCGTCGGTGTCTTCAACCGTGTTGCCGGCATAGGTTCCGAAGATCACCTTGTCGCCAACTTTCACATCCAGGGGGCGGACATCGCCTTTGTCATTGACAGTGCCGATACCAACGGCGATCACTTCGCCCCGATTGGGCTTCTCTTTGGCTGAGCCAGGCAGCAGGATGCCACCAGCGGTTTTCTCTTCCTCTGCCTTGCGACGTACGACCACGCGGTCGTGTAGGGGACGGATTTTCATTGCGGCTTCTTCTCCACTTGTCCTGAGTTATTGACCAAAAGAATCCGGGTCAGCCCGAAAACCTTGCCTGATGTGGTGCCGGCCGCAAGAATTACAAGAGCGGGCGGTTGAATTTCCCGCCGCTTGCAGCACGGCTCTGGCAGCGCCCCCTAGATGGGGCTGGCCCTGCCGATTTCAAGGCCCGCCGCTGCGTACCGATCAGTCTTCGCGCTCGCACTCGCCCTCGATCACCCGGGAATTGCGCGGTGCCTGCGCGCCGTACCCTGGGTGCGCCGCGGCCAGCAGGCGCCGTACCAGGCGCGCCCGCAGCGGCGGGATCAGCGCCAGCAGTGCCAGCACGTCGGTCAGAAATCCCGGGATCAGCAGCAGCAGACCGGCCATCGCCAGCACCATGCCCTCCAGCACCGCGTCCGTTGGCTCCTCGCCACGCGCCATCCGGGCACGGACCCGCGTCAGGGTCTGAAAACCCTGCCGGTTCAGGATGCCGATGCCCAGCATCGCCGCGAGCACCACCAAACCGATCGCAAACCCGGCGCCAATGGCGGCGCCCACGCGAATGAGCACCCAGAGTTCGAGGATGGGAAAGGCCAAAAACAGCAACGGCAGTAACGGCAAGGGCGATCACGCGGGGTTGGCGTCAGATCAAGGAAGTGGGGGCGCGGGACCGGCTTTGCAACCCGGCTGGCTGCGGGACGGGCGATTCCGGTAAGGTGGCGGCTTTGCGATCGCCGCCGCCATACCCGGTTTCCCCGGCCGGCGATCCTCAACCGGCGCCTGCCGATCCGGCTGTTCACCGGCTCGCCGGCCCGCCTCATTCGCAGCATCAAGGCCCGTGGCATCGATGACCAGACCTTCCGCCCCCGCACCGCCGCCTGCGGCCCGCCGCACCTGGCGGGAGGCCTGGCTGGTCTATGCCCACCCGCGTATCGCCACCATGCTGTGCTTGGGATTCTCCGCCGGGCTGCCGTTTCTGCTGGTATTCTCCACCTTGTCGGCCTGGCTTACCGAGGCCGGCGTGTCCCGCACCATGATCGGTCTGTTCAGTTGGGTGGGCATTACCTACTCCATCAAGGTGCTGTGGTCGCCGGTGGTCGACCGGTTGCGGTTGCCCCTGCTGTACGCACTGCTGGGCCGGCGGCGCAGCTGGATTCTGGTGGCGCAGCTCACCATTGCCGGCGGCCTGATCGGCATGGCCTTTACCGACCCTTCGACCCAACTCGGCCGGCTGGCGGCCTACGCGGTGCTGGTAGCCTTTGGCTCGGCCACTCAGGACATTGCGATCGATGCCTGGCGCGTCGAGGCCGCCCCCCCCGACCGGCAGGCCGCGATGGCGGTAACCTATGTGTTCGGCTATCGCATGGCGCTGCTCGCGGCAGGCGCGGGCGCGCTCCACATCGCCGCACTGCTCAGTTGGACCGAGGTGTATCTCGCCATGGCCGGCCTGATGACGACCGGGGTGCTGGCGGTGCTCGCGAGCGGAGAACCGGTCACCCAGCGGCCGCGCGAGACCCTGTTCCTCGAAACCCGCGTGCAGGATTTCATGATGCGCAATGCGCATCTGCCACAGCGGTTGCGCCAGATCATCGGCTGGCTCATCGGCGCCGTGGTCTGCCCGTTCGCGGACTTTTTTTCCCGCAACGGCCGGCTCGCCCTGATGATCCTGGCTTTCATCGGTCTGTACCGGGTGACCGACATCACCATGGGCGTGATGGCCAATCCGTTCTACCTGGACCTGGGCTTCACCCTGGCGCAGATCGCCAATGTCAGCGGCATCTACGGTGTGGCCATGACCATCGCCGGCGGCGTGCTCGGCGGCGTACTGGTACCGCGTTACGGCGTGATGCGGGTGCTGCTCACGGGCGCGATCCTCGCGGCGCTCACCAACCTGTTGTTTGCGGCGCTGGCGCTGCTCGGGGCGAAATTCTGGATGCTGGTGGTCACCATCAGCGCCGACAACCTGTCCGGGGGACTGGCCCTTTCTGCCTTCATCGCCTACCTGTCGGGACTCACCAATGTTTCCTACACGGCGACCCAGTACGCCCTGTTCAGCTCGCTGATGACGCTGCCGGGCAAGTTCATCGGTGGGGCCGCCGGCTGGGTGGTGGACGCCGTCGGCTACCCGCTGTTCTTCGTCTATTCCTGTCTGATCGGCGTGCCTGCCATGCTGCTGGTGACCTACCTGATGCGTCACCTGCCGGTGGTGACCCCGGGCGCGCCGCCGGAGGACCCCTGACATGACACGCCTCTACACCCGCACCGGCGACCGCGGCGACACCGGCCTCGCCGACGGCAGCCGGCGGCGCAAGGACGACGCGCGCATCCAGGCACTGGGCAGCATCGACGAGTGCAACGCCCAGCTGGGTTTGCTGCTCGCGCAATTTGCTCCGGACGATCCCCTGCGGCCCCTGCTCGCGCCCGTGCAACACCGGTTGTTCGACCTTGGCGCAACGCTCGCCGGGGCACCCGCAACTCTGGACGCGTCGGATATCGACGCGCTGGAACGGGCCATCGATGACCTGTGTGCCGCGCTACCGCCCCTGCGCCAGTTTGTGGTCCCCGGCGGCAGCCCCGCCGTGGCATTGGCCCATGTGGCACGCGCCGTGTGCCGGCGCGCCGAGCGGGATCTGGTCGCCGCCGCGGCCGCCGAATCGGTGGCGCCCGAAGCCGGCGGTTACCTCAACCGGCTCTCGGACCTGCTGTTCGCCGTCGCCCGCACCCTGGCGGCACGCGCGGGCGGCGATGTGGTGTGGCAGCCCCGCAACGGGCGCTGACCCGAGCTGCCGCGCTGCTCAGAAAGTAACCATCAGCACGGCCGTCACCACCAGCCAGCCCAGCACCGCGCGGCGGAACACCTCGTCCAGCGCACGCACCTCGGTCGCCAATTCCGCCTCGGGTGTCATGCCCTGCGGCGGCGGGTCGAGCGCCGCATCCACATAGGCACCCGCGACCCGGGCCGCGTCGGTGCGCGCCAGCAACGACTCCGCCCAGACACCCATCCCGCGCCCCGGATGTCCGCTTGCCACTACCACGAAACCAAAGGCGCGCAGCGCCGGCCACTCGATCCATGCCAGCAGCCGCGCGGCGCCCGCGCTGGTCACCGCGACCCGCTCCAGGCAGCGATACGCCAGCGCACCGGGCGCGCCCAGCAGAGCGAACCAGAACAGCACGGCGAACCATTCGCGCAAAAAGCGCAACGCCAGTTTGTCCCGCGCAGCGGCGCGCAGCCCGGCGAGATCCTGAATGTCACCGGCATTTTGATGGTCGGCGAGATCGTCGAGGCGCCGCAACGCACCCTGAAGATCGCCGCGCTCGCTGTCCTCGGCCAGATTTGCGAGGGTAGGACGCCAGTCGGTGACGCCCAGGCAATTCGCCAGCACCACCAGCGCCACGGCGCCTCCGGCCAGCCCCCAGAGCCAGGCGCCGCCCAGCCACAGCAATAACGCGACCAGTACGGCCGGCAGCAGCGCGGCCGCCAGCCAGCGCAATGTGCCGGCGGTGTCGTCCAGGGCGGGGTTCCAGCGCGCCGGCCACGCCAGGGGTCCGGGCGACCGGCGCCGGCGCCACAACACCACGAGCAGCATGACCATGAGTTTCACGAGACGGACTCCTGTGCCAGCAGGCTATGCAGACGATTCCAGTCAAAGCCGGGCCCGGGATCGGTTTTGCGGCCCGGCGCGATGTGGCAGTGCCCGACAATGCGCTGGGGCGCGAGCGCCGGATAGCACTTCATCAAGGTCGCCGTGGTCGCGGCAAGCACCTGCATCTGGGCCTCCGTGTAACCGGAGGTATCGGTGCCTTCCAACTCGATGCCGATGGCGAAATCGTTGCAATCGGGGCGCCCGGCAAAGCGCGACCGACCGGCGTGCCAGGCGCGATCACCGAACGCCACGAACTGGGTGATGGCGCCACCGCGGTCGATCAACAGGTGCGCCGACACCCGCAGCCCCGCCAGCTCCGCAAAGGCCGGGTGCGCGGCGCAGTCGAGCTGATTCAAGAACAATCGCGCCACCGCCTCGCCACCAAACTCGCCGGGCGGCAATGAAATGTTGTGGATCACCAGCAGCGAAATCTCGCCATGGGGCCGCGCATCGAAGTTGGGCGACGGCAGGCGGCGCGCGTCCGGGAGCCAACCCCGGGAAACGATTGCACCATTCATTCTCGCAACGGGCATGGTGGCAAAGGGCATCATGGCAACGGGATGGGCCGAGATGGGTCCAGACTACGCCAGCGCCCGGGATTTGACCACCGGAACGCCTCTGCGGCGCATCAGTACCGGTCACCGCTCATTCGCACCCGGCCGCAACCCGGCGCGACGCCCGCGCGAGCGCCCGGTCAAACAACGGCGCGTGATCGAGCACCAGCGCGCTGCCCTCGCGCAACGCCAGCGCCAGCCGCAAACGCGGCAGCTGCCGGAACACCGTGCCATCCGGGTCGCCGAACACATGGGTATCGGCGGGCTGGACCACGCCCAGTAGCTGCGCCCTGCGCGCGTCGCCCGCGGCATCGCGAAACTCGACCCAGCTCCCGGGACGCAGCGCATCGACAAGCCCCAGGTCGAACTCGTCGAGGTCCGCGGCACCCTCGTGCGCCACCCGCGCCGGATGACCCGGCAACGCCAGCTCAAGACGGTTCGCCACCACCAGGAGCCGCGGATCATCGAGCTCCCGAGCCTCCCCCGGGGTCAGCACCAGGCTGGGCGGAGCCGGGCTGGGCGTCACCGGACCGGGCGTCACCCTGGGTATGGCATCCGCGCACAAGCACAGGCGCAGGCTGTCGAGCAGGCGGCGCGCGTCGAAGGGGTCCAGCGCAATGGCATCCAGATGGGCGGCCAGGGCTTCCAGCAGCCGCGCAACCAGCTCCTGATCGGGTTCGACGTCGCCCATCACGCCGACCAACTGATCCAGCAGATGAACGGCGCCGCGCCATTGCGACGACTGCTCGCCATGCTTCAACCAGGCGTCGAAGAGCACGCGACACCAGCCGCGCTCGAGCATGTCGATCAGCGCCAGCGGATAGCCGCGCCCGGTCACGCGATCGTTGAGAATCCGCGCCACCCGTGCGTGCGCGGCATCGGTCCGCTCCCGGCTGGAAGCGTCCCGCAGGGCGGGCGCGGCGCGGCGTTCGCCCTGCTCCCGCTCCCGCTCCACCAACGAAACGAATTCAATCAGCAGTGCCGCCAACCGCTCCGGATCGGCCCGCAGTTCCGTCAGTCGATCAATGGCTTCGCCGGCGCGCCGGAACAATTCCTGGTCGGCATAGTTTTCCATGTGCAGGAAATCGGTTGCCGCAACAATGATCTCCTGGAGCAGCCGCCGCGCCGGGTGCAGCGGTTTGGTCAGGAAGGTCGGATCGGCGCTCGCGAGGGCCACCACCGCGATGTCCGCCGCCGCCAGGAGCTCGCCCAGCGCCGCCGGCATCCAGGTTTCGTTGGCCATCTCGTCGAACAGCGCATCCACCAATTGCACGCGATGCAGGTCCTCGGGATCCAGGTCCGCAAGGCTGCGCCCCATGCGTGCCAGTGCGCCCTCGAGGCGTGTCCTGATACTCTGGCGTCTTCCGCCCCGGACCGGCACCAGCCGACGCAAGCCATCCAGCAGCGCGCTGCATGCGGCCTCCGGGGCAGGCCGGTCGGGGTCGGGACGGACGCCTTCGCCAGAGGCTGCGCCGGATGACCCAGGCGCGCTCGCCGCACCGGCCGGCATCGCGACCGCATCGGCGCGCCCGCCAACCAACGCCGGGGCCAGAGGATCGCGGCGCGGCGCCACGCCCAGCTGTTCAAGCAGCTCATCCGCCTGCGCGACCACCCCCGGCAAGGTCCGTGACTGGGTCGCGTGGCAGGCGCGCAGAATCGCCAGCCGTGCCTGCGGCGCCAGCCCCAGATGATCCATTTCCCGCGCCAGTCGGGTGAGCATGAAGTGCGGTGTCAGTGGAAACTCGTGCGGCGCCAGGATTGCTCCACACAGCGCTTCCACGCGCCCGAGCAGGCGCCCGAGCACGGCGTCCATGAGCGCCATCGTCTCGGCCACCATGGCATTGATCGCGATGAGTTCGTCCAGATCTTCATCCGAGGCCAGACCCAGTGACGCGCCG
This sequence comes from Porticoccaceae bacterium, assembly GCA_050179115.1. Lineage (GTDB taxonomy): Bacteria > Pseudomonadota > Gammaproteobacteria > Pseudomonadales > Porticoccaceae > JAGPUQ01. The sequence goes on along the minus strand of JBFXFL010000054.1, from coordinate 2,269 downwards.
GGGACGACCGCCGGCGGCGCGGGGATTCGCTCCCCCAGCGCCGTGAAGGCACTGTCGACACTGGTCAGAAGCGCATCGGCCAGGCTGCGGCGGGCCCCGTGCCACAAGCGCATCGCATCCAGATAGCGCGTTTGCGTGGCGGCATCCGGGGCCGCTTTGGTCAGCTCGAACAGACTGTCGTTGGCGCTCGCCACGCAGGCGGCCATGGCGTTGGACACGAACTGCCGGGCGCGCTCCCGGAGCATGCGCAATGCCGCCTCACAGCTCACCGCCATCGCGCCACGTCCGGCGGGGAGCGGGGGTCGATGGGGTCGGAGGCCAGCCGGCAAGGCACGCGCAAACCATTTAATAATCAAAATGTTGCAGCGATCTTTGAATATTCCGACCGAGCCTGTCAAGGCGCCGGGGCAGACATCCCCGCGGGTGCGCTGCGCTTACCCGGCCTACGATAACCCGCAATCACCCGCCTGACTCCGCCTCGAGGAGTGCCTTGGCCACATGCGCCAGTTCGGGCAGCTTCGCCTCGATCACTCCCCAACGATGCGGGCATCGATAGTCGCATAGCCATGTATCAGAAGATTTCGGAAGCTGATGATTCTGCGATGCTCCGGAACGCGAGCGGCGATTTCCGGTGCGACCCGCGCCAATTGATTGAGGGCTTCGCCAATGATTTCGAACTGGCGCTCGACACCGGAGCGCAGCAGCAGGTCGGCCTGGTAGTCCTCAAACGACTTGTCTGCGGTGAAATCCAGTATGTGATGGGCCGCCTGCCGGATGTCGTACACATATTTGCGTGGATCATGCGGCATACAGCTCGATCCTGCTTTGTTCGACGGCGTTGCGCAGATAGGGATTCCCCAATGCCGACTCAGTGAGCAGATCAACCGGCCTGCCGAACAACCGCTGCAGATCCTCCCAGAGTGCGAAGTAGGCCTCGGCATAGGCGGACGGCGCCAGCTCGCGGAATTCGACGAAAAAATCGAGGTCGCTGTGCGTCGGGTCGAACTCGGGCCCGGTGGCCGAACCGAACAGCGACAGCCGATGGACGGCATGCCGCCGGCACAGCTCGGCGAGATTGTCGCGGGCTTGTTCTACTCGATCCCAGACCATGGTTGCGGGCCGATGCTCTATCCGTGCGTTCATGGTGCCATGGCCGGGCATATTCGGCGAGACCCATGGCGGCTTCTGGCCCCCGCCCCGTAGGCCGGATAAGCCGAAGGCGCATCCGGCAATCGCCTCATCCGCACCGACGGCGACCTCTATAATGATCACCCCTGCCGCCGAGCCAACGCCGTGATCCTCGATCCCCAACTACGCGCCGATATCGAACGCCTGGTCACGCAGGTACTGGCGGAAGATGTCGGCAGCGGCGACATCACCGCACAACTGATTCCCGCCGGGACCGCCGCCCGCGCGCGCATCCTCACCCGCGAAAGCGCCGTGCTGTGCGGCATTCCCTGGGCGGACGCCGTGTTCGCCCGACTCGACCCCGCCATCGACATCCGCTGGCTGGCCGCCGAGGGCGATGCCGTGCGCGCCGACCAGACCCTGTGCGAACTCGCAGGCGACGCCCGCGCCCTGCTCACCGGCGAGCGCAGCGCGCTCAATTTTCTCCAAACCCTCTCCGGCACCGCCACGGCGGCGCGCCGCTACCGCGACCTGGCCGCCGGCACCGGCGTCACCGTGCTCGACACGCGCAAGACCATTCCGGGGCTGCGGCTGGCGCAGAAATACGCGGTCCGCGTGGGCGGCTGCAGCAACCACCGGATCGGACTCCACGATGCCTTTCTGATCAAGGAAAACCACATCGCGGCCTGCGGCGGGATCGGCGCCGCGGTCGCCGCCGCGCGCAAGGTAGCACCGGGCAAGCCGGTGGAAGTGGAAGTGGAAAACCTCGACGAGTGCCGGCAAGCGCTGGCGGCGGGCGTCGAACGCATCATGCTCGACAATTTCACGGTTGCGGATATCGCCGCTGCCGTCGCACTGCGCGGCGAAGGCGCCACCGAGTACGAGGTGTCCGGCAACATCGACGAACCGTCGCTGGGCCGTTACGCCGCGACGGGCGTGGACTTTGTTTCGACCGGCGCCCTGACCAAACACCTGCGCGCCATCGATCTGTCCTTCCGGTTGCTGGCGAGCGGCGCCCCCAGGCTGGACCCGTAACAATCGCCGCATCCCGGCGTCCCGGCGGGTGCGCTGCGCTTACCCGCCCTACGGCTACGCCCGCACCCCGTAGGCCGGATAAGCCGAAGGCGCATCCGGCAATCCC
>JBFXFL010000053.1:0-15476 GCA_050179115.1 Porticoccaceae bacterium | reverse complement strand
GCGTCATTCATCGCTGTAGCGCGGCGCGCGCTTTTCCAGAAACGCCGCCGCGCCTTCCTCCAGAAAGGGGCCGAGGCACATCACCTGACCGCGATCCTCCAGGGCGATCACGGCTTCCAGGCTGCCGGCATCCTGGGACAGGTTGAGCCCTTCCTTGGTCAGGCGCAGACCCAGCGGCGACATGGCCGTCATCTCGGCGGCCAGTGTTCGCCCGGCGTCCTCCAGAGCGTCCGCCGCCATCACGTCCGATACCAGGCCGATCCGCAACGCGCGCTCGGCATTGACGAAGCGGCCGGTCATCATCATTTCCGCCGCGTTGGTGGCGCCCACCGCGCGGGGCAGGAAATAACTGATGCCGACATCGCAGCCGGTGAGGCCGATTTTCGCCATCGCCACATTGAAGCGCGCATTGTCGGCGGCGTAGCGCACGTCGGCGGCCAGCGTGAATGCGATGCCGGCGCCGGTGGCCGCGCCCTGCACCAGGGCGACGATGGGCTGCGGGCAGCGGCGCATGCGCAGGATGATCTCCGCCACCCGGCGCTGGCCGCGCGCGCCTGCCGCGACGCTGGTGGTGAAGTCGCCGGCTTCGTTCAGGTCCAGACCGGCACAGAAGTGTTTGCCGGCGCCGCGCAATACCACCACCCGCACGGCGTGGTTGAAATAGAGGCCGCCGAAGTAATCGAGCAGTTCATCCATCATCGCCCGGTTGAGGGCGTTGAACTGTGCCGGCCGGTTCAGCGTCAGCCAGTCGACGCCGTCGCGGTGTTCGACGGTCAGGGTTGCGTAGGGTTGCCGGGCAGCGCTCATGACGTGTTCTCCTCAGGTGGTGTGATCGACCGGGAGAATATCAGGAATGCCGAGCACCCCGGTTCCACGCCACCGCTGCGGTTACAATGGCCCGCCGGGCCGGGAGCTTGTCCATGTCGCGCTTGTTTACGCCGCACGGTTTTACCCCGCACGGTACTCTGACAGCGCTGGCCGTCGCCTGCCTTTGCTGTCTGGTATTGCGGGCCGCAGCCGCCGACCCGGATCCCTGGACGGTCAGTGCGTATTTCGAAAACGACCTGTTCGACGAGACCGACCAGAATTACACCAACGGCATCCGCCTGGCCTGGACCTCGCCGGACACCACGTCCTACCAGAACGATCCGGCGTTCCCCGCCTGGCTGCGCACCGCCAACCGGTACCTGCGCCCGCTGCACAGCAACGACCCCGGCCTCGAACACAATCTGGTGATCAGCCTCGGACAGTTGATGTTTACCCCCGACGACACTGATGCGTCGGCACCGCTGCCCAATCAACGCCCCTACGCCGGCTATCTCTATGGGGGCATTGCCTATCACACCCGCAGCGACCAGAGGCTGGATGTGATGGAGCTCGATCTCGGTATCGTGGGTCCGTCCGCGCGGGCTCACGAAGCGCAGGACTTCATCCACGATGTCCGCGGCTTCGACAAATACAACGGCTGGGACAACCAGTTGCACGACGAGCCGACCGTGCGACTGCTCTATGAACAGAAACGCCGGATGCTGCGAACCTCCTGGCGCGACGGCTTCGGCCAGGACTTCATCGCCCATGCCGGCGCCAGCCTGGGCAATGTCGCGACCTACCTGAATTTCGGCGGTGAATACCGCATCGGCTGGGAGCTGCCGGACGATTTCGGCACTTCCGCAGTGCGCGCTGGCGGCGACAACAGCGCCCCCGGTCGCCACGGACCGCGCCGCCAGGGCGGTCCCAGGGTTTATGGACTGCACGCATTCCTCGCCCTGGATGCCCGCTTGGTGGCGCGGGATATATTCCTCGACGGCAACACCTTCAGGGACAGTCTCAGCGTGGACAAGAAACCCGCCGTCGCCGACATCGCCGCCGGCATCAGTTTTCTCGCCGGGCGCTGGAAGGTTTCCTACGCCACCGTGGTCCGCACCCGCGAATTCGACGGCCAGCCCCACAGCCACCACTATGGGTCCGTGAGCCTGTCATACAGCCTGTGAGCGCAACGCCCCACCCGCCCCCCCGACGACTGCCTCCGTCGCGCTGGCGGCGCCATCAGGCACGCGCGCCGCTGGCGATTCCCCCGCCGTGGCGATCCTGGTTGCTGGAGCAGGGCTCGCTCACCAAACGCCTGGTGGCGGCGAGCGGTGGTGACTTCCGTGTACAGATGCTGGCGCAGGCGCTGCGCCGACCCCTGCCGGAAGAACGGGCGGCCCTGGGACTGCCGCAACGGCAGGTGGCGCTGGTGCGCGAAGTGCTGTTGCTCGGCCGCGGCGAGCCCTGGGTCTACGCCCGCAGCGTGGTACCGCTCGCGGTCTTGCGCGGCCGCTACGGCTTTCTGCGCCACCTGGGCACCAAGCCCCTGGGCGCGCTGCTGTTTCGCGATGCCGGCATCCGCCGGGGCGCCATCGAGGTGACGCAACGGATGCCGCCGCGATTCCTGCCGCAGACGCCGGATGAATCCCTGGCCTGGGTCCGCCGCTCGGTGTTTTATCTCGACCAACAGCCCTTGCTGGTGGCGGAAATGTTTTTGTCCGGCTTCCAGCCCTAAACTGTCGCCCCAGAGTCCGGGATTTCCCATGCCGATCGCCTTCCAGCGCCTGCCCGATTTTGCGCGCCTGATGCGGCTCGACCGCCCCATCGGCACCCTGCTCCTGCTCTGGCCGACGCTCTGGTCGCTGTGGTTTGCCGCCGGCGGGATGCCCGATCGGGATGTGCTGGTGATCTTCGTGCTGGGCGTGGCGCTGATGCGCGCCGCCGGCTGCGTGATCAACGACTACGCGGATCGCCATATCGACGGCGCGGTAACCCGCACCCGCGAGCGGCCGCTGGCCACCGGCCGGGTGACGCCGCGCGAGGCGCTATGGCTGTTCGCCGGACTCTGTCTGGTGGCCTTTCTGCTGGTGCTGCTCACCAACCGGCTCACCCTGTTGCTGTCTTTTGGCGGCGCGGCGCTGGCAGCCCTGTACCCGTTCGCCAAGCGTTACACCCACCTGCCCCAGTTCGTGCTGGGCGCGGCCTGGGCCTGGAGCATCCCCATGGCCTTTGCCGCCCAGACCGGAACCGTGCCGAGCGTCGCCTGGTCTCTCTACGCCGGCGTGGTGCTCTGGACCGTGGCTTTCGATACCTATTACGCCATGGTGGATCGCGACGACGACCTCAAGCAGGGCGTCAAATCTACCGCCATTTTGTTCGGTGCGGACGACCTGCTCATCATCGGCGTACTCCAGGCGCTGGCGCTGCTGGCATTTGCGCTGACCGGCAGCAGCTTTGATCGCGGCCTCTGGTATTACCTGGGGCTGGGCGTGATGGCGCTGTGGTTTTTTCATCAACATCGGCTGGCTCGCCAGCGCGACCGTGACGGGTGTTTTCGCGCCTTTCTCGGCAACAACCGGGCCGGGGCGACTCTCTTTCTGTTCATGCTGCTTGATTACCACTGGCCGCTGCGCCTCGGGTAGCGACGGCGATTCCGCACACCGACTGTCATAATACTGACACGGCACCGTCATCCAATGAGCAGCGGGAATCCCGAGGAGCACTAACGCCATGGCTGACGCCAGCATTCTGGTAGTCGATGACGAACCCGCCATCCGCGACATGATTGCGGCGGCCCTTGAAGTGGCAGGCTTTGAATGTCTGCGCGCCGAGAACGCCCGCGCGGCCCACGCCCTGATCATCGACAAGCAGCCGGACCTCGTGCTGCTCGACTGGATGATGCCGGAAACCAGTGGGCTCGAATTGCTGCGCCGCCTGCGCCGCGACGAGCTCACCGCCAATTTGCCGGTGATCCTGCTCACGGCCAAGACGGAGGAGGACAATCAGGTACAGGGTCTCGATTCCGGCGCCGACGATTACATCACCAAGCCGTTTTCACCGCGTGCGCTGATTGCGCGCATTCGCGCCCTGCTGCGCCGCCGCGAGCAGGACGTCAGCGAGTCGCCCATCGAGGTCCAGGGCCTGGTCTACGACCCCGTGAGCCATCACGTCACCCGCGCCGGCGTGCCCGTCGCCATGGGACCGACCGAATACCGGTTGCTGGGGTTTTTCCTCACTCACCAGGACCGGGTCTACTCCCGCGACCAGATTCTCAGCCACGTCTGGGGCGGCAACGTGTACATGGATGAGCGCACCGTCGATGTCCATATCCGTCGCCTGCGCAAAGCGCTCGGCAGCCATGATCGTTTTATCCAGACGGTGCGCGGTGCCGGCTACCGGTTTTCAGAGAAACTGGTTAGCAGTTAGTGCTCACTCCTGGCCTGCGCAATGAACTGCAACGCATCGCCCTGCTGGCGCTGCTGCTGGCCATTACCGGCTATTTCAACGGCTACACGCTGGCGACCCTGATTGCCGGTGGCAGCCTTTACATGCTCTGGACCCTGCACCGGATCCACCGCCTCAATCGCTGGCTGACGCTGGGCGGTCGCGACTTTCCGCCACCGGCATCCGGCGTCTGGGGCGAAGTCTCCGACCACCTGTACCGGCTGCGCCAGCGCGTCACCCGTCATCGCCAGGATCACCTCAACCTGCTGACACGCATACGACGGATCACCGATGCGCTGGACGAGGGTATCGTGATTCTCGACGCCGACCGCGCCCTGGAATGGTGGACCCCGGCGGCGGCAAAACTGCTGCGCCTGCAAAGCGGGGATGAGGGCGAGCCCATCATCAATCTGGTGCGGGCACCCGCCTTTGTGGCCTTTATCCGCGCGGGCGTCTTCAACGAACCCGTGGAGCTCGAAGCGCCCGACGACCCAAACCGGATTTTGCAGTTCAGTGCCAACCACTTCGGTGACAACGAAGTGGCGCTGGTGGTACAGGACATTTCCCGCCTGCGCCATCTCGAACAGATGCGCAAGGAGTTCGTGGCCAACATTTCCCATGAGCTGCGCACGCCGCTCACCGTCCTCACCGGTTATCTGGAAACCCTGGGCGACAGCGACGCCGAGGTGCCGGCAAGCTGGCGGCAGGCGCTGGGGCAGATGACCGAACAGGCGCGGCGCCTGACGCTGCTCACCGAGGATCTGGTGACCCTGTCGCAACTGGAGTCGACCGCCCTGCCCGCGCGAACCGAGCCCGTGCCGCTCAAGCCACTGCTCGGCGGGATCGTGGAGAACGCGCGTGCGCTCGGCGGCAGCATGCACCACATCGAGCTCGACTGTCCCGACGGTCTGATCGCCCTGGGCGCGGCGCGCGAGCTGCACAGCGCCTTCGCCAACCTGGTGTACAACGCGGTCAAGCACAATCCCCAGGGCTGTACGGTAGAGGTGCGCGCCGGCAACGACAACGGCCGTCCATGGGTCGAGGTGACCGACAACGGGATCGGCATCGATGCGCGCCATCTTCCCCGCCTCACCGAACGCTTCTACCGCGTCGAGGGCAGTCGCGCCAGCAGTTCCGGCGGCACCGGTCTCGGTCTCGCCATCGTCAAACATTCGCTGCTGCGCAACGGCGGACATCTGGAAATCCGCAGCACCCCCGGCAAGGGCAGCACCTTTCGCTGCGAATTTGAACCCGTGCCTGCACGGTGTTAGGGTCCGGCCCGATCACCTGCCCGGATCCTGCCCCTTGTCCGATTACCCGTTCCTGACGCCTGAATTTCTGTCTGCACTGGAAGACAGCGGCAGTGCTACCGTCGCTACCGGCTGGGAACCACGACACTTCAGCAGTGCGGATGGCGCCCTGTTCATGCCCCTGTATGTAAAGACCCACTCCTACGGAGAGTATGTGTTCGACTGGGCCTGGGCCGATGCATACCATCGCAGCGGACTGGCCTACTATCCCAAGCTGGTGACCGCGATTCCGTTTTCGCCCATTACCGGCCCACGCCTGCGGCTCGCCGCCGGGGCCGATACCGAGCAGGTCGCCACGACACTGCTGGCAGCGGTGGCCGAAGCGGCGGAAGCGACCGGCGCCAGCAGTTGGCATCTGCTGTTTCCCGATACGGCCACCCGCGAGCTGTTGCGCGGTCGCGGCCTGCTGGAGCGCTCCGGCGTGCAATTCCACTGGCACAATCGGGGTTACGAAAGCTTCGAGCACTTTCTTGCGGGGCTGGCGTCGCGCAAGCGCAAGATGATGCGCCGCGAGCGCGGCACGGTTGCAGATCAGGGCCTCCGGGTCGTCATGCACGAAGGCCCGGCCATCGGCACCGAGCTGTGGTCGTTCTTCCACCGCCTGTATCAGAACACCTACGCCAAGCGCAGCGGCACTGGCGGCTACCTGACGCCGGATTTCTTTCACCGTATCGGGGCGACGCTGGCGGATCAGATTGCCATGGCGGTCGCCTACGATGGCGCCAGGCCGGTGGCTGCCGCTCTGTATTTTCATGATCGCGAGACGCTCTACGGCCGTTACTGGGGCTGCGTCCGGGAATACGAGTGCCTGCATTTCGAGCTCTGTTACTACCAGGGCATCGATTACGCGATCCGGCGCGGCCTGGCGAAATTCGACGCCGGCGCCCAGGGTGAGCACAAGATTGCCCGGGGCTTCGCCCCGGTCGAAACCTGGTCACTGCACTGGATTCGCCACCGCGGCTTCGCGGCGGCCATCGCCGATTTTGTTGCGCGGGAGCGCGTACACCATCAGGACTACATGGCCGCTGCCCGGGCGCAACTGCCCTATCGCCAGGAAAATCAGCGGGAAAGCTGAGACGGCTTCAGGGCTTGCGCCGCCAGACCAGCAAGCGGTTGTTGGCTGGCATCGCGTTGTCCTCCCGCAATTCGAGTCCCGCGCCGGCCGCAAGCTCAGCCACCGCTTCGAAAGCACGAATGCCCTGGTGCGGAGCGCGGGCCTTCAGCCACTGGTCGAAACGGGCGTTGCTTTCCGAGGTGTACTCGCCCCCGTAATTGAAGGGGCCGTAGACCGCCAGCACAGCGCCCGGGGCCAGCACGCCGGGCAAGCCGGCAAAGAACGCCTGCACGGTGCTCCAGGGCATGATGTGCAGCGTATTGGCGGTGAACAGGCCATCGACCGGCGCGACACCCCAATGCCGTGCCCTGACGTCGAGCGCGATCGGCTCCAGCAGGTTGGACGCCGGCTCGGCGGCGCGCCACTGCGCAATTCCCGGGAGATTTTCCGGGACATCGCTCGGTTGCCAGCACAGCTGCGGCAGGCGGGGCGCAAAGTGGACGGCGTGCTGACCGGTGCCACTGCCGATTTCCAGCACACTCCGGCAGGGCGCAAACACCCGTTCCAGCACCTCGAGAATGGGCACCTTGTTATTCTCGCAGGCCGGCGAAAAGGGCTTCTCCATTCGGCTTTCCTCGTTTTCGCGACCACCCGCGGGCCAGCCTGTCAGCCGGGGAAATTGCCGGTACTATATTGTGATTGTGCGTCGACGGAACTCCAGTGGCGGCGCGCGTGTCATTATAACCAGCCACTATCAGCTGCCTGTCCTGGAGTATTTCTATTGTCCCCTGCCAGATTCGGATTGCTTGTCACCCTGTCTCTCGGCATCGGCGCCTGCGCCGTCAATCCGGTCACCGGCCGCGAAGAGCTTTCGCTGGTGTCGGGCAGCGAGGAAATCGCCATCGGCGAAAGGCAGTATGGCCCGGCGCAGCAATCCCAGGGTGGACCCTACTACCTCGATCCCAAATTGCAGGATTATGTGCGAACCGTGGGAAACCGGCTCGCGGCCGCCAGCGACCGGCAACTGCCCTACGAGTTCGTGGTACTCGACAATCCGGTGCCCAACGCCTGGGCGCTGCCGGGCGGCAAGATCGCGGTCAACAGCGGGCTGTTGCTGGAACTGCACGACGAAGCGGAGCTCGCCGCCGTGGTCGGCCACGAAATCGTCCACGCGGCGGCGCGCCACAGCGCCAGTCAGATGAGCAAGGGCTCACTGCTCGGTCTGGGCGCGGAGCTGCTGGGCATCGCGGGGCAGCAAGCGGGGCTCGGCAATCTGGGCGGGCAGGCCGCGCAACTGGGCGCCGGGGCCTGGATGGCGCATTACAGCCGCGACGCGGAACTTGAAGCCGACGCCTACGGCATGGATTACATGGCGCGCGCGGGCTACGACCCGCAAGCCGCGGTGGACGTCCAGGAAACTTTCGTGAAACTGGCCGCCGGCGGCGACTCCGATTTCATCAGCGGACTGTTCGCCAGCCACCCGCCGTCGCAGGCGCGCGTCATTGCCAATCAGCGCCGCGTCCAAAACTTCGCCTCGGGAGGCTCCCGCAACGCCGAGGCCTACCAGCGTGCCACCGCCCGGCTGCGCAAGGATGCCCCCGCCTATGAAGCCGAGAAGATCGCGTTAGCGGCCCTGAACCGCAAGGATGCGCGGAGCGCCATCAAGTATCTGGATCAGGCCATCGCCATCGAGCCCGGCGCAGGCCGGTTCTGGGAGCTGCGCGGCCACGCCCACGCGACGCTGAAACAATGGTCGGACGCCGACGCCGATTTCACCAACGCCATCAACCGCAATCCGGGCTATTACCGCCACCATCTGGCGCGCGGCGCACTGAGATTCGAGCTCAAACAGTACCCGGCGGCGCAACGCGATCTGGAGGAAAGCCGCCGGCTACTGCCGACGCCGCTCGCCAGCTTGTATCTGGGGGAAATTGCACAGGCGGCGGGCGCCACCCGTCAGGCCGACGCCTACTATCGGGAAGCGGCTGCCGACAATGGACCGATCGGGCAGATGGCGCGGCAGCGCCTGGGTGCCGTCAGCCGCTGACCCGCTCAGTCCTGGGCGTCGTCATGGCCGTGGCGAATATCCTTGCCCTCCACCAGAAACACAATGTGTTCGCAGATGTTTTTGGCGTGATCGCCGATACGCTCGAGCGCGCGCAAGGCCCAGAGCACGTTCATGACCCGGGAGATGCTGCGCGGATCTTCCATCATGTAGGTCACCAGCTCGCGGACCGCGGAGCGGTAGTCGAGATCGATCTGCTTGTCCTTGGCCATGGTTTCGCGTGCGGCCCGGGCATCGAAGCGGCTGAAGGCATCCAGGCAGCCGCGCAGGGCCCCGCGCACACCGTTGGCTATGTGGCGCGCTTCCACATAGCCGCGCGGTGACATGCCCTCTTCACTGAGTCCGATCGCCATTTTGGCGATGCGCTGCGCTTCGTCGCCAATGCGTTCGAGATCCCGTACCGAGCGGCTCACCGCCAGGATCATCCGCAGATCGGTTGCGGCGGGCTGACGGCGAGCAATGGTGGTGGTACAGGCATCATCGATGATGAGCTCCATTTCATCGATTTTCTTTTCCGCTTCCAGGACCTGCAATGCGAGTTCGCTGTCGGCGTTCTCCAACGCCATCATCGCATCGTGAAGCTGTTTCTCCACCATGCCGCCCATGGCCAGGGTCTGGCTTTTGAGATGCTCCAGATCGGCGTTGAACTGGCGCGAGATGTGCTGATCGAGCGACACCTTTTCCATTACGACCTCCTCAGCCGAAGCGGCCAGTGATATAGGCTTCCGTCAATTCATGCTGCGGCGAGGTGAACACCAGCTGCGTATCGTTCACTTCGATCAGCTTGCCGAGATGAAAGTAGGCCGTGCGATGTGAGACCCGGGCGGCCTGCTGCATCGAGTGCGTCACGATGGCGATGGTGTAGTTTTGCGCCAACTCCGCAATCAGTTCTTCGACCCGCGCGGTGGCAATTGGGTCCAGCGCGGAACAGGGTTCGTCCATGAGGATCACCTCCGGGTTGATGGCGATCGCGCGGGCGATGCACAGCCGCTGCTGCTGGCCGCCGGACAGGCCCGTACCGGGCTCGGCGAGGCGCTCCTTGACCTCTTCCCACAGGCCGGCCTTGCGCAGGCTGCCCTCGACGATTTCATCGAGTTCGATTCGCCGACTCGCCAATCCGTGCAGTTTTGCCCCGTAGGCAACGTTGTCGTAGATGCTCTTCGGAAAGGGATTGGGTTTCTGGAACACCATGCCAACCCGCGCCCGCAGCGCCACCGGATCCATTTTCGGCGAATAGATATCTTCGTCGTCGAGCAAAAACTCCCCGGTTACGCGACAACCGACTACCGTGTCATTCATGCGGTTGAGGGCGCGCAGGAAGGTGGACTTGCCGCACCCCGACGGACCGATCATGGCGATGACCTGATTGCGGCCGATATCCAGACCGACGTCGAAGATCGCCTGCTTCTCGCTGTAGTAGACGTTGACATTGCGCGTCCGCACCTTGGCAGCGTCGACGAAGGGTTGTCCCACCGTGCGCTGGGCCAGGATCTCGCTCAGCTCGGTAAAGCGGTGGCGATCCGGCGCTGCCGTTGCCACTGTTGATTCCAGTGCTGCCGTCGTCATCTTGTTTCTCCCATCACCAGCGCCGTTCAAGACGCTTGCGCAACACTACGGCCAATGCATTCATCAAGATGAGAAACGCCAGCAGCACCATGATGGCACCGGAGGTTTTCTCGACAAACGCGCGCTCGGGACTATCTGCCCACAGGAAAATCTGCACCGGCAGCACCGTGGCAGGATCCGAGAAGCCGCGCGGTACATCAACGATGAACGCCACCATGCCGATCATCAACAGTGGCGCTGTTTCGCCGAGTGCGCGGGCCATGCCCAGAATGGCTCCGGTCAGCATGCCGGGCATGGCCAGCGGCAGTACATGGCCGAGTACGACCTGCATTCTGGAAGCGCCGACGCCGAGCGCGGCCTCCCGGATCGATGGCGGCACGGACTTGATCGCCGCGCGACTGGAGATAATCACAGTCGGCAGGGTCACCAGTGCGAGCACCACGCCACCCAGCACCGGCGCCGAACGCGGCATCTGGAAAAAATTGATGAATACCGCGAGCCCCAACAAACCAAAGATGACGGACGGTACCGCCGCCAGGTTGTTGATGTTGACTTCGATGAAGTCGGTCCAGCGGTTTTGTGGGGCGAACTCCTCCAGATAAATTGCCGCGGCAACACCGAGCGGAAACGACAGCAACAGGGTGATGGCGAGCGTCAGCAGGGTGCCTTTGGCCGCGCCGCCGATGCCGGCCAGCTCGGGTTCGCGGGAATCCCCCCGGGCAAAGAACTCCCGATTGAACCGGAGTTCGATCTCGTCGTTTTCGAGCAGACGGTCCACCCAGACAAGTTTCCGCTCGCTCATTCTGCCGGTGAACTCGTCACCACCGCGCGTTTTGAACCAGGCGTCGATATCGTCGTCGGCGAGCAGCCAGAGCGTCTCGCTGGTCCCCAGCAACGCGGGGTTGGCCCGCAGACGCGCCTGCAGCTCGTAGCCGGCACCATTGCTGATGAGCGCGCTCAACTCCCGCCGCTCGACGCGCTCCGTGGGCTCCCCAAAGCGGTCGTACAGTGCCTGACGCACCAGCGCATCGTAATCGCCGAGCGCCAACGCCGCTGGATCGGTGGCAGTGCCGATGCCGAGTGCTTCCGGGTCGTAATGGATCCGCAACTGCACATAGGTCTGCCAGAAGGCGCCGTGACCTTTGCCGATGATGTCCGCGAGCAGGAGCAGCACTGCGAACAGTCCGAAGCACACCGCCAGGAAGCCGTACAGCCGGAACCGCCGCTCCGCGCGATAGCGGCGCTTGAGACTGGCGCGAATGATTTGCGCCGTGGAAGCCTTGTGCTCAGTCATAGAGCTCCCGATATTTTTTGACGATGTGCTGGGCGATCACATTGAGCAGCAGCGTGATCAAAAACAGCATCAATCCCAGCGCAAAGGCCGCGAGGGTTTTCGGACTGTCGAACTCCTGATCCCCCACCAGCAAGGTGACGATCTGGACGGTAACGGTGGTGACCGCTTCCAGTGGATTGAACGTGAGGCGTGCCGCCATCCCCGCCGCCATGACCACGATCATGGTCTCGCCAATGGCGCGCGAGGCAGCCAGGAGCACGCCGCCGACGATACCCGGCAGCGCGGCGGGGATAATCACTTTCTTCACGGTTTCGGAGCGGGTCGCACCCAGCGCCAGCGAGCCGTCGCGCAGACTCCGGGGCACTGCCGTGATGACGTCATCGGCGAGCGACGAGACAAAGGGAATGATCATGACGCCCATCACCAGCCCCGCGGCCAGTGCGCTTTCGGACGAGACCGAAAGTCCCAGGCGTGCGCCCAGATCGCGAATGAAGGGCGCCACCGAAAGTGCCGCAAAGAAGCCGTAAACCACGGTTGGCACGCCGGCGAGAATTTCCAGGGCCGGCTTGGCAATATTGCGGAGTCGCGAACTCGCGTATTCGCCCAGATAAATGGCAGACATCAGGCCCACCGGCACCGCCACCACGAGTGCAATGGCGGAAATCAGCAGGCTACCCACGAACAACGGTATCGCGCCGAAGGCACCCGAACTTCCCACCTGGTCCGCGCGGATCGCCATCTGGGGGCTCCATTCGAGCCCGAACAGAAAGTCCGCGAGCGGCACCACCTCGAAGAAGCGAATCGACTCGACCAGTACCGACACCACGATGCCAAGGGTGACAAAAATGGCCACGCAGGCGCAGGCCAGCAACGCCCAGCGAAATACCGTCTCTACCTCCTGGCGAGCGCGCAACCGCGGGGACATCCGCCGCACGCCCCAGAGCAAGCCGGCAACCGCGACGGCAACGGTGGCGACCGCGATCACCGACCGACCGGTGGCGCGCAATGCGTTGTAATGCTCGGCTGCCGCTACCATCGAGGACGCTTGGGCATCGGCCGGCAACGCGCCGCTGGCGACATTGACGACCGTGCTCATCAACAGGTTGGTTGCAGCCACGCCGTCCGGAACCGCGTCCGGCGGTAATCCCGCGAGCACCAGCGCCCTGACCAGAGGATCGTCAAGCACCAGCCACAGGGTTAGCAGGGCAAGTGCCGGAAGCCCGCACCAGATGGCACCGCGCAAGCCGTAGTACAGCGGCAGGGAATGGAGATGGCGAATGCCGCCCAGCGGTTTGGCAAGCGCCAGCGAGCGGCTATGCGCCAGATAGTACGCAACGACAACCAGCAACGCGAGAACGATGACCAGGTTAACCAGGGACATCGGACAGTTCCGGGCGGGATCCTGAAAAAAGGCCCGACATCAGTCGGGCCGCGAGAGTATAACAGGTGGCAAAGGGCGCCTACTTCAGCCCTGCCCCGCTCATTGTCGCCTGCGCAGCCACACTGGCAGCCACTTGTTTGCGCATCGGTTCCGGCATCGGGATCATGCCCTTGTCAGCCAGATAGCCGTTGTCGCCCCAGGCTTTTTCGCTGGTGAACTCGGCCAGGAAACCCTGCATGTTCGGCACGACCCCGATATGGGCCTTTTTGGCATACATGAACAATGGTCGCGACACCGGATACGTCTTGCTGGCAATGGCCTCAAAGGAAGGAGCGACGCCGTTAATGACCGCACCATGGACCTTGTCGGAGTTCTGCTCAAGGAAGCTGAAGCCGAATATGCCCACCGCTTTGGGGTTGGCGGCGAGTTTCTGCACGATCAGGTTGTCGTTTTCACCCGCCTCCACGAAGGCGCCATCTTCGCGCAGGGTGTGGCAGATATTCTTGTACTCTGCTTCATTCACTTTCTTCAGATCCTTGATCCACTCGAAAGACGAGCAGCCCGCTTCCATCGCCAACTCCACGAAAGCATCACGGGTGCCAGAGGTGGGCGGCGGTCCGAGCACTTCGATTTTGGTGTCGGGCAGAGCCGGGTTGACATCCTTCCAGGTCTTGTTGGGGTTGGGCACCAGTTTCGGGCCGTACTTTGCGGGAATGCCCTTCGCCAAAGCGAGGAAAATATCTTTGGGGGTCAACTGCATGGGCGCGGTATTGACCGAATTGGCAAGCACGATGCCATCGAAACCGATCTGAACTTCAATAATGTCCTTCACCCCATTCGCCTGACACTCGTCGAACTCCGCCTTCTTTATCTGGCGGGAGGCGTTGGCAATATCCGGATGCCCTGTGCCGACCCCACCGCAGAACAGCTTGAAGCCGCCGCCGGTACCCGTAGATTCTACTTTCGGCGTAGCGCCACCGGCGGCCTTACCGAAGCGCTCGGCGACCACTGTCGAGAACGGGTAGACCGTCGAGGACCCGACGACGCTGATGTAGTCTCGCGACTGGGCCAACGCATTGGCACCCACCAGCGTCAGCACCGCGCCAATGCTTAGGCCGCATACAGTGTTTCTAAGGGTAGTTTTCACAACATTGACTCCTGTGGGGGGATTCGCTGCGTCAGCCTAGGGGCTGGAGATGACCAGACTATGAACGAAATATTACAGGCGCATGTCAGTGTCATCCGGCGTCTGCGCTCCGATCATCCCCCGTTGCGCTCGTGGTCCCCCTCGCCAGTGAGGCGCTCAGCGCATCCCGTTCACCACGATGCGCACCCAGACATCCGGCGCGAGAAAGCCCTTGCCCCAGTCCGGATCGAGCGCCGCCGTCGGCTTGGCCGCGACGATTTCGTCCGGCGTCTTTCCAGCATCCCGCAAGGCGCGAATGGCTCGCTCCGCGGTGACCAACATGTCGCGATAGGCGATCAAGTCGGCACGATTGGCGAGCGGGCCGTGGCCCGGGATGATCCGGGTGTGCGCATCGGCGAGCGCCAGCACCCGCTCCGCGGCCGCGATCATGCCCACAATGCTGCCGCCGGAATCGGTATCGATGAACGGGTAAAAACCGTTGAAGAAGGTGTCGCCCATGTGAATCACGTTGAGGTCGCGAAAATGCACGATGGCATCGCCGTCAGTGTGCGCATTGGGCGCATGCAACAACACCATGTCATGGTCGTTCCAGTGCAGCATCATGCGATCTTCAAAGGTGACCACGGGCAGGGCCGCACGCGGCGAGGGCGGCTTGTGCATATTGAACAGCGGGATGGTTTTCTCGATTTTCAGCGCATCGCGTACCTTGGCGTGGGCGATGATGATGGCGCCCGCCCGGCCGAAGTGCTCGTTGCCGCCGGCATGATCGCCGTGCCAATGCGTGTTGATGAGAAATCTCGGGGCGCCTTTGGCGAGCCGGTTGAGCGCAGCCTCTATCTTGCCCGCCAGGGGCGCGTACTGGTCGTCGATGATCAGGGTTCCGTCCACACCCACGGAGACCCCGATGTTGCCGCCCTCGCCGGTCAGCATGTAAATCCCCGCACTGACCGGGACCGTCTCGATCACCACCGAATCCCAGTGTTCGCTGGTGTGGCCCAGGGGCGCCACCACCAAAACAAGCGCCGATAGCCCGCGGCGAAACCACCACAGGGGAGTAACCGACCGGCTGGTTTTCATCTGCTGTCCTCTGTCTGTGGTTGCTGCGCCGGTGGGAGCATACACGGGATACTGCGCATCACCCTTGTCACCCTCGTCACCCCCGGGGGGTGCCGATATAATCGCCGGCTCTTGAACCAGGGGGTGGCGCTGTGGCGATGCCTGATCTCGCGACTTTTCAGGGTCTGATCCTCGCGCTCCAGGACTACTGGGCACGTCAGGGCTGCGTCATTTTGCAGCCGCTGGACATGGAGGTGGGTGCCGGAACCTTCCATCCCGCCACTTTTCTGCGCGCCATTGGGCCGGAAACCTGGAACAGCGCCTATGTGCAGCCCTGCCGACGCCCGGCCGA
>JBFXFL010000052.1:0-16092 GCA_050179115.1 Porticoccaceae bacterium | reverse complement strand
TCCATGTCGTCCATGAACTTGTAGATCAGCGCGATGGTGATCTGCTCGACCTGGGACTTGGGGTCGGGCACCTTGCCGACCAGGATGTCGCGGGCGGTGTCGATGCGGCGTTTGGTGGCGGTGTCGAGCATGGGAATCCGATCTTCAGCGGTAAATGTCGCGACGGTGCCCGATGCGCACGACCAGCACCACCAGTTGCTGCGCCTGGACTTCGTAGACGATGCGGTAATTGCCGACCCGCAGGCGGCGCAGGCCGGAGAACTCCCCCTTGAGCACGCTGCCGGCGCCGGGATTGTCCGCGAGCCGGTCGATGGCCTCGATCAGGCGCAGGCGCTCATCCCGGGCGATGGTTTGCAGCGCCTTGGCGGCGCTGCGCTTGATGTGGACCGCATAGGTCACGGTTGGTCGATCAGATCGCGCCTGGCGCTTTCCCAGTCGAGCACCGGATCGGCGGGGTCCTTGAGCACCTCGATGGCGCGGGAAATGTCCTCGAAATCGTCCAGATAGTATTCGACGGCCTGGCGGACCAGTTCGGCGCGCGTGCGCCGAAGCTGCCTGGCGGCGTGGTCCAGTTCGGCCACCAGCTCATCCGGCAGCCGGGCAGTGATCTGGCTCATGGCAGCCCCCGCAGTTCAATCAATGTCGTTGACATCAGTCTACGCCGGATGCCGTGGCGGCGCGACCCCGATTCTTGCGCCGCACCCTCGCCTGTCGCCGGCCGCCGCACTTTCATGGCGCGAACTGGTTGAGCGAGACATAGTCCTTGACGTATTCCGGCACCAGCGCGCGGTACCTGGCCGGCACCGCCTTGAAGTCGCGGGTGCAGAACATGGGGTGGGTGGCCAGGACGGTGAAGTCCTTGCGGTCGATGATGTCGCGGATCTGGCCGCTGCTGACGTAGGCCTTGAAGTAGGTCTTGATGGCCGGCATGGCGGCGGCCTCGCCGGGCTTGGCGTCGGCGACGAACTTGGCGAACTCCTCCTCCACCAGCTCGTCCCTGGATTTGAAACGCGGGATCAGGCCGAAGATCTTTTCGAGAATCTCGCGCAGCGTGAGGCGACGATCCACGGCGGCGGCCCGGCGCAGCTTGTCGAGGCTGTAGAACTCCTCGGGCTTGTCGAAGACCTCGCGGTTGACGTAGTCGATCACCTGATCCCAGTGCCCGGCCTCCACGGCGGCGACGATGTCGGCGTTCTCGCGCACGGTGTCCTCGAAGCGCGCGAAGAACATGCGGTCGATCTTCATGCCGTCGGGTCCGATGGTCTCTTGCTTGATGCCGGCCAGGATGTCGCTGCCCAGGTGCTCGTAGTTGCCTTCGTAGGTCACCGTACCGGTATCACGGTCGTCGTCGACGCTGTGCATGCGGGGGCGCGGCAGCTTCAGCACCTCGTCGTAATTGAACTCGGTCTCGAAGTATTCGCAGTTGGCAAAAAAGTCGAACAGCTTGAAGGCGGTTTTCTCGGGCCGGGTGACGCCGGCCTTGATGGCGTCGTCGAACAGTTGCTCGCGAAAGTCGTGCTTGCGGGTGCCGCGGCCCTTGATCTGGATGAAGTCGGTGGGCGAGAAGATGGGGCGAAACAGGCCCAGATTCAGGATGTCGGTGCAGTCGTAGCCGGTGGTCATCATGCCCACGGTCACGCACACCCGCGCCTTGCTGGTCTTGTAGGCGGGGATGAAATTGCCGGCGCCGAGCAGGTTGTTGTTGGCAAAGTTGATGGTGAACTGCTGGGCGTCCTGAATCTGTGACGTGACCTGCACGGCAAAATCCGACTGGTACTTGCCGGGAAACATGCGGTCGGCCATCTGGTTGAGGATCTGCGCCAGCTTGGCGGCGTGGTGCTGGCTGACGGCAAACACGATGGACTTGCCGATCTCGCCGCTGACCGGATCGCGCAGGGCGTGTTCCAGAAAGGTCTTGCAGAAAAGCTGGTTGGTGGCGTCGGAGAAAAAGCGTTTCTCGAACTCGCGCTGCTTGAAGGCCTCCTGCTGGTCCTCGCCGGTGTCGTCGGTGACCGTGACGATGAAGCCCTCTTCCGAAAGCAGCTCGGTGGTGATGTCGGTGCGGGCGTCGACCACGGTGGGGTTGACCAGGTAGCCGTCCTTCACGCCGTCGAGCAGCGAGTAGCGGAACGTGGGCTGACCCGATTCGCAGCCGAAGGTGCGATAGGTGTCCAGCAGCAGGCGGCGTTCGGCCTCACGCGGATCGCGGCTGCCCGGCTGGGCGCTGTCGAAACGGCGCAGGTAGTCGCGCGGCGTGGCGGTGAGGCCGAGTTTGTCGCCGACGAAGTAATCGAACACGGCGCGGGCGTTGCCGCCGATGGAGCGGTGCGCCTCGTCCGAGATCACCAGATCGAAGTCGGTCGGCGAGAACAGGCGCTGGTATTTGTTGTTGAACAGCAGCGACTGGACGGTGGTGACGACGATCTCGGCGCGGCGCCAGTCGTCGCGGTTTTCTTTATAGATGACAGTCTGGAAGTCGGCAGACAACAGGCCCGCAAAGGCCTTTTTGGCCTGGTCTTCGAGTTCGAGGCGATCGACCAGAAACAACACCCGCCGGGCGTTGCCGGAGCGCAGGTACAGCTTGATGATGGCGGCGGCGGTGAGGGTCTTGCCGGTGCCGGTGGCCATCTCGAACAGGAAGCGGTCCCTGCCCTCGCCGACCGCCCGTTGCAGGGCATGGATGGCCTGGAGCTGGTAGGGCCGCAGAAAGCGCAGCTTGTTGGCCTGGATGTAGGCCGGGCGCTCGGCCGCGTTCTTCCAGCCGGCCTCGGCTGCGTAAGTTGGGCGCTGGGTCAGGACGATGTAGTCGTCGCCGACTTTTTCGTCCGTCAGCCGCGCCGGGTTCGGCGTGACTTTCTGGTAGCCGGTGACGGATTCGGGCGTCGGGAACGCGGTGATGACGTAAGGGTTGCCGCGCTCCAGATCCCAGAAGTAATGCAGGTTGCCGTTGGAGAGAATCACGAAGCGGCAGTTCTGCGCGCGGGCGTATTTGCGCGCCTGCTCCTTGCCGACCAGAGGATTTTTGGTTTCGGCCTTGGCCTCCAGCACCAGCAGCGGAAAGCCCTTGGCGTCGAGCAGCAGGAAATCGACGAAGCCTTTGCCGGTGGTCTCGAAGTCGTTGCCCAGCGCGTCGAGATCGTGGGACTTGAGCGCGACGCCGGGCTCAAGCCTGATATTGGCCGGTAGCGCGCCGTCGGCGAAGAAGCGCCAGCCGGCCGCTTCCAGCAGCCGGTTGATCTTGATGCGGGCGGTGGCTTCTTTTTCGGGCATTGCGCGCTCCTACGCCAACAACGCCTGCCGGCACCGCTGGGCCGTCAGGCGAGGCTGACGGTCGCCGGCCGGCGTGGCGTTGTTGCGGGCCGCAAACAAAAAAGTTACAGGTCGTAAAAACCCTTGCCTTCCCGCGCCAGCCTTTCCAGCAGCGGCGCCGGCTTCCAGTAGGTGTCGCCGCATTGTCGCGCGTATTTCTGGTAGGCATCGCAGACGGTCTTGAGCCCGATCTCGTCGGCCCAGAACATGGGGCCGCCGCGGTAGGCGGGAAAGCCGTAGCCGTTGATCCAGATGATGTCGATGTCCAGCGCGCGCGCGGCGATGCCTTCCTCCAGGATTTTGGCGCCCTCGTTCACCATGGGGTAGAGGCAGCGTTCGAGGATTTCCTGATCGGAGATCTGCCGCTGCGCAATGCCGGCGTCGCGGGCGCACTGGGCGATCAGGCGCTCGATCTCCGGATCGGGCAGCGGGGTGCGGCCGTCTTCGTAGCGGTAGATGCCGGCGTTGGTCTTCTGCCCGTGGCGGCCCATTTCGACGATCCGGTCGATCCACAGGGATTCGCGTGGCTCGATCTTGCCGGCCTTGCGGCGCTCCTGGCGCACCTTGTAGCCCACGTCGAGCCCGGCCATGTCGGCCATGGCGAAGGGGCCCATGGGAAAGCCGAAGTCGTAGAGCACCTTGTCGATCTGCTCGGGCCTGGCACCCTCCTCCACCAGGAACATGGCCTCGCGGGTGCGTTGGTGCAGCATGCGGTTGCCGACGAAGCCGTCGCACACACCGACCAGGACGCCGATCTTGCCGATGCGCCGGGACAGGTTCATCACCGTGGCGATGACATCGTTGGCGGTCTGCTTGCCGCGCACGTTTTCCAGCAGCCGCATCACGTTGGCGGGGCTGAAGAAGTGCATGCCGATCACGTCCTGGGGCCGTTGGGTGGCGCTCGCGATCTCATCGATGTTCAGGGTCGAGGTGTTGGTGGCGAGGATGGCCCCCGGCTTGGCCACCGCATCGAGCTTGCGGAACACTTCCTTCTTGATCTCCATGTTTTCGAACACGGCCTCGATCACCACATCGGCCTGCCGGATGTCGTCATAGGATGTGGACGGCGTGATCAGCCCCATGCGTTTCTCGACATCCGCGGCGGTGAGCCGGCCCTTGCTCGCGGTCGCCTCGTAGTTCTTGCGAATCACGCCGATACCCCGGTCCAGGGCTTCGCGGTTGATTTCGAGCAGGGTCACCGGAATGCCGGCGTTGGCGAAGTTCATCGCGATGCCGCCGCCCATGGTGCCGGCGCCGATGACGGCGGCGGTCTTGATCTCCCGCTGCGCCGTGTCTTTGGGCAGTCCCGGGATCTTGGCCACTTCGCGCTCGGCGAAGAACACATGGCGCTGGGCGCGGGATTCGCTCGAGGTCATCAACTCCTGGAACAGCTCCGCCTCGCGCTTCATGCCCTCGGCAAAGGGCAGTTCGGCCGCCGCCTGGACTGCCTTGATGATGTGGAAGGGCGCCTTGAAGCCGCGCAGACGGCGCGCGATGCCGGCTTCATAGTTGGCGAAGAAGTCGGCCGCGACCGGCGCGACCGGCAGCGCGCTCGCCCGTTTCACGCCGCGCTTCTCGGCCAGCACGCGCCGCGCGAAGGCGATGGCGCCGGCCTTGAGATCGCCCGCGATGAGCTCGTCGAGCAGCCCGAGGCGCAGGGCCTCGGCGGCGGGGACGTGGGTACCCTGCACGATGAAGTCGAGCGCCTTCTCGACACCCACCAGACGCGGCAGGCGCTGGGTGCCGCCGGCACCGGGCAGCAGGCCCAGGTTGACTTCAGGCAGGCCGACGCGCGCACTGGGCACCGCGACCCGATAGTGGCAGCCGAGCGCCACTTCCAGGCCGCCGCCGAGCGCCGTGCCGTGGATGGCGGCGACGATGGGTTTGTCCGAGGCTTCCATGGCGTCGATCACCGGCACCAGACTCGGCGCCGCCAGCGGCTTGCCGAACTCGCGGATGTCGGCGCCGGCGATGAAGGTCGCGCCGTCGCAGATCAGTACCATGGCCTTGACGCCGGCATCGGCGAGGCCGGCCTGGACCGCATCCTTGAGGCCGGCGCGCACCGGCTGGGACAGGGCGTTGACGGGCGGATTGGCGACGGTGATGACGCCTATCTCGCCATCGCGGGTGAAGCTGACGGCAGCGGACATGGTGGATTCCTCAGTGAGTTGCGGGTTTCAGGATGGGGAAGCGGCCGGCGGCGCGCGGCTCAGGCAAGACGCTCGAGCGCCGCCAGATAGGGTTCGGCGTGGCGTTGCGCGCGGATCACCTCGGCCAGCGTTTGTCCGGCGGGATTGGTGGCGCGCGGGTTGCGGCCGGCGGCGATGAACAGCGCCAGGAAGTCCGCAAAATTCTCGGCGCCCATGCCCCGGTAGGCTTTCTCCAGCACATGGTAGTCGGGGTCGACGCCGGCGGGCGGTTGATAGGCGAGGAAGCTGCGCAGCCGCGCCGCGTCGAAGACTTCGCCGATGACCTGCACCTTGTCTTTTTTCAACGCCATGGCGATGTCCTCTGCATTATCCGTTGAGCCTGGTGGCGAGCAGCTCGTTGAGCTGCTGGGGATTGACCTTGCCGCCCGAGGCTTTCATGACCTGACCGACGAAAAAGCCGAGCATCTTGGCTTTCTTGTCGTCCGCGGCGGCGCGGTAGTCAGCCACCTGTTTGGGGTTGGCCGCCAGGACCTGCTCGACCAGGGCGGCGATGGCGCCGCTGTCGGAGACCTGTTTCAGTCCCTTGGCCGCGATCACGGTGTCGGCGTCGCTGGCGCCGTTCCAGAGCGCCTCGAACACCTGGCGCGCAATGGCGTTGGAGATGGTGCGGTCGAGAATCCGTTGCAGCAAGCCGCCGAGCTGGGCCGGGCTCACCGGGCAGGCGGCGATGGCCGTCTCGGTACTGTTGAGGCGCGCGGCAATCTCGCCCATCAGCCAGTTGGCGGCCAGCTTGGGATCGCCGGATGCCTTGGCCGCCGCCTCGAAGTAGTGCGCGGTGGGCGTGTCGGCGGCGAGCTGGCCGGCGTCGTAGTCGGACAGTCCGTACTCGGTGACGAAGCGCGCCCGGCGGGTGTCCGGCAGCTCCGGCTGGGTGGCGCGCAGGCGTTCGATCAGGGCCGGCTCGACATGCACCGGCAACAGGTCCGGGCAGGGAAAGTAGCGGTAATCGTTGGCCTCTTCCTTGCTGCGCATGGCGCGGGCGCTGTCGGTGTCGCCGTCGTAGAGGCGGGTTTCCTGGATCACCCGGCCGCCGTCCTCCAGAACGCCGATCTGGCGCGCGACCTCCTTGGCGATGGCGCGCTCCATGAACCGGAACGAGTTGAGGTTCTTGGTTTCGGTGCGGGTGCCCAGGGGTTCTCCCGGGCGGCGCACCGAGACGTTGACATCGAAGCGCATCGAGCCCTGGGACATGTCACCGTCGCTGATGCCGAGCGCGGTGACGATGGCGTGGAGTTTCTTCGCGAACGCGACGGCTTCCTCGGCGCTGCGCAGGTCCGGCTCGGTGACGATCTCGATCAGCGGCGTGCCGGCACGGTTGAGGTCGATCCCCGACAGGCCGTGGAAGTCCTCGTGCAGCGACTTGCCGGCGTCCTCTTCCAGGTGGGCGTGGTGGATGCGGATGCGCTTCTCGCGCCCGTCGGCGAGCTCGATGTCGAGATGGCCCGGCCCCACGATGGGATGCGCGAGCTGGGTGGTCTGGTAGCCCTTGGGCAGGTCGGGGTAGAAGTAGTTCTTGCGCTCGAACACCGACACCGGGTTGATCTCGGCATCGACCGCGAGCCCGAAGCGGATCGCCATTTCGACCGCGGCCCGGTTCAGCAGCGGCAAGGTGCCGGGCAGCGCCAGATCGATGGCGCAGGCCTGGGTGTTGGGCGCGGCGCCGAACGCGGTCGCGGCGCCGGAGAACAGCTTGGAGCGGGTGGCAAGCTGGAGGTGGACTTCGAGTCCGATCACGGTTTCCCAGCTCATGCGGCGGCCTCCGCCAGCGCGGGCGGCGCCAGTTGGTGCCAGCCGGTCGCCGATTGATAGCGATGGGCGGCGTTCAGCATGCGCGCCTCGTCGAAGTAATTGCCGATGATCTGCAGGCCCACGGGCTTGGCATCCACCAGACCGCAGGGCACCGACAGCGCCGGCAGCCCGGCGAGGTTGGCGGCGATGGTGTAGATGTCCTCGAGATACATGGCCACCGGATCGCCACCCTTGGCGCCGAACGCAAAGGCCGGGTTGGGGCAGGTGGGGCCCAGGATCAGGTCGACGTTCGCGAAGGCGTCGAGAAAATCCTGCCGGATCAGCCGCCGTACCTGCTGCGCCTTGTTGTAGTAGGCGTCGTAGTAGCCGGCGGACAGGCAGTAGGTACCGATCAGGATGCGGCGTTTGACCTCGTCGCCGAAGCCTTCTGCCCGCGAGCGCATGTAGAGGTCGCGCAGATCGATCGGGTCGGCGCAGCGGTGGCCGTAGCGCACGCCGTCGAAGCGCGACAGGTTGGCCGAGGCTTCGGCGGGCGCGATCACATAGTAGGCGGGCACCGCAAGTCCGGAATGGGGCAGGCTGATCGCCACCAGGCGGGCGCCCTGGCGCACGAATTCGGCGAGCGCCTCGCGCACCGCGCGCTCGGTGCCCGGGTTGAGGCCGGTGCCGAAATACTCCTCCGGCACGCCGATGCGCAGCCCCGCGAGCGGTTGTTCCAGGGTCGCGCAGTAATCCGGCACGGGGCGGTCGAGGCAGGTGGAGTCCCGCGCGTCGAAGCCCGCCATGACCTGGAGCAGCAGCGCCACGTCCTCGGCGCTGCGCGCCATGGGCCCGGCCTGGTCGAGACTGGAAGCAAACGCGATCATGCCCCAGCGGGACACGCGGCCGTAGGTGGGCTTGAGTCCGGTGACGCCGCACAGCGCCGCCGGCTGGCGGATGGAGCCGCCGGTATCCGAGGCGGTGGCGCCCGGCACCAGACGCGCCGCCAAGGCCGCCGCCGAGCCGCCGGAGGAGCCGCCCGGGACGCAGTCGGTGGCCCAGGGATTCTTGACCGGACCGTAGTAGCTGGTCTCGTTGGACGAGCCCATGGCGAACTCGTCCATGTTGGTCTTGCCCAGTACCACGGCGCCGGCGGCGGCAAAGCGCTCGACCACGGTGGCGTCGTAGGGTGGCACGAAGTTGTCGAGCATGCGCGAGCCGCAGCTGGTGCGCAGGCCCTGGGTGCAGAAAATATCCTTGTGAGCGATGGGCAGGCCGCACAATGCCGGCGCATCGCCCGCCGCGCGGCGCTGGTCGGCGGCGGCGGCCTGCGCCAGCGCCCTTTCTTCGCCGATGGTAATGAAGGCGTTGTAGTGCGGATTGGCCGCCTTGACGCGGGTCAGCAGATGGCGCGTGAGTTCGGCGCTGGAAAAGTCCCGGCGCGCCAGGCCGTGGCACATCTGGACAAGGGTCAGGTCATGCATTGAACAGGGTCCGTACAGGCTGCGGGGTGCCGCGGGGTGCGGCGGCGTACGCGATCACTCGACGACTTTGGGCACCAGGTAGAGTCCTGCTTCGACCGCCGGGGCGGCGGCCTGGAGCGCGTCCCGATCGACGAACTCAGAGACCAGATCCTCGCGCAGGCGCTGGGTGGCGTCGAGGGGGTTGGCCAGGGGTGCGATACCGGTGGTGTCGGCGGCGCGCAGCTGATCGATCAGTTCCAGCACCCGATTGATACCTTCCGCAGTGGCGGTGGCGGTGTCCTCGGAAAGGTGAATGCGCGCCAGTTCCGCCAGTTTTTCGATATCGGCACGTTGGATCGACATGCTATAGTTTCCGCTTGTTTCACGAACTTCCGGCAACGCCAGCAGGGTAGCACGGATGGCCTCCCGAGCTGAATCCCGGAGCGGGAGCTGGCCTGCGGTCGCACCCCGATGCGCGGCCTGGCGACGCCGCCACTGGCCCTTTAAGCAGGAATTCCATTTGTCCATGATCAAACGCTTGCGCGGGATGTTCTCGAACGACCTTTCGATCGATCTGGGAACCGCCAATACACTCATTTATATCGACAACAAGGGCATCGTACTCAATGAACCCTCCGTGGTGGCGATCCGTCACCATCACGGCCAGAAATCGGTCGAGGCGGTGGGTGCCGAGGCCAAGCGCATGCTGGGTCGTACGCCCGGCAACATCACCGCCATTCGGCCCCTGAAGGACGGCGTCATCGCCGACTTCCAGGTGACCGAAAAAATGCTCCAGTACTTCATCAAGAAAGTGCACTCCCACAGCGTCATCCCGCCCAGTCCCCGCGTGCTGGTGTCCGTGCCCTGTCTGGCCACCGAGGTGGAAAAGCGCGCGATCCGCGAATCCGCCGAGCGGGCCGGCGCCCGCGAGGTGTTCCTGATCGAGGAACCGATGGCGGCGGCGATCGGCGCCGGCATGCCGGTGCACGAGGCCTGCGGTTCGATGGTGGTGGACATCGGCGGCGGCACCACCGAGGTGGCCATCCTGTCCCTCAACGGCGTGGTGTTCTCGGATTCCATCCGCATGGGGGGCGACCGCTTCGACGAGGCGATCATCAATTTCGTGCGCCGCAAGTACGGCAGCGTGATCGGCGATGCCACCGCCGAGCGCATCAAGATCGAAATCGGCGGTGCCTACCCCAGCAAGGAGGTACGCGAGATCGACGTGCGCGGGCGCAATCTTGCCGAAGGCGTGCCCAAGAGCTTTACCCTCAACAGCGATGAAATCCTCGAGGCCCTGCAGGAACCCCTCGCCGCCATCATCCAGGGCGTCAAGCGGGTGCTTGAGCAGTCGCCTCCGGAGCTCGCGTCGGATATCGCCGAAACCGGCATCGTGGTCACGGGCGGCGGGGCGCTGCTGCGGGATATCGACCTGCTGATCACCCACGAGACCGGGCTCCCGGTGATCATTGCCGAAGAGCCGCTGACCTGCGTCGCACGCGGCGGCGGCAAGGCACTGCAGATGATGGACAAGCGCCATCTCGATATCCTCATGACCTGAGCCGGCTCCGGGGGCTCTCGGTCCCTGCGCCGAACGGTCGCGGAGCGCCATGGAGAACAAGATCTTCACCAAACCGGTGTCGGCGCCACGGATGCTGCTGTTGGTGGCGCTGGCGGTGATACTTCTCCTGGCCGACCACTACACCGCGGTATTCGCTCCGGCGCGCGCCTGGCTCGAAACCGCGGCACGGCCTTTGTCCTGGCTGGGCAATCTGCCCGGTCAGATGGTGGAATGGAGCCGGACCAACGTCGCCGGTCCGGGCGGACTCGCCGTCAAAAACCGGCAACTGGACGCCGAGGTACTGGTACTCAAAGGACAGCTCCAGCAGCTCGCCGAACTCGGCGCGGAGAATGTCCGGCTGCGCACCCTCCTCAATGCACACCAAACACCCAAGTTGCGCCTGTTGATGGCGGAGCTCATCGGGGTCTCTCCCGATCCCCGACGCCATCAGATCACCATCGATCGCGGCGAGCACGAGGGGGTCTTCATCGGTCAGGCGGTGCTCGACAGCGGCGGCTTGATGGGCCAGGTGGTGCAGGTGTCGGCCGAGCGGGCGGACGTCCTGCTGATCAGCGACGAACGCCACGCGGTGCCGGTTCGGGTGGCGGGCACCGACATGCGCGCCATCGCGGAGGGCACCGGGGATTACCGACGTCTGCGGCTGCGCCATGTGCAGCCAACGCTGGAGATTGCAGTGAACGATCTGCTGCTGACTTCGGGCCTCGGGGGTCACTTTCCTGCCGGCTATCCGGTCGGTCGGGTGGCGAGCATCGAGTACCACCCCGGACAGCCATTTGTCGAGGTCGCCATTACACCGGCAGCCGAGCTGGATCGCAGTCGGCATCTGCTCCTGGTATTTCCCGAGCCAGCGTCCGGAGCCCCCCATGGCGGCTAGGGGCAACGCCGTGCTGCAGGTTGCCGGCTCACTTTGCTTGGCGCTGGTGCTGACCATCAACGGTACGCGGTCCTGGACGCAGTATCTGGTCCCCCCCTTGATCCTGCTGGTAACCCTGTACTGGGTGTTGTTTGGTCCGGTCCTCTATGGTCTGGGGTTTGCGTTTCTGATCGGCCTGCTGCTCGACCTGATGCTCGGCACTCCGGCCGGTGAGTACGCCCTGGCGTTCTGTGTCACGGCCTACGTGGCACAACGGCTTGAACACCGGGTGCGTCATTTCACCATCCCCTATCAGTGCCTGGTCGCCGGCGCGTTGACTCTGGTATTCCAGCTGATCATGGTGGCCTTTGGTCTGCTGGAGCAGAGTGGCACTCTGCACCTCGCCCAGTTCTATTCTGCGCTGGGTGCGATGCTGGCGTGGCCGCTGCTGGTATTTTTGCTGGGTCGGCTGCATGACCGGAGCTGGTGATGCAGCCGCCCGCGGGGCCGCGAATCCCGCGCACGGCGGCGCGGTGGCCCTCGCCGCGGCGGACCTGGTGCTGGCGTCGGCCTCGCCACGGCGCAGCGCCCTGCTGGCGGGTATCGGCGTCCGCTTCGCCGTGATTCCCGCACATCTGGACGAAACCCCCGAACCCGCCGAACGGCCGCGCGACTATGTGGCGCGCCTGGCGCTTGCCAAGGCACGCGCCATTGCCGACGCCATCGGCGATGTCCTGCCGGTGCTGGGTGCCGACACCACCGTGGTGTGCGAGGGCCGTGTGCTCGGCAAACCCGCGGGCGAAGCCGAGGCAGTCGCCATGCTGATGGCGCTGTCCGGCCGCATCCACCAGGTCTTCACTGCCGTCGCGCTGGTCCGGGGCGCGACCGCGGCCAGCGTCCTGGTGGAGACCGCAGTGACCTTCCGCGAGCTATCGACCGCCGAATGCCGATCCTACTGGCGCAGCGGCGAACCGGCGGACAAGGCCGGCGGCTACGCACTACAGGGTATGGGCGGTATCTTCGTGACCCGCATCGAGGGCAGCTACTCCGGTGTCGTGGGGCTCCCGGTGGCTGAAACCTATAAACTGTTGAGCGATTTTGCCATCGACTGCGGACTGAGCCGGGTATGAGTGGAGAGATACTGATCAACATCACGCCCTCCGAGACCCGGGTCGCCCGGGTCGACAACGGGGTGCTGCAGGAAGTCAGCATCGAGCGCGCGCAAAAACGCGGTCTGGTAGGCAATATCTACAAGGGCAAGGTGGTTCGGGTGATGCCCGGAATGCAGGCCGCCTTCATCGATATCGGGCGCGACAAGGCCGGCTTCATCCACATCAACGACCTGCGTCCGCGCGCCGGCGAGACGGTCGACCGCTGGGCGAGCGGCGAGCGCGATATCCGCGAGCTGCTGCGCGAGGGCGACCTGCTGGCGGTACAGGCGCTGAAAGACCCCATCGGGACCAAGGGGCCGCGCCTCACGACCTTCCTTTCGGTGTCCTCGCGCTTGCTGGTGTTCATGCCCAAGACCGATCACATCGGCATTTCGCAGCGCATCGAGGACGAAGCCGAGCGCGAGCGCCTGCGGCAGGAACTCGAACTGGCGGTCGCCGCGCAGGAAGTGTGCGAGGAACCCAGCGGCTACATCATCCGCACCGTCGCCGAAGGCGCAACCCGCGAGGAGTTGAGCGCGGAAGTCGCGTTTCTCCACCGGCTCTGGGCCTACGTCAAGGACAAGATCGCTTCCAGCGAGACCGTCGGCTGTCTGTACGAAGACCTGCCGCTGACCCTGCGCACCTTGCGCGATCTAAATCCCGAAGGCATCGACCGCATCCGGGTGGATTCCGACGAGGTATTCGACCTGCTCGGGCGCTTCACTGCCTACTTCAATTCCGAAGTCCGGGACCTGATCGAGCGTTACCACGGCGAGCGTCCGCTGTTTTCGCTGTACGGCGTGGAGGAGGAAATCACGCGCGCGCTGGAGCGGCGGGTGGACCTCAAGTCGGGCGGCTATCTGGTCATCGACCAGAACGAGGCGATGACGACCATCGACGTCAACACCGGCTCCTACACCGGTCGTCACAACCTCGAACAGACCATTTTCAAGACCAATGTCGAGGCGGCGGGCGCCATCGCCCGCCAGATCCGGCTGCGCAACCTGGGCGGCATCATCATCCTCGACTTCATCGATATGCAGGATCCCGAACACCGCCGCCAGGTGCTGCGCGCCCTGGAGAACGCGCTCGCCACGGATCGCGCCAAGCTGACGATTTCCGGCGTGTCCCAGCTCGGTCTGGTGGAGATGACCCGCAAGCGCACCCACGAGAACCTGCAGCAACAACTCTGCGAGCCCTGTGGTGTCTGTAACGGCAGAGGCTACATGAAATCGGCCGAAACCGTCACCTTCGAGATTTTTCGCGAGATTCTGCGCGAAGCACGGACGTTCGAGTGCGAAAAGATTCGCGTGATGGCCGCGCACAGCGTGATCGACCGCCTGCTTGCGGAAAACTCCACGGATGTCGCCGATCTCGAAGCCTTCATCAAGCGACCGATCGAGTTCCGGGTGGAGAGCCTTTATTCACAGGAGCAGTTCGACATTGTGCCGCTCTGAGACATTGTTCCGCTCCGAGACATTGTTCCGCTCCGAGACATTGTGCCGCTCTGCATCGTCCTGTTCTGATCCGGTCGGGCGCGGTTGCCGCCGACACGGCCCGCCGCGGTTGCCCGCGCACTGACCGTGGCCGGCATGGCGAGGCGTCTGGTGCGTTGGGTCTGGGCGTTATCGGCACTGCTCATCATTGCGTATGCCCTGGTGGTGGCGGCGGGCCGGGAGCTGCTGCCGCGGCTGGACCATCTGCAACCGCGGCTCGACTCCGTCCTGTCCGAACGTCTGGGCGCCGTCGCCGAAGCCCGGCAACTGAACGGCGCCTGGACCCGGTTCTCGCCGCATTTATGGGCGGGATCAGTGCGTGTGGCCGCTGCATCTGGCCGGCCGCCGTTTCTGGTGATGGATGCCCTGGACGCGGAGGTTGATCTGTTCCACAGCCTGTTCGCCCAACGACCGGTCTGGTCCGACCTGTCGCTCGCCCGTTTGCAGATCCGTCTCGCGGAAACGCCCACCGGCTGGGCCCTGGACAGCGGCACGCCCAATACGCAGGGCGCGGCGAGGCAGGTGATCGACATGCTGCTGGCGAGTCGGCGGACGCGCATTGCACGGGCGGAAATCACACTCCATTTCCGCTCCGGCGTCACCGAACTGATCGCGGCGAACCATCTCGTCCTGGAAAACAGCGGAAATTTCCATCGCCTCGGCGCCGCGCTGGAAATTTCCGGGGAAGAGTTTGCGGCGATCCAGGCGGAGTGGCGCGGCGGCGCCGGCGGCGGCGCAGACTGGAGCGACCTGCAGGGGCGCAGCTACCTGAAACTGTCGCGACTCAATCTCTCCGGGTCGCTGGGGGTGATATTGCGCGGTCTGGCGCCGGACTGGGCGCGCCGGCTGGCGCCCGTGGCAGTGCCGATGAATGCCGAGATCTGGTTGACCGCAGCCGGGGACGGGCGCGCCGAGATCGTCGGGCGCGTCGCCACCGACAGTGTGCCGCTGGGGTCGGCGCCTGCCGCGAGCCCGCTGCGCGATCTCAAGGCCGATATCACGGGCTGGCTCGGTCCGGACGATTGGGGTTTGCGTCTGCAGGAGCTTGCTTTCACCTGGAATGGGCGCGACATCGCACCGCTGACCCTGGAATTTCGCCAGCGCCTGGGCGCCGATGGCCCCCGCTTCAGTCTGGCCGCCGATCATCTCGATGTCGGCACGCTCAAGGCCATGGCGCTGGCCGGCGACCTGCTTCCGGGGCGCGCCGCCGAAGTGCTTGCCGCATTGGATCCGACCGGGCGACTGGCGTATCCCCGGGTGGATATCGATCTCGATCTCCCCGGCCGCGTGACCGGCTTGCAGGCGACGCTGGAGAACGTGGCGGTCGCGTCCTGGCGCAACAGTCCGGCGGTGACCGGGATCTCCGGGCAGCTAACCGCAACCGGCCACGGCGGCGTCCTGACGCTTGACGGCACAACCGAACTGGCAATGCTGTTTCCAGACGCCTATGACAATTTTTTCCGCGTCGGGCAGGTCCGCGGCCAGGTCGGCTTCACCCTCGATGACGATTATTCCACGCTGAAGATCCAGGGCGCGCCACTCGATATCCGTGCCGCTGGCGGCGCGGGCCGCATTCGTGCCGCCTTCAGCCTGCACCAGCCGCTGGCGCCCGGCGTTCATGGCGAGCTCTGGCTCACGGCCGGCATCAGCGACAGCGACGCGGCCTATGCCCGCCAGTACATTCCCCGGGTGCTGGAACCCGAACTGTTGCAGTGGCTCGACCGCGCCCTGGGCGACATGCGGGTGGTCGAGGGCGGCTTCATCTGGCGCGGCGCCATTGAGAAAGAGGCCGGCCCGCGCCGCGCCATCCAGGTTTACGCCCGGGTGGCAGACGCAGCGATCGCTTACGACCCCGAGTGGCCGGGGTTGACGGATGTGAACGCCTATGTCGCGGTCGACGGCATCGATGTATCCGGTCGCGCGAAGACGGCGGTGGTGGCCGGCGTCCCGGTGCGCGATGTCCGGTTTCGGAGCGTCGCGGTGGCCGGTAACAGCAAGCCGTTGCTGGCGGTAACGGCCACTGCCGCGACCGAGGTGTCGCAGGCGCTCGGCGTGCTGGCGCAATCGCCCCTGCGGAGCCGGGTGGAACCGCTGCGCGACTGGCAGGCGGAGGGCCCGGTCGCGGTCGCCCTGGATCTGCGGATTCCGCTGTCGAAACAGCATTCCGGAGCGCGCTACCGGGTGGTCGCCAAGCTTGCGGATGCCGCGCTTACTCACCGCGGCAGCGGTCTGAAATTCGAACGCATTCGCGGCGACATCACCTTTTCCGAGGTCGATGGCCTGGCGGCGACCGGGCTCGC
>JBFXFL010000051.1:12703-16416 GCA_050179115.1 Porticoccaceae bacterium | reverse complement strand
GGGGCGGGCGTTTTTTCTTCTCCAGCATGGACCCTTTCCTGTCGCTGATGGCGGTAGTGGCCGCGGAGCATTGTACCGAGGGCATATCGCGTTGCCAGCCGAGCGGGGTTTGCCGCGCCAAGGTCGCTGCCGGGTTGGCTGACAGCCCTGGCGCCGGCGTGTACCATTCCGGTCGCTCCACCGCCTCCGGTCAGCGTGGTCGTGACGGCGCCGCCGCGCCATCGCGCGCGGTGCTTGCGGTCGTGACCGGGTGTCGTATCGGCGGGATCGGTGCCCGGATGCCCGCCGCCCACCATCGCGCAGCCGCCGGCTCTTGAGGTGCCCATGAGTGAAATTTACTTTGTCCGCCACGGCCAGGCCTCGCTGGGCGCGCGCAACTACGACCAGTTGTCGCCGCTCGGCTGGGAGCAGGCGCGCTGGCTGGGCGAACACTACCGTGCGCGCGGTCTCGACTTCGACCGCGTCATCGTGGGTGACATGCAGCGCCACAAGGAGACCTTGCAGGGCATCGGCGCGGGCATGGGGCGCACGTTCGATCCGGTCGTGGACCGCCGCCTGAACGAGTTCACGTTCCGCCCGGTGATGCGCCTGTACTGCCAGCGCTATCGACCCGAGGTCCCCGAGCCGACCACGGCGGCGGAATTTTTCGGGATCCTGCGCGAGGTGATGGCGGCCTGGATCGCCGGCGATCTGGATGCCGAGCTGGCTGCGCAGGCCGAGCACGGCGGCCAGCGCACCGAGACCTGGCGCGAATTCAATGAACGCGTGGTGGCGGGTGTCGAGGCGGCGCGCGCAGGAAACCACGGCGAGCGGGTGTTGATTGTCTCGTCCGGCGGGCCCAAGTCGCTGACCGTCAAGCATGTCATGGGCCTGTCCGACGCCGCCGCCATCGAGCTGATGCTGCAAATTCGCAACACCTCGACCACCCGCTTTTTGAGCGACGGCGAGCGCCTGTCGCTGCACGCCTTCAATGTGCTCGCCCACATGGAGCGGCCCGATCGCGAGCACGCGATCACCATGGTTTAGACCGGCCATCCAGTCACCACCCGCTTACCGCCAGAGGACCGATACGCCCATGAACTTCGACTACTCAGACAAAGCCCGTGCGCTGCAACTGCGCTTGCAGCAGTTCATGGACGCGGAAATCTACCCGGTGGAACACGCCTACCAGGAGTATTTCAAGACCGCAGCCAATCCCTGGGCGAGCCCCCCGCTGATGGTCGAGCTCAAGGCGAAGGCGAAAAAGGCCGGACTCTGGAACCTGTTCCTGCCCGCCCATCACCACGAGGACGGCCTGACCAATCTCGACTACGCGCCCCTGGCCGAGATCATGGGCCGGGTGCTGTGGGCCCCCGAGGTGTTCAACTGCAATGCGCCCGACACCGGCAACATGGAAGTCTTCATCAAGTACGCCACCGAGGCACAGAAAGCGCGCTGGCTCGAACCCCTGCTGGCCGGCGAGATCCGCTCGGCCTTTGCCATGACCGAGCCCGATGTGGCCTCCTCGGATGCGACCAATGTGCAGTGCTCCATCGTGCGCGACGGCGACGAGTATGTGATCAACGGCCGCAAGTGGTTCATCACCGGGATCCTGCACGAGAACTGCAAGATCATGATCGTGATGGGCAAGACCGATCCGGACAATCCCAACCGCCACGTCCAGCAGTCGCAGGTGCTGGTGCCCCGCGACACCCCGGGCGTAAAGGTGACGCGCGCACTCACCACGCTCGGTTATGCCGACCCGCCCCTGGGTCACGGCGAAGTGGTGTTCGACAATGTGCGGGTGCCGGTGGCCAACTTGCTGCTGGGGGAGGGGCGCGGCTTCGAGATCGCCCAGGGTCGTCTGGGCCCGGGGCGCATCCACCACTGCATGCGGCTGATCGGCTGCGCGCAGCGGGCACTGGAACTGATGTGCCAGCGGGTCGAGCGGCGCAGCACCTTCGGTCGCAAGCTGAGCGAGCACCAGTCGGTGCGCGAGGACATCGCGCAGTCGTTCTGCGATATCGAGCAGGCGCGCCTGCTGACCCTGCGGGCGGCGGAAAAAATCGACCGCGCGGGCACCAAGGAAGCCCGCGACCTGATCGCCGCGATCAAGATCGTCACTCCGGCGATGGCGCAGCGGGTGATCGACCGCGCCATCCAGGTGCACGGCGCCGGCGGCCTCACCGAGGATTATTTTCTCGCCGAGGCCTTCACTTATGCGCGCCAGATCCGCTTCGCCGACGGCCCGGACCAGGTGCACATGATGCAGTTGGGCCGCTCGCTGGTTAAGCAGTACGCCTGATGCCGCTGGATAGACGAGCGAGAACGACACCATGAGCCAAGCGATCGATCAGCTGCCGGAAGACCGGCTCGGCGCCTACCTGGCCGCCCACATCGCGGATTTCGGCCGGCTCCAGCGCGCCGAAAAATTCGAGGGCGGCCAGTCCAACCCGACCTTCCTGTTGACCACCGACCGCGCGCGCTATGTGCTGCGCCGCAAGCCGCCGGGCAATGTGCTGCCCTCCGCCCACGCCGTGGACCGCGAGTACCGGGTGATGAAGGCGCTGGCCGACACCCCGGTGCCGGTGCCCCGGGTGCGGGTGCTGTGCGAGGACGACAGCGTCATCGGCAGCATGTTTTTTGTCATGGATTACCTCGACGGCACGGTCTACTGGGACGCGCCCCTGGCAGCGGTCGCCAAGGCCGACCGCACCCTCATGTACGACCGCATGAACGCCATCCTGGCGCACCTGCACCAGGTCGATGTCGCGGCGGTGGGGCTTGCGGACTTCGGCAAGCCGGGCAACTATTTCGAGCGCCAGTTCGGTCGCTGGACCAAACAGTACCGGGCTGCGGAGACTGAAACCATCCCTGCCATGGAGCAGCTGATGGCGTGGTTGCCGGGGCGGATGCCCGCGGACGACGGCCGCGTCGCGCTGATCCACGGCGACTATCGCCTCGACAACATGATCTTCGCCAGGGATCGTCCCGAAGTGCTGGCGGTGCTGGACTGGGAGCTGTCCACCCTGGGGCACCCGTTTTCGGACATCGCCTACCAGTGCATGCAGTTGCGGATTCCGGCCGACCCCAATCTCGGCAATCTGGGCGGGCTCGGCGGTCTCGACCGCCATGCGCTCGGCATTCCCACCGAGGCAGAGTATGTGGCGCGCTACTGCGAGCGCATGGGGCTCGCGGAGATTCCGGACTGGTCGTTTTATCTCGCGTTCAGTTTCTTCCGCTTCGCCGCCATCCTGCAGGGCATCATGAAGCGCTATCAGGACGGCACGGCCTCCAGCACCCAGGCGCTCACCTACGGGCAGATGACCCGGCCGATGGCGGAAATGGCCATCGAGTTCCTGCGCGAGCAAGGCGAGCTGTGACCACAAAATACCGGGGGGAAATGCCATGAAAGCACTGGTCTGCGAGGCCTACGGGCCGGTCGAAAATCTGGTCTATCGGGACATGCCGGACCCGGTGCCGGGCGCGGGAGAAATCCTGGTGTCCATCGCAGCCATCGGCGTCAATTTTCCCGACGGCCTCCTGGTGGAAGGCAAGTATCAGGCGAAACCCCAGGTTCCCTTCATGCCGGGTGGCGAATTCGCCGGGCAGGTGGCGGCGCTGGGACCGGGGGCCAGCGGTTTTGCGGTGGGCGACCGGGTGCTGGGCTGGAATGTCGGGCGTGGTGCCTACGCCGAGCAGATCGCGGTGCCGGCCCGGGAGCTGTTTCCATT
>JBFXFL010000051.1:0-12603 GCA_050179115.1 Porticoccaceae bacterium | reverse complement strand
TCGCCGCCGTGCAGATCGGCAAGGCCATCGGCGCGCGCGTGATCGCGGTCTGCTCCAGCGACGCAAAGATCGCTTTTGCCAAATCCCAGGGTGCGGATGCAGGCATCAACTACAGCCGCGACGATCTGAATCAGGCGATCAAGACACTGACCGACGGGCGCGGCGCCGATGTGGTCTACGATGCCGTCGGCGGCGATGCCTTCGACGCCTGCTCCCGCGCCATGGCCTGGGACGGACGGTTGCTGGTCGTGGGCTTTGCCTCGGGGCGCATCCCGACCCTGCCGGTCAACCTGACGCTGGTGAAAGGCTATGCGGTGATCGGCGTGTTCTGGGGCGCCTTTACCGAGAAGGAACCCACAGCGCACGCCGCCAACATGCGCGAGCTGTTCGGCTGGATCGAGACCGGCCAGGTGAGGCCGGTGATCGACGCGGTGTTTCCGCTGACCGACGGCATCGCCGCGATCAAGAAGGTGACCGGCCGCAACGTCATGGGCAAGGTCATCGTAAAACCCTGAGGACAAGATCATGGACTGCAAACGCTTCGATCTCACCGGCCGGGTGGCACTGGTGACGGGTGCCTCCAGCGGCTTCGGCGCGCACTTTACCCGCGTGCTGGCCGCCGCCGGCGCGCGCGTGGTCGCGGGCGCGCGCCGCGAGGATCGCCTCGACCGGCTGGTGGATGAAATCGCTACCGCCGGGGGCGCGGCCCACGCGGTTGGCATGGACGTCACCGACGCCGCCAGTGTCGCCGCCGCCTTCGCGGCGGCGGAGACGAAATTCGGCACCGTGGATCTGCTGGTCAACAATGCCGGCGTCGCGGCCCCCGGGGTCCTGCACAAGACCGCGGAAGCCGACTGGGACTGGGTGATGGATACCAATCTCAAGGGCGCCTGGCTGGTGGCGGCGGAAGCGGCCCGGCGCATGCTGGCGGCCGGTCGCGGTGGGGCCATCGTCAATATTGCCTCGGTGCTGGGCATGGCCACCAGCCGCGGCCACGGCGTCTATTCGGCCACCAAGGCGGGGGTGATCCAGCTCACCAAGCACATGGCGCTGGAGCTGGCGGGCAAGAACATTCGGGTCAATGCCATCTGCCCCGGTTACTTCAAGACCGAAATGAACGATGAATACTTCGACAGCGCGGCCGGCCAGAACTACATAGCGGCGACCCCCGGTGGACGCCTGGGCCGCATGGAGGAAATGGATGGCCCGCTGCTGCTGCTGGCCAGCGACGCCGGCTCCTTCATCAACGGCGCCCTGCTGCCGGTGGATGGCGGCCATCTGGTGATGTCCATCTGAGGAGAAAAAATGACCACCAAACTCTTTGAGCTGACGGGACGCATCGCGCTGATTGCCGGCGCCAGTCGCGGCATCGGTGCAGCCATCGCCAAGCTGCTGGCCGAACAGGGCGCCCATGTCATCGTCACCAGCCGCAAGCTCGACAGCTGCCAGCGCGTGGTGGACGAAATCCAGGCCGCCGGCCACAGCGCCGAGGCCATGGCCTGTCATATCGGCGAGATCGAGCAGATCGAGGCCGCCTTTGCCCAGGTCCGCGCCACCCACGGCCGCCTCGACATCCTGGTCAACAACGCCGCCGCCAACCCCTATTTCGGCCATGTGGTGGACACCGACCTGCCCGCCTTCCAGAAAACCCTGGACGTGAACATCCGCGGCTATTTTTATATGTCCGTGGGGGCGATAAAGCTGATGCGCCAAGGGGGCGGCGGCGCCATCGTCAATGTGGGCTCGGTCAACGGTGTCACCCCGGGACCACTGCAAGGCATTTATTCGATTTCCAAGGCGGCGATCATCAGCATGACCAAGACCTTCGCCAAGGAGTGCGCGCTCGAAAACATCCGCGTCAACGCGCTGTTGCCCGGTCTCACCAAAACCAGATTCGCCGGCGCCTTGTTCACCAACGAGGACGTGCATCGCGAGATCATGGCGGGCATTCCCATGGGCCGTCACGCGGAGCCCGAAGAAATGGCCGGCGCCGTGCTCTATCTGGTATCGGACGCGGCCAGCTACACCACGGGCACCTGTCTGACCGTCGATGGCGGCATCACCATCTGATGCCCGGAATGTGAACAGCTGACGATACAACGAGGCGGCGCGATGCGAACCCACTACAATTTCGATAACCAGGTCGTCCTGATCACGGGCGCGGGCTCCGGCTTCGGCAAGCTGGCTGCCGAGCAGTTCGCGGCGGCCGGCGCGCGCCTCGCCCTGTGCGATCTCAACGAAAAAGCCGTCAGCGCCGTGGCCCGGCAACTGGAAGCCGGCGGCACCCAGGTGGTGGCCATGGCCTGCGATGTCGGCGTGCCCGCGCAGGTGGCGGCTTTTTTCGCTGCCCTCGATGACAGCTTCGAGCGCCTCGATGTGGCGATCAACAATGCCGGCGTCTCCCACGCCAAGGTGCGGCTGCACGAAACCGACCTCGGCATGTGGGACCGCGTTATCGACACCAATCTCAAGGGCGTCTATCTGTGCATGCAGCAGGAGCTTGCCCGCATGGTCACCCGCAACAGCGGCGCCATCCTCAATGTGAGTTCGGCGGCGGGCATCATGGGCGCACCTTTCATCAGTCTCTACAGCGCCAGCAAGCATGGCGTGATCGGACTGACCAAATCGGCGGCCCTGGAATACGGACGCAAAGGGATCCGGGTCAACGCCTTGTGCCCGGCCTTCGCCCTGACGCCCCTGGTCGAGGCCAGCCTGAATGCGGCCGGCGGCAAGAGCCGCGAAAATCTCGAGGCGGGCAACCCGATGCGACGCCTGGGCGAGATGGATGAGGTGGTGCAGGCGATGCTGTGGGCCTGCTGCGACGACAACAGTTTCATGAACGGCGCCGTGCTTCCCATCGACGGCGGGCTGTCCGCCGCCTGAGTGCACCATGAGCATCGACTTCAAGCGCCGGGAATACCGCTATGGCAACCTGACCCGGGAGTCGCTCCGGGACTCGCCCTTCGACCAGTTCCAGCTCTGGCTCGACGCAGCCGTCGCCTCGCCCATGGTCGACCCAACGGCGATGGTGGTCGCGACGCTCGATGCCGCAGGCCGGCCCTGGCAGCGGGCCGTGTTGCTCAAGGGCTTCGACGCCCGGGGCTTCGTGTTCTACACCAATCTGGGCAGCCACAAGGCGGCGCAAATTGCCGCCAGCGCCGAACTCAGTCTGCATTTCCCGTGGTTTTTGCTGGACCGCCAGGTCAGCATCGCCGGCACCGCGAGCCCGGTTTCGCGGGACGAAGTGAGCGACTACTTCGCCACACGACCCCGGGACAGCCAGCTGGCCGCCTGGGCCTCCCGGCAGAGCACCGAGCTTGCCTCGCGCGAGGATCTGGAAGCGGCGTTTGCGCGCTGCGCCGCGCGCTTTGCGGGAGGCGAAGTTCCGGTTCCGGAGTTCTGGGGCGGTTTTCGGGTGGTGCCCAGGGCTTTTGAATTCTGGCAGGGCGGCGAAATGCGCCTGCACGACCGCTTCCGCTACCTGCCGGGTCCGACACCGGACAGCTGGCGGATAGTACGTCTGGCACCCTGATCCGACGCCCTGATCCGACGAGGCAGCGATGACGCGCATTCACCTGATCCGCCATGGCGAGACCGCCTGGAACGCCGAGGGCCGCATCCAGGGGCATGCCGACAACCCCCTCAATGCCCTAGGCCGGAGCCAGGCGCTGGGTCTGCGTGAAACCCTCGCCCATCTCGAGCCGGTGCGGGTCTACACGAGCACCAGCCTGCGGGCGCGGGAAACCGCCGAACTGGCGTTCGGCCAGCGGGGGGTGGAGTTCGTCCTGATGGAGAATCTGCGTGAAATCTATCTGGCGGACTGGGAGGGCTTCCTCTACCAGGAGATCGAGCAGCTGCATCCCGAGGACGTTCATGCGTTTCGGCATGCGCCGCATCGTTTCAACTATCCCGGCGCGGAAACCTTCGCCCAGTTGCAGGCGCGCGGGTTGCAGGCGCTGGCGGAAATCATGGCGCGCGAGCACGGCGGCGGCGATGTGGTGGTGGTCAGTCACGGCGCCATGATTCGCACGCTGCTGAGTCACTACCTCGACCGCCCCCTGAGCCGCCTCTGGGAGCCGCCGCGCATGCACAACTGCGCCCACAGCATCCTCCAGGTGCGGCCCGATGGTCCGCCCGAGGTGGTGCAGTACGCCGATCTGACCCAGGGCTTTGGCGCCGGCGAATGAAGTTCCGGTCCGACGCGTGCAGGCGACACAATCTTGGCGCCGGGATGGGGCCTGCTGTGCTACCCTCGCGCCCCTGTTGAACAGCAGCCACAGGAGAATCCGGTGACCGGTCAGGAGATATTGGAGTTCTGGCTCCAGGCGGTGAATGATGGCGATGTCGATGCCCTGGTGAATCTTTACGCGGATGGCGCCACCCTGTTTCCGACTTTTTCGCCCCATGCCCTGGCCGATGCCCAGGCGATCCGAAGCTATTTCGAAGCCCTGGCATCGCGCCCTGCGCTGGCGGTCAGCCTGTATCGCTCGCGCCTGTACCAGCACGAGCTTCCCGGCGGCCTCGTGGTACTGGCGGGAGTCTATGCCTTCAAATTCGAAGTGGATGATGACCTGCTGACGTTCCCGTCGCGGTTTACCATAGTGCTTGATCCCGGCGCCGAGCGCCCCATCCGGCACCACCACTCGGCGCAGGTCCCGCGGACGCTCAATTAACGGGCTGCGCCGGAGGCGGCTGTGTGCGGGATTGATTCAGAACAACCAGGGAAATAACGGCTATTGACGCCATGGTGCGTGGTAACGAATATCGGGAAGGCTGGCGGCGCGCGCAGGCGCTGTTCCCGTAGCAAACCAATTCAGACGACAGGGGTGAATGATGGGTATCAGTGAGAGTGGCGACATTTCGCGCAGCCTGGCGACAGGCCAGCGCAAGCCGCGGGTGATCGTGATCGGGACCGGGCTGTCCGGAATCTGCATGGGGATGCGGCTGATGGCCGCCGGTTACGACGATCTGGTGCTCCTCGAACAGGCCGAGCGCTGCGGCGGCACGTGGCACTACAACCAGTATCCCGGATTACGCTGCGACGTTCCCTCCCACTACTACCAGTACAGCTTCGAGCCCAGTGCCGAATGGAGCCAGCGTTTCTGCGGCGGCGCGGAGATCCGTCAGTACTTCGAGAACATGGCGCGCAAATACCATGTCTTCGAACGCATCCGCTTCAGCACCCAGGCCAAGCACGCCGAATGGACCGGCGACGGATGGACCGTCGATATCGAGCACGATGGCACCAGCGAAAAACTGCACTGCGACATCCTGATCAGCTCCTGCGGTATTCTGGTGCGGCCCAAGTATCCCGATATTGCCGGCCTCGACACCTTCGCCGGCAAGACCATTCACACCGCGCGCTGGGACAACAGCGTCGATCTGACCGGCAAGCGCGCCGCCATTATCGGCTGCGGCTCCACCGGTGTGCAGATGGTCGAGCCCTTGTCGAAAGTGTGCAGCAAGGTGATTTCCTTCCAGCGCACGCCGCAGTGGGTGCTGCCGATTCCCAACCGCAAGTATGGCGAAACGGGCAAACGCCTGGCGCGCAGGTTCCCTGTCATTTCCAGGTTCTACTACGTCGCTTTCCGCTTCGCGATGGAACAGATGATGGGCCGCGGCATCATCCGGGACGGCTGGTCGCGCAAGATGATGGGCAAGCTGTGCCGGTGGAACCTCGATACCGTCAAGGATCCGGTGCTGCGCGCCAAGCTGACACCCAATTACACGGCCATGTGCAAACGCCTGGTGATGTCGTCCGACTACTACCCGGCGATGCAGAAGCCCAACGTCGAACTGGTCACCGAGCGCATCGATCATGTCGAGCCGCGCGGGATCGTCACCAAGGACGGCAAGCTCCATGAGCTCGACGTCATTGCGCTCGCCACCGGCTACCACGCCGGTGAATACATGCTGCCGATGACCATGACCGGGGAGAACGGCGTCACCCTCGACGATGTGTGGAAGGACGGCGCGCGCGGCTACCGCACCGTGGGGCTGCCCGGTTTCCCCAACTTCTTCATGGTCATGGGTCCCCACAGTCCGGTGGGCAATTTCTCGCTGGCGTCGATCGCCGAAACCCAGTCCGCCTATATCATGAAATTTGTCGACCTCTGGGCGCAACGCAAATTTGAGACGGTTTCCCCGCGCGAGGATGCGACCGAACGCTTCAATGCCGAGATGCTGGCCAACATGAAGAACACCGTCTGGACCACGGGCTGCAAAAGCTGGTACCTGGACGAGAAAGGCGTCCCGGGT
The DNA here is from genome assembly GCA_050179115.1 of Porticoccaceae bacterium. GTDB lineage: Bacteria > Pseudomonadota > Gammaproteobacteria > Pseudomonadales > Porticoccaceae > JAGPUQ01. The sequence continues at coordinate 6,345 of JBFXFL010000051.1, read as the reverse complement.
TCGTGGCCCTGGACCGCCACCAAGTTCCGCAACGATCTGCGGGATCCGCGTTTGCAGGAGTACGAAATCGCCTGAAGACAGGGGTCCCGGCGCGTCCGGGACCCCTGCCGGAAATTGCGATGGACACTGTGGTTGACAATGACCGCGGTTGACAATGAATGTAACGACGGAATAATGAACAACCGTGAAGTCACGGCCTCACCGATTTTACCCCCCAACTCGTCCGCATCGGAGACACCGACATGCCAGGGACTGCCCCAGCCAGGTTTTCACCCCTTAGCGCCATTGCCGCCATCGCAGTTTCATCCTTCATCGCCATCGGCGGGTGCAATGCCACCACCCCGACCCTCGGCGGTGGCAGTAACACCGCGACCGGCGCCGCTGCGGGCGGCACCAGTGCGGGCGCCAACCCCCAGCTCGAACACTGCGACAGCACCCTCGGCACCATGGCGGTCGACGAGGATCGGACCGCGACCTGGTATTACCGTTTGAGCACGGAATACAAACTCGACTCCACGGTGCCCGTGTTGCGCGCCATGATTCAGCAATCGAACTGTTTCGTGGTGGTTGAGCGAGGCGCGGCGCTGAACAACATGATGCGCGAGCGCGAAATGGCCGAATCCGGCGAAATGCGCCAGGGCAGCAAAATGGGCAAGGGCCAGATGGTCGCGGCCGACTACACGATGAGCCCGACGATCAATTTCAGCGAGAAGGGTACCGGTGCCATTGGCGGTCTGCTGGGCGGCGCGCTCGGCGGCGTCGCCGGAGTGGTGGCCGGCGGCCTCAAGGCGAACGAAGCTTCCACCACGCTGCTGCTGATCGACAACCGTTCGGGCGTGCAGTTGTCAGCCGCGCAGGGCAGCGCCAAGAATTACGACATCGCCGGTTTCGGTGGCGGTTTCTTCGGTGGTGTTGCTGGTCTCGGGGGTTACACCAATACACCCCAAGGCAAGATCATCACGGCGTCCTTCATGGATTCCTTCAACCAGATGGTGCGCGCGCTGCGCAACTACAAGGCGCAAAGCGTGGAGGGCGGCCTCGGCACCGGCGGTACCCTGCAGGTGAATTAGCCCGTATCTGAGACGCTCCGGGATGCTCCGTTTGCCAGAAAGCCGGCCTTTGCCGGCGTTTCCGCTGCTACTCCTCCACTCCGGCAATCAGCGGATTGAAGATGGTGTAGAGAAACACCTTGGCGGGCAGGTCGCCCAGGTGTTTCTGGATCAGGGGTTTGACGTCACGCCAATCCAGATCGCCGGCCCCGGTACCGATCTTGGGTAACGCCAGGCTCCGGAAATTTTCTCGCAGCGCGAGTTCCCGCAGTTGCGCCAGCGCCTGATCTACCCATTCGATCCTGGCCTTGCCGTGATGGTCGGGGGCGGCGGCGCGGATGAACAGGCTCACGACGCACGGCCCGGCGCCGTTGCGCCACGACCACAGGCTGCCGGGAGGGGGCGGCGCCGCGGCCCGGAGCTGAGCAAAATCCTCGATGATTCCCGGGTGTTTCTGGCTGACCGCGAGCGCCACGCCCTGGGAAAAGTCCTCGTCCGGCGCGATGCCCTGTACGATGGCATCGGCTTTGCTGAAAGCGATATTGCCTACCAAGGCTTCTTTGATCATGGGAGTGTCCTCACACTGATGTTTGAACTCGTGACATCAGTATGGGATACGGTTGAATGCGCACCATGATGCAAATCATGGGTTTGATTTTTGTCGACACCGCGTATTTCGTGGCGCGGTTTGCCAATTGGTCGAGGGCCTGAAGGGTGACCGTCCCGGCGCACAGCATCCGTCTCATCCTGTCCTGCCCGGACCGGGTCGGGATCGTTGCGGGCATCAGCTCGTTTTTCGCGGCCGAAGGTGGGTTGATCACCGAAGCCAACCACTATCGCGACCCGGAATCGGAATGGTTCTTCGCACGGCAGGTGATTTCCGCTGCCTCGCTGCCCTATGGCATCGACGAACTGCGTCGCCGTTTCGCGCCCGTGGCGGCGGAGTTCGCGCTGAACTGGCAGGCCGTCGCCACGGCCACACCCAAGCGCGTGGTGGTGATGGTGAGCCGGCAGGCGCACTGTCTGGCCGACCTGCTGTATCGCTGGCGCAGCGGCGAATTGCCCTGCGAGATCGCCGCCGTGGTTTCCAATCACGACGACTTGCGCGGTTATGTGGAATGGCACGGCATTCCCTACCACCACCTGCCGGTGGAAGCGGGTGCCCGTGCCGCCCATTTCGACGCGGTCGCGGAAGTGTTCGCGAACCTGAATCCCGATGTGGTGGTGCTGGCGCGTTACATGCAAATCCTGCCGGGACATCTCTGCCGGGACTACGCCGGCCGGCTGATCAACATTCACCACAGTTTTCTGCCCGCTTTCGCGGGCGCGCGGCCCTACCATCAGGCCGCCGAGCGCGGTGTGAAGCTGATTGGTGCCACCTGCCACTATGTCACCGAGGATCTCGACGCGGGACCCATCATCGATCAGGACATTGCCCGCATCAGCCATCACGACAGCGTCGATGACATGGTGCGCAAGGGCAAGGACATCGAGAAGATCGTACTGGCGCGGGGACTGCGTTTTCACCTCGAAGATCGCGTCTTGATCCACGGCAATAAAACCGTGGTTTTCGAGTAGACGCCGGCGCGCGCGCTGTTGCACTATCGCGCCGCGCACGCGGGCGACACCCGTGCATCGGCAAGGAGCGGCAGTTGAGTACGCAAATTCCGTCTGGCACAGAAGTCACAGATGTCGCCATCATCGGCGCCGGGCCGGTCGGTCTGTTTGCGGTGTTCGAATGCGGCATGCTGCAACTGCGCTGCCACGTCATCGATGCCTTGCCGGCGCTGGGCGGACAGTGCGTCGCGCTGTACCCGGAAAAGCCCATCTACGATATTCCCGCCGCGCCCGAGGTAACGGCCAGCGAGCTGATCGCACGCCTCCAGCAGCAGATCGCGCCCTTCCGGCCCCGGTTTCATCTGGATCAGCAGGTCACTGAACTTCAGCGCCGGGACGATGCCTGGGAGTTGACGACCTCCCGCGGAACGCGGATTCGCGCCCGGGCCGTGATGGTCGCCGCCGGGGTCGGCGCCTTCGGTCCCAATCGCCCGCCCCTGCCCGGCATCGAGCAGTACGAAGGGCGCTGCGTGCACTACCTGGTCGCGGAACGGGAGCGCTTCCGGGGTCAGCGACTGGTGATCGCCGGTGGCGGCGACTCGGCCGTGGACTGGGCCATTGCGCTGGCCGATGTCGCCGCGGAGATTCATGTCATCCACCGTCGCGAGCAGTTTCGTGCCGCGCCCGAGACCAGCGCGCGCCTTCATGAACTGGCTGCGACGGGAAAAATCCAGTTGGTCATTCCCTACCAGTTGGCGGGGCTTGAGGGCGATGGCGAGCGCCTTGCCGCCGTGATCGTCAAAACCCTCAAGGGCGAGGCGCGGCGCATCGCGGCGGATCACCTGCTGGCCTTCTTCGGGCTTGCCAGCAAGCTCGGCCCCATCAACGATTGGGGGCTGGGCGCCCACAACGGAGTGATCCCGGTAGACCCCTCGACCGGTGCCACCAGCGTGCCCGGCGTGTTTGCCATCGGCGATATTGCCGGCTATCCCCGCAAGCTGAAACTGATTCTGACCGGCTTTGCCGAGGCGGCCCATGCCGCCCACGCTGCCCATGCCGTGGTGCATCCCGACCGGGCGCTGCATTTTGAGCATTCCACCACGGCCGGCGTTCCGATCCGGGAATCCTGAGCCGTCGTACGTCACCCTCCCAGCCCCGCCACAGGAGTCGTTCATGCCGGTAATCCATTTCGTCACCACCTCAGGTGAAACCCTCGCGCTGGCCGCGGAAAACGGCCGCTCCATCATGGAAGTGGCCAAAGCCAACGACCTGCCGATGCTCGCGGCCTGTGGTGGCGCCCTGGCCTGCGCCACCTGTCATGTGATCGTCGACGAGGACTGGTACGACCGCCTCGATCCGCCCAGCGAGGATGAGGAAGACCTGCTGGACACCGCGCACGGACTCACGCCGACCTCCCGGCTGTGCTGCCAGATCCGGGTCAGCGACGCGCTCGACGGTATCCGGGTGACCCTCACGCCCATGGACTGAGAGGGTCGCGCTCTGCGGTGGCGAGCGCGGAGCGGGGTGTGATACAACCCTCCGGTGCCCCGCGAGGATTGCGACGATGATGTCCCCCGACAGCCCCCGCGCCCGGTTTGCCGCCCAGGTCGGCGGACCGGACGCCGAGCTCGATCTGATCGAGGCCGCGCTGCTGATCGCCGCCGAGCACGACGCCAGCCTGGATATGGCCGCGTGCCGCGCGCAGCTCGATGCCCTGGCGCAGCGCGCGCGCACGGCCCTGGTGACCGATGCAGCCCGGCTGTGCTGGTTTCTCGCCGAGGCTGAAGGTTTTCGCGGCAACGCCAGGGACTACTACAACCCCGACAACAGTTACCTCGACCGGGTGCTCGCAACCCGGTCCGGCATACCGATTTCGCTGGCGCTGATCTACCTGCGCATTGCCGAGGCGCTCGGCCTGGAGGCGGCGGGGGTGGGGTTTCCCGGCCACTTCCTGGTCCGGATCGCCGCCCCCGGAAGCGCCACCGCAGAACTGATCGATCCTTTCACCGGACGCACCCTGAGCCGCGATGACTGTCGTGCGCTGCTTCACACCGGCACCCGGGGAACGGTGGAATTTTCCGAACAGCTGCTGCAACCCGCGCGCAAACGCGAGATCCTGCAGCGTATGTTGCGCAACCTGAAGATGATCTACCTCCAGCGCGAGGACTTCGGAGAAAGCCTGAGCCTCTGCGACCGCCTGCTGCTGATCGATGCCGATTCGTTGCAGGACGTGATGGACCGCGCCCTGATACTGGAGAAGCTGGAGTGTTTCGGGCCGGCCGCCGACGAACTGGAGCGCTTGATGACCCGCGCCGAACTCGCCGCACGCCCCGAGGCGGTGGCGTCGGTAGCACGCAAAATCGAACAGCTGCGCCGCCGCACCGGCGGCGCTACCCTGCACTGAGTTGAACCTGAGCCTGGAGCGCGAGCGCGCCGATGAACGACATGGTCACACTTCCCAAAGCCAACCTGATGCAGAAATTCGCTGCGTCCCGCCCGGGCGCCTGGGTGCTGGCGCGGATCGGGCATCATCTGGACCGGATTTTCTTGCGTCTGTCCGGAGAGCGGGTGGTGTTGTCCGGCCTGCTCGTCGGACTGCCCGTGGTGATGGTGGATGCCATCGGCGCCAAAACCGGCCGCGTGCGCCGCATCCCGCTGCTGTGCATCCGGGATCAGCAGCAGGAAGGCGATTTCGCCCTCATCGCGTCGAACTTCGGCCAGGGCCACAATCCCGCCTGGTATTACAACCTGAAGGCCCATCCCGAAGTCTCCTGCACCCTGAACGGGAAGGTTTCCACCTATCGGGCCAATGAGGCGGAGGGTGACGAGTACCAGCGCTTCTGGCGTTACGCGCTCGCCACCTATATCGGATTTCCGGGTTACAAGCAGCGTGCCGGCGCGCGCCGCATCCCGATCATGGTGCTGCGGCGGATGAGCGGGGCGCAGCAAAACGAACGCGCGGCATCAGGGATGCCCTGAGGGCGTCCGATCCCTGGTCGGGCTCGGGCTCGCCGGGCCTGGTCAGTACACCACTACCGAGCGGATACTTTCGCCCGCGTGCATCAGGTCGAAGCCGCGGTTGATATCCGCCAGCGGCAAGGTGTGGGTGATCAGGGGGTCGATGCTGATTTTCCCCTCCATGTACCAGTCGACGATCCGCGGCACATCGGTGCGGCCGCGCGCGCCGCCGAACGCGACCCCGTGCCACGAACGGCCGGTGACGAGCTGGAACGGTCGGGTGGCGATTTCCTGGCCGGCACCGGCGACACCGATGATGTAGGACTCGCCCCAGCCCTTGTGGCAGCACTCCAGCGCTTGCCGCATCACCTTGACGTTGCCGATGCACTCGAAGCTGTAGTCGGCGCCGCCCTGGGTGAGGTCGAGCACCGCCGCTACCACGTCCGGTTCCTTCGACGCGTCGATGAAATCGGTCATCCCGAACTGCCGGGCCAGCGCTTCGCGCGCCGGGTTGGTGTCGATGCCGACAATCTGACGCGCCCCCACGAGGCGCGCGCCCTGGATCACATTGAGGCCGATGCCGCCGAGCCCGAACACCACCACCCGCGCGCCGGGTTCGACCCGGGCGCGAAACACCACGGCGCCGATGCCGGTGGTGACGCCGCAGCCGATGTAACAGATCTTGTCGAAGGGCGCGTCGGGGCGCACCTTGGCCAGCGCGATCTCGGGCAGCACCGTGTAGTTGGCAAACGTCGAGCAACCCATGTAGTGCAGCAGCGGC
>JBFXFL010000050.1:5455-16747 GCA_050179115.1 Porticoccaceae bacterium | reverse complement strand
GCCGAGCAATTGAACGCACCGGTCCTGAAAATTCATGCAGGAAGGGTGGCAGAGCGGTTGAATGCAACGGTCTTGAAAACCGTCGATGGGCGACCATCCGTGGGTTCGAATCCCACCCCTTCCGCCACTGGCCTGGGAAATACGCGGTTCTCCAGGCAGTTTTGAAATCTGTCCCCCGTTTCAGTCCCCTTTTTGACGCTCGCTACAAGGTCACTTATTGGCGACGGTCGGCCCTTCTAGGCCGCCATGGGTCCCATGGTGGGCACCATCACAATATTAAAAACAATAAGTTACAAAGGGCTTTGGCGTTTGTCCCACATCCCGTCCCACATAAACCAAAGTGGTTGGGGCGCAATCAAAACGCTTTTGCCAGCCCGGCATCCTTGAGAATGCCGTTCGCCGTGTGGCGTGACTTGATCTTGACGGGGACGGTAAAGGGGTTGGGGGCGTGCGGGCTGCGCCACACTTCATGGTCACCGCGCCCCAGTCGAAGGCGCTCGCAACCATTCGCCTTCAGGAGTTCGCGGACTGGCTTTCCGTAGTCATTCACGCCGCCGATAAGCGGACGCGGGTGCTGGCGTGCGCGATCAGTTCGACAGGCACGTCATGGTCACCAAGCCCGCCCCCACCCGCTTCCAGCAGGTCAAGGATTGCCCCCGGGAGTTGATCGGCCAGGGCGTCCAAGGATTCAGCTTCCAGATTCAGCCCGGGCACGTCGCTGGATTCGACAAACCACACGCCCGCCTCTTGGTCGCGCGCGGCCTTCACAACAATCACTTTCCCGCCCATATTCGCACCCTATCCAACACCATGGCGTATCAAGCGGTTCCAGTGTATTCCGGTTCAATCGAGCGCGCCATTGCTGGATAAATAGAACGCCGTGTCCAGCCGTCAAATCCGCTTCGGCGTTTCGGCGCTATGTGTTTCATCGCCGCACCACTACCCAGGGCGAGAGGCGGTAGCAAATCTTCAGGAAGCTACAGCCTTGTACCTTTCCGCGTTTCCAATGCCTTCCATGGGTCACCCGGTAGTCACCACGTTCTCGGTGCCTGAACCTGCACATGCCTAAATTGCCGCATGTCTCGGGCGCCGAAATTCAGCGCGCGGGTGGCGCTTAACACGGAACAAGACAAACCGCCCCACCCAATCGGCGTAGGTGTCCGCAGCGCGGATGCTGCAATTCAATCGACGGATGCGGGCGCGCACCTCGTCAAGCAGTTTGGGTTTGGTGGCTGTGCCAGAGGAGGGATAGAAGAGTGCTTCAGGGTGCGCTGCAACCTTTGACATGACCGGCAACCTCTGTCTACTCTGCCTCTGTCAAACATTAGGCATATAAAGAAAGAGGTCGCGTGGAAGTTCTAAAGACGTTCGGTTTGTTCATCCTTACGGCCATAGCTGAAATCGTCGGTTGCTATCTACCGTATCTCTGGCTCAAACAGGGCCGTAGCGCTTGGCTGCTTGTGCCCGCAGCACTCAGCCTCGCGGCTTTCGCATGGCTCCTCACCTTGCATCCCCATGCAGCAGGCCGCGTTTACGCGGCCTATGGTGGCGTCTATATCGGTGTCGCTCTCGCGTGGTTGTGGGCCGTAGATTCCGTCCGGCCATCTCTCACAGATTGGGTCGGGGTTTCTGTGTCTGTGCTCGGCATGCTCATCATCATGTTCGGGCCGCGTCATGCCTAACAAGTCGCTCCAGCCGACGTATTTGCCTTGGAAACATCGGGGCAGGTCTAGAATTTGTACATTAGCCTAAATTCTAGACCTGCCCCCTCTCTCTGCGTGACCCCTCTCTCTGCGGAAAAATCAATCCCGAGCACCAAGCGGTAGAGAAATAGCAGCGAGCTCTTCGCCCGGTTCCGGCTCGAAGCCGACACCTTGCCGGCTACCGCAAGATGCGTCAGAAACGCCTCGATCTCGGTCGCGCCCTTAATCGCGCGGGTGGCGCTCGGCACCAGATTAGCGGTCATGACGGCCTTGCCTTTCCGTACGATAATGCGTACGCTTTTCCCTCGATCAATCGAAGGTGTATCTGTCATGCAGACCCTTACCGCCAGCGAAGCCCGAGCCAACCTCTACAGGCTCATGGATCAGGCCGCAGAGTCTCACCAACCCATAGTTATTGCAGGAAAAAGGACCAATGCGGTGCTGGTTTCCGCCGAGGACTGGGAGGCCATCCAGGAAACGCTGTTCCTGCTTTCCATTCCGGGTCTGCGGGAGTCCATCAGGGCGGGCATGGAGGAACCCCTTGAGTCCGGCTCGAAGGAACTGGATTGGTGACCTGGCAGCTCATCTACACCAAGCAGGCGCAGAAAGACGCTCAGAAGCTCGCATCGTCCGGCCTCAAGGAAAAGGCGAAGGAATTGCTCAAGATCGTGCAGAGCGACCCCTATCAAAATCCGCCCCCTTACGAGAAGTTGGTCGGCGATCTTGCCGGCGCATATTCGCGCCGCATCAACATCCAACACCGCCTGGTGTATCAGATGCTCGACAAGGAGCACGTCGTGCGAGTGCTCCGCCTGTGGACTCGTTATGAGTAGCGCGCGTTGGCCGTCGACGTTGGTCTGCCCGCACAGCGTGAACCGGTTCAATCCCTTGTTGTGCCGGATATTGCCGAACACTGGCTACCGCAAGATGTGTCAGAAACGCCTCGATCTGGGTCGCGCCCTTATCGCGTGGGTGGCTCTTGGCACGGAACAAGACAAACCGGCGCACCCAATCGACGCAGGTGTCCGCAGCGCGACTGCCGCAATTCAGTCGACGGATACGGGCGGCCTCGTCAAGCAGCTTCAAATTTTGGCGGCTGCGCCAGAGGTCGGATCGACGAGTGCTTTAGGGTGCTCTGCAACGTTTGACATGACCGGCAACCTCTGTCTAATCTGCCTCTGTCAAACATTCGGCACCCACGAGGTGCAATGCAGAGCGCCTTTTGGGGTGTCTAAGCATAGTTGGAGCGCAAAAAAATGAGTGACAAAGTGTGGGGAGTTCTGCTCACGGATGCCGGGCTATCGGAGCTTCAAGTCGCACTGCGTTCGTATCTCAGGAGCGGGCCGGTCGGGCAGTATCTCTACTGTCGGTCGGTTGATCTGAGCGGTTCATTTGCACAGCTCATTGTGGAGTCAACAGAGCAAGCAACACCGTTCGTTGGTCAGCTCCACATTCCGCTCCACCATATAAAGTTCGTTGTCGCAGCAGCGGAGTTCAAGCAAATTGGCTTCGCCTGAGCGCCAGCTTCGGTCGAGGCCACTGCGCTCCAACCAGGCGCTGCACCGGACGTATTTGCCTTCGCTGCGCTACGGCAAATCTGCCGGTGAGCTTGAGCGTTGGGCACGACAGAGCCAATTTTCAAAAGGAGACTTGAATGTTTTGTCAAAAATGTGGCAAAGAAAACCCAGATGACACGAAGTTTTGTGCTGGCTGTGGCACCAATATTGAAATCGTAGCGACTGTCAAACATCTCAACCCAGGGGCGAGCGCAGTTGCCGACCCAATGACATTGGGCAAATCAATATCAACCTGCTTATCCAAGTTTTTCGATTTTAACGGCAGAGCGTCAAGGCCGGAGTATTGGTGGTTTTATCTTTTTTCTGTCCTTCTTGCTTGGGGTGCAATGCTGGTTGACAGTAGTCATGTTGTCGCTTGGCTTCTTAACCTTGTATTCTTTTTCCCCTACCTTTCTGCCGGTGCGAGTAAGGTTGCATGACACCGATCGTAGCGGCTGGTGGCAGCTTATCTCTTTAACAATAATTGGGATAATCCCATTGATTATTTGGTTGGCAAGCAAGGGTAGCGATCAAGAAAATGGGTATGGACGCCCTGCCTAACCCCGCGCTCAAGCGGGACTGCGCAAAAGTGCGCTGACAATGACCACTACTTTGAGAAAATCAAAGATTACGATACCGGCGAGATCATTCACCACTGCGAAGAGCAGCTTAGTCAACACATTAACCATGGTTCAGCCAAGTCTAAAAAGGGCAAGCAAAATGCTTAATAAGCGTTTCGCAACTTCAGACGGAAATGTATGTCAATCATTAATACGATGTATAAAATCAAGTGCAAGAATAGTATTCATCGCTATCGGAGTTGGCTTGTCATTTATTGTGAGCGCAGAACCAACAACATACACATTAAAAAATGATGCCAAAACTCAGGTAATTGCCGCCTTCGATTGCACACCTGGTTTCAGCGGGAAAGCCGCCTTAGGAAACGATAAATACGCTTACGTATGGGAGTGCGAAAGCAATACCGAATCGAAATATTCAATATATAAAACCTCATACATGTCTCATCTTAGTTTCACGTTTTCATCAAAAGACGACGCAGCCGATTTTTTTACAAAATATCTAGCAGGCAAGGCGTCTTCATATTCACAAAATTCGAGAATGAGCAATTTAAAATATGTAATTCTATACACAAATTACTCATCCAAAGAGTCGGCATACTCGGATTATTTCATAACCTATCAGTGGGATAATCAGCTTCGTATGGCACAACAAGGGAGATTTCTTTTTCGTAATGGTTATGTCGCAGACTGGTCAGTAACAAGCCCAATCGAATCGGGCGTGGCCGCAGATGAATTCAATGGCTATGTCAAATATTTTCAAATAAAGACACTTTAGCCAATTCAATTGAAGCTATGCGATATCGTTACAATTAAATGTGGCTAACAATCGCTTCGAGAGGGACGATCCAACAGCCGGCTTCGCCGCCTGTTTCCGTGCCGATCAAGCAAAATGTTTGGCGTCATAGGCGCCCGTGAACTCCGACCAAGAGGCCAATATCAAAGCCTCTGTTTTGGCGCTCGGCCAGAACTTGGCCTGTGCATGGAGTTACTTTTTTCTCCTTCGTGGATTCGACCAGGGTCGCCGCCAAGATACTGAAGTAGTCAAACGGTTCGGCTTGCTTTACGACCGAGCGTGGTGCGCAATCTTCGATGGATTTTTCGCCAAGGTGGGAACCCTGCTGGACAACACCAAGGGAACGCATTCACTGCCGAATCTCATCATTCTAATTCGAAGGTATGGATCGCCGGAGCTAAAGCGATTGCTCCCCGAAGTCGAATCATGTCTAACGAAGAAAGACACCCCCCTCCAGAAGCTGAAAAACTGGCGGCATGACGCAGTAGCGCATGATGCCGCTGATCGAGCCGCTGAGTTTCACATCGACAATCGAATGACGCTGACCGAAATCGAGGACGCACTCACGCAACTGGAAGGTCTGCTTAATCAACTGTCTTGGAATGTCCTCGCCATCCATAATGACACGCGCAGCGGATTTGAAAGTCTCGTCGAGGATGGCAAGTCTCTATTTGCCTGCGCTGCGGCGGGCATTCGCAACGCGGCGTCAGACAGTGAGGCTTGAGAAATGACGCCCAACCCGGCAGTCGCTCGTCGCCCGACCGTCAGACCCGCTCCGAGGTGGTATTCTTTAGCGCTGACCGATACAGCACGCAGGCCACGATGAAATTTCTGATCATTCCCGTCACTCCCTATCAGCAGAATTGCAGCCTCATCTGGTGCGAAGAAACCATGAAGGGTGCGCTGGTCGACCCCGGCGGCGACCTGGATGAACTCCTGACAGCCGTCGCCGAACAGGGCGTGACCCTCGAAAAAATCCTCTGCACCCACGGGCACCTCGACCATGTGGGCGGCGTCGCGGCGCTGGCGCGCCAGCAGCATCTGCCCATCGAAGGGCCGCAGCGCGAGGACAGCTTCTGGATCGACAAACTTGCGGAGCAGTGCCGCATGTTCGGCTTTCCACCCACCGACAGCTTCACGCCCGACCGCTGGCTGGAAGACGGCGATACCGTGACCGTCGGCAACCAGACTTTGCAGGTGCTGCACTGCCCCGGCCACACTCCCGGGCACCTGGTGTTCTTCGATCCCGTCACCCGCATCGCCATGGTGGGCGACGTGCTGTTCCAGGGTTCCGTGGGTCGTACCGATTTTCCGAAGGGAAACTTCGACACCCTCGTGCATTCGATTCGCGAAAAGCTGTTTCCCCTGGGGGACGATGTGGGCTTCATTCCCGGCCACGGTCCCATGTCCACCTTCGGCGCGGAACGCAAGATGAACCCTTTCGTGGCGGATCTGAATTTCGGCTGAATCGCGGGTGAACATCTAGATAAACCACTTTAACTTCTTTATAAATCAAATTATTAGGTGAATATCATGAGAATCGGAATAAATTCAGGCGCCGCCTCCGGACCCGAGACGACCGTCGCCGGCCTGATCGCCCGGGCGCAGAAAATGGAGCAACTCGGCTTCGATACCTTCTGGATGGCGAACATGTTCGGGCTCGACGCCATGACCGCGCTCGCCCTCGTGGGGCAAGCCACCCAGCGCATCAAGCTCGGTACCGCGGTGGTGCCCTCCTACCCCCGCCACCCGCTGGTGATGGCGCAACAGGCGGCGACCACCAACGCCGCGTCCGGCGGCCGCTTTACGCTCGGTATCGGGCTTTCCCACAAACCCATCATCGAGGGCATGTTCGGGATGTCCTACGCGCATCCGGCGCGCCACATGAAGGAATATCTGGAAGTGCTGGCGCCGGCCCTGCGCAACGAAAAAGTCGACTACCAGGGCGAGCTTTACGGCGCCCACGGGCAGATCCAGGTACCCGAATCAGCGTCCGTGTCGCTGGTGGTCGCCGCACTGGGTGAACGAATGCTGGAGCTGGCTGGCACCCACGCCGATGGCACCATCACCTGGATGACCGGGCCGAAGACGCTGGAAGAACACATCATCCCGAAAATTCGCGCCGCCGCCGCCCGTGCCGGACGCCCCGCGCCGCGCATCGTGGCCGGCGTGCCCACCGCCATCGTCACCGATCTGGATGCCGCGAGGGCGCGCATCGACAAGGGCATGGCCATGTACGGCAAGCTCGCTTCCTATCGCGGCATGCTCGACCGCGAAGGTGCCGAAGGGCCTTCAGGCATCGCCATGGTGGGCAGCGAAGCGGATCTCCGCAAACAGATTCAGCGGCTGCGGGATATCGGCGTGACCGATCTCAACTGCGCCATTCTCGGCGTCGGCGATCACGACACCACGGTGGAGTTTCTGGCGTCGGAGCTGTAGCGGCGCGCTCAGTACGACTCCGGCTGCGTGCGCGCCGTTTCCGTCGCCGAGCTCGCATCCCGGCGCGGCACCCGGAACCAGGCGGCGTACAGCGCGGGTACGAAGACCAGCGTCAGGCCGGTGGCGGCGATCAGCCCGCCCATGATCGACACCGCCATCGGCCCGAAGAACACACTGCCCGTCAGGGGAATCATCGCCAGCACCGCCGCCAGCGCGGTCAGCACAATCGGACGGAAGCGACGCACCGTCGCTTCGACGATGGCGTCGAACGGTGCGCGACCCTGCTCAAGATCCTGGCGAATCTGATCGACGAGGATCACGCTGTTACGCATCACCATGCCGAGCAGCGCGATGGTGCTGAGCATCGCCACGAAACCGAACGGCTTGCCCGAGACGAGAAGGCCAAGTGCCACTCCGACAATGCCAAGCGGCGCGGTGAGCACCACCATCAGCGACCGGGACAGGCTCTTGAGCTGTACCATCAGTACCGTGATGACCGCGAGCGCGAACAGGGGCATGCCAACCATCACGCTGGCCTGACCCTTGCCGGAATCCTCGACGGTACCGCCGACCTCGATGCGGTAACCCGGTGGCAACTGCGCCTCGATGCCGGCAATTGCGGGAGCGAGTTCCGCCACCACTTCAGGCGGCTGCCGGTCGGCGTGGATATCGGCGCGCACACTGATGGTCGGCGTGCGATCCCGTCGCCACAGGATGCCCTCTTCGAGTCCATATCCCAGCCGTGCGATCTGCGCCAGCGGGATGTTGGCGCCACTCGCGGTGGGTACCGACAGACTTCCCAGCAGCTCCAGATGCTCGCGCTCCGCAGGTGGACCGCGCACCACCACGCCCGTCAGTCGGTTGTGCTCGCGCAATTGGGTCAGCGTCGTGCCGTTGATCGCGGCCTCCAGCACCTGCGACACGCTCTGGGTGCTCACGCCGAGTGCCCGGGCACGATCCTGATCGATGTCGATGCGGATCCGCTTGGAGGCCTCCGCAGTATCGAGGTGAACGCCGACCGCATAGGCATTCGCCCGCATCGCCTCGGCGACCCGCTCAGCATGGACTCTGGCGATCGCGCGCTCCGGACCGGACACGCGGTACTGCAACACATAGCCCACCGGCGGACCATTTTCGAGCCGGTTCACCCGCCAGCGCACATCGGGAAATTGCGCCGGCAATACGTCGAGCAAATGTGCGCGGATGCGTTCGCGCGCGGCCAGATCATGGGTATTGAGCACGAACTGCGCAAAACTCGCCGATGGCAACTGCTGATCGAGCGACAAAAAATAGCGCGGCGTACCGCTGCCTATGTAGGCCACCTGGCTATCGAGCCCCGGGGTGTTGGTGAGCAATGCCTCCAGGCGGCGCGCCACCGCATCAGTTTCGGCAATGGAAGCGCCTTCCTGCAGCTTGAGATCCACCATCAGTTCGAGCCGGTTCGAAGCGGGGAAAAACTGGTTCGGCACCGTGGTGAACAGCGCCATGCCGCCCAGGAACAGCGCAACCGTCACGGCGATGGTCAGCCAGCGGCGATTGATGCACAAACTGATCAGGCGGCGAAACGCGGTGTAGAACGGGGTCTGGTAAATCGCATTCGCGTCGGGGGCCTGACCATTGCCGGCTGCGCCGCTCCCGGAATGCGCATCGGAACCTAATTTTTTTTCGGGAAGCAGGTAATAACCCAGCAGCGGCACCGTCAGCACGGCGGCCAGCCACGACAGCAGCAAGGCCAACCCGACCACCTGGAACAGCGCGCGGGTGTATTCCCCGGTGCTGCTCGCGGCGGTTGCTATCGGCAGAAATCCGGCGGCGGTAATCAGCGTGCCTGCCAACATCGGAAAGGCGGTGCTGGTATAGGCAAAGGCAGCGGCGCGGAGACGGTCGTAACCCTGATCGAGCTTAACCGCCATCATCTCGACGGCGATGATGGCATCGTCCACCAGCAGTCCGAGGGCGAGAATCAACGCGCCGAGTGAAATGCTGTGCAACCCGATACCGGCCATGCGCATCACCAGGAAGGTCACACCCAGCACCAGCGGAATCGACAGCGCCACCACCACACCGGTGCGCACACCCAGGGTGACAAAGCAAACGGCGAGCACGATGACGATGGCTTCGAACAGCGCATGAACGAACTCACGAATGACGCGTGCAACCGCCGCGGGCTGATCCGCGACGCGCGACAAGCTCATGCCGAGCGGCACTTCGCGGTTGAGTTGCGCGAAGGTTTGATCGAGGCGCTTCCCGAGACCGATGATGTCACCGCCGCTGGCCATCGATACCGCGATACCGATCGCGGGTTGCCCGTTGAAGCGCATCTGTGGCGCCGGCGGATCCTGATAGCCGCGATAGATGGTGGCAATGTCGCCGAGATGGAAGCTGCGGCCCTGCCAGTGGATGGGCAACTGACGCACGTGCTCGACGTCGTCGAGGCCACCGGACACCCGCAGATAAATCCTGTCGTTTGCGGTATCGACGGCACCGGCCGGCACGACGGCGTTCTGCTCGGCCAGCGTCCGCGCGATCAGCTCCGGCGGAATACCGAGCTGATCGCGCTTGGCGTTGGCAATATCGATGTAGATGCGTTCTTCCTGCACGCCGATGAATTCGACCTTGGCGACATCGGCAATCCGCAACAGTCGTTCACGGATGCGATCGGCATAGTCCTTCAACTCCTGATAACTGAAATCAGCACCCGTCAGCGCATAGATGTTGCCGAAGGTGTCGCCAAATTCGTCGTTGAAAGCGGGTCCGATGACACCCGGCGGCAGTCGGTGTCGCATATCACCGATTTTTTTGCGCACCTGGTAGAAACCATCCGCCACCGCGGTCGGCGGCAGATCCTCGCGAAACAGGACAAACACCTGGGACTCGCCCGGCCGTGAATAGGAGCGCAGATAATCCAGTCCATCCAGCTCCTGCAATTTTTCCTCGATACGATCGGTAACCAGGCGATCCACCTCGTCCGCGGTCGCGCCGGGCCACTGGGTATTCACCACCATCATCCGAAACGTGAACGGCGGATCTTCCGACTGACCGAGATGAAAATAGCTGTAAGCGCCCAGCGCACCCAGCAGCAAGGTCAGATAACCGACGAGGACGCGATTGGACAGTGCCCACTCGCTCAGATTGAAGTGACTCATCCGCGCCGGGCCACTAAAGGGCGGCTTTCGTGAGGCGATCGACAGGGACAATCGCCATCCCGGGCTCGAGGAGATGAACTCCGGCCGAGATCAGACGGTCGGTGGCCTGTATCTCGCCCGCCACGATCACGGCATCATTCAGGTATTCGCGAATCTCCACCGGGACGGGCTGCGCGAACTGCCCGCCATCGCTCGCCGTCTCGACCCGCCACACCACCGCTTGCTGCCCATCCCTGTTGCCCAGTGCCGTGGCGGGCACGCGAAAGCGGTCGCTGTCACCGCTCTCCCGAACATGCACGGTGGCGGTCGCACCGAGCTGCACCGCGGAATCGGCGCCGACGATGGTCACGCGCACGTCCTGCGTGCGCGTCCCGGCATCCGCTTGCGGACTGATTTCGCGGATCTTCCCGGCGTAGCGCCTGGTTTCGTCGGCATACAAGACAACACTGATGTGCTTCGCCGCGCGCAGCGCCGGCGCGCGGCCTTCGGGCACCTGAATCAGCACTTCGCGCCCCCCATCCGCCGCAACGCGAGCTACGGGTTGTCCGGCGCCGACGACATTGCCAACCTCGGCCATGACGGCGGTAACCACACCCGCCGTATCGGCTTTGAGCTCCGTGTACTGCGATTGATTGCGGGCAAGGTCGAGTTCAGCCCGCGCCTGATCCCGCCGCGCGCGCGCCAGCATGGCCGTACTCTTTTGCTTGTCGAGCGCCGACTCGCTGATAAAACCGCGCGCACGAAGTTCCACCGAGCGTTTGTGCTCGCTCTGTGCAATCCACAGATCCGCTTCCGCGGCAGCCAGGGCGGCCTCGGCGGCGGCCAGATTCAGCCGCGCATCTTGCGGATCGAGCACCGCCAGCACCTCACCGCGCCGGACCTGCGTACCAACATCGATGGCGCGCGAGACGATCTTGCCCGACACGCGAAACGCCAGATCCGCCTCCACTCGCGCGCGCACCGCGCCGGCATAGGCGTCGATCATGCTGTGGGCCAGCGGCAGCGGCGATTCGACCACCACGGCCCGCGCAGCCTGCGCGGGCGGCACCTGATCGGTGCAGCCTGCCAGCAGGA
>JBFXFL010000050.1:0-5355 GCA_050179115.1 Porticoccaceae bacterium | reverse complement strand
ACTCGCGCGCGCACCGCGCCGGCATAGGCGTCGATCATGCTGTGGGCCAGCGGCAGCGGCGATTCGACCACCACGGCCCGCGCAGCCTGCGCGGGCGGCACCTGATCGGTGCAGCCTGCCAGCAGGACAGTGGCAATCGACACGACCAAGAGTGGTATACGGTGGAACACCAGTTCGTCCAACCGGCGACCGCCGGGCGTAGTGAATCGGTCCGAATAATACAGGGATTCCAGTGCCCGGAAGGCCCTCACAGGCCCGGCGCAACGCCCACCGCAAGTACCGGGCGCCGATGCGCCATCGCAACCCTCCCCGCGCGGGGAAAGCGCTATCTTCCTGTGATCGGAACCTGTATTTGCTGGCAGCGCCCGGCACTCCCTGGCCGGGACTCCTGCGTCAGGCGGTAGCCGCCAACCGCTGGCGGATACGGTCCAGCCGCGTCAACAGATAGATCGCACCCACGATATTCCCGAGGATGAAAAGCGCCACGACCCAGGGCAGCGCCGCGCGTGCCGAGCCTTCGGCGTAATAGATGAGCCAGGACAACAGCAGACAGCCGAACACGAAATCCAGGGTCACTACCAGCCCCCAGGGTTCGCGCACTGCCGTCATGAAGCCGGCGAAGGTTGGGTCGGTCACGGCTGCCCAGATGAAGATGCCGAGAAAGATCAGCAAGTAGAGAACGATGGTCGGTTTTGCTGAGGTCATGATGGTCTCCAGGTTGTAATTATTATCGGTGCGTTCGAAGCGGCCGCCGCACATCGACTCCCGGTGTTGGTGCCCCATGGCACTCCCGGGATCCTCATGGTCGAGGGGATGCCCGTCGCTGTCAAATACCAGACTTGGACTTCACGCGCAGCTTGGCGGTCTGCCGGGCCAGTGCCACCAGCCGGCCCCGGCTGTCCCACAGCCACCCGTCTTCGTTCAGCGTACCTTCGGTAATCAGTTGCGTTTCGAACTTGCACCGCAGTGGTCCCGGCGCCGGGCGCGCGTGAATCTGCACCGACAGATCCAGGGTCGGCACCCAGCCCTCGGGGCCGTAGAGCGCAAACGCCGGAGGCGGCATGGCATCGGAGAACAACAGCAGACCGAACAGATCGATGGAGCCGCCGTCGGCGAAGTCGGTCCAGCCCAGCCAGCGGGCCGACCCGTCGGGCGTTCCCTCCAGTGCCCGCACGTTGGCGGGCGTCATGCGCTGGACGAGCTGCTTGCGCAGCGGGACGTTATCCGCAACGGGCGTATCGATACAGGCGGCGAAATCCGGCATCGCGGGAATGGGTACCTCGCAGTGATTCACGCCCCGGATGCGGTCGAGATCGGTATAGGTGCCGATCAACTGGATCATGGTTTCGCCGCCCTGGACCATGCGCACCATGCCGGTTGAAGTGCCCTTCCCCACCCGCAGCACCTCGACCTCGCAGCGCACCGGGCCCGACGCAGGGCGCGCCAGATAGTAGGCGGTGACAGTCATGGGATCGGGATGCGGCAGGGCCGCCGCCAGTGCGCGCGCCCCGAGCGCCATGGCATAACCGCCGTTGGGCGCCTGCCCGATGCTCCAGTCGGGGGAGAAATTCCCCTCCCAGGTACGCTCGTCGATGCGCCGCACCTGCGTATCGCGCGCGAACTTGCTCATTGCCGCTGTTGCGGGATCCGGCGCTTGCGATGCCATGGGTTGCGCTCCTGCTGTGTCGACGCCGGCGCCATTATCCTGAAATCAAGCCGCGGCGCGAGTCCGACCACGCATGGCCGGCTGATTTGAATTAGACTCGAAAAAATTACCCCTGGAGCGGACATGACCAGCATCGGAACCTACCCGGATATCAGCGTTGCGCTGGAAGATTTCGTCGCCACCATCACCATCCGGCGGCCGCCTTTCAATTATTTCGACGTAACCCTGATCAATTCCATTGCCGACGCCTTCGCCGACCTGGATGCGATACCGGAATGCCGCGCACTGGTGCTCGCCGCCGAGGGCAAGGCGTTCTGCGCGGGCGCCGATTTTGCCGGTGGCGACCGCCTCGACAGGGACAACGCCGCCGCCGGCGCTGACGACTCCGCCTTCAAAAAACGGTCGGGTCGGCTGTATCAGGAAGCGGTCCGGCTGTTTCGCAACAAAAAACCCGTGGTGTGCGCGGTGCAGGGTGCGGCCATCGGCGGTGGGCTGGGCCTGGCGCTGGTGGGCGATTTTCGCGTCACCTGCCCGGAAGCGCGGTTCAGCGCCAATTTTTCGCGCCTCGGCTTTCATCCGGGGTTTGGCCTCACCCACACGTTGCCGGCGCTGATCGGTCAGCAGAAGGCGCATCTGATGTTCTACAGCGGCCGCCGCGTACCGGGCGATCAGGCCTGCGCCTGGGGACTCGCCGACCTGCTGGTGGCGCAGGACCAGGTGCTGGCGAGCGCCCAGGCTCTCGCCCGCGAGATCGCCGGCTCGGCGCCGCTCGCGGTGCAGTCGATCCGCGAAACCCTGCGCATGGGGCTTGCCGACCGGGTACAGGCCGCCACCGACCGCGAGCTGGGCGAACAGCAATGGCTACTCAAGACGGGCGATGCAAAAGAAGGCATCAAAGCCACTGCCGAGCGCCGTGAACCGGATTTCAAAGGGAATTAGCGCGGCCTGTGCAAACAGAGGTGACGCTTGACCAGCGCGGGTGCCAAGCTGCGCGCAACTGACCACTGGATCCAGAACAACCGACAAGGGAGCACGCCATGATGCGTCATGAATCCCGGACATCGCGGCGCCGCACGGCGCTGGCAATTACACTCGCAGCGTTGCTTTCCGGCTGCGGCAAGGACACTCCGGAGAGCCATGGGCTGCTGGACGCCGAAGGCACCAGCGAGCCCTATCTGGTGCAGTATCTGGTACCGGGCGCCGATTTCCTCGGTATTCACGGCCTCACCTTTGACCGCGACGATAACCTCTATGTGGGCAGCGTCATCGGCCAGGCCATCTACAAGGTGGATGTCAATACCGGCGAATCCGAGCGGTTCGTGGGACCGCCCGAGGGCATGGCCGACGATCTGGAATTCGGCCCCGACGGCACGCTCGTGTGGACGTCGATTCTCACCGGGAAGGTCCACGCGCGCCGTCCGGATGGGACTGTCGTTGTGCTCGCCGACCATCTGCCCGGTATCAATTCCGTTGCCTTCCGCAACGACGGGCGGCTGTTTGTCACCCAGGTGCTGTGGGGCGATGCCCTGTGGGAACTGGATCCCAAGGGCCGCAAGGAACCGCGGCGGGTGCTGGCCGACATGGGGAGTCTCAACGGCTTCGATTTCGGCAAGGACGGCCTGCTCTACGGACCCCTGCTGTTCAAGGGCCAGGCGGTGAAGATCGATGTGGACAGTGGCACATTGACCACAGTGGCATCCGGCTTCCGGATTCCGGTGGCCGCGAATCTCGATAGCCACGACAACCTCTATGTGCCCGACACCGCGCTCGGTCGGGTGGTGCGCGTGGATATCCACAGCGGCGAGAAAACCCTGGTCGCCACCGTACCCACGGGCATCGACAACCTGGCGTTGGACTCCCGCGACCAGCTCTACATCACCAACATGGTCGATAACGCCATTCTCAAGATCAACCCCCGCACCGGCGCGACGCGCACCGTCGTGAAGAGTGCGCTCGCGGTGCCCGGCGGACTGGACGTGCGGGTCGAGAACGGCGTCGATCAGATCTATCTGGCGGACCTGTTTTCGTTCAAGAAAATCGCCGGCGACAGCGGCGCCGTGACCGAGTTGAAGCGCGGCCTGCGCGACCGCATGGAAATGCCGATGACGGTCAGCATCCGGGGCAACCGCGCGGTGACTTCGAGCTGGTTCACCAACGCGGTCGAAGTCTTGAACCTCGCCACCAACGAATCCATCGCCACCTACCACGATCTCAAGCATCCGGTCGACGCCCTGGAGCTGGAGCCGGGCGTGCTGCTGATCGCCGAACAGGGCACCGGGCGCCTGCTGCGGGTGTCGGGCGAGCATGGCGCCAAGCGCAAGACCATCGCCGAAGATCTGCCCGGCATGGCCGCCCTGCGTCCGGTGCCGGGCGACAAGGAAGGCAAGCCGATCACCCGTGTCTATCTGACCGACACCTTGAACGGGCAGCTGCTGCGCCTGAATCCGAACAATGGCAAACGCAAGGTGATCGCCGCAGGACTGAATCGACCCGAGGGCTTCGCCGTGGCGCCCGACGGCACCATCGTGCTCGCCGAAGTGGGCCGGCAGCGCCTGGTGCGGATCGATCCCGAAAACGGCAAGGTCACCGAGATCGCGCGCAACCTCGCCATCGGCTATCCGGCTGCCGAAGGCATGCCGCCAGGCTATGTGCTCACCGGCGTGGGCGTGTCGCCGAGCGGCGCCATCTATGTTGCGGCGGATCGCGCCACGGCGCTCTACAAAATCACGCCACAGAGTACCGCCCCGCATTGACGGCAGAGCGGGCGCGAGCCCGCCATGCGTCGCCCAATCTGACCACCGCCGCAGCAACCCGGGAACCACATCATGTCCGACGAAGCCCGTATCGCGCTCCTCATCGACGCCGACAACTGCCCGGCGGGCAAGATCGAGGTGATCCTCGACGAACTGGCCAAATACGGCGTGCCCAATGTGCGCCGCGCCTACGGCAACTGGAAGAGCAACAATCTCAAGGGCTGGGAAGACGTGCTGCACGACTACGCGATCCAGCCGATCCAGCAGTTTGCCTATACCAAGGGCAAGAACGCCACCGACAGCGCCATGATCATCGATGCCATGGACCTGCTGTACACCCAGAAGCTCGACGCCTTTTGCCTGGCCTCCTCCGATTCCGACTTCACGCCCTTGGTGATGCGCATCCGCGCCAACGGGCTCAAGGTCTACGGCTTTGGCGAAAAGAAAACGCCGACGCCGTTCGTCAACGCCTGCTCCAAATTTCTTTATCTGGAAAACCTCGGCACGCTTTCCCAGGTCAACGAGGAAACCACGGCGAGCCCACAGAAGAAATCTGCCAAGGAACTCAAGAGCGACCCCAAGCTGGTCGGCCTGCTGCGCAATGCCGTCGAAGCCTGCATGCTCGAAGATGGCTGGTCGAGCCTGGCGCTGGTCGGCTCGCACATCTCCAATCAGGCGTCTTTCGATCCGCGCAACTTCGGCTACCGGAAACTCGGCGACCTTATCGAGGCGACCGGCCTGTTTGAATTCGAGCGCCGTGGCACACACCTGTTCCTGCGCGACAAACGCGCGGCCAGGAAGCCGGTGGGTTAGCAGCTTGTTGAAAAACGTCGCGAGGGGGCCAGATGCGAGGCGCACGGCGCGCAGCGACCGAGACATATCAGATAGATAGGCGAGGGAGCGAGCACCGCGCAACGAAGCAGATGGCTGCCGCAG
>JBFXFL010000049.1:3268-17073 GCA_050179115.1 Porticoccaceae bacterium | reverse complement strand
TTGGGTCTTTCAATTTTATGCTTGACTGGAAGATTCAAGTCTAATTTTCCAATCACCAATCTCGTTTGCAAACGTAATTCCGCCAGAAAATAATCGCGATTAGAAGTAACATTTTCCACGGAAATTAGATTTTTACGGTGAAAGGATCGCGGTTCACAGACAGGCCTATCATGGCGATCCTGAAAGAGGCGGAGTGAGGGGTGGCGGTGCCGGAAGTGTGTCGCACGCGCGGGATTAGCTGCGCCACGTTGTATAAGTGGCGTGCCAGGTTGGGCGGGAAGGACATCTCGATGATGAGCCACAGGTCCGATCCCCACCTTGACGGCATCCTCAAGTCGGGGGTTCATGCCTGAATGACCGGGTTTTCGGCCCGGAATCGAATCCTTGAAATGCTACTCCGAACGCCGTGCCTGCCCCCACGAGTAAGCATGCTATCTCAATCGAAGTTTTCTATACGGGAACAAGGAAAAGGTTTTCCGTCGCCATATCCGACGGCACGGAGCGAAGCCTTCCGGCGGGGACGCATACGCCAAACGTCATATTCCCGTAAAGCGTGGGTCATATTACCTCCGCAGGATGAACGTTCCCCTGACAACGCGGAGACCTCGATGGACCCCCTCAACAAACACCGCCCGCTTTCCCCCAATGATATGGACGACGTAAGCCGCAACGAATCAGGCAATCCTGCTTTCGATGCCGTCCTGCAGGCGCGCCTGAGCCGCCGCACGATTCTCAAGGGCAGTTTCGCCGCAGCTGCGGCAACAATGTTCGGCCCCGGCCTCGCCGAGGCCCAAGGTGGCGGTTTCGGCAGCGGCGCGCACGGCAGACGCGCCCGCCTCATGGATTTCTCCGCCGTCGCCAAGCACACCGACGACATCCTCGCCATCCCTGAGGGTTATACCGCGCAGGTACTCTACCGCTTGGGCGACCCCATCAGCCATGCCGTTGCCGAATACATGAACGACGGCAGCGACAGCGCGGCCAGCTTCGAATTCCGTGCCGGCGATCACCACGACGGTATGCACTACTTCGGCCTCAGCCAGCGCGGGTTCGGCCCTCATCCGGGCAATGCGAAACGCGGCCTTTTGGTGATAAACCACGAGAACATCACCCAGTCTTTCCTGCACAGCGCCAGCGAAGTCGCCGCCGGCTTCGCCACAGCTTCCCGCGTGCCCGCACAGATCGACAAGGAAGTCAACGCGCATGGTATCTCGATCATCGAAGTGGTCCGCGACCGCAACGGGTTCGAGATCAACAAGAGTTCCCGCTACAACCGCCGCCTCACCGCCGCCAGCCCGATGGACATCTCCGGCCCGGCCCGTGGCCACGCCACGATGGTGACGCGTTACTCGCCCGCAGGCGAAATGACGCGCGGCACGCTGAACAACTGCGCCCACGGCTACACCCCCTGGGGCACCTACCTGACCTGCGAGGAAAACTGGGCCGGCTACTTCAAACGACCTGCCAGTTCCACTCTGGACGCCAAGTCTGCCGCCAACCAGAACCGCTACATCGGTTCCGGCGCCAGCAACGGCAGCTACGGCTGGGCCAACCCGGCCGGCGGCGACACCAGCGGCACAGACCAGTACAAGCGCTGGGACATCACCCCCGTCCCAGGCACCGCCGCCGAGGACTACCGCAACGCCGCCAACACCATGGGCTGGGTGGTCGAGATCGATCCCTACGACCCCGACGCAAAGCCGCGCAAGCGCACGGCGCTGGGCCGCTTTGGCCACGAAGGAGCGATGCCCGGCAAAGTTACTCCGGGCAAGCCGTTGGTGTACTACATGGGTGACGATTCGCGCGGCGAATACATCTACAAGTACGTGTCCAATCGCAAATGGAAGCCATTCGACGCACTCCGCAACAACCTGGAAATCGGCGACAAGTATCTGGACGACGGCAAACTCTATGTCGCCAGGTTCAACGCCGACGGCACCGGTGTCTGGACCGAGCTCAGCATCGCCAATCCGGCCATCTCCGGGTATGCCGGCTACGCCTTCGCCGATCAGGCCGACGTGCTGATCAACTGCCGCCTCGCTGCCGACGCGGTCGGCGCCACGCCGATGGACCGCCCTGAATGGACCGGCGTGCATCCCGTCACCGGCGACGTCTACGTCACGCTGACCAACAACACCGATCGCGGCAAAACCGGCACCACCGGCGGCGGCAAGCCGCGCGGCCTGGATGCGGCCAACCCGCGCTACTACGACGAGGACGGCAGCAAGGGCAATGTCAACGGCCACGTCATCCGCATGCGGGAAGCCCGCCGCGACGCCGACGCGACCACGTTCGAATGGGACGTCTACCTCTTCGGCGCCGAGTCGGACAAGTTCGGCGACAGCAACATCAACGTGTCGAGCCTGACCGACGACAACGACTTCTCCAGCCCCGACGGCCTCTGGTTCAGCCAGGTCATTCCCGGCCTGATGTGGCTGCAGACCGACGACGGCGCCTACACCGACACGACCAATTGCATGATGCTGGCCGCGGTTCCGGGCAAGTACGGCGACGGTGGCGAAATGGCGATCGAAAACCTGGCCGTGCCGAGCAATGGCGGCGCCGACCAGACTGTCACCACCTACGTCGGCAAGCCGGCCAGCGACAAGACGCTGCGTCGCTTCCTGGTCGGCCCGAAAGGCTGCGAAATCACCGGTATCTGCGAAACGCCCGACGGTCGCGCGATCTTCGTCAACATCCAGCACCCGGGCGAAGACACTGCGCTTGCCGAAGTCGCCGGCGACACCGGCAACTATCAGAGCCACTGGCCGGACGCCGACGCGGCCCGTCCGCGTTCATCCACCATCGTCATCACCAAGGACGACGGCGGCATGATCGGCACCTGAGCACCGGCAGGGCAGCAAAGAAAGAGCGGCCTCTGAGCCGCTTTTTCTTTTGCGCATCTGGTAGTGTTCAGAATTCTGTGTCATTTCTTTACCCTATGGCAAAGAGAGATGACTAATGACCATCACTACACCCACCTTCGACATGGAAGCCGCCCTCAAGGCGCTGCGTGAGGGCAAGGACCTCAACGGCAAAGACGGTATCACCACTGCCGTCCGGGGATTCAACGTCAACAATCACCCCTTGGTCATAGTGGTAGCGCAGATAACGCCAGTGGATCGCATCGGACAGCGCGCGGGCGCGCATCACTCCGTAGCACTCCCCGTTCGCTCTCACGCTTTGGTAGTGAACACCGAAACTTTTGGCCTTTCGTAGCGCATAGCCGAGCTGCTGGGCTTCGCCGTAATCATCGGGATCGTAGATGGCGTCTCCGACCAGGTGCCGTACATCCTGAAGGGTTGTCGGCCCCAGCTGCGCGCGGATAACGCGCATTTCCTGGATGGTCTTCTCGATTCTGGATTCTCGCAGGAAACGTGCCCGGTGGAAGGACGATTCGGCAATGGCTACCGCCTCATCGGCGGCACAATAATAGATGCCGTAATCTCGGTTGAAGCGACCGCCTCGGCCATCGACCGGTGGATGGGTGAAGGCGGCCATGATCCAGGAGGCACCATCGCCATACACCCGGTCTTCCGTGGGTACCAGGCGAATGTCACCGACTTCGTCGCGCAGCCGGGGGTTGGTCAGGGACTCCACGGCATAGAGCACATCCCAATCCTGTGGGTTGGAGACGCGCTCGAACAGGTGGATCTGCGGGTAGCGTGACAGAATGACCCGGTAGACCGGTTCATTGGCCTCGCTATCGGGTAGCGTATCGATATCGATCATCAGCCACCCCGCTCCGCATCAAGGAAATTCCTGACCACGGCCAGGTCCACTACCTGGCCGGCGAGCAATCGGTCCAGCGGCGCAGCGCCATTGAACAGCGGGTTGTCATTCGGTGTGGCCAGCCACTGGTCAGCCAGCACCTGATCGGGCAGGAGGATTTGCAGGGACTTGTAGATCCCCAGGATATAGCTGGCCCGTTCCAGCAGATCCCGCGTCAGCTTGGCCTTTCCCGGCTGGCTCTTCCAGTTATAGAGGGTCTTCTCGTTGCTGAGCCCCAGCAGGGTCATCTGCTGGGCGCCGGTCAGGCGCCACTGGCTGAAAATAGCGAAAATCGCCGGCAGCAGTGAACTGGTGACACTGGAACCACGTTGCAGCAGTTGTTCGGCTTGAGCGACCATGATGACCTCCTGAGCAGCATTTATACTGTATTTTTACAGTGCTTAGAGACAGCCTAGCAAACTGTAATGGTACAGTCAACGGCGTCAGGGTGCTTTTGAAAGCGCTCGCATTGGCGACAGAAAAGGCAAAGATTTCTTGTCAATACCTGTGGATGTCAGCCCGGCAAGCCAAGAACCAGACTCTCCGTCGCCCTTGCGTAGCAGTCCGTTGTCGACAAACACGCAGGTGAGCCGGGAGCCGATGGCGCGGTGCAGCAGGGCCGCCACCACCGAGGAACCCGGCCCTGCGCGGCGGCCAGATCCTGCGGCGTCAGGCCGTCGGGCGTGGCTCTCAGCGCGTGAAACAGGCCGGTTTCAACGCCCAGACGCGATGAAACGGGTGGCGTCGCAGCCCAGGAAATACTGGGTCAGTTGCTGCATCTGCGAGACGCGATCGGCCATGACTCCTCCAGTGTCTCGTGATCCATCGGAACACTGTAGGAGCCCGGCTGTGCCGGGCGATCATCGCGCAGCCAAGCTGCGCTCCTACCAGGTCTCTCCAGGTGACAGACGCCGGGCATTCCACGATGGATGGATTCAGCGCTTCCTCAGGCTGGCCGGCGATGCTCCCGGCGCAGGCGTTCGGTCAGCTGTGCAGCCGGCATCGGTCGGGCGAAATGGTAGCCCTGCATCAGGCGACAGCCGAATTCCTGCAGGATTTGCGCCTGCGCCGGTGTCTCGACGCCCTCGGCCACCACGCCCACGCCAAACGCCTTGGCGACCGCCAGGATGGCCTGCACCACGGCACGGTCGCCGGCCGCGCCCGGCAAGCCGGCGACGAACGCGCCATCGATTTTCAGGCGATCCACCGGCAGTTCGCGCAGGTTGGCCAGGGACGCGTGACCGGTGCCGAAGTCGTCGATGGCAAACCGCACGCCCAGCTCCCGGCAGGACTGCATCACCGCCCGCGCACGGGGCAGGTCTTCCAGGGCCGCGGTTTCGGTGATCTCCAGCACCAGGCGCTCGCGCGGCAGGTGCGGGTGGTCGGCCAGCAATTCGATCAGGCTCGGCAGGAAGCCCTCTTCCAGGAACTCGCGCGCCGATACGTTGACCGCCACCGCCAGCTCGTACCCATCGCGGTGCCAGATGGTGGCCTGGGCCAGCGCGGTCTTGAGCACATAGCGGCCGAGCGCCAGCATCAGACGCCGGCTGTGGCGCTCCACGTCGGGGATGAAGGTGCCCGGCGGGCGCAGGCTGCCGTCCGGCTGCGGCCAGCGCAGCAGCGCCTCGACGGCCACGGTGTTGCCGGCCGGCAGATCGACGATCGGCTGGTAGTGCAGCACGAAACGACCATCGGCCAGAGCCTGCTCGACCTCCTCCAGCAACAGCCCGCGCTGGCGGACCGCCTGGGCGATGCTCTGGTTGAAGAAACAGATCTGCCGCCCGCCGCGCCGACGTTTGGCCTCGTACATGGCCAGGTCCGCATTGGCCAGCAGGGCGCCTGCCTCCTCGCCGTCGTCCGGGAAAGCGGCGATGCCGATGCTGGGCGCCACCGCCGTGGTGCCGCCGGCTACCAACACGCGCAGGCTCAGACGCGCCAGCACGCGCGTCGCGACCGTGACCGGCTCCTCGGGCCAGCGTCGATATTCCATCAGCAGCACGAACTCGTCACCGCCCAGGCGGCCGATCACGTCGCCGCCGCGGATGACCTCGCTCAAGCCCTCGGCCACATCGCACAGCAGGCTGTCGCCGACCGCATGTCCGGCGCGGTCGTTCACCGCCTTGAAGCCGTCGAGGTCGATCACCATCAAAGCGTAACGGCGCCCGTACCGCTTGCCGTCGGCGACCGCCTGGCGCAGGCGCTCCAGAAAATGGCCACGGTTCGGCAAGCCGGTGAGATCGTCGTGGTTGGCGCGGTACTCCAGGCGCTGCTCCAGCCGCCAGCGCTGGTGCGCCACGCCCAGTTGCGCCGCGATGGTGCTCAGCAGCGCCAGCAGTGGCTCGTCGGGCACATGCACAGGATTCTTGAACCAAGACACCACCAGCACGCCGATCGCCTCGCCGGCACTGTGCAGCGGCAGGGCCAGATTGGCGCGCAGGCCACTGGCGACAAACTGCGGTAGGGCTCTCGGATGCGCCGGGTAGTCGGGCACGAACACCGGTTGGCGGGTGGCCAGGGCTTGCCCGGCGACACCACTGTGCCGATCGAAGCAGTAGCCGAGGAACTGGTCCCGGTAGGCGTCCGGCACGCCCAGAAAAAACTGGTACTCCAGCAGGTCATCGGCGTTCAGCAGGATCAGGGCCGCCGCATCGGCGCCGACCAGATCCGCCGCCGCCCCCGCCGCCTTGCGGAAAAAAGCCTCGAAATCAGCCTCGAGCGACAGCGCCTCGATCACCTGGCGCAGTGCCTGGATGGCGGTGGAAGTAGATGACGGGCTTAAGGGCATGTTACAGACCGGATACCGAAAGGGCGCGGATTCAAGCAAGCCGCCGGGGGGGATACGTTGGCGGGACCTGGACGCGAAGCAGGGCAGTGGTTTCCTGCGTTGCCATGGCCGGCGTTTTCCGAAACTGCCGAAGCAATATTGGCGCCAACACCAGCGTCCGGAGCGCCTCGCCAATGTGCCTGAAGTGCGCGCAAAATTGGCCTTGCGGTACCGATATTGCCCCTGAACAGTGCGCCCGATCCCGACCCTGTCCTACGTGTCGGCCGAGTTCATCGAGCGCGGGCGCGAACGCATCTTCAAGCGCACCTGGCTGAACCTGTGCCGGACCGAGGACCTGCCCGAGGTCGGCGACTTCAAGGTGTTCGAGATCGCGGTCTGGAATGCCTCGATCCTGCTGGTGCACGGCAAGGACGGCATGACAAGTCAAGGAACCCCCCTTTGCCTGAGAAACCACCCTGACCACCCCGAACCAACCCGGCCATTTCGCGGCCGGTGGTAGTCAATCTCTGCGGGTGCGGTCGCTCAACCTGAGACATGGACTGGATTTCGGCCCTGTGATCCGCACCATCTGAACCGGCGGCCGAGCGCAACCCTTGCCTGATGTCACCGGCAACTTCCTTGTCATTCACGAACGGATTTTCCTTCGTCAACCAAGCGCGTTTGTGGCGGGCCACAGCTCTCGGGTAACCGAAACGCATCCTGGTATTCGCCCTTTTCCTTCAGGTGATCGAGTATCTTCCGGATCATCACCGGGTCTTCGATGTCGGCGATAACCTTGACGCCGCCGCCGCATTCGCGGCAGATCTCGATAGGGAACACGCGCTTGAGACGCTGTGCTCTGGTCATCGATGCCAGACGTTCGGTGGGTGCTGCCGGTTCACCCGATACCTTAGCCTTGTTCCCTTTGCCGCGCCTGGCGGGCTCACCAACGCGCGGTGTTTACTGTTGGGGGCGAAGACGCCGTGGCTTGGGAACCAGGGCGGCGAGCCGGGCAATGAAGCCGCTTTCTAAATGCTGAACAAGGCCTGAACGGGAAAATTGAAGCGAATTTCGTCGGCGCGAACACATGGACACGGCGATGGAGGGAGCACCAGCTTGCCGTTCACATCGCGCAGCTGCACAACGCTTTCTGGCGACTCCGACGATCTCCCAGCTGGCCCCGTGCCGAGGGTATCAGCATTGCGCCCGGCCCCATCTTCTCGGCGACCCAGAAGCACCAGAACTTCATGCGCCGGTCCCTGGGAGGGGCGCATCGACGCCGCATTGGCGCGCCTCGCGCAACTCCTGGAATGAGATCGGGTCGGACCTGCGGCCGGGTCGGCTCAGATATCCCAGCTCAGGGCGGTGGTATAGGCGAAGTCGTTGTGCTTCACGTCCTCGCCGACATCGGAGTCGTACTCGTTGGTCAGGCCCACCTTGAGGCGCATGGTGGCGTTGAGTTTGTTGACCCACGACAGGGAGGTGAGACTGCGGTATTCGCCCATCTCATCGAGCTGTGGAAACAAGGTGCTGACAAACTCGATGCTGTGGTGCTCGCTGAGCTTCCAGAAACTCTCCAGGCCGAGCAGTCCCTCCGGCGACAGCTCGTCCTCGTCGCCGCCGAATTCGCGGCTGGCACCCAGGCCGGCCTTGCCGCGCAGGGCCCAGCCCGGCCGGTCGACAAACTCGTAACCATAGCCCCCCGCAGTGTTGACCCGATAATCCCAGTCCTGGAAGTCGTCCCAGTCGAACCGCCCCTGGGCGAAGTAAAAGTGCGGCGATCCCGGTTTCAGCCAGTCCCGGTTGGCCTGGGCGAAAAACTGGTCGCGGGATTGATTGCCGTCCTTTTCGGCGGCGTCATAGGCCATCTGTACATCCCAGCGGTATTCCGGTGATTCGGTCTTGGCGGTCAGGGCGCCGTGGATATTGCGCGACTGGGAGTTGCCTTCGGAACCGCTGATCCCCAGGTCGAACTGTCGCTCCCAGCCAGGCAACAGTGGCTCCAGCAGGAGATCCGGTGTTTCCACGGCCGTCGGTTGCGGCGCCTGCGCATCCTCCGGGGCCTGTGCGACCACCGCGAACCGGGTTTCCTTGATCCGGCCCTCCGGCAGCCGGATCTCGCCGAGCGATTCGTGTTGCAGGATGATCGCTCCCTGTTCGCGGCGCAGAATGGTGCCGCTCAGGGTATCGCCGTTGGTCAGGGTGATCTGTGCCGGCCCAGTTTGGGCCATGGCGTGGGGGGCGGAAGCCACGGCCAGCGGCAACAGCAGCAGAGTGGCCAGAACGAATTTCATCACGGGGTGAATCCTGTGCAGTCGACACCGCGGACCGCGGTCCGCGGTGCCGGCGGGAGGGGAGACTTCGACTACCGAGATCTCCGCAGTGGGTTTCAGGGGTTGCTGAAGGGCTCTATGTCACCGGGGGCGCGGAGCATCTTGTCAACTTCGCCCTGGTGGAGTTCCTCCTCGGCGATCATGCGGCGCGCGTACTCTTCCACCAGCACGGAGTGGCCCTCGGCAAGCCTCAACAGCTGCCGATACAGCTCCAGGGACTGGCGTTCGTGTTCCAGGGATTCGCGCAGGATGGCACCGATATCGTGCTTGTGGGTTTCGAGCAGCGGCCCGATCGCCAGTGAGGGATGGCCGCCGAAATGGGTGATCATCTCCCCCGCCTCGCGGGCATGGGCGAGGGATTCATCCGCCTGCTCCTGCATCCAGGATACGATCGGGATGCGGTTGTAGCCGAAGATCATGAATGCATAGTGGGTATAGCGGACCACGCCGGCCAATTCCATTTCCAGAATCCGGTCGAGTAGGGCGATAGCCTGGTCCCGGTCTAGCTCGCTCACAGGGGCGCCTCGTTGCGGCGGGAAGTGCAGGGAGTATAACCCCCCCTTTTCCTGAGAAACCACCCCGACCACTCTGAGCCAACCCGGCTATTTCGCCGGTGGCCGTCAATCTCAGCTGGTGCGGTGGCGCAACCCGAGACAGGGACTGGATTTCGCCCCTGTGATCCGCACCATCTGAACCGGCGGCCGAGCGCGACCCGTGCGTGATGTCACCGACCGCATCACCACGGTCGGCGAAATTATCGCAACCACCTATCCCGCCCTGTGCGGCTACGTTCTGCAAAGTCGTTCACCAAGCTGCGGTTTCCGCACCACTCCTGTTTACGACAGCCAACAACAGACCCTTACTGACAACGGCTCTGGCCTGTTTGCCCAGCGCACTCACAACGGCTATCCCGATTTACCACTGTGTAACGACACCGAGCTCAATCTGGATAGTGCGGTGGAATTTTTAGCGCAGGTGCGCGCCTATCAGCACCGGCAAGCGTGAAAGATCACACCGCCGTGCTTTTAGGCAGACTCCTGATGGCGTGAAGATACCAGCAGACAGGGTATCGCCAATAAACCCAGTCCGACGAGGATGCCAGCCATACCTTCATAGACATACGCCTGCCATCCGAAATAGCGCCACAGCAGGGCCGCGCAGAGGCCACCCATCACGGCAACAATCGATTCAACCTGCGATGGACGATGCCCCAGACACAACACAATCAGTAGCGGTGCGAATGCACTCGCCAGACCCGACCACGCCAGCAATACCAGGCTGAAAACACTTTCCTGATTAAACAACGCCCAACACAACGCACCCACTGTCACCAGCAGGGTAAATGTCTTGATGACGCACGTGCTTTCAATTTTGTGCGGCAGCAGATCATGGGTAATGGCCGCTGAACAGCTCAACACCAATGAATCGGCGGTGGACATGGTCGCGGCGAAAATACCGGCCAGCACCAGGCCAACACCGATGGGGTTCAGCAAGCCCTGCGCCATCAGGGGCAGCGCAACCTCGGCGTCAAATTGCCCCGAATCACCAAAGTAAACCCGCGACAACATACCAACCGCCGTCGCCATCGCATAAAACAAGGTAAACCACAGGTAATACCATACCCGGGCCTGTCGCATATTTGCGGGATTATCGAGCGCCATGAACCGTACCATAACGTGGGGCTGCCCGATTACTGACAGACCGGCAAATCCCCAGCTGACGGCAAACAACAAGCCACCCAGCAGGCCAGGCACAAGCACGTCTTTCGGAAAGGGATCCATAAACCCATCGAACAAATACATCGCTTCAACCGTGGTGTTCGGTCCGCCCAAGTGGGCGACTGCTGTCCACAGCAGAACCAGCATGGCGCCCATCATCACCACCGATTGTGCAGCATCGGTCCAGATCGACGCCCTGATCCCACCCGCCAGACAATAAGAAACCACCAGCGCAGCGCCCCCCAGCGCCCCCCAATAGCTGGGCCAGCCCAACAGCACCTCCAGCGCTTTGCTGCCGGCCACCAACTGTGCGCCGGCATACGCCATCAGAAAAACCAGCGCAATCAGCGCTATCAAGCGTTGCAAAACCACATAACGGTGCCCTGTCCAGTGGCTCAACACACCCGGATAACTCACCTGCCCCGTCTTCTCGGTGGCTTGACGCAACTTTCGGTGCACCACGCCGGATACCAGAACATCACCCAGAATCCAGCCCACCATCAGCCAAACGGCAGCCAGCCCCGTAGTGTAGGTATATCCAATAACACCGATAAACATGTAACCGCTATTGTTGGTGGCAACAGCGGATAACCCCACCAGCACAGGATGAACCCCGCTGCTGGCCAGATAGTAATCCTGCTTGGTATGTCGGCTTTTAAGCGCTGAGCTGATGCCCACCAACAAAAACAGACCCAAAAAAAACAGAAAGCTCGTAACCATGTAACCCCTTCTGTACAACAAGCGAGGAACACGGCCCGGCTTTCTGTGCACTCACCAAATAACCAACACTCATCTCTATACTGCCTTGAACTTGGGCCCGCCAGTAAGCAATGCTCCCGACGACAGCGTCCCATTGCAGGAAATCGCCGATGTCTTGTCGTCTGAACTGTCGTTGCGCTGGCAAAATGACTGGACCTTCGCCAATGCGAGCAGTCTGCAATTCGGCGCGGAATATCCACAGCCCCGCATTGTGTACGTTACCGCCGCCAACATTTATGTTTCGGAAGTATAAACCCCCCTTTTTCTGAGAAACCACCCCGACCACCCCGAACCAAACCGGTTATTTCGCGGCCGGTGGTAGTCAATCTCAGCTGGTGCGGTGGCGCAACCCGAGACGTGGACTGGATTTCGCTCCTGTGATCCGCACCATCTGAACCGGCGGCCGAGCGCGACCCTTGTCGGGTGTCACCGGCAACGCCCTTGTCCTTCCCGAACGAATTTTCCTTCATCAAATAAGCGCATTTGTTGCGGGCCGCAAGTCTCGGGTAACCGAACCGCATCCTGGTATTCACACTTTTCCTTCAGGTGATCGAATATTTTCCGAATCACCACCTGGTCTTCGATGTCGGCGATCACTTTGACGGCGCCGCCGCATTCGTGACACGTTTCCATTTCGATGTTGAACGCACGATCTAATCTTTGCGCCCAGGTGATCCAGGCTCGCCGTTCGGCGGGCGTTGGCAGCTCGTCCGATATCTTCGCCTTGTTCCCTTTGCCCCGCTTGGCCGGAGTCACCAGGGCGCGATGTTTGCTGTTGGGTGCAAACACCCCGTGCAAGCGCGTCAGGTTGACTCCTGGCTTGGGAACCAGGGCGGCGAGCCGGGCAATGAAGTCCATCGGCTCGAAGATCGCATGGGTCATGTCATCCCGGTAAGGCGTCTTGAGCGAATAGCGAATGCTGCCATGCGGTCGTCGGCGTCCCGTTCCAGCAAGCCTTGCCGCTCCAGAAAGCGGCCGATCCGGCGGGCAATGGTATGCGACAATTGAGTAAGTTCCTGTCTGGTCAGCGCCTTGACCCAACGAAACCGGGCTGTTCCATCGGATTGATCGACGTACACGCCTTCAAGAAACAGCATAGGGAAATGGATATTCAGGTTGAGTGCGGACCCGAACCGCTCGATGAGGGTGACCGCACCGGTACGGGCCGTCATGTGGGTATGGCCTGCTTTCTTGATCAGGTGCGTGGCAATGACGCGGTAGACGATCCCCAGCACCTGGCCCAGGATCTCGGGCGGGCGGGCAAACAGGAAGCGCAAAGGAAATGGGAAGCTCAAAACTCACTGGCGAACAGATTGCTGGGGCAAGACTTCATCGACCGGCAGCACCGTACTTTCGGCCATGCGCCGCGCCCCGCAACTGGGACAGAGCTCCTTGCACGCGGTGGGATTGATTACACATGAGCTATGGGGCGCACTTTCGCTTTACGCTGTTCACCAACTGTCCGGTGCGCGCTGCGGCTGCCGATCGCGCGGGCGTCGAGCGTATTGGTCTGGATCTGGAGCGCCTCGGTAAGGCCGAGCGTCAGCGAGGCCTGGGAACCTGGATTTCCCCCCACACCGAGACGGAACTGGCGGCGGTATTTGCGGCAGTGGCGGCGCCGCGGCGGTTTGTGCGCTGCAACCCGCCACACGCGGATCTCGACCAGGAAATCGAGCGACTCCTCGCCGCCAGCGCCAAGACCATCATGCTGCCGAATTTTCATTCGGTGGCCCAGGCGGCGGACTTCGTGGCTATCGTCGGTGGGCGCGCCCGCTGCGTGGCGCTGGTCGAGACCGCGCAGGCGCTCGCCCAGATTGAGTCCCTGTGCCGTATCGAGGGGCTCGACGAAATCCATTTCGGACTCAATGATCTGTCCCTGGACCTGGGGTTGCCGAACATGTTCAGCACGCTGTGCGACCCTTTGCTCGAAAGCGCCTGCGCGGCGCTGTCTGCGGCGCGTTTTCCGTTTGCCGTAGGCGGCATTGGACGAGCCTGGGACACCATGCTGCCGATCCCTTCGGAGCTGGTGTATGCGCAGTACCCGCGGCTCGTTGCGGGCGGTGCACTGCTGGCGCGTGCATTCTTCAAGGATCTGAATGATGAGGAGTTCGACGCACAACTCACTCTGGCCCGTGAGCGGCTCAGCCACTGGGCCTTGCAACCGGCCAGGGAGCTGCGCGCTGCGCGGGACGCGCTGGCGGCCCGGGCCTCAGCACTGCCCAGAATGCGGCCGGGCCGCCCATGAACACCACCGGAGTGTCCGCTGCAGCAGTGGCGCGTTGGAGCCACTGCTTCCAGAGCGGCCAACTGGCCGAGAGCGAAGCACTGGCGCAGGCGCTTACCGTCGCGTATCCCGCTGCTGCCAAGGCTTGGCAGTTACTGGGGATGAGTCGCTATGCCCAGAATGACCTGCATGCAGCGCGGGATCATTTGCGCCGGGCACTGTCCCTGGAGCGCCGC
>JBFXFL010000049.1:0-3168 GCA_050179115.1 Porticoccaceae bacterium | reverse complement strand
GGCGCTTACCGTCGCGTATCCCGCTGCTGCCAAGGCTTGGCAGTTACTGGGGATGAGTCGCTATGCCCAGAATGACCTGCATGCAGCGCGGGATCATTTGCGCCGGGCACTGTCCCTGGAGCGCCGCGACCCCTCGGTGTGGGATAACCTCGGCCTCGTGTTGCAGTGCCTGGGCGATCACGATGGTGCTCGCGCCGCTTTCCGCACCGCGCTGTCGTTGTCACCGAAGGCGGCTGGCATCTGGTCCAATGCGGCCGGCAACGAGCTCGACGCCGGCGACGCCGCAGCCGCTGAGCGCTTGGCCCGCAAGGCGCAGACTCTTGCCCCGGGCCTGGCCGCACCCTGGTTGCAACTGGGCAACGCACTGGCACGCTTGCGCCGCCTGCAAGAGGCTGAGGAGGCCCTTCGTCAGGCGCTGGAGCGCCAGCCCAAGTACATCGAGGCGCTGCTGAGCCTAAGCGCGTTGCAAACTGTCCAAAGTCGGTACCGAAAAGCGCGCGCCGCCGCTACGGCGGCGTTGCAGTTCGATCCCGGATGCGCCCGGGCGCACATCAATCTGGGAGGCATCGCCAATGCGTTGGGCGACCTGGCCAGTGCACGTTTGCACTACCGGCGGGCCCGGGAGCTCAACTCCGCCGACTTCAGCAGTTGGAGCAGCGAGCTGTACTGCCTCTCCCACGACGCCGACCTTGATCCCACGGCGGTGTACCGGGCCCACTGCGAATTTGGTGCCGGGCTTGAGGCCCGCGTGGGCCCACCGCCGGCCGACCATACCAACACGCGCGAGCCCGAGCGAGTGCTGCGCGTCGGGGTGCTGTCCGGCGATTTGCGGGATCATCCGGTGGCGCGCTTCCTGGAACCGGTGTGGGCGGCCCTGGATCGCAAGCGGGTGGAGCTCGTGGCTTACGACAACGCGCCGGCGGATGACGCCGTGGCCCGCCGAATACGGTTACTCGCCAGGGAATGGATCGAGGTCGCCGCGCTGGACGACAGTGAACTTGCGGCGCGCATTCGTGCTGATCGCATTGATGTACTCATCGACCACGCCGGGCACACCGCGCGGAATCGCCTGGGTGTATTTGCGCGTAAACCGGCACCGGTACAGGTGATGTGGGTGGGTTACCCGGGGACCAGCGGCCTGCGGGCGATGGATTACCGATTGGTCGATCCGGTAATCGCACCGCCGGGACGGCTCGATCCGCAGTTCACCGAGCAACTGGCCTATCTGCCGGTCATGCTGGTGCTCAACCGTCCAGAAACGTTGCCGCCGCTGGCGCCACCCCCCTGTCAGGGCAAGGGTTACTTCACCTTTGGCAGCTTCAATCGCTTCAACAAGCTGGCAGATCCGGTGCTTGCCCTTTGGGCGGAGATTCTGCGCCGAGTGCCCGAGGCGCGTCTGTTGGTGGGGGCGGTACCCGACGCGGAGTCAGCGGCGCAGCTACGCGAGCGCCTGGTTGCCAAGGGTGTGGCTGCGGAGCGGCTCGATTTCTTGCTGTATCGGCCCTTGGATCAGTATTTGGCGGCCCATGGCGAGATAGATCTTCTGCTCGATGCTTTCCCTTGGAGTGGCGGAACCACTACCCATCTGGGGCTGTGGATGGGCGTGCCCACCTTGACTTTGGCGGGAAGCACTCTGGCGGGGCGGTTGGGCGCCACCGCATTGGCTGCGGTCGGTCTACAGTCATTGGTAGCTGAATCTGCGGCCGATTATGCCGACGCCGCGGTGCGCCTGGCGGCGGACCCCGA
Source organism: Porticoccaceae bacterium (assembly GCA_050179115.1). Classification (GTDB taxonomy): domain Bacteria; phylum Pseudomonadota; class Gammaproteobacteria; order Pseudomonadales; family Porticoccaceae; genus JAGPUQ01. The sequence goes on along the minus strand of JBFXFL010000049.1, from coordinate 1,422 downwards.
CCCGCTGGCTGCTGCCCGCAGGGAGCTTCGCACACAGCTCGAAATAAACTACCAGAGCCTGCCGCGGCAGGTGGCGCAGGTGCTTGAATACCAGCTTCGCCGGATGTGGCGGCGCTGGTGTGCGGGGCTGCCACCCCAGGTGTTGCCATTGCCTGTCCCGGAGGCGGTCAGTAATGAATCAAGTCGGTAGCAAAGACGAACAAACCGCGGGTCCCGGCGGAGCAATGTTGCGCTCGCTGATCGACGGAGTCGTGTTGCACGAGATGTCCAACATCCTCACCCGCAATGGGGTGACGACCGAAGTGGTGCGCCCTGAGTGGGCGGTCGGCGGCCTGCCGATTGTGCATATGATCCACGTTGCCCTGCGCCCCCGTGCGATCAGCGCTTGGCATTGCCATCATCTGCAGACAGATCGAATTTTTGTCACCGACGGCACTCTGCGGATCGTGTTGTTTGATGATCGCGAGGGCTCGCCGACGCGCGGCAAGCTCGATGTGCTATTGCTCGGCCGGCTGCGCCCGGCCACCCTGCTGATACCGCCTTTTGTTTGGCACGGGGTCGAAAATCTCGAACACAGCCCCGCGGGGTTCATCAATTTCTTCGATCGCCCCTATTGCTACGAGAATCCGGACGAGTGGCGGTTACCTCTGGATACCGATGCCATTCCCTACCGGTTCGAGCGATCCTGACGCTCGTCATTACAGGTGTGAGCTGGTGTCCCAGTTCCTGCCCGATGGGCGCCTGAGCAAGGTGGACCCGAAAATTATCGGCCGCTGCCAGGAGATCGACGTGCGCGCCGGACGCTGCGGCGAGGTTTGTGGCCGGCACCGAGCGGTGGATGACGAACACCGCCGCGCGGCGGAGATCGAGGTGCGCGGCAGCGGCGTGGAAGAAACACCCGGTCAGGACCTGATCACGGGCAAAGCCGCGGTGTTGGGGCGGGTTGCACACCACCAGGTCGAAGCGCGCGGCGATCTCTGCCGCGCAGTCCGAGGGGATCACCTCGCCGGCAATGTCGTGCGCGGCGAAATTGCGTGCGCAGGCGGCGACCGCCAGCAGTCCGTAGCCGCAGCCAGATCCAGCACGCGCGCGGGGCGACCCAGGCGCGCACGGCAAGAACAGGAAAAATAAAAGCCTTTTTCCCCGCCCGTCAACCCATGATTTTCCCCGTCACCAGGCGGCCATGCCGCCTGGTCAGCCTGCTTACCACCCCGAAACCAGCCTGCAATACGCGGTGATCCGCGAAAATCCACCCGTGCCGTCGCCGTCGCCCTGCCGTTCTGTGCGCTGGGCAAGCTCTCTCCCCGCGGCGCAGCAAACGTGGTCCGCGTAATGCGAACGGCGGATACGCTGCGCCATTCCGTCCTGCGTGGGCTTTGGCCGGATCATCCCGGATTCCGCTGCGCTTCATCCAGGCTACGG
>JBFXFL010000048.1:13975-18161 GCA_050179115.1 Porticoccaceae bacterium | reverse complement strand
GCGGTGGCCTACGATGCCGTGGCCCAGGTGCTGGCGGCGGCGGCCCGCGCCGGGGTCGAGCGCATCGGTTTCGTCACCGACCCGGGAACAGGCGCGACTCGGCAGCATCCCCCACCTGGTCCCTGAATGTCAGGTCGTCGCCCCGGTACCGCACTACGGGCCGCTCGGATGCCACAAAACGCCCCGGCTTCCTGCCCGGGGCGCAGCCAAGGCTTTGCTCATATACGTGAAGGACAGCATCTCGCCGCCCGGGAGCTTCTTCGCAAAGTCTGCGTGATCCGCCGGGATCATCCCCCCGGCGATCTGCGCCTGGAAACCCCGACGATCTGGACGCAGTTGCAGACGAAGACGGTCCCGCCCTGGGCGATGATTCCGGCGCGGCAAGGGCGCCGGCTGTCCGTGTGCACCGGAATGGTCTCGTCGACCACCAGGCCAGTTGGTCCCGATCCGGACCTCAAACGGTGTTGAGGCCACTGCACTATTCCGATCAGAGACTTGGCAGCCAGTCAGACCTGTGGCCTGGCGGCCAGCCCGACTGATACCGGTTGAGGCGCAAGCCCGGGCAGCATGCGGTGCGCAGCGGTCGCACACCCGCGAACGGAAGTCACGATGCCGGCTCGGACGCGGCCGGCTCCGGCCGATCATCCGAAACCCCTGCCGCGCGACTGTGGCGCACGCCGTCGACGATCGCCTCATGCAGGATGCGCTGGATGCGGTCGGTGGCCTGACGCAGCCGAACCATCGCCGCTTCGAGTTCGGCCTCCGACAGCGGCTCGGCCGCGGCGGCGGCCCGCACCTGCAGCCGCGCCTGGCGCAGCTCGCGCAGGGCACGGAACAACTCGAAGCGATGCTCGCGAATCTGATTCCGGACCTCATCCCTCGCCGGCTCCGGCACGATCGCCGCCAGGCGCTCGAACGCCGTAGGTCCGAAGGCGTTGGGGCGCCCCCAGTAGTGCTGACCGATCAGCACACCGGCCGCCAGGCAATTGACCGCAACCGACACCAGCAGCGCGATCAACAGGGCGCGCCGGCTCATGGTCCATCTCCCAGATCGGACGCGTGCCAGGCATCCGGCGAGCCGACCGCGAGGTCGGCGGCGAACGCGACCGCGGCGTCGTATTCGACCGCTGCCGGAAACCAGCCGCTGGCGCCGATGACGACGCCCGCCACCCCGCAGGCCAGCGCCCAGCCCAGACCGATACGCAGCAGACGGCGGTCCGGCGCGGTCGCGTCCCGGTCGGCGAACACCTGCTGCGGGAACTGCCGGGGGATTGCGTCCAGGCGTTGCTGCAGCCCGGCCGGCAGCGGCGCCGGTTCGGCTTCGAGCACCCGCTCCAGCGCCCGCATCCGTTCCAGTCGCGCACGCGCCTCGGGCGACCGCCGCAGCAGGCGCCGCAACCCGGCACGGCGAAGCCGGGGCCAGTTGTCCGGCTCGGCGCCATAGCGCAACAGATCCTGCTCGAATCGTTCGCGATTCATGGTTCCACCTCCAACAGCGCGGCCAGGCGCTCGCGCAGCTTGCGCCGGGCCCTGACCAGCAGCGACTCGGTCGCCTTGACCGACAGCTCCAACGCCGCAGCGGCTTCGGCCGTGCTCGCTCCGGCGGTGTAGAACAGCGCCACCGCCGCGCGCTGCCGTGCCGGCAGCTGAGCGACCGCGGCATGCACCAGGCGCCGACGCTCGGCAGCGGAGACATCGCCCTCGACCGAGTCCGGTGCCGCCGTCGCTTCGAGCGCTTCGGCATCCAGCGGCTCGGTGCGGTTGCGGACCCGCTGCAGATGATTCAGGCACAGGTTGACCGTCACCCGGTGCAGCCAGGTGGCCAGCTGCGCACGCCCCGGCTGCCATCGCCCGGCGTGCTGCCAGAGACGCACGAACACCTCCTGGACGATGTCCTCGGCCTCGGCGCCGTCACCGAGCGTGCGCCGCGCCACCGCCAGCACCCGCGGCGCATGGCGGGCAGTCAGTTGCCGAAACGCCGGGGCATCACCCCCGGCGATTCGGCGCAGCAACACCTCATCGGTGTCGGCATCCTGCACGGCGCCGGCTCACTCTCCGCCGGCAGGACTGTAGATGACACTGCGATCGCGTGAACCGCCCTGCGGGCCGGTCGACTGCGTCTGCACGGTCACGCCCTGATCACTGCTTTCGATCGATCGGCTGCGGCTGAACGTCTGTCCGTTGGGCCCGGTCCGCACCACCTCCGCTTGGCCGTCGCCGCGGCTGCGCTGGTAGGTCGAGGTCTGGCCGTCCGGCCCGGTGGTCTGACGCGTCACTGTTGCCTGCCCATCCTCGCGGGTCACCTCGCGGCTGCGACTCACGGTCTGCCCGTTGACGCCGGTCACCGTACGGCTGGCGCCGCCCTGATAGGTGCCGGTCTCGGGATCATAGCTGCGGCTGCGCTGGGCTTCGAGTGAACGTCCGGCCGGGCCATGGCGCTCGACGCTGCGCTGTTGCACGCCGTTGCCGCGGTCGCGCTGGACCGTGACGCTGCCGCCGTTCGGGCCCTGGCGCGTCCGCGCGACGTGCCGGTCGCCGGCCTGCGCGGTACCGGCAGCGCTGCCGAGCATCAGTATCAGCATCAGGGTGGCCGCAATCGTGGGGGTCTTGTAGGGGTTTTTCATGGGATCACTCCGCTTGACGGGAAAAGGACGCGGCACCACCTACTGGCGCCGCTGTTCGCGAATCGATCGAATCGACCCGACCACCGCGCTGAACTCCTCGCGGGTGATCCGGCCGTCACCATCGGCATCGGCGCGACTCATCAGCGGCCGCGGTGCCGCCATGAACTCGTCGTGGCTGATGTCGCCATCCTGATTGGCGTCGGCCTGGGCGGCGATCTCGTTGGTACGACCCTGTATGCGCTCGCGCATGCGCTGCCCGCGGGCACGCGCCTGCTCGCGCTCCGCCGCGGTGATGACACCGTCGCCGTCGCCGTCGAGTCGGGAGAATGCCTGCTCGCGCTGCGCCTGCAGCTCGGCGGCATCGATGACGCCGTCCGAGTTGCCGTCCAGGCGGTCGAAGACCCGCGCGCCGTCGCGCATCTGGGCGTGCCCAGTCGCGGCGACACCAAGCGCCAGGACCGCGCCCAGCGTCCACATCCGGTTTCTGCCGCTCATGTTCAAGCTCCGTGTTGCGGGCTGCGGCGCAGCCCTTGCAGTTCTTGTACACGGCGGCCGGAAAAACCCTGCGCACGGATTTCAGGCGCAGCGGATTCAGGCCGCGCGCTGCATCAGCTCGGGGTGAACCCGGCGCCTGGCCAGACGGATGCAGGCTCAGTCCTCGCTGAGGATCCCGCCGGCGGCGCAGCGTCGGCCGCCTACAGCTCCGGCACGCCATGGAGCTGTCCGCGCCGGTCGACAGCGCCCTGCAGCGGAGCGTCGTTCACCCGTCCGCCGCCGAGCGGATGCGCGGTAGGGGGCCAGCGCCGCAGGAAGTGCACCGGGCGCCCGCCGGGGCGGCCGATCAGATCGAACGCTCGATACACGACGCCGTGGTGCCAGGTGCTGGCCGGGCCCTGTCAGGCCACCGTGAACCGGCGGCAGCTTCAAAAGCTGTAGGTGACACCGGCGTAGAGCGAGCGGCCCATGCCCGGGACTGCAATTCCCCAGGGCACGCTGTTGATGCCCGTGGTGGATCCCTGGCCGATGATAGCCGCCGCTGGTGGGTAGGTGTCACGTCCCGGCCGATTACTCGGTTTTCGAAGCAACAACTCGGGCTTTGAAGCGTACCAATCCTGAAGTGTCTGCACGGGCGTTTGGGCGTTCAGTACCTGCTGGGGCACGTGATGATTGTAGAGCGTGACGTAGCGGTGCAGGGTCGTTCCAGATCCTCACTGGACCAGAAATGGTACGTACGCAGCAGGTCGGCGATACGCTGAATCACCTGAAGGAAAAAGGTGAATCCCAGGATGCGTTTCGGTTACCCGAGAGCCGAAATCCGGTCGATTTGGCCGCTTAGGCCATGCATCGGCTGAGATTGACTGCGACCGACCGCGAAATGGCCGGGTTGCTTGGGATGGTCAAGGTAGTTTTTCAGTGAAAAAAGGGGGGGGTTATACTTTCTGTACCTTTGCGCCGGGCGCCATAATGAGTGCCATGACCACTCGTCAACCGCCCACGCCGGGCGCAGCGGCGGCCGGCTGAGCCATGCGCCTGCTGCTGGTGGAAGATTCCCAGCGCCTGCG
>JBFXFL010000048.1:2821-13875 GCA_050179115.1 Porticoccaceae bacterium | reverse complement strand
TTCGCTGCGCAGCACCCTGGGGCTGCGCCTGGGCCTGACTGTGGCACTGGCCATGGGCGGTCTGTTCGCGGTCATCGACTATCTGGTCGACGCCGAGCTGTACCGGCGCTTCGACGTCGGCCTGGCGGCCCGGGCTCAGGCGCTGACCGCCTATCTGGGCGCCCCCGGCGCTGACCCGCGGCCGCCCATCGAGGCCCTGCTGCCGCAATTCCGCGGCCAGAGGCATACCGATTTCTATCAGGTCTGGGACGGCCACGGTGCCGTGCTGGCGCGCTCGGCCTCCAGCCATGGGCGCGATCTGGCGCGCCCGGCGCAACCGAGCAGGGACGGTACCTATTACGACCTTCGGCTGCCGGACGGCCACCGCGGCCGCGCCCTGGCCCGGGTGGTGCCGCTGCCGCCCGATGACCCGCGCGGCGCGCTGCTGGTCGTGGTCGCCGAAGAGCGCGAGGCGCTGGATGCGCTCGAGCGGCGTCTGCACCGCATCCTGTTCACCGGCACCGGCGGCACCCTGCTGCTGGTGCTGGTGCTCACCGCCTGGTCGATCCGCCGCGCATTCGCCCCGCTCGATGCCTTCGGCCGCGCGGTGGCGGAACTGTCGCTCGACGGCGGCGGCCGGCCGCCGCCCGGCGACGACCTGCCGAGCGAGCTGGCGCCCGTCGCCGGCAAGCTGGCGGCCACGCTCGAGCGCCTGCTGGCCGCGCTCGAACGCGAGCGGCGCTTCTCGCGGGATCTCGCCCATGAGCTGCGCACGCCGCTGGCCGAGGCGCGGCTGCTGGCCGAACTGGCCCGGCGCGAGCCGGATACTGCGGGCGCAAATCTCGCCCAGCTCGACGCCGCGCTGGCCGAGATGAGCAAAATCGTCGACGGCCTGCTGTATCTCGCCCGCGTCGAGGCAGGCAGCGAGCAACCGCAGCCGGAGCCGCTCGATCTGGCCGCGCTGCTGGCGGCACAGGCCGCGCGCTGCCGGGTGCCGGCCACCGAGCGCGGCCTCGACTGGCAACTTCGGGTCGAGCCCTGCTGGGTGCTGGCCGATGCGGCTCTGCTCGAGCGCCTGCTCGCCATCCTGTTCGACAACGCCGTGCAGCACGCCCCGCCCGGCGACTGCCTGCGGGTGCAGTGCGCCTGTGATCCCCCCGCGCTGTGGCTGGAAAACGCCGCGCCGCTGCTCGAACCGGCCGATCTGGGCCGCCTCGCGGAACGCTTCTTTCACCGCCACGAGGGTGGCAACGAGGCCCACGCCGGCCTCGGCCTCGCGCTCGCCCGGGCGTTGGCCGCCGCGCTCGGACTGCAACTGTCCTTCACGCTCGATGGCGGCCGCCTGCGGGTGTCGCTCGGCGGCTTTGTGCCTGTCCCGGCCGATCCGGCGCAGGGCTGAAAGCCACCGCCTGTTTTCGAGGAATCGCGCCCCTGCGCTTAAGGAAACGCTGAATACTTCAGCGTTTCCTTAAGCGTTTCCAAAGTCTGGGGTCCGACACTGCGCGCCAGTCCCGTCACCGGAAGCTGCGATGCGCCCTCTCGCCCTCGCCCTGGCCGTCCTGTTCGGCCTCATTCGCCCGCTGCTGGCCGCAGACATCGCCGTCAGCCCCGAGCAGGCCGCCGCACTCGGCGTCGAAACCCAGCCGGCCGCGCCGGCGACGGTGCTGATGGCCGCGCGCCTGCCGGCCACGCTGGTGCTGCCGGGCAGCGGCGCCCGGGCGGTGGTGGTGCCCTTCGGCGGCGTGGTGACGCGCCGGCTGGCGCAGGAGGGCGAGGCGGTGGCGGCCGGACAGGCGCTGGTGGAACTGCACAGCGCCGAGTATCTGGCCGCCCACGCCACCCAGCGCGACCGGCAGGCGCGACTGAAACAGGCCCGCCAGCAGGCGGCACGCGATACCGCACTGCTGCGCGAGGGCATTGTCCCCGCACGCCAGGCACAGCAGAGTCAGGCGGCGCTGGCGGCCGCGCAGGCCGAGTTCGGCGCCGGCCGTGACCTGCTCGCCGCCACCGCCGCGGTAGACGGCCAGCCGGCCGTCTACCGGCTGCTGGCGCCGGCTGCCGGGGTGGTGCACGAGGGTGAGTTGCGCCTGGGTGAGCCGGTCGCCGCTGGCCACAGCGCCGCGCTGCTGCTCAGCGGCGATCGCCTGTGGGCCGAGGCCCAGCTGCCGCCGACCCTGGTCGGGCGTGTTCGCGCCGGGCAGGCGGTGCGCCTGCCCGGCGGCGAGCCCGCCGGCCGGGTGATCGCCGTGGGCACCGTGCTCGATCCGGCCAGCCGCGCCGCGCTGCTGCGCGCCGAGTTGCCGGCGGCGGGACTGGCCGCCGGCCAGACCCTGGAGATCGAGATTCTCGACACCCCGCCAGTGGCCGCCCGGCGGGTGCCGGCCGCCGCGCTCAGCCGCGACGGTGACCAGACCCTGGTGTTCCTGGCGGTGGACGGCGGCTTTCGGCCGCAGCCAGTGGAGGTCCTCGGCCGCGACGGCGAGTACGCCGTGGTACTGGGGCTGCCGGCCGACGCCAGGGTGGTGGCGCGCGGCGTGGCGGCGCTGAAGGTGCTGGCCCGGCAGGAGCCCTGAGATGCTGTCGCGCCTGGTGGAATTCGCCCTCGCCCAGCGCCTGGTGGTGCTGCTGGTCACCGCGCTCGGCGTGGGCGCCGGCATCGCCGCCTGGCGGCAGCTGCCGATCGACGCCTTTCCGGATATCTCGCCGACCCAGGTCAAGCTGATCCTCAAGGCCCCCGGCATGACCCCTCAGGAGGTCGAGCAGCGCATCCTGGTGCCGCTGGAGATGGAACTGCTCGGCCTGCCGCGGCAGGTGCAGCTGCGGGCCCTGGCCAAGTACGCCATCGCCGACCTGACCCTGGTGTTCGAGGACGGCACCGACATCTACTGGGCGCGCCAGCAGGTGGCCGAGCGCTATGCCGGGGTGCGCGACGCCCTGCCGGCGGGCGTCGAAGGCGGGCTGGCACCGATCGCCACACCGCTGTCGGACCTGTTCATGTTCACCATCGAGGGTGATCTGAGCCTGACCGACAAGCGCGATCTGCTGGACTGGACCATCCGTCCGGCGCTGCGCACCGTGCCTGGCGTGGCCGACGTCAACGCCCTCGGCGGCCGGGTGCGCACCTACGAGGTGGTGCCGGACCGCGCCGCGCTGGCCGCCGCCGGGGTGACACTGGCCGAGCTGGCCGCCGCCCTCGAGGTCAACAACCAGAACGACGGCGCCGGCCGCCTGCACGACGGCGAAGAGGCGCTGGTGGTGCGCGCCACCGGCGCCTACGAGGGCCTGGACGATGTGGCCAGCGTGGTGGTGGCGCGGCGCGACGGCCGGGTGCTGCGCGTGGCCGACCTGGCTCAGGTGCGCTTTGGCGAACTGGCGCCGCTCGGCGCGGTGAGCAAGGACGGCCGCGGCGAGGCGGTGGAGGCGATCGTGGTCGGGCTGCGCGGCGCCAACGCCGGCGCGGTGGTGGCCGGCGTGCGCGCCAAGCTCGCCGAGCTGCAACCGGCACTGCCGCCCGGGGTGAGCCTGAACGTGTTCTACGACCGCAGCGACCTGATCGCCCGCGCCGTGGGCACCGTCAGCCGCGCGCTGATCGAGGCGGCGGTGCTGGTGGTGGTGCTGCTGCTGCTGTTCCTGGGCGAGCTGCGCGCGGCACTGGTGGTGGCGATGACGCTGCCGCTGGCGGCGCTCGGCACCTTCCTGTTGATGCGCCTGACCGGCATGAGCGCCAACCTGATGAGCCTGGGCGGGCTGGCCATCGCCATCGGCATCCTGGTCGACGCCGCGGTGGTGGTGGTCGAGAACACCATCGAGCGCCTGGCCGGCGACGAGGCCCGGCGCCTGCCGCGCTTGCACGTGATCTACCGCGCCGTGGCGGAGGTGGCGCAGCCGGTGGCCACCGGCGTTTTCATCATCGCGCTGGTGTTCCTGCCGCTGCTGACGCTGGAAGGGCTCGAAGGCAAGCTGTTCGCGCCGGTGGCGCTCAGCATCGTGTTCGCGCTCGGCGCCTCGCTGCTGGTCGGACTCACCTTCATTCCGGTGCTGGCCTCCCTGGTGCTGCGCGCCGGGCCGCACCGCGAGCCCTGGCTGATGCGCCTGCTGGCGCCGGCCTATGCCCGGTTGCTGGGCGCCTGCCTGCGCCGGCCGCTGCCGGTGATCGCGGTGGCCGTGGTCGGCCTGCTGCTGGCCAGCGGCGCCTACCTGCGCACCGGCAAGAGCTTCATGCCGACCCTGGACGAGGGCGCCATCCTGGTGCAGCTGGCCAAGCTGCCGTCGATCGACGTCGACGCCAGCCTGGCACTCGATCAGGCCGTGCAGCGGGCGCTGCTGGCCGAGGTGCCGGAGGTGCAGAGCATCGTCGCGCGCCTGGGTTCGGACGACCTCGGTCTGGATCCGATGAGCCTGAACGACACCGACAGCTTTCTGGTGCTGGCGCCCAAGGAGCAATGGCGAGTGCCGGACAAGGACTGGCTGGCGGCGCGCCTGCGCGAGGTGCTGGCGCGCTTTCCGGGCATCGAGTTCACCTTCACCCAGCCGATCGAGATGCGCATCTCGGAGATGCTCACCGGCGCGCGCGGCGATCTGGCGGTGAAAATCTTCGGCCCGGACCTGGCCGAGCTCGACCGGCTGGCCGGGCGCATCGCCGCCGTGTTGCAGGAGACTCCCGGCGCCAGCGAGGTGTTCACCGTGCACAACGACGGCGTGCAGTACCTGGAACTGCGGCTCGACCGCCTGGCCGTCGGCCGCGCCGGCCTCGATGCCCAGGCCCTGCAGCGCGAGCTGCGCGCCCAGGTGGACGGCCTGCGCGCCGGCACGGTGCTGGAAGGCAACAAGCGCATCCCGCTGATGGTGCGCGGCGAGCCGCGCCTGCGCCGCGACGCCGACGCCCTGGCCGAGACACGCATCGCCCTGCCCGACGGCGGCAGCGCGCGCCTGGCCGATCTGGCCCGCATCGAGCGGGTAGCGGGCCCGATCAAGGTGGACCGCGAGGACGGCGAGCGCTTCGCCGTGGTGCAGGCCAACGTCGCCGGCCGCGACCTGGTGGGCTATGTGGACGACGCCCGGGCCCGCGTCGCCGAAGCAGTGCCGCTGCCGCCCGGTTACCGGCTGGTGTGGGGCGGCCAGTTCGAGAATCAGCAGCGCGCCGCCGCGCGCCTGGGCCTGGTGGTGCCGGTGGCGCTGGGGCTGATCTTCTTCGTGCTGTTCGCCACCTTGGGCTCGGTGCGCCAGGCGCTGCTGATCCTCGCCAACATCCCGTTCGCGCTGATCGGCGGGGCGATCGCCCTGTGGGCGTCCGGCGAGTACCTGTCGGTGCCGGCCTCGGTGGGCTTCATCGCCCTGCTCGGCATCGCCGTGCTCAACGGCCTGGTGCTGCTGACGCACTTCAACCAGCTGCGCGCCGCCGGCCTGCCGATCGAGCAGGTGGTCTACGACGGCGCCCGGCGGCGCCTGCGCCCGGTGCTGATGACCGCCGGCATCGCCGCCCTGGGCCTGGTACCGCTGCTGCTGCAGACCGGGCCCGGCTCGGAGATCCAGCGCCCGCTGGCGATCGTGGTGCTGGGCGGGCTCATCACCTCGACCGCCCTGACCCTGCTGCTGCTCCCCATCCTGTACCGGCGTTTCAGCGCCGCGGAGGCGCGCCCGTGAATCCCGATCTGCAGCAACTGACCCTGGTGTTTCCCGACGCACTGGAAACCGCGGTACTGGATGCGCTCGGCGACTTCGCCCCCGACCAGCCCTATACCCTGCTGCACGGCGCCGGGCACGGCCGCGACTTCGCCCATGCCAGCAGCCGCGAGCGGGTGCGCGGCCAGGTGGGCCGGCGCGCGCTCTGGCTGGTGGCCCCGGCGGTCAGCATCGAGCCGCTGCTCGCCGCGCTGCGCGAGCGCATCCACAGCCGCGACCTGGTGTGGTGGACGCTGCCGGTGGACGCCATCGGAGACTTTTCATGAGGCAAACGCACATGACACCGCTGCTGGTACTGGCTGTGGCGCTGGCCGTCGGTGGAACCAATGCACGCGCCGCCGAACCGGTGGCGCCGCTGCCGGACCCTGACACCGCCCACCAGGTGCTGGCCGAAACGCCCGCGGTGCAGGCGGCGCTGGCGGCGCGCGAGGCGGCCCGGGCGCGCGGCGAGGCGCTCGACGCGGGGCCCTACGAGTTCGAGCTCGACGCCGTCGGCCAGCGCCGCGACGTGCGCCGCGAGGGCGACTACAACGAGTGGGAGGCTGGCATCAGCCGGCGCCTGCGCCTGCCCGGCAAGGCGGCGCTGGACCGCGAGCTGGGCGTGCTCGGCAACGAAGTGGCCGAGCTCGGCATTGCCGACGCCTTCCACGGCGCGGCGCTCGAACTGCTCGACGGCTGGTTCGGCTGGCTGGATGCGGCCAGTGCCGTGGCGGCGGCCGCAACCGCCCGCGACCGCCTGGCCGAGGAGCGCGCGGCGGTCGAGAAGCGCCTGACGCGCGGCGACGCCGCCGGCATCGACCTCGACCTGGCCGACTCGACGCTGGCCGGTGCTGAGGCAGCCCTGGCCGAGGCGCGCACGGCCGCCGCCGAGCGCCGCGCCGCGCTCGGCGCCCGCTACCCCGGCCTGTCGCTGCCGGCCGCGCCGCCATCCATATCCGATCCCGAACCTCCGGCGACCGACGCCGCGACGCTGGCCGGGCAGATCGTCGCCCGCAGCCACGAGATCGTCATCGCCGATGGCCGCTATCGGCAGGCGCTGACGCGCGCCGACCGCGCCGGCCGCGACCGCCTGCCCGACCCGGCGCTCGGCATCCGCACCCTGTCCGAACGCGGCGGCGACGAGACCGCCGTCGGCCTGACCCTGAACCTGCCGCTCGGCGGCCGCTACCGGGCGGCCGAGGCGCGCGCCCTGGCCGCCGAGGCCGGCCGCGCCGGCGCCGAACTCGATGCCGTGCGCCGGCAGGTCTTGGCCGGCGCCCGCGCCGTCACCGCCCGCATGCAGGGCAGCCTGGCCGCCTGGCAGGCGGCGCGGCGCGCCGCCGAGGCCTCCGACACCCACGCCGCGCGCGCCCGGCGCGGCTACCAACTGGGCGAGACCGATCTGTTCACCCTGCTGGCCGCCGAGCGCACCGCCCATGCCGCCCGGCGCGCGGAAATCGCCGCCCGTATCGCCGCCCACCGTGCCGTCGGCCGGGTACGGGTCGACGCCCACGAGCTGTGGGCGTACCACCATGAGGAAGAAGGCGCGGCGGACGGGCACCTGCACGGCCACTGAAATCCGGCCGCGGCCTGACGGCGCTGCGCAGGAGCCCGGCTTGCCGGGCGATGGGTTACCGCATGGGACCGGCCTGGCGTTCATCGCGCAGCCAAGCTGCGCTCCGGGGCGGCAAAGGAAATCGTAGCCTGGATGGAGCGCACCGGCTCCGGGATCCCGAACAGCCATCGCAGCCATGCAAAATGGCTGGCTTCGCTTGGTGGTTTGCAGGGCCGCACGCAAGGCCGATATCTGTCTACGAGTTCGCGCCGCCGGGCCACACGAGGGCGGCGAGCATCCGCGAACTGTTCGGCTGGCAACCCGGCGAGACGCTGGCCGCTCCGGGGAATCCTTTGCAACATGAGCCGCACATCGGACCGCCTGCGCTCCAGCGGCGGATACCGAGATCCCGCGCGCCCTCGCCCGGCCAGGGGCGCTGCGACAATTTGCCGCATTCCCCCCCCCACAAGCACCGCGATAGCATCCCGGCCGCGCAGCAGTGGTCGGCGCTCGTGGAGCCTATCCCGGAGTGTACCCCGCTGCTTTGGCGTGACGGCTTGGTCGAGCAGCGAGGTAATGGCAAATGAGGCGATGTTCCGCACTTTCAGGATTTCGATCCGTGCTCTGTGTGCTGCCGGCGCTACTGGTAGGCGTTCCCGGCAGTGCCGAAGAGGCACCTCACGAACTCTCGGAAATCCGGGTCACCGAAGCGGCCACTCCGGACGCCTTTGAGGGCACGGCGGTCGACCGCCAAATCCTGGAACGCAGGCGTACGACCGCCAGCGATACCGCGAGCCTGTTGACCGACGTGCCCGGGGTCACCCTCAACGCCGCCGGCGGCATCTCCAGCTTCCCCGCCATTCACGGCCTGGCCGACGATCGCCTGCGCATCCTGCTCGACGGCATGAGCCCGGTCTCATCCTGTCCGAACCACATGAATCCGCCGCTGTCCTACCTGGATCCGGCACAGGTCGAGAGCATCCAGGTCTGGGCCGGCGTGACGCCGGTCAGCCTGGGCGGCGATTCGATCGGCGGCACCATCGCGGTGAAGTCCGCCGCGCCGGTGTTCGCTGCACCCGGCCAGGACACCCTGCTCCAGGGCCGGGTCGGCAGCAGCTATCGCAGCAACGGGGACGGCTTTCGCACCGACGCCGGGATGACGCTGGCGACGTCGAACCTCAGCCTGAGCTACAGCGGCGCCTTCAGCACCGCCAACAACTACGATGCCGGCGGCGACTTCAAGACCTTTCGCGAGACCGGCCGCCCCGGCCGGCAGCTGCCGCTCGATGAGGTCGGCTCCACTGCCTACGAAGTGCAGAACCACCTGCTCGGCCTGGCCGCTCGGTTCGACAACCACCTGCTGGAAGCCAAATTCGGCTACCAGGAAATCCCCCATCAGGGCTACCCCAACCAGCGCATGGACATGGTCGACGATACCGAGCGCCGCCTGTTGCTGCGCTACCTGGGTGATTTCGGCTGGGGTTCGCTGGAGGCGACCGCCTACCGCGAAACCGTCGATCACTACATGAATTTCGGTGAGGACCGGCAGTTCTTCTATGGTGCCCTACCCGGTGTGGTGGCGCCGGGCATGCCCATGCAGACCGACAGCACCAACACCGGCGCCCGCCTGCAGGCCAGCCTGAACCTCGGCGCGGCCGATGTCCTGCGTCTCGGCAGCGAATATCAGCGCTACCGCCTCGACGACCTCTGGCCCCCGTCGCCGGCGCAACTACCCCCCGGGGTGACCTTCGGCGGCATGGCGCCCGACACCTTCTTCAATATCCATGACGGCGAGCGCGACCGCGCCGCGCTGTTCGCCGAATGGGAAGCACACCTCAACCCGGGATGGATGGCGCTGGTCGGCGCGCGTTACGAGCATGTGCGCAGCGATGCCGGTCCGGTCCAGGGTTACAACGGCATGTTCGCCGGCTACGCCCTCTCCGCCGCGGCCTTCAACGCCCGGGACCGCGAGCGCAACGACGACAACCTGGACTTTACCGCGCTGGCGCGCTACGAGCCCGACGCCACCCGGACGCTCGAATTCGGCTATGCGATGAAGACCCGTTCGCCGAACCTCTACGAGCGCTACTCCTGGTCGCAGTCAAGCATGGCGCTCATCATGAACAACTTTGTCGGCGACGGTAACGGCTACCTGGGCGACCCCAAGCTCAAGCCCGAGATCGCCCACATTCTGTCCATGACCTTTGACTGGCACAGCGCCGATCGATCCCGTGGTCTGAAAGTCACGCCCTACTTGACCCATGTCGACGACTACATCGACGCCGCGCGCTGTGCGGGCAGCGGAGCGGGCATGATGAGCCTCTGCGGCGGCCCCGGCAACGCCACGGCCCGGGAGCAGTTCGTCAATCTCCAGTACGTCAACGAGTCCGCCCGCCTCTATGGGGCCGATCTGTCCGGCCGTCTGCCGCTGGGTGCGACCGCGCTGGGCAGCTTCGGTGTGGAGGGCCTGGTCAACTACACCCGCGGCGAAAACCGCGATACCGACGGCGACCTCTACAACATCATGCCGCTCAACGCCAAATTTACCCTGACCCAGCAATACGGTTCCTGGGACAACGCCCTGGAATGGGTGGTGGTCGCCGCCAAGGACGAGGTATCCGATGTGCGCAACGAGATCGCGACCTCGGGCTACAGCCTGGTGAACCTGCGCGGCAGTTATTCCCGGAACCAGGTACGGGTGGACTTCGGCGCCGAGAATCTGTTCGACAGAAACTACGACCTACCCACCGGCGGCGCCTATGTCGGCCAGGGCGCCACCATGGGTATCAACAGCGTGCCCTGGGGGATTGCAGTCCCGGGCATGGGCCGCTCGCTCTACGCCGGAATCAGCTACGCGTTTTGAAGCCCTGGGCTTTGGCGGTGCCGATGTGGCGGCGCGTCGAATGATACGAAAGAGCTTTCCAGCGAAGCCCACTGCGAAATCCGCTTGATCTTCAACGCACCTGACGAAGCCGAAGCGCGCTGGCTGCTGGAACGGTTTGTGAAGGCCACCAAACCACTGCTCCCAGGCTCGCGCGCTGGGCCGATGACGCGCTGCCACAGGGCTTGGACTGCCTGAGGCACATCGGCGGCGCCTGCGCACCACCAATGCGCTGGAGCGCGTCAACCGCGAGATCAAACGGCGTCCCGCGTAGCCACCCTCTTCCCCAACGAGGAAGCCTGCCTGCGCCTGGTGGCCGCTGTGGCGATGGAGATTTCCGAGCAGTGGGTGACCGGAAAGGTCTACCTCACCATGAACTGAACCCGGCAAGCGGCGGCGAAGGATTCAGCGAGAAATGACAGAAGCGGTGTTGCTTTATTGCTGGTGATGCTGCGGCGATCAAGGCAGATATGAACAGTGTGATGGCAATACCAGTGCGAACTGCTCAAGCAGCCGGGTTCGGGCTGGGCCCACGAGGGCATCGCCTTCGGCGCCTTGGTGCCGACCCAGGGTTCCTGCTATCCCGGCACCACGCCGGTGTAGCGGCTCTACAACGACCGCTTCGCGCAAGCGGACAGCAACCACCGCTTCGTGGCGACCCCGGATACCTGTTTTGGCGGCCGAGCGGTCTTGGGTACCGACCGACCGGCGCTGCAATAGGTATCGCGCCGCGCCCCGTGCGCATTTTATTTCAGCGCGAACCCCTCATAGCCCTTCCTGGCCACCTCGTTGCACTTCTCGACATAGGGCGGAAAGCCGCCGATGTAGGGCATGAACACCCGCTGCTTGCCGGGAATATTGGCGCCGAGATACCAGGAGCTGCACGAGTTGACCAGCGTGCCTGCCGCGACCTCGTTGACGTGATCGACCCAGGCGTCCTCGGCTTCTTTCGTGGCCTCGATGGTCGAAAGTTTGTGC
>JBFXFL010000048.1:0-2721 GCA_050179115.1 Porticoccaceae bacterium | reverse complement strand
TTGAATTGTTGTTTCGCGGTCTTTCGCAAGGCGGCGTAATTCTGTTTGACGCTTTTGACGTATTCCGGATCGAGCGGTGCATTGCGCGCCGGCACCGAAAACGTCGGCGTGCGCTGGAATACGGTCAAATGCGCTGCCTGTTTGGCGATTTCGGGAATGGCCTGAATCGCCGACGAGCCGGTGCCGATGATGCCCACCCGCTTGCCGGTGAAATCGACGCCTTCGTGAGGCCATTCGCCGGTGTGGTAGATCGGCCCCCTGAAGGAGTCCATGCCTTTGATATCGGGCTTGTTGGCCGCGGACAGGCAACCCGTCGCCATGATGCAGAATTTGGCGGAGAAGCGATCATTGCCGTCGGTGGTCACCTGCCAGCGTTGGCTGGCCTCGTCAAACACGGCCGACACAACCCGGGTGTTGAACTGGATGTCGCGCGCGAGATCGAAGCGCTCCACCACATGGTTGATGTAGGCCAGAAGTTCGGCCTGGGGCGCGTAGCGTTCGGACCATTGCCATTCCTGTTGCAGTTCCTCCGAAAACTGATAGGAGTACTGCATGCTTTCGACGTCCACGCGCGCGCCGGGATAACGGTTCCAGAACCAGGTGCCGCCGGCGCCGCTGCCCGCCTCGATCACCCGCGCCGAAAAGCCCAATTGGCGCAGCCGGTGCAGCATGTAGAGACCGGCAAAGCCGGCGCCGACGACGATGGCGTCGAGGGTCTGGGTGGGGATGCGTTGGTCGGACATGGCTGATCTCCATAGGTGTCTTCGGGTTTGCTGCCCGGTTTGGTGGATAAGCGGAAGCGAGCCGGGATTATGCTGCTTTTGCTACCCGGCAGTAAGCGCGGGGCCTGGCATTCAGCTCGCCTCCTGAGCCCTGAGCCCTGAGCCCTGAGCCCTGAGCCCTGAGCCCTGAGCCCTGAGCCCTGAGCCCTGAGCCCTGAGCCCTGGGCGCTTCGCGCCGCCCGCCATTCCCGGAAGCCGTCGGGACTGCATTAGCCTCGGCGCCGCGCGTCCGGTTATGCTTCCGACCTTTCCAGCGCAGACGGCGCAGCGAGACCCGCAGTGCAGATGCCCGCCCCCGAACCGGCCATTCTGGCCCAGCGCGATGCCCTGCTCGCCGAGTTGCGCGCGCTGCTGCCGGCGGCGCGGGTGATCGCCGATGCCGCCGGGCTGCGCGCCTACGCTTGCGATGCGCTGACCGCCTACCGCCAGGCGCCGCTGGTCGCGGTGCTGCCCGATAACGTCGCCGAGCTCGCCGCCGTGCTCGGCATCTGCCACCGCCGCAACGTCAAGGTAGTCGCCCGCGGCGCCGGTACGTCGCTGTCGGGCGGCGCGCTGCCGCTCGCCGATGCGGTGCTGATCGGGCTCGGGCGCTTCAACCGCATTCTCGATATCGACTATGCCAACCGCTGCATCACCGCGCAGAGCGGCGTCACCAATCTGGCGTTGAGCGATGCAGTCGCCGCGCGCAATTTTTACTACGCACCGGACCCGTCGAGCCAGATCGCCTGCACCATCGGCGGCAATGTCGCCGAGAACTCCGGCGGCGTGCACTGCCTGAAGTACGGCATGACCACCAACAATCTGCTCGGCCTGGAAATGGTGCTGCTGGATGGCACCGTCATTCGCCTGGGCGGCAAGCACATGGACGCGGACGGCTACGACCTGCTGGGTTTGCTGACCGGGTCGGAGGGGCTGCTCGGCGTCATCACCGAGGTGACGGCGCGCATCCTGCCCCGCCCGGCGACGGCGCGCGCGGCGCTGCTCGGCTTTGCCGGTAACGAGGATGCCGGCCGCGTGGTCGCTGCCATCATCGCCGCCGGCATCATTCCGGCGGGACTCGAGATGATGGACAGATTCATCGTTGCGGCCACGGAGGCGTTCTGCCACCCCGGCTACCCGCTGGATGCCGAAGCACTGTTGATCGTCGAGCTGGATGGTCCGGCCGCGGAAGTCGATCATCTGCTGGAGCGCGTGGTCGCCATCGCTCGCGCCAATGGCGCTACCTCGGTGCGCGCGAGTACCAACGAGGCGGAGCGACTCCTGTTCTGGCTCGGCCGCAAGTCGGCGTTTCCCGCGGTCGGTCGGCTGTCGCCCGATTACCTTTGCATGGACGGCACCATTCCCCGTCACCAGTTGCCCCATGTGTTGCAGCGCATGGCGCAGATGAGCCAGAAATACGGCCTGCGCGTCACCAATGTGTTTCATGCCGGCGACGGCAATCTGCACCCGCTGATCCTGTATGACGCCAATGTGCCCGGTGAGCTGGCGCGCGCCGAGGCCTTTGGCGCCGAAATTCTCACCCTGTGCGTGGCAGTGGGTGGCGTACTCACCGGCGAGCACGGCGTCGGCGTCGAGAAGCGCGATCTGATGGGCACCATGTTTGATGAAGGCGACCTCGCCCAGCAGATGCGGGTGAAGTGCGCGTTCGATCCCGAGGGCCGGCTCAACCCGGGCAAGGTGTTCCCGCAACTGCACCGCTGCGCCGAACTGGGCCGTCTGCATGTGCATCACGGACAAATCCCGTTTCCCCATTTGCTCCGGCTGTAGCGGATTCGACGATGGCCACCGTCTTCACCCCGCACCGCCCGGAGGAACTCAGCGAGATTGTGCGCTGGGCGGCGGCGAACGCCACGCCGCTGCGCGTCCTGGGCCGCGACAGCAAGGCCGGCCTCGGCCGGCCGGTGCCGGCGGCGCATGAACTCAGTCTCGCGGGCTTCAG
>JBFXFL010000047.1:11207-18854 GCA_050179115.1 Porticoccaceae bacterium | reverse complement strand
GCGATATCGACAAACTCCATGGTGGTCGGGATCACCCGCTGGGGTTTGACGATGGCCGCGAGCGCATCCAGGCGCAGATCCGGCACCGGCACTATGCCGGTGTTGGGCTCGATGGTGCAGAAGGGAAAATTCTCGGCGCCGATCCCGGCTTTGGTGAGGGCGTTGAAGAGCGTGGATTTGCCCACGTTCGGGAGACCGACAATGCCGCATTTAAAGCCCACGAACCGGCCTCCGTCGCAAATTGAAAGTTAGTTGATGGTGTGCAGACGCTGCATGGCACGACTGAAATCCCCGCCAACCAGATCAGGGATGATATCGGCCGCACGCGCAAAGGTGCTGTCGATCAGCTCCCGCTCCGCTGGCGGCGGCTTGCGCAATACATAACCCACCACATCGGCACCCGGTCCGGGATGGCCTATGCCGATGCGCAGGCGCGCGAAATCGCGGCGCTCGCCGAGCCTGGCCATGATGTCGCGCAGCCCGTTGTGGCCGCCGTGACCGCCGCCCAGTTTGAGCCGTGCCGTTCCCGGCGGGAGATCCAGGTCGTCGTGGACCACCAGCATGCTGTCCGGCGCGATCTGGTAGAACTGCAACAGCGCCACCACCGCCTGACCACTGAGGTTCATGAAGGTGTCGGGTACCAGCAGGCGTAACTCGGGGGGAACGCGCGCCACACTGCCGTGAAAGCGCGCTTCGTGGCGCAGCGTCACCCCGAACCCCTGGGCCAGCGCCTGTACCAGATCGGCACCGGCGTTGTGGCGGGTGCGGTCGTAGGCGGCGCCCGGATTGCCCAGCCCGACGATCAGGCGGATGCCGGTGGTCACGGATACCGCCGGGATCACTCCTCGGCGACGGCCTCGCTGTCGTCACCACCCTTGACCTTGGGCCGATGGATCGCCACCACCGGCAGATCGTGGTCGGCGCCATGAGCCAGGGCCACGCTGTCCACCCCCGCGGGCAGTACCAGATCGGAAATATGCAGGATCTGGCCCATGGCCACGGTGGCCATGTCCACCGCGATGTATTCGGGCAGATCGCCGGGCAGGCACTGGATTTCCAGATCCACCAGGTTGTGCTGCACCACGCCGCCCTGCTGCTTCACCGCTTCGCAACGGTCTTCGTTGATGAAGTGCAGCGGTACGCGCGTGGTGATCTTGTGGGTTTTGCTGACCCGCAGAAAATCCGCATGGAGGATGATGGGTCGCGCCGGATGGCGCTGGACATCCTTCAGGATGACGTCCTGGGTCTTGGCATCGATCCGCAGTGAAATGATGTGCGAATAAAACGCCTCGCTTTCCAGCGCCCGGGCCAGCTCGCGCTGGGTCAGCACTATGGGTTCGGGTTCGCCGCCCTCGCCGTAGACGATGGCCGGTACTTCTTCCGCGAGACGACGCAGGCGGCGGCTCGCACCTTTCCCCATGTCGGTTCGCGCACGAGCATTGAGAACGAAATCAGTCATTGCCATTGCTCCAGTCAGTGAATCCCGCCGTGGCCTGTTGCGACCGAGGCGATCGACGGGTTTGGTTGCGATGCCCCTGCGGGCGGTTATCCGGCGTGTTCAGTCGAACATCGCGCTGATGGATTCTTCGTTGCTGACCCGGCGGATCGCTTCTCCCAGCGTGGCGCTGATGGACAGCTGCCGGATCCGGGCGCAACTGCGCGCCCGTTCGCTCAAGGGAATGCTGTTGGTGACCACCAGCTCATCGAGATCGGACTCATTGAGGTTGTCGACAGCCGGTCCCGACAGTACCGGGTGCGTACAGTAGGCCACCACCTTGGTCGCGCCGTGCTGTTTGAGGGCCTCGGCCGCCTTGCACAGCGTCCCCGCGGTATCCACGATGTCGTCGACCAGCAGGCAGGTTCGACCCTCGACCTCGCCGATCACGTTCATCACCTGGGTCTGATTGGCTTCGGGACGCCGCTTGTCGATGATGGCCAGTTCGGTGTTCAGTTGTTTGGCGATGGCGCGGGCACGCACCACGCCGCCGATATCGGGAGAGACCACCAGCAGGTTGCCGTAATTCTGGCGCTCGATGTCGGCGACCAGCACCGGTGCGCCGTAGACATTGTCCACCGGACATTCGAAAAAGCCCTGGATCTGCTCGGCGTGGAGATCCACGGTGAGCACCCGGCTGACGCCGACGTTGTTGATCATGTCGGCTACCACGCGGGCGCTGATCGGGACCCGCGCCGAGCGCACCCGGCGGTCCTGGCGGGCGTAGCCGAAATACGGCAGCACCGCGGTGACCCGGCTGGCCGACGCACGGCGCAGGGCATCCACCATGAACACCAGCTCCATCAGATTGCGATGGGTGGGCGCGCAAGTGGGCTGAATGATGAAGACGTCGCGGCCGCGGACATTTTCGCGGATCTCGATGTTGATCTCGCCGTCCGAAAACTGCGCTACCAGGGCATTGCCGAGCGGCAGACCGAGGTAGCGAGAAACTTCCCGCGCGAGTTCCGGGTTGCCATTCCCGGAAAATACCATCAGGTTTGCCATGGCTGTGTCCTGGAAACGGCGTCACCGGACGCCGGGGTGACAGGTTGTGGCTGGGGCGGGAGGACTCGAACCTCCGAATGGCGGGATCAAAACCCGCTGCCTTGGCCGCTTGGCGACGCCCCAAAAACCTGTGTCGTTTGCTCTACAACCGGCGGTCAGGTCTGTCGCAGGGGGGAAATGTTAACCCCCTGCGCCACGAACGCTGACCAGGCCGCGGGAACTTCCGCCAACGTTGCCCGGGCACTTTCCCGATCGTCGAAACGGGCAAACAGGCAAGCGCCGGTGCCGGTCAGACGCGGTTGCGCGTAGCGCGCCAACCAGAGCCGTGCCTCACGCACCTGTGGGTACATGGTCTCGACCACCGACAGACAGTCGTTGGTCGTGCCCTCCCCGGAAAAGGCGCGTATTTTCATCGCGCGGGTATGCCTTGTCAATTGCGGATGAGCGAACACCGCAGCGGTAGCGACTTCGCAGTCCGGCTTCAGCACCAGATACCAGGCGGCGGGCAGCTCGAGCGGCGTCAGCTGCTCGCCGATGCCTTCCCCCCAGGCGCTGCGGCCCAGGATGAATACCGGCACATCGGCGCCCAGGCGCAGGCCGAGTTCGCACAATTCCTCCATGCCGAGGTGGAGTCCCCACAGACGGTCGAGACCCACCAGGACGGTGGCGGCATCGCTGCTGCCGCCACCCAGGCCACCCCCCAGCGGGAGTCGCTTGCGGATCAGGATACGGGCCCCCGCGGGGCCGGGACGGTACTCGCGCAGGGCCAGCGCCGCCCGATACGCCAGGTTCGCGGTCATGGGCACGTCCGGAAGGATCGGTTCGACCACCACCTCGATGGCACCGTCGGGCGTTGCGCTCAGCTCCAGTTCGTCGCCGTAATCCAGCAGCTGAAACAGGGTTTGCAGACGGTGGTAGCCGTCCGGTCGCCGTCCCAGGATATGCAGGAACAGATTGAGCTTGGCGGGCGCTGGCAGGATCAGCGGCACCGCTGCGGGGGTTGCGCTCAGGGTGTCGTGAAATGCCACTGCTTGATCACCAGCCGGATATGCAAACCTCCGTTGTTGGCTTCGATCCGCTTCGGCAGCAGACCTGCGGCGGTTTCGCTGTAGTCATCGAACGCCAGCGTCCAGCCATCCTGGTCGAGTCCACGCAGCAGACCGCTGGTGTCGACGTCGAGCCGTTGCACGGGAGTACCGCGGTAGGGAATGCCGCGCACCCAGTCGCGCAGATGCGCGGCAGGCAAGGCCCAGCCGAACAACTGCTGACTGAGCGCTTCCGTCGAGGCGGCGCGCCGCTCGGGCATCCCGGGCTGACGGAGCACAGCGCCGTCGGGACCCGCCGCAACATGCGCGGTCCCGGCACCAAACGGACCGCTCAGCGTCGCCTGGAGCGAAGCACCCTGCTGTATCCAGGTCAGGGTGGCGGAGCCGCTCTCCCCCCGGCCGCGATAGCCCAGCTTCCCATCGAGGTGCCAGGCGTCGATGGCCGCCATCGCGTCCCGGTGCACGCTCCAGGCCTGGGCTTCGCGGGGCGGAGCGGTAGCGCAGCCCGCCACCAGCAGCGCCAGTGCCAGACCGAGCGCCAGCGCGATACGGCGGGTGCTCACAGGGGGCCTGCGTTCAGGCGCTCGAGGGTTGCCTTGATGAGCGGATCGTCTGGGTATTGCTGTAGGGCCTCGCGCCAGACCGCCCGTGCCTGTTCGGAGTCGCCCGTGGTCCACAGGACTTCGCCGAGGTGGGCGGCCACCTCGGGATCGGTCAGCAGGGCGGCGGCGCGGCGCAACTGCGCCAGCGCTTCGGCATGCTGGCCGCGGCGGTAGAGCACCCAGCCCAGACTGTCGATGATGGAGGCGTCGTTGGGTTGCAGCGCCAGCGCACGCTCGATCAGGCTCTGGGCTTCCTCGTATCTGGTGCTGTGATTGGCAAGCGAATAGCCCAGTGCGTTCAGGGCGGCGGCATTATTGCTGTCCTGGTCGAGGATGGCGCGCAGATCGCGCTCGACGGCGGCGATGTCGCCCATTTTTTCGCTCGCCAGCGAGCGCGCATAGAGCAGATTGATGTCGCCGGGAAACGCCCCCAGACCCTCGGTCAGCAGATCCTGCGCGGAACTGTAGTAGCGCTCGCTTATCAGTAGTTCCGACTCGATCTGAAACAGTTCGGCGGCTTGTTCCAAGTGCTCGGTGCGCAATTCCTGGAGATACAGTCGCGCGGCAGTCAGGTCGCCCTTCTGCGCCAGCAGCTTGGTGAGGCGGGCGGTCGCCGGCAGCAAGACCGCGCCCCGTGCCCGTCGGTAGTGCTGGATCGCTTGTGTGGCATCGCCGGCTGTCTCGGCCAATTGGCCGAGGTGAAAATGCGCGTCGTTGCGCAGCTCGGGATCCCGCACCAGCAATTCCAGCTCGGCGCGGGCCTGTTCCGGAAGACCCGCATCCCGGTAGGCGAGCGCCAGACCAAAGTGCAGGCTGTTGTCGTCGGGATTGATGCGCGAGAGCTGCTCCAGCTTCTCGATGGCGAACGCCGTATCGTGACGGCTGAACAGCATCCGCACATAGGCGCGGCTCAGGCCGCGATTTTCGGGATGCTCGCGCACTGCCTGCTCCAGTTGCCCGAGGGCCTTTTCCTTGCTCCCGGTCTCGTCCAGCAACTGCGTGTGGAGCAGTTGGCTGGCCGGCTCGTGGGGTTGTAGTTTGATGAGTTGCGCGCTGAGCGCGAGTGCCTCCTGGAGTTGCCCGGCCTGCCACAGGAGCAGCGCCTGACCAAACAGCAGGTCGACGTCATCCGGATGGCTGTGCGCCAGAGCGCGGTAGTCAGTCAGCAGTGCTGCGTGCTGGTCCGCCGGCAAACCCGCCGCCTGGGCCGCCAGTTGCCGCAGCGGCTGCCCGTCCCCGTTTTCCAGCAAAAATCGCGCGTGCACCAGGGCGTCCTGGGCTTTGCCCTGACGCAACAGAATGAACAGGGCCAGCTCCCGGGCCTGGATGTTATCGGGCTCGCGGTCTACCCACAGCAGGCCGAGCTCGCCGAGCGCGGCTTCGTCGCCGGCGTACTGGGCAATCTGGACCGCGCGCGCAATGACGCCGGGATCGCCGGTAATCCGGGCTTGTTCCACATAGTTGCGCAGTGCGAAGGGGAGATCGCCGCGCAGGCCGGCGGTTTCGGCCGCCAGCAAGGTGTACAACGTTTGTGTCGGGAAGGCCTGAACGGGATAATCCTGCTCCTCGTCGCCGGCAGGGGATTCCTGGGACAAGCCCGGGTCATCGCCAGCGGCGTCCGTTGGGTACGAGTGCGGGCTTCCGGCGCACGCAGACACCAGGACGACACAAAGACCGACCAGCAAGCTAATCGCGCGAATCACGGTGGATGGAAGTCCTCACAAACGATCGCTATTGTAGCAACAACCCTTATGACAAATTTCCGGTGGCCATGGTTTCACGGCGCCAGTTGCCGACGCGCTGGTGTGTGCCGCCAGGCTGTTGCTAGCGTTGCCGACGCGTAGCGGGCGGACATGACGATTCTGGCGTTTGGCCTGAACCACGACACCGCACCGGTGGCGTTGCGCGAGCGCGTCGCATTCGCGCCCGAGCGTGTCGCGGACCATCTCCACCGCGCGCGACGGGAGCTAGGGCTGGGGGAAGTGGCCATTCTGTCGACCTGCAACCGCACCGAAATCTATGCCGTCGGCGATGCCGGTCCGGACGCACTGTGCGACTGGCTGGCGACCGTTCACGGCGTGGCGCGGGAAGAACTGGCCGGCGGTTGTTACGTCCATCGCGACGCGGACGCGGTGCGGCACCTGATCCGGGTGGCCAGCGGTCTGGACTCGCTGGTGCTGGGGGAGCCGCAGATTCTCGGTCAACTGAAGTCGGCCTATGGGGTCGCGCAGGGCGCGGGCACCCTGTCGACGGTACTGGAACCGGTGTTTCAGGCGGTGTTCGCCGCTGCCAAGCGGGTGCGTGCCGAGACCGCCATCGGCGCCAATCCCGTCTCGGTCGCCTATGCGGCTGTCGGGCTCGCCCGGCAGATCTTCGGCCGGCTGGACGGAGTGCGCGCCCTGTTGATCGGTGCCGGCGACACCATTGAGCTCGTCGCCCGCCATTTGCACGACGCCGGGGTGGCGGGCATCACCTGCGCGAACCGGACCCTGGAGCGGGCGGCGGAACTAGCGGCGCATCACGGTGCCAGCGCCATCCAGCTGGCGGATCTTGCCGAGCACCTGCATCAGGCCGACGTGGTGATTTCATCCACCGCCAGCCAGTTGCCGGTGCTGGGCAAGGGCGCGGTGGAGTCGGCGCTCAAACGCCGCCGCCACCGGCCCATGCTGATGGTGGATATCGCCGTGCCCCGGGACATCGAGCCCGAGGTCGGCCAGCTCGACGATGTTTATCTCTATACGGTGGATGACCTGCGTGAGGTGATCGACGAGGGCCGTCGTGCCCGCGAAGACGCTGCCATTGCCGCCACGGGGATTGTCGATTCCGAAGTTTCGCGCTGGCAGCGCAGGCAACTGGAGCGTGATGCGGTGGGCACCATCCGCGCCTTCCGCGACAGCGCCGCGACGCTTCGGGATGCCGAGCTCGACAAGGCGCTGCTCGCGCTGGAATCAGGGCAGCCCGCGGATGTCGTGGTGCGGCAACTGGCGCACGGACTCACCAACAAGCTGCTCCACCGGCCTACCGAGCAATTGAAGCGGGTCGGGGAAGAGGGTAGCCAGGAACCGCTGCGCTGGCTGCAGAAGCTGTTCGACCACGATGATTCAACCCCGGGCGCAACCTGATCCCCGGCGCAACCCGGCCGCCCCGAAGGAAAGTACCCGTCACCATGGAGCCGCAATGAAAGCCTCACTGCTCGCCAAGCTGGACCAGCTCGTCGAGCGCCACGAAGAGGTCGGGCATCTGCTCGGCTCTGCCGACGTGATCGCGGACCAGGATCGCTTTCGCGCGCTGTCCCGGGAATACGCCGAACTCGAGGCCATCGCCGTCACCTACCAGCGTTACCGCAAGGTGGTGGCCGACAGCGCCGCGTCCGTCGAACTGCTGCGCGATGCCGACCCCGAGCTGCGCGCGCTCGCGCAGGACGATCTGGCGGCGGCGGAGGCCGAGCGCGGCCAGCTGGAAGCGGAATTGCAGTTGCTGTTGTTGCCCAGGGATCCCA
>JBFXFL010000047.1:0-11107 GCA_050179115.1 Porticoccaceae bacterium | reverse complement strand
CTGGCCGGGATGCAGGACCGGCAGGCGCGCGAGCAGGCCGAACTGCGCCGCGGCCTGGTGGGCAGCGGCGATCGCTCCGAGCGCATTCGCACCTACAACTATCCCCAGGGCCGGGTCACCGACCACCGCATCAATCTGACCATTTACCAGCTCGACGCCGTGCTCGACGGCGCACTCGATGCGGTGATCGAGCCGCTGATCAACGAATACCGCACCGAGCAGCTCGCGGCCCTCGCCGACTGACGATGGCCACCGTTGCGGAATTGCTGGCCCGCGCCGCCGAGTTGCGGGAGGTCGCGGCGAGCCATCGCCTCGATACCGAATTGCTCTTGTGCAAGGTGCTGGAGCGGGGGCGCGCATTTCTCTACGCGCACGCGGAAACCGAGCTGACCGCGGCCCAGTCGACCGCGTTTACGGCCCTGTTCGAGCGCCGCAAGGGCGGTGAGCCCATGGCCTACATCCTGGGCGAACGGGAGTTCTGGACCTTGCGACTCAAGGTATCGCCGGCAACCCTGATCCCGCGTCCGGAAACCGAACTATTGGTGGAATTGGCTCTCGCGCTGGTCACGGAACCCGCCGCACGGGTGCTGGATCTGGGCACCGGCAGCGGCGCCATCGCGCTCGCACTGGGGCAGGAGCGGCCCGCCTGGCAGGTCACCGGGATCGACAGCTCCGCCGCGGCGCTTGCCGTCGCCGAGGCAAACCGGGCCGCGCTTGGGCTCGACAATGTGCGGTTCCGATACGGCGACTGGCTGGCCGGAGAGACCGACCGTCATCACCTGATCGTCGCCAATCCGCCCTATATCGACGCCGCCGATCCCCATCTTGCGCGCGGCGACGTGCGCTTCGAGCCGCGTGCGGCCCTGGTCGCCGCCGATGCCGGCATGGCCGCGCTGCGCGCGATCAGCGCCGGGGCGCCGGCGCACCTGTGCCCCGGCGGCTGGCTGCTGCTGGAGCACGGCAGCGGCCAGGGCGCGGCGGTGCGCGAGCACTGCGCCGCGGAGTTGCGGGAGGTGCAGACCTGGCGCGACCTGGCGGGCTGCGAGCGGGTCACCGGCGGGCGCCTGCCGGCTTGAGCGGTGCGCTCGGCTAGAATTCCCGCCACAAGAATCATCAAAACACGGGGGGTACCATGAAAATCGACAGCAGTTTCAGTTTCGGCGACCGGCTCGATGACATCGCGGCGATCCAGGCGGAATTTCAGGCGCGCGAACGTCTGGGTTTCGACGGCGTGGTTACCGCCGAGATCCGCAACGACCCGTTTCTGGTGGTGGGCATGGGCGCGGCGGTCACCCAGCGAATTGAACTGCGCACCGGGATCGCCGTGGCCTTTGCGCGCAGTCCGATGACGACCGCCTATACCGCGCACGATCTCAATGTCTATTCCCGGGGCCGTTTCACGCTCGGACTGGGATCGCAGATTCAGGCGCACATCACCAAACGCTTCGGCATGCCCTGGCACGGGCCGGCGCAGCAGATGGCGGAATTCATCCGCGCGCTGCACGCCATCTGGGATTGCTGGTACGACGGCAAGCCGCTCAATTTTCGCGGCGAGTGCTACCGCCACACGCTGATGACCCCGGATTTCACCCCGCTCAACACCCAGTACGGCCGCCCGAGCGTGGTGATGGCGGCCGTGGGCCCACTGATGATCAACGCCGCGGCGCGCGAGGCCGACGGCATCCTCATCCACACTTTTTGTACGCCGAAATATCTGGAGGAAGAAATCCTGCCGCGCATCCATGCCACGCTCGCGGAGCGCGGTCGGCCTCGCGAGAGTTTCGAGGTGTCGTTCCCGCCCTTCGTGGTCACCGGCCGCACCGAGGCGGAGTTCGCGGCCGCCAAACAGCGCGTCAAGTACCGGATCGCCTTCTACGGCTCGACGCCGGCCTATCGCCCGGTGCTGGAAAGCCACGGCTGGCAGGATCTGCAACCCAAGCTCAACCAGCTATCGAAAAACAACGGTTGGGACCGGATGCCCGATCTGATCAGCGATGAAATGCTGGAAACCTTCGCCGTGGTGGGCGAGCCGCGCCAGGTCGCCCAACAGATCAAGGCGCGCTACGGTCACCTGGTGGATCGGCTGACGCTCGAAAGCGGTTTGCCGGAGGACGTCCTGATCGAACAGATCCGGATCATGCGGGGGCAATGAAAAACCCGGCCTTGCGGCCGGGTCCAGACAACGCGGTGCCTGAGCGAGGCTTCAGCCGTCGCCGTGGCGCAGCAGACGGCCGGAGTAGGTATTGGTCTGGCAGTCATGGTCGATGGTGACCTGGCCGTTGACCAGCACATAGTCGTAGCCCTTGGCGCGCTGGACGCGACGCCACTCCCCGGCCGGCATGTCGTGGGTGATTTCGGCCGGCAGCGCTTCGAGTTTCTCGTAGTCGTAAACCACGATGTCCGCCGGCGCGCCCACCTTGAGCTGGCCGCGGTTGTTGAAGCCCGCGAGTGCCGCCGGCAGTGCGCTCAGCCGCCAATGGGCTTCTTCCAGGGACAGCATCTTGTGCTCGCGCACATACTTGGCGATGGCTTCCGTGGGATAGCGGCCCGCGGTCAGGAAGCGGGTGTGGGCGCCGCCATCGGAAACCCCGAAGGTGACATAGGGATCGTCGATGATCTCCTTCATGTACTGGAGGTTGCCGGCGTTGGGCAGGGTGGCGAAGAACTCCGCTTTGAGATTCGTCCCGACCGCGATATCGAGCATCGCATCGATCGGATGCTTGCCGGTCTTCTGCGCGATCAGGCTGAGCTTGTGGTCCTTGAACTCGTTGAACTTGTCCGAGTGCGTGCGCACCAGCACGGTCTCTTCGATCGGCCCGGTGGCGGCGATGCCCGGCGGATTGTCCTTCAGCGATTGCCGCAAGGCCGGATCGGCCATTTTCGCCAGCCGTTCTTCGACGGTGCCGGTGGTGACGTGGCGCCAGGCGGGAGAATCGTCCCACAGGTTCCATTCGTCGAGGGAGAAGGTGAACCCGGAATCCGTGGTGAGCCCCTGGCCGTAGACCTTGTTGCCGCGCGCGTGGCATTCACTCAGCCAGCGCAATGTGCTGCGGTGGATTTCGGGGTCGCTGGCCACGGCCTGCACCACGTTGTAGAGCAGCGGCCGGCCGCTGACGGCGGCGACTTCTTCCATGTGCGCCCGATCCTTTGCGGGATCGTTGCCGCTCAGCATGGTCATCTGGATAAAGCCCTCGTTGCGTTTCGCCAGTACCTTGGCGAGCGCAATGCAGGTCTCGTCGTGCATCACGTCGGTGGGCATCGGGGTGCCGTCGAAATCCCGCTGCACGTCGGCGCCGCAGCCCGGTGCCAGACGTTGCGCCGACCAGCCGCAGCCGCCGGCGTCCATGGCTTCTTCCAGCAGGCGGCAGATTTCGGCCTCTTCTGCCGCGGTCGGCAGGGCGCCGGCCTTCGCGCGCTCCATGCCCATCACCCAGGTCAGCAAGGGCGCGACCGGGACGTAGGGCAGGATGTTGATCGCCTTGGGGGTGCGGTCGATGCTGTCGAGATAGTCCGGGAAGGTCACCCAGTCCCAGGGCATGCCCGCTTTCATGGATTCGAAGGGGATGGCCTCGACGCGCGTCATCGACAGCATGGAGCGCTCGCGCAGCTCGGGCGCCACCGGCGCGAAGCCGAACCCGCAGTTGCCGATCACCACCGAGGTGATGCCGTGCCAGCCGGACAGCGTGCAGTAGGGATCCCAGAACAGTTGGGCGTCGTAGTGGGTGTGCAGGTCGATGAAGCCTGGGCAGACATGCTTGCCTTCAGCGTCGATTACCTTGGCGGCGTCCCTGGCGTCGAGGCGGCCGATCTTGGTGATGGTGCCGTCCTTGATGCCGATATCGGCGCGGTAGCGCGGAATACGGGTGCCGTCGAAGATCGTGCCGTTCTTGATGATGGTGTCGAATTGCGTCATTGAAAACCTCCCGGTAAGGGGGCCGGCGGAACCTGAAGCGGCGGTTGTCGGTTTTGGTCGCAATGCCTCAGGGGTAGGCCCCTTGTTATGTTGTAGCCAGTTTGGTGTAAGCGGTACTTGGGTTCGGCTGACTATAGACCAGCGCGACGCCGATGCACAGCACCGCCGGAGGAGGGTCCGGGCCCGTCGGTTTCCGGTCACGGGCCTGGTCTCGCGACCGCAGGCCAAGCCGGGGTGCCGACGCAATGCGGATGAAGAAAACCTGGCAGGGAAGGCTATTATTAACGGTAAGGAAGGGTTGGCCGCGCAACGAAGCAGAAGGCTGCCGCAGCAGTTTTACAACAAGCTGTTAGGCGATGCCGTAGGCGCGCGCGGTCTGCAACAGCAGCAGGCGGTCGGTGGGATCCAGGGCAACGAACTCGCAGCCGATATGCCGCTGCCGCAAGCCGCCGGGATCCTTGTGTTGCCAGGCGACCCGGATCCCGGCGTCAATGGCCACCATGCCCTTGTCGGGATGGGGCAGGTGAATGGTAATCAGGCGCGAACCCGGCATGGGCAGTTTGTCATGCGCATGCAGCATCATGCCGCCGGTGGCGATATCGCCCAGGTAACCGATCACCTTGCGGCTGGCATGGTCATAGACTTTGGCCAACGCGATGAAGCGGGTGCGCCGTGAACGACGAGGGTCGATAGCGGCGGGTCTGGATGGGGGCGTTGACATCGGTGGATGATAGCCATCCCCCCGGGCGCTGCCAAGCGGCTGTCGAGTCGTCAGGCGACCGACGGACCGCAGTCGGGACTCAGCGGGCTACGATTGGCGAACGACACAACAACACAACGACACAACGACACAATTGGGGAATGCATGGCGGGTAACGGGTTGTCGGTCTGGATGCTCGGGTTGCAGTTGTTCGCGGTGGGCGTGCTCGCCCTGCTGGTCATGGGTGTGCTGGCGATCCTGTGGATGTACATCCAGGATGTGCGCCAGAAGCGCCACGCGATCCGCCGCAACTTCCCGGTGATCGGGCGCTTTCGCTACTGCTTCGAGCATCTCGGACATTTCTTGCGCCAGTATTTCTACGCGATGGATCGCGAGGAAATGCCGTTCAACCGCGCGCAGCGCACCTGGGTCTATCGCGCCGCCAAGAACGTCGACAGCACCCTTGCGTTTGGTTCCACGGTCAACCTGACAGCGCCTGGCTCCGTGCTCTTTGTACCGGACGTCTTTCCCACCCTGGAAGAGGATGCGGTGACGGCCGATCCGCTGCTGATAGGTCCGCACTGCGCCAATCCCTATCTGGCGCCGTCGTTCTTCAATGTATCCGCGTTGAGCTATGGCGCCATTTCGAAAGTGGCGACGCTGGCCCTGTCGGGAGGTGCCGCGCGCGCCGGGTGCTGGCTCAATACTGGCGAGGGCGGGCTTTCTCCCTATCACCTCGATGGCGGCTGCGATCTGGTATTTCAGATCGGCACCGCCAAATACGGCGTCCGGGATGCCCAGGGACGCCTCAGCGACGAGCGCCTGCGCGAACTCGCCGCGCACCAGCAGATCAAGATGTTTGAGCTCAAGCTGAGCCAGGGTGCCAAACCCGGCAAGGGCGGCATCCTGCCGGGGATCAAGGTGACCGAAGAGGTCGCGCGGATTCGCGGCATTCCGGTCGGGCAAGATTCCATCAGCCCCAACGGTCATCGCGAAGTGCGCAACGTCGAGCAGTTGCTCGACATGATCGGCCACATTCGCGCGGTCACCGGCAAGCCCGTCGGCGTCAAGCTGGTGATCGGCGGTAGCGGGTTTCTCGACGAGTTCTGTCGCGCGGTGCTGCGTCGCGGGCTGGCGCAGGCCGCGCCGGATTTCATCACGCTCGACAGCGGCGACGGCGGCAGCGGCGCGGCGCCCCAGAGTCTCATGGATCATGCCGGGCTGGGCATTCGCGAGACCCTGCCCGCCGTGGTGGACACGCTGCGCGAGTACGGGCTGCGGGAGCGCATCCGGGTCATTGCGGCTGGCAAGCTCATCCTGCCCGTCGACGTGGCCTGGGCGCTGTGCGTGGGCGCTGATTTTGTGGTATCCGCGCGGGGTTTCATGTTCGCGCTGGGCTGCATCCAGGCGATGCAATGCAATCGCAACACCTGCCCGACCGGAGTGACCACCCACAACCCGGACTTGCAGCGCGGACTGGACCCCGCCGACAAGGCGGCGCGCGTCGCCCATTATGTCGCCAATCTGGTCCACGAAGTGGGTGTGATCGCCCACAGCTGCGGCGTGCGCAGTCCGCGGAATCTGCAGCGCAGCCACGCCCGCATCGTTACCGAATTAGGCCAATCCGAACCCCTGGACCGCTACTACGCCAAAGCCGAGGCGCAGAACCCGGTGTTTCCCCGGTGATTTCGCCACGGTCACGGCGCCGCAGGGATTTCTGCCGCCGCATTACCACCAGATGAACCAACACCCCATGAGCCAACACCATCGGATCGGAGTGTCGCCAATGTCCGCACTGATCACCATGTACGGCAAACTGCATCAGCAGCTGTTCCGGCGCCTGCGCCATCTCGACGGCCTGCCGCCGCTGCTGCTGAGGCTCTATCTCGCACCGGTCATGATCGCGGTCGGGCTGCACAAGTTTCGCAACTGGGACGACATGGTCGCCTGGTTCGGCAATCCGGACTGGGGCCTTGGGCTACCCGCCCCCGCCCTGATGCTGGCGCTGGCGGCGAGCGCCGAACTGTTCGGCGGGTTCGCGTTGTTGCTCGGCTTTGCGGTGCGCTGGTTCGCGATTCCCCTGATGATCTCCATGGCCGTCGCCACCGCCACGGTGCACTGGCAGCACGGCTGGTTCGCGATTGCGCCCGGCGATCCCGATACCAGCACCGCCAAGGTGCTGGCGATGGTGGGCATACCGGCCGCCGAGCGGAGTCTGGAGAACAGTGTCGAAGTGGGGCGGCGGGTGAGCGCGGCCCGCAGCCTGTTGCGGGAACACGGCAACTACGACTGGCTGACGGAAAAGGGCAATTTCGTGGTGCTGAATAACGGCATCGAATTTGCCGCTACCTACTTCATCATGCTGCTCAGCCTGTTTTTCTCCGGGGGTGGTCGTTACGTCAGCCTCGATTATTGGCTGGCCCGGCGCACCGGAGTGCTCGCCACCGCTTGAGCGCGCCGGTGCGACGCGACCCCCGTGCTACAATCCTGCCGATTTTCGATCCCGCCGCCCTTCGCATTCTGCGGGCGGCCGCCACTGGAGTCGTGAATAATTTCCAGCATGAATGATCCCCAGCAATCGAGCCCGGCGGCCACCGGATCCGGCCGCCGCCCCCGTGGGCGCGGCAATCGCGCCGACCAGGCCGCCCCCGCCGGGCAGACGGCCTGGAGTCCGGACCAGTTCCTGGTTGAGCCCCAGCCGGGCATGGTGCGGTTTCAGGATCTGGACCTCGCGCCGGCGTTGCTGCACGCCATCGCCGATCTGGGGTTTCGCTACTGTTCGCCGATCCAGGCGCGCGCGCTGCCCTTTGCGTTGCGCGGCCATGACGTGGTGGGCAAAGCCCAGACGGGTACCGGCAAAACCGCGGCTTTCCTGATCACCATCATCACCGACCTGCTGAACAACCCGGTCGAGGGCGAGCGTTTTGCCGGCGAGGCGCGCTCCCTGGTGATCGCCCCGACGCGGGAGCTGGTGATGCAGATCGCCCAGGACGCCAAGGATCTGTGCAAGTACACCGATCTCGAGGTTCACACCCTGGTCGGCGGCATGGATTACGACAAGCAGCGCCAGCACCTGCACCAGCGCCATTGCGACATCCTGGTGGCGACGCCGGGACGCCTGCTCGATTTCTGCAACAGCCGCGACGTCTACCTCGACCAGGCCGAGATTCTGGTGATCGACGAGGCGGACCGCATGCTGGACATGGGCTTCATTCCCCAGGTGCGGCGCATCGTCCGCCTGACCCCCAACAAGGCCGAACACCGCCAGACCCTGATGTTCTCCGCCACCTTCACCGACGACGTCCATCGCCTGGCGGAGCAGTGGACCGAGCGCCCCGTGTTCGTCGAGATCGAGCCCGAGCGGGTGGCGGCCGAGTCAGTGAATCAACGGGTGTTCATCACCGAGGCGCGCAAGAAATTTGCGTTGCTGCGCAATCTGCTCCGTGACCCCGAAGTGGAGAGCGCCATCGTCTTCGCCAATCGCCGCGATCAGTGCCGCAAGCTCCAGGAGCGCCTGCGCGCCGCCGGGATCGAGGCGGGACTGCTGTCCGGCGAGGTCGCCCAGAACCAGCGCGTGCGCACCCTCGATGCGTTCAAAAGCGGCAAGCTCAAGGTGCTGGTCGCCACCGACGTGGCCGGGCGCGGGCTCCATGTCGACGGCATCAGCCACGTCATCAACTACACGCTGCCGGAAGAGCCCGAGGACTATGTCCACCGCATCGGGCGCACCGGCCGTGCCGGCAAGACCGGCACCTCGATCAGTTTCGCCTGCGAGGACGATGCGTTTCTGCTCGAACCCATCGGCGTGCTGCTCGGCAAAAAGCTCGACTGTGAACAGCCTCCCGAGGAGCTGTTGCAGACCTGAAGCCTGCGGCTGACGCCGCCCACTGCCGTCAGCCACTGCCGCCGGGTTTTGCCGGTTCCGACTTGATGCCACAATGCCGGCCCCAATCACTCACGGGCCGGCGCCATGTCCAAACCCCTCGCGGGCGTCCGCGTCCTCGATCTGACCCACATCCTCTCCGGCCCCTTCGCCACCATGACGCTCGCCGATCTCGGCGCCGAAGTGGTCAAGGTGGAACCGCCGGAAGGCGAGCGCACCCGCAGTCTGCTGGCCCGCGATCCCAAACACTCCATCGCCGGCATGGGTGCCTATTTCCTGTGCCTGTCGCGCAACAAGAAAAGTCTGGTGATCGATCTCAAGACCGCCGCCGGGCGCGAACTCTTTTACGAGTTGGTCGCCCATGCGGACATCGTGTGCGACAACTTCAGCGTCGGCGTCACCGCCAAGCTCGGTATCGACCATGACCGCCTCGCGGCCATCAACCCGCGCATCATCACCTGCTCGGTGACCGGGTTCGGCGAGACGGGCCCCGGGCGCAACCGCACCGCCTTCGACCAGGTGGTGCAGGCCTATGGCGGCAATATGTCCATCACCGGCAACGATGCCGAACATCCGCTGCGCTCGGGGCTGCCCATCGCCGATCTCGGCGGCAGTCTGTTCGGGCTGGTGGGCATCCTCACCGCCCTCTACGAGCGCGAGCGCAGCGGTCGCGGCCAGCATCTCGACATCTCCATGCTGGACGGCCAGATCGCCATGATGAGCTACATGGCGACCATGTATTTTCTGTCGGGCGAAGACCCGGAGCCGATCGGCAACTCCCATTTCGTCCACGTGCCCTACAACAGCTTCCGCACCCGCGACGGCTTCATCGTGATCGCGGTGATCTTCGACGAATTCTGGCAGAGCCTGCTGGAAGTGCTCGGCGCCGAGGATCTGCGCCAGCCCGAGTTCGACCACCAGCCCGGCCGGCTCGCCAACAAGGCCTTGATCGAGGGTCGGGTGGGCGAGATCTTCGCGACCAACACCAATGCGTATTGGCTCGAACGACTGGAAGCTGTGCGCATTCCCTGCGCGCCCATGAACACCTTCAGTCAGGCGCTCGCCGATCCCCAGGTGCGCCACCGCGAGATGGTGGTGGAGGTCGGCCATCCCGACGGCGGGCGCACCCATGCGCCGGGCAATCCGATCAAGCTCTCGCGCAGCGATCCCGCCACTTTCGATCCCGCGCCGACGCTCGGGCAACACACCGACCAGGTGCTGACCGAGTGGCTCGGGCTCGATGCCGCCGGCATCGCGCGCTGGCGGGAGGCTGGCGCCACGCGCTAGGGATGCCATCGAATAACCACCTGATCGTCGTTCCCGCGCAAGCGGGAACCCAGGGATCTCAGAGCCTTCTGGATGCCCGCCCCGAGGCCGTGTGAAAACGCGGCAGGTGGGCAAAGCGCAGCGTGCCCACGCGGATCTTCGCCCGGCACCGAGCCGGAATCCCGGTGGGTACGGCCTATCGGCCTTTGCCCACCCTACAGTCGGTTTCCGCCGTCCGTGGCGGTCGCACAGGAATGCCGTTTGCCGTCGTCCGCGCCAGGGTCTAGCATCGGAACCAGATTGCAGACCCCTGACGGAGACCAATCATGATAATTCGCGACAAGTTCTACATTGACGGCGCCTGGGTGACGCCCGTCGGCACCGGCACCCTGGATGTGATCGACGCCTCCACCGAGGAGGTCATGGGCCGCGTCCCGGACGGGGTCGAAGCCGATGCCAACCGCGCGGTCGAAGCTGCGGCCCGTGCCTTCGAGACCTGGGGTCAGGCCACCGCCCAGGAACGCCGCGCCCTGCTGATGAAACTGCGCGAGGGCCTCGCGGCCCGCATCGATGAACTGGGCGAAATCATGGCCGGCGAAGTGGGCATGCCACTCGCCATGAGCAAGAACATCCAGGCCGGCCTGCCGCTGGTCAGCATCGACAATTTCGTCAGGATTCTTGCCGACTACCGCTTCGAGGAACGCATCGAAAACTCCCTGGTGGTGAAAGAGCCGGTGGGCGTGGTTGCCGCCATCACGCCCTGGAACTACCCCCTGCACCAGATCATGGCCAAGATCTGCCCGGCGCTCGCCGCCGGCTGCACCGTGATCGTCAAGCCCAGCGAGGTCGCGCCCCTCGCCGCCTTTGTGCTGGCCGAGGAAGTGCACCGCGCGGGCTTTCCGCCCGGGGTGTTCAACCTGATCACCGGCGTCGGGCCGGTGGCGGGCGAGGCGCTGGCGCGCCATCCCAAGGTGGACATGGTGTCCTTCACCGGCTCCACCCGCGCCGGC
Organism: Porticoccaceae bacterium; assembly: GCA_050179115.1. GTDB lineage: Bacteria > Pseudomonadota > Gammaproteobacteria > Pseudomonadales > Porticoccaceae > JAGPUQ01. The sequence goes on along the minus strand of JBFXFL010000047.1, from coordinate 335 downwards.
AAGCGCGTCGCCGAGCTGGCGGCGCAGACCGTCAAGCGCGTGGCGCTGGAGCTGGGCGGCAAATCAGCGTCCATCATCCTGGAAGATGCCGATATCGAAGACGCCGTGCGCGGCACCGTCAACGACTGCTACTTCAACAGCGGCCAGACCTGCTCCGCCCACACCCGCATGCTGGTGCCCCGCACCGCCCATGCGCGCGCCGCCCAAAAAGCCAAGGAAGTGGCCGAATCCTTCACCCTGGGCCAGTCCGCCGATCCCAAAGCCAAGCTCGGGCCGCTCATCTCCAGGACCCAGCAGGAGCGGGTGCGCAGCTACATCCGCAAGGGCATCGAGGA
>JBFXFL010000046.1:0-19239 GCA_050179115.1 Porticoccaceae bacterium | reverse complement strand
ATGCCATGAAAATCGAAAGTCTATCTTTTGTTTTTCATGGTATATGCGCCCCGCGTGGGGTTGCCCGATTTGCGTGGGAGCCCGCCACCGGCGCTACACGCCCTCGCGGCTTTGGCTGCACTTTGTCCGCATCATCGCCCACGACAGGGATCGAACCGCCTGAAATGTTTGCAGAAACCTCGTTACTTCATATTGACAGGTGCGGTCTGGCCACAGTAAGGTCGCGCCAATGATGATTGTCGTAATCGAGTTTTTGCATATATGCGTCTCGGCGAGCTGGCAGAAGTACAGATGGGCTACCCCTTCCGGTCGCGCGTTGAGCACGACCCGCAGGGCGATGTCGCCGTGATCCAGATGAAGGACATCGACGACGCCGACCTGCTGCACGCCGAAGAGACAATCCGAGTAGCTCTGCCCAAGGGCAAGACCCACCACCTGCTGCGCGCCGGCGACCTGCTGTTCCGTTCGCGGGGCCGCAGCAATGGCGCGGCGCTGGTAGCGGAAGGCATCGGCCCGTCTGTGCTCTCGGCGCCGATGCTGCTGATCCGGCCGCACAAGGTGCTGCCCGAATATCTCTGCTGGTACATCAACGCGCCGGCCACCCAAGCCCAACTGGCGGCGTTGGCCGAGGGCACCTCGGTGCGGATGATCAGCGCCGAAGCGCTGAAGGCGCTGGAGGTTCCGCTGCCTTCGCTGGCCACGCAGCAACGCATTGCACAGGCCGCCGGCCTGGCCGAAGAGGAACAAGCGCTGCTGGCGCGCATCGCCACCCTGCGCCAACGCCTGACCACCCACCTTCTGATGAAGCTTGCCCACCCATCCCCAGAAAGGGCCACGCCATGACCGACCAACTCACCCAACAAGACGTCAACAACACCGCCTGGGCCGCCTGCGACACCTTTCGCGGCGTCATCGACCCGGCGCAGTACAAGGACTACATCCTGGTGATGCTGTTCCTCAAGTACATCAGCGACCAGTGGGCCGACCACTACGCCGAGTACAAGAAGGAGTACGGCGACAACGAGGAGCGTATTCGCCGCAAGCTGGAACGCGAGCGCTTCATCCTGCCCTACGTCGAGTTCAAGGACGAGACAAAATCGCAGGGAGCGATTTTGGACGCACGCAGTGCGCCCGCAGGGGGAGCGCCAGGGATGGCGCGCATCAATACCGGCGAAGTCACCGACCGTTTCCTGGCCGACTTCCACGCCCTGTACGAGCGGCGCAAGGCAGCCAACCTCGGCGAGCTGATCAACATCGTGCTCGACCACATCGAGGAGGCCAACAAGGCCAAGCTCGAAGGTGTGTTCCGCAACATCGACTTCAACAGCGAGGCCAACCTCGGCAAGACCAGGGACCGCAACCGCCGCCTGGAAAACCTGCTCGGCGATTTTGCCAAGCTCGACCTGCGCCCCTCGCGCGTCTCCGAGGACGTGATCGGCGACACCTACATCTATCTGATCGAGCGCTTCGCCTCGGATGCCGGCAAGAAGGCCGGCGAGTTTTACACGCCCAAGCAGGTATCGAAGCTGCTGGCGCAACTGGCCGCGCCCAAACCCGGCGACCGCATCTGCGACCCCACCTGCGGCGCCGGTGGTCTGCTGATCGAGGCCGCCGCGCTGGTGGAGGCGCAAGGCAGCCGCGACTTTGCCCTGTTCGGGCAGGAGGTCAACGGCAGCACCTGGGCGCTGGCCCGGATGAACATGTTCCTGCACGGCAAGGACGCCGCCCGCATCGAATGGGGCGACACCCTCAACAGCCCGGCGCTGGTGGAGGCCGACCGCCTGATGCGCTTCAATGTGGTGGTGGCCAATCCGCCCTTCAGCCTCGACAAATGGGGCGGCCAGGAGGTGGAGGCCGACCGCTACAGCCGCTTCTGGCGCGGCCTGCCGCCCAAGTCCAAGGGCGACTACGCCTTCATCACCCACATGATCGAAACCGCGCTGCCACAGGAGGGCCGCGTGGCGGTGGTGGTGCCGCACGGCGTGCTGTTCCGGGGCGGCGCCGAGGGCCGCATCCGCCGGGCGCTCATCGAGGAGAACCTGCTCGATGCCGTCATCGGCCTGCCGGGCAACCTGTTCCCCACCACATCCATCCCCGTCGCCATCCTGGTATTCGACCGCGCCCGCGAAAAGGGTGGCATCCGAGAGGACTGCCAGGACGTGCTGTTCATCGATGCCAGCCGCGACTACCAGAGCGGCAAGAACCAGAACACCCTGCTCGACGCGCACATGGCCAAGGTGCTGGCCACCTTCCGCGCACGGCAGCCGGTGGACAAGTACGCCCATGTCGCCAGCCTGCGGGAGATCGCCGACAACGACTTCAACCTCAACATCCCCCGCTACGTGGACACCTTCGAGGAAGAGGAAGAGATCGACGTCGCCGCCGTCGAGCAGGAGATCGAGCGCCTGGAGGGCGAGTTGGCCGAGGTGCGGACGAGGATGAAGCAGTACTTGAAGGAGCTGGGCGTATGAGCAAGAACATCACCCCCGCCGCTCCGGACGGCGAAGGCCGTATCGTCGTCTTTCAGGAGCAAGCCATCCGCCGCATTTGGCATGCAGACCAATGGTGGTTCTCCGTCATCGACGTGGTCGGCATACTTTCCGAAACCGCGATACCCAGGCGCTACTGGTCCGATCTCAAACGCAAGCTGGCCCAGGAAGCGGGTTCCGGCCAACCGTACGAAAAAATCGTACGGTTGAAACTGACCGCGCCGGACGGCAAGCAGCGCGAAACCGACTGCGCCGATACCGAGACGCTATTCCGCATCATTCAGTCCATCCCCTCACCCAAGGCCGAACCCTTCAAGCGCTGGCTGGCCCAGGTCGGCTACGAACGGGTCAAGGAAATCGAAGACCCGGAACTCGCCAGTGCCCGCGCGCGCGAACTCTACGAAGCCAAGGGCTACCCAAAGGACTGGATCGAGAAGCGCCTGCGCTCCATCACCGTGCGCGGCGCCCTCACCGACGAATGGAAGCAACGCGGCGTCACCGAGGGCCGCGAATACTCCATCCTCACCGCCGAGATCGCCCGCGCCACCTTCGGCATCACCCCCGGCGACCACAAGAAGCTCAAGGGCTTGGAACATGCCAAAGCCGCCAATCTGCGTGACCACATGACCGACTTGGAACTGATCTTCACCATGCTGGGCGAGGCCAGCACCACCGAGATCGCCAAGCGCAAGGATGCCCAGGGTTTCGAGCAGAACAAGACCGCCGCCAAGGTGGGTGGCGCGGTCGCCGGTAACGCACGCAAGGAACTGGAGGCGAAGTCCGGCAAACCCGTCGTCAGCCGCGAAAACTATCTGGCGCCGCCGGACTCGGATGCCGCCGAAACGCCCGGTCTTACGCCGCCCAGGAAGAAACCGAGGAAGAAGCAATGAGCGGCGGCGAACTGATCCTCTACACGGCCGAGGATGGCAGCGCTGCCATCCAGTTGCGCGCCGAGGGCGGCACGGTCTGGCTGACACAGGCCGAGATCGCCACCCTGTTCGACACCACGCCGCAGAACATCACCCAGCACACCAAGGCCATCTATGCCGAGGGCGAGCTGAGCGAGGGGGCAACTTGTAAGGAACTCTTACAGGTTCGCCAGGAGGGCGGCCGGGCGGTCAATCGCAGCCTCAAGCACTACAACCTCGACATGATTCTGGCCGTCGGCTACCGGGTGCGCTCCCCGCGCGGCACCCAGTTCCGCCAGTGGGCGACCACGCACCTGCGCGAGTACCTGGTCAAGGGCTTCGTGCTGGACGACGCCCGCCTCAAGGAGCCCGGCGGCTGGGACTACTTCGACGAGCTGCTGGCGCGCATCCGCGACATCCGCGCCTCGGAAAAGCGTTTCTACCAGAAGATCCGCGACATCTATGCCACTGCCGTGGACTACGACAGCAAGTCCGAGGCCGCCCAGCTGTTCTTCAAGAAAGTGCAGAACAAGATGCTCTGGGCCGTCACCGGCCACACCGCGCCCGAACTCATCGCCGGCCGCGCCGACCCCGCCCTGCCCAACATGGGCCTGACCACCTGGGCCGGTGGCCGGGTGCGCAAGCAGGACGTCACCGTCGCCAAGAACTACCTCAGCCGCGAAGAGATCGAGGCCCTGGACCGCATCGTGGTCATGTACCTCGACTACGCCGAGGACCAGGCCCAGCGTCGGCACACGCTGACCATGCGCGACTGGGAAGGCAAGCTCGACGCTTTCCTGCAGTTCAACGAGCGCGAGGTGCTGACCCACGCCGGCAAGCTGCGCAGTGAGGTGGCGGAGAAGCTGGCGCTGGAACGCTACGAGAGCTTCGACGCCGCCCGGCGCGAGGCGGCGAGGTTGGCCGCGGATGCCGAGGACATGGCGGCGCTGGAACAGACCGAGCGGCAGTTGGAAGGCAAGGGGCGGGGGAAGAAAAAATGACTGCCGGAAAAACACCCTCGCTTCTACGTCAAGAATCTTCAGAATCGCACACAAAGCTAGGTGCGTTGCTTGATGACGCCTGTTTCCAGAACGGCATCTATAAACACTCGGATGAGTACGGAGAAGGGACCCCGATTCTAAGAATCACTGATTTCGACAATCATGGCCGATTGACAACGAACTCGTTCAGCAGGGTTGCGCTCTCCCCGCAAGAGCGTGGTCAATATGTCATCCGTGAAAACGACATCATCATTAATCGCGTAAACAGTCTGACTCACATCGGCAAGAGCATGCTGGTCCCCTCTATGCGTGAGTACCCGGTGTTCGAGTCAAACATGATGCGAATACGCATCAGCGAAGAAGCTCCGCTAGCTCCAGAGTATGTGGCTACTGTGCTACAAGCCGGGCCGGCACGTAGGCATTTCCGTAAAGTTGCAAAGCCTGCTGTAGCGCAAGCGAGCATCAATCAGGATGACGTACGCGCGGTGGCGCTTGTTCTGCATCCCAAGCCCGTCCAGAGACGCATCGCTAAGGCGCTTCTCACCTGGGACATGGCACTTGCGAAAACCGAGCAACTGATCGGGGCGAAGGAGCGGCATTACAGCCATGAACTGTCGCGCCTGATCAGCCGGGGCCAGCACCCGCACGGCCATGTCGGTGCCTTTGCCGAGGAAGTCTCCGCGCGCAATCGCGGTGGCAACGAGGCGCGCGTCCTGAGTGTGACCAACTCGCGCGGCTTCGTGCTGCCGGAAGACCAGTTCGAACGCCGCGTCGCCAGCGCCGACCTGTCCAACTACAAGGTCGTGTGCCGTGGGCAGTACGCCTACAACCCATCGCGCATCAACGTCGGCTCCATCGCCCGCCTCGACGGCTGGGACGATGGCGTGCTCAGCCCGATGTATGTCGTGTTCCGGCTCGACGAGGCCAAGGTCGACTCAGACTACTTCCTGCACTGGCTGAACTCCCACGAGGCCCGACAGCGCATCAAGAACAGCGCCCAGGGCAGCGTCCGCGAGACCGTGTCCTTCTCGGAGTTCGCCGCGATCACGATTCCGCTTCCGGATAGAACCCGCCAGACTGCCGTCGCCCGCTACCTCAACGCCCTGCGCGAGGAGATCGACCTGCTCGGCCAGTCCATCGCGGCGCTCAAGACCCAAAAGCGCGGCCTGATGCAGAAGCTGCTCACTGGCGAGTGGCGGCTGCCGGTTGTGGACGCACCCTCTCCCCCGACCCCTCTCCCGCACGCGGGAGAGGGGAGCAAGAGTGCGGCGGCGGGAAAAGGGAGCAAGAGCGCAGAGCTGGGAGCGGGGACCAAAGGCGACGCGCGTGCCGGTTTTTCCCCTCTCCCGCCTGCGGGAGAGGGCGCCCGAAGGCCGGGAGAGGGCCAGCATGACTGATCCGCGTTTACTGAAGCACGCCAAGGCGCTGCGCAAGGACATGACCGATGCTCTGGTATCACCTGCGCGGCCACCGGTTCGAGGGCGCGAAGTTCAAGCGGCAGAAACCGACCGGCCCGTTCATCGTCGATTTCGTCTGCCTGGAAAGCCGGCTGGTGATCGAACTGGACGGCGGGCAGCATGCCGATGATGTCGCCTATGATCAGCGGCGCGATGCATGGCTTGCGGCGAATGGTTATCGAGTGCTGAGGTTTTGGAACAACGAAGTGATGCAGAACCTGCCAGGGGTGCTGGAGCGGATCCGGGAATTGCTTGGCGCCACTGACGCACCCTCTCCCCCAGCCCCTCTCCCGCACGCGGGAGAGGGGAGCAAAGGCGACGCGAGTGTCGGTCTTTCCGGTCTTTCCCCGCAAGCGGGAGAGGGGACCAAGAGCACTGCGGCGGGAGTTTTTTCCTTTCTCCCGCTCGCGGGAAAGAAGAGCAAAGGCGATGTGGCTGCCGGTCTTTCCCCTCTCCCGTTTGCGGGAGAGGGTGGCCGAAGGCCGGGAGAGGGTACGTCCGCAGAAAACAAAACGGCCCCGGAGGAAGTCCAGAGCCGTTCAGCCGACCGGGAAAGGCCCAATCCGTGCAACGAATGAATGACCTCGCCAGCTATCCGGGCCACGGCCCGAAAGAGCCCCTTGGGCACTTGTCACCGGCGAGGAACCTTTGAACGGGAGTTTAGCTCATGAAAGATCCAGACAACCACGCCGCCGAGCGCAGCTTCCGCTTCGACGAAAAATACCTTTCGCAAATTCCGGCCCTGCAGGTGCTGATAAACCTGGGCTACCAGTACCTGACGCCCGCCGAGGCGCTGGCCGCGCGCGGCGGCAGGGCCGGCAATGTATTGCTGGAGGAGATCCTGCGCGAGCAGATGAAGAAGCTGAACCGCATACAGCACAAGGGCGGTTTGTACCTCTTCAGCGAGGAGAACATCCAGAGCGCTATCCAGCGCCTGAAGAACATCAAGTACGATGGCCTGCTCAAGACCAACGAGGCGGTCTACGACCTGCTGACCCTGGGCGTGGCGCTGGAGCAGTCCATCGAGGGTGATCTGAAGAGCTTCACGCTCAACTACGTGGACTGGCGCGACTTTTCTACAGGTGGGGCGAACAACGTCTACCACGTGGCCGCCGAATTCGCGGTGGAGCGCACGCGCAGCGTGGAGACCTGTCGGCCGGACATCGTGCTGTTCGTTAACGGCATTCCCTTCGCGGTGATCGAGTGCAAGTCGCCCAAGGTCGATGTGGCCCAGGCCATCTCGCAGACCATCCGCAACCAGCGCGACGAATACATTCCGCGCCTGTTCACCTACGTGCAGACCGTGCTGGCGGTGAACAAGAACGAGGCCCGCTACGCCACCACCGGCACCCCGGCCAAGTTCTGGTCGAAGTGGAAGGAGGACGTGGCGGACGCCGAAATCGCGCCGCTGCTGGAGCGCCCGTTGCCGGAGTCGGTCAAGGCCTCGCTGTTCGATCTGGCCTTTGCAGGGTTACGCATCCACGAGGAAGGTGAGTACCTGGTCAATCGTCAAGTGACCGAGCAGGACCGCGCGCTCTACGCGCTGTGCCGCCCGGAGCGCCTGCTGGAGATGGCCTGGGCCTTCACCGTGTTCGACGGCGGCGTGCGCAAGATCGCGCGCTATCAACAGGTGTTCGCCATTCAGGAGGTGCTGCGGCGAGTGCGGCAGGTCGAACCGGCCCTCTCCCCCGGCCCCTCTCCCGCAAGCGGGCGAGGGGAGTTTCGCCGCCGGGGCGGCATCGTCTGGCACACCCAGGGCTCGGGCAAGTCGCTGACCATGGTGATGCTGGCGCGCGCGCTGGCACTGGAGCCTGCCATCAAGAATCCGCGCATCGTGCTGGTGACCGACCGGGTGGACCTGGACAAGCAGCTCGGCAACACCTTCGCGGCCTGCGGCCTGTCGCCCGACCGGGCCGAGAGCGGCCGCCATCTGGTGGAACTGGTGTCCGATGGCAAGGCGCACATCGTCACCACCCTGGTGCACAAGTTCGACAAGGCGCTGGCTTACAAAAAGTTCAGCGACGCCTCGCCCGACATCTTCGTGCTGGTGGACGAAACCCAGCGCACCCAGCTGGGCAGCTACTCGGCGCGCATGCGGCAGATGTTTCCCAATGCCTGTTACATCGGCTTCACCGGCACGCCGCTGCTGACCCGCGAGAAGAGCGACGTGGCCAAGTTCGGCGGCGTGATCCACACCTATGCCATCGACCAGGCGGTGGCCGACGGTGCCATCGTGCCGCTGCTCTACGAAGGGCGCATGGTGGAGCTGGAGCAGAATCAGGCGGCCATCGACATCTGGTTCGAGCGCCACACCCAGGGGCTGACCGACCAGCAGAAGGCGGATCTCAAAAAGAAATACGCCCGCGCCGAGATGCTGAACAAGGCCGAGCAGGTGATCTACATGCGCGCCTTCGACATCAGCGAGCATTACCGCCAGAACTGGCAGGGCACCGGCTTCAAGGCGCAGCTGGTGGCGCCCAACAAGGCGGCCGCGCTGCGCTACAAGGCGTTTCTGGACGAGCTGGGCGCGGTCAGCAGCGAGGTAATCATTTCGCCACCCGACGAGCGCGAAGGCTTCGACGAGATCGACGCCGAGGAGTCCACCGACGCGGTGGTGGCCTTCTGGCAGCGCATGATGAAGCGCTACGGCTCGGAGGAGGACTACAACAAGCAGATCGTCAATGCCTTCAAGTTCGGCGACGAGCCGGAAATCCTGATCGTGGTGGACAAGCTGTTGACCGGCTTCGACGCACCGCGCAACACGGTGCTCTACCTGACCCGGCGGCTCAAGGATCATTCCCTGTTGCAGGCCATTGCCCGGGTGAACCGGCTGTACGAGGACGAGTCCGGCAGCAAGGCCAAGGACTTCGGCTACGTCATCGACTACGTGGGTGTGTTGGGCGAGCTGGATCAGGCGCTGACCACCTACAGCGCGCTGGAAGGCTTCGATGCGGACGACCTCAAGGGCGCGCTGGCCTCGATCCAGGATGAGGTAAAGCAACTCCCGCAGCGCCACGCGGAGCTGTGGGACCTGTTCAAGACGGTGAAGAACCGTCAGGACGAGGAAGCCTTCGAACAACTGCTGGCTGACGAAAAGCTGCGCGCCGGGTTTTACGAGCGGCTGTCGGCCTATGCCAAGACCCTGGCCATCGCGCTATCCAGCGAACGTTTCATCACCGACACACCCGAGCAGAAGCTGCGCGCCTACAAGAACGATCTGAAGCGCTTCGTGAACCTGAAGGCAGCCGTGAAGCTGCGCTATGCGGAATCGGTGGACTATCGCGACTTCGAACCGCGCATCCAGAAGCTGCTGGATACGCACATCTCGGCTTCCGAGGTGGTGCGGTTGAACGCGCCGGTGAACATCTTCGACGAGGCCGCATTCCAGAAGGTGGTCGAGGAGCAAGGCGCGGGCAGCGAGAAGAACCTCGGGGCCAAGGCCGACATGATCGCCCACGCCACCAAGCGCGCCATCAACGAGCGGCTGGAGCAGGACCCGGCCTTCTACGAAAAGTTTTCCAAACTGATCCAGCAGGCCATCGACGACTACCGCGCCAGGCGCCTGTCCGATCTGGAGTACCTGCAGCGGGTCACCGAGATCAAGGACGCCGTGGTTTCGCGCAAGGGCGATGACCTGCCACCGGCACTGAACGGAGACGCCGACGCGGCTGCCGTCTATGGCCTGTTGCGCCCCTTCGTGGAGAACCACCTCAGCGACGCCGAGCAGGCTCAGAACACCGCCGCCGAAGCAGCGATGGCGGTGTGGGACATCTTCCGGCGCAACCGCAAGGTGGGTTATTGGGATGACCTCGATGCCCAGCGCCGGACCATGAACGCGATCGACGACTACCTCTACGACGAGGTGAAGGGCGCACGCGGCATCGCGCTGTCCACCGACGAGATGGACGAGATCATCGAGAAAGCCATGCAGCTCGCCCGCCACCGGATGGCAGGGTGAAGACGATGACCGGAACGCTGACTTACGGGACCGACACGATCCGCTACGAGGTGCGCTTTCTGGCATCGAGGCAGACATTGGCCATCGAGGTCCACCCCGACAGCCGCGTGTTGGTACGCGCGCCGCTCGGCTGCCCGGAGGCCCTGATCGCGGAGCGCGTGCAGAAACGCGCCGGCTGGATCAGCCGGCAACTGGCCGAATTCGAACGCTACCGACCCCGCACCCCGGAGCGGCAGTACGTCAACGGCGAATCGCATCTCTATCTCGGCCGGCAGTACCGGCTGAAGGTGCAGCAAGACGAGTCGCCCAGCGTGACAAAATCGCAGGGAGCGATTTTGGACGCACGAAGTGCGCCCGCAGGGGGGGCGCCAGGGATGCCGGGTATCAAACTCACGCGCGGCCAGCTTCTGGTCATGCTGCCTGGCGAGCCGCAGGCTGAGCGCGGCCCGGATCAAGTCAGGGCACTCCTGCATCGCTGGTATCTCGACCGCGCACGCGCGGTATTCACCGAAGTGCTGGACGCCAGCCTGTCCCACTTCAAGAACGTCGAGCAGCCGCGCCTGATCGTGCGCGCCATGCAATCCCGCTGGGGCAGTCTGTCGCGTGCTGGCTCCATGACGTTGAACGTCAACCTGGTGCGCGCGCCGCGCGCCTGCATCGAGTACGTAGTGGTCCACGAGCTTTGCCACACCAAACACCGCGACCACGATGCACGGTTCTTCAAATTGCTCGGGCAGGTAATGCCGGACTGGGAAAAACGCAAGCAGCGGCTGGAAGCGGCGTTGACATGAGGGCGTGAAGCCACAGATCAAGACGCGCCTGTCTGCCGCGCTCAGGTGGTCATTGTCCGGCCGGATGCAGCAAGACGGGGGCTTTGACGTTTTCGCCATGGATGGTGGCATGTAGGTATGCGCCCACAAAAAATAACCGGCCGCAGGGACAAGTCCCCGCGGCCGGCTTCCACACGATCGTCGCGTCTAGCGAATGATGTCGTAGCTGTAGTCGGTCTTGGCCGGGATGATGGTGTTCCTGTCGATCTCGTCGAAGATCTTGTCGAGGATCCACACCAGCACGTTCATCGCGCCCTGGTAGCCCCACACCGGGTAGCGGTGGTGGTGGTGGCGGTCGAACACCGGGAAGCCGATGCGGATGAGCGGCGTGCCGGTGTCGCGCTCCAGATACTTGCCGTAGGTGTTGCCGATCAGGAAGTCGACCGGCTCGGTGAACAGCAGCGAGCGCATGTGCCACAGGTCCTTGCCGGCGTAGACATGGCAGCCCTTGCCGAAGGGGGAGCTGTCGAACAGTGTCTGCATCTTCGCGGCCCAGTCCTTGCCGCCGTTGGTGGCCAGCACGTGCGTCGGCTCGGCGCCCAGCTCCAGCAGGAAGGCCGCCAGGCCATAGCACAGGTCGGGGTCGCCGTAGATGGCGAACTTCTTGCCGTGGATGTGGGCGCTGGAGTCGGCGATGGCGTCCACCAGCCGGCCGCGTTCCCTGGCCAGCGCCTCGGGGATCTCCTTGCCGGTGAGCCTGGAGATGCCCATCAGGAACTGGTCGGTGCCCGCCACGCCGACCGGGTGGTTGAAGGCGAGCGTTTCCTGGCCCTTGCCGGCGCAGAAATCCAGCGTCTTGACGGTGCAATATTCCTGCATGGAAACCGTTGCCTTGGCGTTGAGCGCGGCGGCCGCGTCTTCCAGCGTGGTGCCGCCGTCGTACATGCGGAATTCGCCGTCAGTGGGCGTATCCCACACGTCGGAGGCATCGCACAGCATGGTGTAGTCGACGCCCATCAGGTCGAAGATGCGCTTGATTTCACGCTGGTTGCCGACGGTGTAGCCGTCGAAACCGCCCACGAAATTGATCTTCTCGTTCGGCACGCGTTCGGGCACCGGCACGGTGCCGGCCTTGCCGTCCCAGAAGTGCTTGATCACGCCCAGGAGCGCATTGTCGTAGCCGGTGATATGGCTGCCGACAAAGGCCGGGGTATGGGCGAAGGGCACGTCGAATTCTTCCGGCACCGAGCCCTTTTCCTTGGCGTTCTTGATGAAGGCGTTCAGGTCATCGCCGATCACCTCGGCCATGCAGGTGGTGGACACGGCGATCATCTTGGGCTTGTACATGCTGTAGGCATTGGCCAGGCCGTCGATCATGTTGTTGAGGCCGCCGAATACCGCCGCGTCCTCGGTCATGCTGGACGACACACAGGAACTGGGTTCCTTGAAGTGACGCGAGAAGTGCGAGCGGTAATAGGCGACGCAGCCCTGCGAGCCGTGCACGAACGGCAGCGTGCTTTCAAAGCCGACCGCCACGAACACCGCGCCCAGTGGCTGGCAGGCCTTGGCCGGGTTGACGGTGAGCGAATCGCGGGCGAAGTTCTTTTCCCGGTAGTCCCAGGTCTTGGTCCACTCGCGGATTTCTTCCAGCTTCTCGGCGGGCTGGGGATTTTCAAACTGTTTCTTGTTCTCGAACATCTCGATGTATTCCGGGCCGCGGAACAGATTGAAATGGTCGAGGACGTTGTCGGCATTCTGGCTCATGGTGCAACTCCTGAGGATCGGTAGGGTGGGTCAGGAAGGCCGACCCACCATCACTGCTGTCATTCGGGCAACCTGCCCACCCTACTTCCGCTTTTGCTTTCGGTTACTCTCGATGCTCCCGGTGCTCTCGGTTCAGTGCGTCCTCGTTTACGACGCCGCTTTCCAGGGCGTCTTGGTCAGCGACCACACCGGGCTGTTGATCGCCATGTCCATGTCGCGGGCGAAGATGGCAAAGCCGTCATAGCCGTGATACGGACCCGAGTAATCCCAGGAGTGCATCTGCCGGAACGGATAGCCCATCTTCTGGAACACGTACTTTTCCTTGATGCCGGAAGCCACCAGGTCGGGCTGCAGCGCCTCGACGAACTTCTCGAACTCGTAGCCGGTGACATCGTCGTAGATCAGCGTGCCGTCCTTCACATAGTGGGTGGTGCGCTGATAGTCGTCGTTGTGGCCGAACTCGTAACCCGTGCCGATGACCTCCATGCCGAGATCCTCGTAGGCGCCGATCACATGGCGCGGGCGCAGGCCGCCGACGAACAGCATCACCTTCTTGCCTTCCAGGCGCGGGCGGTACTTGTCGATCACCGCCTGCATCAGGGGCTGGTACTTGGCGATGACCCGCTCGGCACCTTCCTTGATCTTGTCATCGAAATGGCCGGCGATTTCGCGCAGCGATTCGGCGATCTTGGTCGGCCCGAAGAAGTTGTATTCCACCCAGGGAATCCCGTACTTCTCTTCCATGTGCCGGCTGATGTAGTTCATCGACCGGTAGCAGTGCAGCACGTTGAGCTTGGCCTTGGGCGTGTTCTCGAGCTCGGCGATGGAGCCGTCGCCGGACCACTGCGCCACCACGCGCAGGCCCATTTCTTCGAGCAGGATGCGCGAGGACCAGGCATCGCCGCCGATGTTGTAGTCGCCGATGATGGCGACGTCGTAGGGTGTGCTCTCGAACTTGGGCGGCGAAGCGGGGTCGATCTTGTCGAACACCCAGTCGCGGATCGAGTCGTTGGCGATGTGATGGCCCAGCGACTGGCTCACGCCGCGAAAACCCTCGCAGCGCACCGGCACGATGGTCTTGCCGCCGTATTCCTTCGACTTGGCCTTGGACACCGCCTCGATGTCGTCGCCGATCAGGCCGATCGGGCATTCGGACTGCACCGTGATGCCGTGGTTGAGCGGAAACAGCACCTCGATTTCGTCCATGATCTTGGCGAGCTTCTTGTCGCCGCCGAAGACGATGTCCTTTTCCTGGAAATCGGAGGTGAACTGCATGGTGACGAAGGTATCCACCCCCGTGGTGCCGATGTAGTAATTGCGCCGCGCCGCCCAGGAGTACTGGCCGCAGCCCACCGGACCGTGGGAGATGTGGATCATGTCCTTGATCGGACCCCACACCACGCCCTTGGAACCGGCGTAGGCGCAACCACGAATGGTCATCACGCCGGGCACGGACTTGACATTGGATTTGACGCCGCAGTCGGACTTGCCTTCTTCAAAGGTGCCCAGGTGCTTGCCGCGCCGCTTGGCGGTCTTGTCGGGATAGACCTCCAGCACTTCGTCGATGAGCGCCTTGTTGCGCTCCTTGGTTTGCTCGACTGTCAGGCTCATGTGCGATCTCCTAACCGGATGTTGAACTCAAAATTCTGTTTAAACCGCAAACGCATTGCGGTGTTCCGTGCGCCAGCACGGATGGTTCGCGGAGGTTCTGCCCAGGGCTCGCGCCCTGGACAGTTTTCCTTCGCTAGGCCTTACGCGACCGCCGCGGCTTCGGCGGCTTCGGCGGCGAGTTCCGCCGCGGTCTTGCCGACAATGGATTCGTCTACCCGCTTCATGATGCCGTGGTCCATCAGCAGGTCTTCGAGCTCATCCATGGTGATCGGCGTCGGGATGATGCCCTTGCCCTTGTTGGCGTGGATTTTCTTCGCCAGCGTGCGGTATTCCTCGGCCTGCTTGGAATCGGGCGCGTATTCGAGCACCGTCATGCGCCGCAGCTCGGCGTGCTGCACGATGTTGTCGCGGGGCACGAAATGGATCAGCGTGGTACCGAGCTTCTTGGCCAGGGCCTCGGCCAGTTCCAGTTCCTTGTCGGTCTGGCGCTCGTTGCACACCAGCCCGCCCAGGCGCACGCCGCCGGAGTTGGCGTATTTCAGAATGCCCTTGGAGATGTTGTTGGCCGCGTACATGGCCATCATCTCGCCGGACATCACGATGTAGATTTCCTGCGCCTTGTTCTCGCGGATGGGCATGGCGAAGCCGCCACACACCACGTCGCCGAGCACGTCATAGGACACATAGTCGAGATTGTCGTAGGCGCCTTCCTCCTCCAGGAAGTTGATGGAGGTGATCACTCCGCGGCCGGCGCAGCCGACACCCGGCTCCGGACCACCCGACTCCACGCAACGGATGTCGCGGTAGCCGACCTTCATCACATCTTCGAGTTCGAGATCTTCAACGCTGCCCTGTTCGGCAGCCAGCGACAGGATGGTGTCCTGGGCCTTGGCGTGCAGAATCAGGCGGGTGGAGTCGGCCTTGGGGTCGCAGCCGACGATCAGGATCTTCTGACCCATCTCGGCGAGCGCCGCCAGGGTGTTTTGGGAGGTGGTGGATTTACCGATGCCACCTTTGCCGTAAAACGCGATTTGTCGTAAGCCGTCCATCAAGATCTCCTTGCTATGGGTAAGGATTTGCAATGGGTAAAAATTCCGCACCTTCGGTGCGATCTGCCAACCACGAAGAGCGGTTGTCACCACAGATGCCCGGCAATCCGAGCGTCCATGGACGTTCCAAACCCCGAGGGGCGCGGCGTCCGCCTTCGCTTCCGCTATTGCAACCCCTGCGCCAACGCCAGAAAAAATAAC
The DNA here is from genome assembly GCA_050179115.1 of Porticoccaceae bacterium. Classification (GTDB taxonomy): domain Bacteria; phylum Pseudomonadota; class Gammaproteobacteria; order Pseudomonadales; family Porticoccaceae; genus JAGPUQ01. The sequence goes on along the minus strand of JBFXFL010000046.1, from coordinate 4,031 downwards.
TCAACAACTTGTTTTAAAAGCAATAAAAACCATTGATGGCCGCCTTTCGACACCCTTTTTGCTGTGTGGGAAATACGACATCCCGGAGCCGGATGTCAGAAACAAAACATCACATCCGCAATGCGCGATCCCATGCGCATGCCGTTTTTGTCTTTTGCCTGTTTTCTTGCCGCCACGCCCGGCCACCCGCAACAGGTTCCCGCCAATCAAGTGGTGGCGGTATGCAAGTGGTGGCGGTATGGATGTTGCGTGAGCCTGTCTGAGACTCCCGTAGCTGGCGGCAGCACGGAGTCATTTCCCATCCTGTTGATCGAGGGTTCACGTCATGCAAATCGGAGTGGAAAGCGCGCGCGCGGTGGAGAACCGGCGGATTTTTGTGGTGGATCAGGACGAAATCGTTCGGGCCGCCCTGCAGTTCATGCTGCACGACGAGAACGAAACCCATGAACTGGCATCGCTCACGGCGGCGATCGAGAAAGCCGTGGACTGGCCGCCCGATGTGATCGTACTGGGGAATGCCGTGCTGGCAGATGAAGGTCTGCCCGTTCTGGAACAACTCGCGGACGCGCTTCCCCGCACCCGCCTGCTGGTGGTCGGGACCGATCAGGACCCCTTGGCGACCAAGGCCCTGGCGGCCGGGGCCCATGGCCGCATTCCTCTGCCGCTCAGGCTGGAAACGGTCCGCGCGGTCGTGGATACGGTCCTTGGCCGCGACGCGTGAAGGGTCTGCAAGGCGGCAGGAGAGAGAGCATCACTGTGGCCGATGTCCGCCATGGTTTGTCGGGTTCGCGACACCCGTTGCCGCACAAACCCAGGTCTCCGGGCCGCCGGACATGACCGCGATCATTGCCGCTTCAAGCAGTTGAGTGCACTTCGCCGCGATTGGCATGGAGGTTGCTGAATCCCTGGTGAAGCACCCGGGGTTGGCATCGCCCGGCACAGGTTTCACCGGCAAGTGTTTCACCGGCAAGGTTTCACCGCCACGAGGTACCCGGCATGACCAGCATTGCGCAATCGCCCATTTACCTGGACTACGCCGCCACGACGCCCGTGGATCCCCGTGTCGCCGAGAAGATGATTCCCCATCTCACCAGCAGCTTCGGCAATCCGGCCAGCCGCTCCCATGCCTACGGCTGGCAGGCCGAAGCGGCGGTGGAAACGGCGCGCGCCCAGGTGGCCGAGCTGGTGGGCGCCGATCCCCGGGAAATCATCTGGACTTCGGGGGCGACGGAGTCCGACAACCTGGCGATCAAGGGTGCGGCGCATTTTTATCGCGCCAAGGGCAATCATCTGCTCACCCTGGCCACCGAGCACAAGGCGGTCCTCGACACCATGCGCGAACTGGAGCGGGAAGGCTTCCAGGTCACCTACCTCAAGCCCCAGCCCAACGGCCTGCTCGACCTGGAGACCTTCAAGGCCGCGCTCGGGCCGGAAACCATCCTGGCGTCGATCATGTTGGTCAACAACGAGATCGGCGTGATCCAGGACATCGCCGCCCTCGGTGCGGTTTGCCGCGAGCGGGGCATCCTGTTCCACGTCGACGCCGCCCAGGCCCCCGGCAAGGTCGCCATCGATCTCGAGACCCTGCCGGTGGACCTGATGTCCTTTTCCGCCCACAAGACCTACGGTCCCCAGGGCATCGGCGCGCTCTATGTGCGGCGCCGGCCCCGGGTACATCTGGCGCCGCTGATCCACGGCGGCGGCCACGAGCGCGGGCTGCGCTCCGGTACCCTGCCGACCCACCAGATCGTCGGCATGGGCGAAGCCTATCGTCTGGCCGGGGAGCTGATGGTGGAAGAAAACGCGCGGGTGCGAGCGCTGCGCGACCGTTTCCTGGCCGGCATCGCCGACATGGAAGAGGTCTACCTCAACGGCGATCTGGAGCAGCGCGTGCCCCACAACCTGAATGTCAGTTTCAACTTCGTCGAAGGCGAGTCCCTGATGATGGCGGTCAAGGAATTGGCGGTTTCCAGTGGCTCGGCCTGCACCTCGGCGAGCCTGGAGCCGTCCCATGTGCTGCGGGCGCTGGGGCGCAGCGATGAATTGGCGCACAGCTCGCTGCGCATCACCCTGGGCCGCTACACCACCGCCCAGGACATCGATTTTGCGGTCGCGCTGCTCAAGGACAAGGTCGCCAGGCTGCGCGCGCTTTCACCGCTCTGGGACATGCATCTGCAGGGTATCGACTTGAACACGGTGCAATGGGCCGCGGCGGCCCATTGACCCCATCCGCCAGGAGGAAATGCAACCATGGCATACAGCGACAAGGTTATGGACCACTACGAAAATCCCCGCAACGTGGGCAGTTTCGACACTGACGAGAGCGATGTGGGCACCGGCATGGTGGGGGCGCCCGCGTGCGGCGATGTGATGCGGCTGCAGATCAAGGTCGGCCCGGAAGGTGTGATCGAGGACGCCTGCTTCAAGACCTACGGCTGCGGGTCGGCCATCGCCTCCAGTTCGCTGGTCACCGAGTGGATCAAGGGCAGGACCCTGGAGGATGCCCTGACCCTCAAGAATGCGGAGATCGCCGAGGAACTGGCGCTGCCGCCGGTAAAAATCCACTGCTCCGTGCTGGCGGAAGACGCCATCAGGGCCGCGGTCGAGGATTACCGCGCCAAGCAGGGGATACCCGCCGCCGCTTCCGCGGCCTGACCCTTCGTTGCTTGGGAGAATCGCCATGTCTGCCGTCGTATCTGTCGTACCTGCCGCCACGCCGGTCCTGCTGACCGCCAATGCCATCGGCAAGATCAGGGAACTGCTCAGCGAGGAAAACAGCGCCGCTCTCAAGTTGCGCATCTATGTCACCGGCGGCGGCTGCTCCGGCTTCAGCTACGGCTTCGCCTTCGAGGAAGCCCTGGCCGAAGACGACAACCTGTTCCACCAGGAGGACGTGGGTGTGGTGGTCGATCCCATGAGCCTGGGCTATCTGGCGGGCGCCGAGGTGGATTTCGAGGACGGCCTGGAAGGCGCCCGCTTCATCATCCGCAACCCCAACGCCAAAACCACCTGCGGTTGCGGCAGTTCCTTCTCGGTGTGAGGCCTTGCGATGAGCGTGACACTGACCGAACGGGCGGCGCTGAAGATGCAGCGTTCCATCTCCAGCCGCGGCAAGGGACTGGGTATCCGGCTGGGGGTCAAGACCAGCGGCTGCTCCGGGATGAGCTACGTGATGGAATTCGTGGATGAGATTCTGGACGGGGATCAGTGCTTCGAAAGCCATGGTGTGAACGTCGTCATCGACGCCCGCAGCCTGCCCTACATGATGGGCACCGAGCTCGATTTCGTGCGCGAGGGCCTCAACGAGGGCTTCAAGTTCGAAAATCCCAATGCCCAGGCCACTTGCGGCTGCGGCGAAAGCTTCACCGTGAGCGCCTGACTATGCTCCAGGAGGCCAGGCGTGCGGCGGGAAGAGACACCATGATGGCGGCCGTGGCGGATTACTTTGCGGTGTTCGGCGTGCCGGCCACCTTCGCCCTGGATGCGCACGAACTGGAACGGCGCTATCTGGAATGGCAGACCCGCGTCCATCCCGATCGCCATGCCGGGGGCGACGCGGACCAACGCCGCGCGGCCGTCGCCGAGGCGGCTCGGATCAATGAGGCCTACCGCAATCTCAAGGACCCCATCGCCCGCTCCACGCATCTGCTGGCATTGCGGGGCGTGGATGTCCTGTCCGCCGGCGCGGCCGTGCCGGCCGACTTTCTGATGCAGCAGATGGGGTGGCACGAGGAGCTCGATGCGGCACGCCAGGCGCGCGATCAGCACCGGCTCGGCCGGCTCGCCGACCGGTTTCGCGACGAACGCGAGCGTCTGGTGCAGGCGCTGGCCCGACGCCTCGACCAGGACCGCGACGATGCCGCGGGCGTGCAACTGATCCGGCAACTCATGTTCCTGCGCCGCATTATCGAGCAGGCGCAGGCCGCGGCCGAGGAATGGGACTGACCATGAGCCTGCTGCAAATCCAGGAACCCGGCGCGGCGAGTGCAGAACCCGTTCTCCGCCGCCTGGCGGTAGGGATCGATCTGGGC
>JBFXFL010000045.1:0-20549 GCA_050179115.1 Porticoccaceae bacterium | reverse complement strand
TGGTGCTGGACGCCGCGATTTACTTCCAGCATCTGATGTTCCACGCCGTGCCCGTCCTGTGGCGGCTGCATCTTGTCCATCACGCCGACGTCGATTTCGATACCACCACCGGCGTGCGTTTTCATCCCATCGAAATCGTGCTGTCGCTGTTGATCAAGTTCGCGGTGATCCTGCTGCTGGGACCGCCCGTGGCCGCGGTCATCGTGTTCGAAGTGCTGTTGAACGCGACCGCATTGTTCAACCACGGCAATGTGCGTCTGCCCCGTGCGCTGGATCGCGTGTTGCGCTGGCTGATAGTCACCCCGGAAATGCATCGCGTCCACCATTCGGTTCACAGCCGCGAGACCAACAGCAACTTCGGGTTCAATCTGCCCTGGTGGGATCACCTCTGCGGCACTTATCGGGATCAGCCGCGCGATGGCCATACCGGAATGGTCATCGGACTGCACGAACCCCGCGATCCCCGCCAGGTGGCACATCTGCCCGGAATGCTGCGGCTGCCGTTTTTGCCGGCAGGTGCGGGTTACGCGATCAATCAACGCGACTGATTTCAAGAACGCGTCCGAAACCCGTAAATCGGGCGTTCCGTTGCGCGGGCGCGTTCTTGACTACGCGGGGATACTCGTACCAATCCGGTTCCATTAACAGGTAGGCGAACAATTCGCGAACGGAGTCGGATTATTCCGAGTATCCCGGGAGCATGCCGCGCTGGTTCTGCCTATACTTTCGAGCGTATTGGCCATGGTTACGGTGACAGGAATGCGCCCATGGAAAGCACAACGATAAAACGGCTGCTGTTGGTGCGCGACAACAGGGGCGAAGCCGTCGTCCAGCTCAAGAAGTCGCTGCGTGAAGTGCTAGGCGACGTCGCGAAGGCCTACCCTGGCCTTGCGGATGGTGATGTCTTCGACGCCGATACCGAGACCGCGTTGCGCGCCTGGCAGGCGAGCGTCGGACTGGTCGCCGATGGCATTGCCGGTCCCCGCGTGCAGACCGCGCTCAAGATGGCAGCGCCGGCCCGGTTCGCGGTCAGCCTCGATACGACTACGGTAAGCAAGCTGTTTCCGTTCACCAAATCCGCCAATATCGCCAATAACCTGCCCTACGTCGCTGCCGCGCTCGCGGCTTTCGGTCTGACCGACCCGGATATGGTCGCTGTTGCGCTCGCTACCATCCGTGCGGAAACCGAGAGCTTTGTGCCCATCGCCGAGCTGCCCTCGCGCTTCAACACACTGGCCGGTCTGCCACCCTTCAGCGCCTACGAGGCCACCACCCGGCTCGGCAAACAGCTCGGCAACAAGGAGCCCGGCGACGGCAAGCGCTACTGCGGACGCGGCTATGTGCAATTGACCGGGCGCGCCAACTACGCGCGTTACGGCGCGGTGCTCGACATCGCGCTGGCCGAAAACCCTGACGTTGCCTGCGCGCCGGAAGTGGCGGCCTGTCTGCTGGCGGCCTTTATGGACGCGAACCAGGATCGCCTCCGCAAGGCGCTGGCAGCCAATGATCTGCGCGCCGCACGCAAGGTTGTGAACGGTGGCAGTCACGGATTGGTGCCCTTCTCCGAGACCTTCGCCAGGGCCCGCGCCATCTGGGCGGAAGCGACGGCGATGGCTGCGCCCGCTCCTGGGCCAACGGGAGCGCGGCGCAAGGCGCCAGCGGCACCCGCCCCCGTCGCTCGCAGGGCCAGGCTGGATGTCAACCCCGATCCCCGGGATCTGCGTGACCGCGCCTACATCCCGCCGCCGCGCAGTCTGCCGCAGGTGCTTCCCGCCGACGCCGATATCGCCCGCTTTCTGGGCCACTACACCCAGGCCAGGCTCATTCTCGACCAGGGGCAAGAGGGTGCCTGCACCGGTTTTGGCCTCGCCTGTGTGATCAATTATCTGCGCTGGCGAGCCGCCGGCATGCCCAAGCGTTTGGCGCGGATCAGTCCGCGCATGCTGTATCACTTCGCGCGCCGCTTCGACGAATACGAAGGCGAGAATTACGAGGGCTCGAGCTGCCGCGGCGCACTCAAGGGCTGGTACCACAACGGCGTCTGTCATGAAGCCAGGTGGGACTACCAGCCGGGGATCGACAATCTGCCGGTGCCGGGCTGGGACGCTGAAGCAATAGAGACCACGCTCGGGGTCTACTACCGCATCGAGCGCCAGTCGATCACCGACTTGCAGGCGGCGATTCAGGAAGTCGGCGCGATTTACGTGTCGGCGAATACCCATGCCGGCTGGGATGGGGTTGCCAGCGCCAAAACGCCGGCATCGCACGCCGATCTACCCGTCATCGACTTTGACGGCGAGCCCTCCCGCGGCGGCGGTCATGCCTTTGCGCTGATCGGATTCAACCGCACCGGTTTCGTGATCCAGAATTCCTGGGGCCCCCAATGGGGTGCCGGTGGCTTCGCCGTGCTCAGCTACGCCGACTGGCTCGCCAATGGCATGGATGCCTGGGTCGCCGCCCTCGGCGTGCCGGGCGTGGTTGCGGGGCGGTTCGCAACCAACGCCACCGCCGCCGGTCGCGCCGCCGCTGCACCCGCTGACTGGTGGGGCGAGGAAACCGCGTACCAGCACAGCATCGTGCTCGGCAATAACGGTCGCGTGAACCATTTCGATACCGTCGATGGCGTCAATCGCACCCTGCATCACCAGGCCGCCGTGCTCCCAGACGATTGGTTTCGCGCGTCCGGCCACGACCGCAAGCGGCTTGTCATCTACGCCCATGGCGGCCTCAACAGCGAAGCCGATGCGATCAAGCGCGCCCGCGCGATGGGTCGCTACTTCCTGGCCAACGGCTGCTATCCGCTGTTTCTGGTATGGAAGAGCGGGCTGCTGGAGTCGATCGGCAACGCGCTGGTGGACAAGGTTCCCGGCGCCGCGCAACGGGTGGGTGGCTTCGCGGACGCGGTGACCGATCACATCGTCGAGAACACCGTCGGCCGCTTTGCGGCGCGGCCACTGTGGAGCGAAATGAAGGAGAACGCCGAGCTGGCCGCGCGCAGTGGCCGGGGTGGGGATCTGCTGAGCGATGCGTTGAAGGTGCTCGCGAGTGGCTGGGGCGATGCCTTCGAACTGCACCTGGTCGGTCATTCCGCGGGCTCCATCGCACTCGGCCGCCTGCTCGCCAATTTCGCCGACAAGGATCTCGACCGCCACGTCCGCTCGGTCCACCTGTATGCGCCCGCCTGCACGGTGGAGTTCGCCAACCGCCATTACGCCGCGTCGCCGGCGATCATGGACAATCTCTACCTCGACATCCTGTCGGACGCCCGTGAACAGGACGACAACGTCGCCGGCATCTATTGCAAATCCTTGCTGTATCTGGTGTCGAACGCACTGGAGGCGGACAAGCGCATGCCGATTCTCGGACTGGCCAATGTGTTTGATCGCGGTTACCAGGGCTGGGATGGATCAGCCAGCACCGGGCAGACCCTCGCCAACTGGCGTCAGGCGGCGGAAGCTCACCAGCTTGAAAAGCGTTTGACCTTTCACGACAAGGACCGGTTTTTCGCACGACGCGGCGCGATCAACGCCGTCGACAAATTGGAGCGCGCCGCCCACGGCGGTTTCGACAACGATATCGATGTGGTCGGTAAAACGCTGGAACGCATCACCGGCGCTGCGCTGGCATTGCCGGTTACCGATCTGGTGGGTTTCTAGCATGCGTTGCCCGGGGTGATGGCCGAGACCTCCGCGACTTTGTGGCAGCGCGCGCACCAGCTGCTGTGGCGCCGGCGCTCAAAGCCCCAGCGCTGGGGCATCGTCCTTGCGAGTCTGTTCGTTCTCTACCTGCTGCTCGGTTTCCTGCTGGTCCCCGTGATCGTCAAGCAGCAACTGATTGCCCAGACGCACAAGGCCACCGGCCGCGACCTCTGGGTGGAGAAAGTGGAATTCGATCCAATGCGGCTTGCGCTGACCGTCAACGGGCTGAGCCTGAAAGAGGAAAATGGCGAGCCGTTTGCCGGCTGGGATAGCTTCCATGTCGATTTCGAGGCGTCCTCGCTGTTCAAACGCGCACTCACCTTTGCCGAAATCCGCCTGACCAGGCCGCGGGCGCAGATCCGCCGCTTGACGGCGGACAGCTTCAACTTCACCAGCCTGCTGAAGGTCGCCGCAGCGGCGCCACCTACCGCTGAATCACCCGCATCCACGAAACCGCCCGCCATCCTGATTGAGCAACTGCGCGTCGACGACGGCGAGCTGGTGTACCGCGATGACACCCATCCGGACGCGCCGGTGCTGAAATACCTGCCCGTCAATTTCAGTGTCAAGGCGTTCAGCACGCGCGCTGAGCAAAGCGCGCATGCGCAGGCTGAGCTCAGGATCAAGGGTGAGGGAGGCGAGCAGCTCCACTGGCAGGGTGATCTCAGCCTGCCGGTTCTGGCATCGAGCGGCAGGATCGAGGCCAGTGGTTTCGATCTTGCCGGGCTGTCGCGCCTGGCCGCTGAGGCGCTGCCGTTTCGCCTCGTGCGCGGCAAACTCGATGCCCACGTCGATTACCGGTTGGCCACGACCACCGCTCCGGCAGGCAGCGCTCTCCGGGTCAATCTGTCCGATGGTGCGCTGACGCTCGGCGAGCTCGCTCTCGCCGACAAAGCAGCACCCGATGCGACGCCGATCGAGATCGCCAGTGTTCAGGTGGATGGCATCGGCCTGGATAGCTCCGCCCGGACGATCGGCATCGCAGAGGTCGCGGTCAGCGGCGGCAAGATCGCCGGCACCCTGGCACCTGACGGCCAACTGGATCTGCTCAAGCTGTTTGCCGCCGCATCGGTTGCACCGGGCTCGGCACCGCCCGCACCGGGCTTGGCACCGCCCGATCCAAAACCCTGGCTGACGACGCTTGCCAAGGCCAGTCTGGACGGGTTTCGCGTCCAGTTCACCGATCAGGGGCCGAGCCCACCGGTGGAGCTTGCGCTCGACCCGCTGCGGGTGACGCTGGAAAATTTCCGCAGCGACAACAGCCAGCCGGTTCAGGTCGCCATCGACGGCGGCGTCAATGACGGTGGCCGAGTGCGCATCAGCGGGCCTGTCAGTCTCGCGCCGGTGCAGGCGACGTTGCAGATCGAAGCGGAAAAAATCCCGCTGGCCGGATTTCAGCCTTACCTCAGTCGGTTCATCAATATCCAACTGCACAGTGGCGTCGCGACCACCGTTGGCACCCTGACTTATCCGGAAACCGGGCAAGGCAGCGGACTGAGTTACCGGGGTGATGCCGGCATCGAGAATCTCAATACCACCGACAATCGTTTCAACCGCGAATTTCTCAGCTGGAAACAGCTCGCGGTACAGGATATGCATTTTCAACAGACCGCCAACCGTATCGCGATTGAGAGCGCCGACTTCAATAACCTCTACGGTCGTTTGGTGATTCGCGAGGACGGCACCACCAATGTCGCAAAGCTGCTGGTGAGCGCGCCGGAAACCGGAGCTCCCGCGACGCCCGAGGCACCCTCGGCCCCCATGGCGATCGTGATCAAGCGCGTTACCGTCACCGACAGCGCCGCTTATTTCGCGGATCTGACCATGACGCCCGACTTTCGCGTCGGCATTTTCAATCTCAAGGGCGGGGTCAAGGGCGTCGATTCCGGCAGCGGTGAGCCGATCGCGATCGATTTGCATGGTCAGGTGGACCGCTATGCGCCGGTCACCATCGCAGGCGAGGTCAATCCCTTCAAGGCGGCGCCGACCCTGGACATGAAGCTCGCGTTCAAAAATCTCGAAATGACAACCTTGACGCCCTACTCGGGAGTCTATGCAGGGCACCGGATCAAGCAGGGGCAGCTCTCGGTCGATCTCCACTACCAGCTTGAAAACGATCAGATAGTCGGTCACAACCATATCGTGATGAAGCAGATGGAACTCGGCGAGCGGGTCGAAAGCCCCAAGGCCACTGATCTGCCGCTGCGCCTCGCGCTCGCCCTGCTGAAGGACAGCAAGGGTGTCATCGACCTCGGGCTGGAAGTGAAAGGCAATATCAACGAGCCCAACTTCAGCGTGGGTGGACTCGTTTTCATGGCGCTCAAGAACCTGATCGTCAAGGTCGTCAGCGCGCCCTTCAAGCTGATCGCGGGTCTGGTGGGTAGCGGCGAAGACAATGGTCCCCTGGATGCCATCGCGTTCGCCCCCGGGTCGGAGCAACTGGACGCGCGCGAAAAGGCCAAGCTGGATCAGCTGGCGAAAGCCCTTGCCGCGCGGCCACAACTCCGCCTGGAGGTTACTGGTAACAGCCTGCCCGGCGAGGACACCCAGGCGCTCGCGCAGCGCCGGCTCGATGATCGGCTCGCGGCGCTGTTCGGTCCAGACAGCGCCGACGACAATCCGTCGTGGCCCGGATTGAGCAGCGCTGTCGCGAGCAAGGATTTTCGGCGAAAACTTTATGCGCTCTACGAAAGTACGACGGGAGAGAGCGCAAAAACGCGGCGCAAGATCATCGATAAGGCGCTCGGTGAAGGCGATAGGAGCCCTGCGGATGCCGAGATCGATAGCGCACTCCACGCACATATCCAGCATGAGCTGCTGGCGCGGGAAGAAGTCCCGGAAAAGGCGCTGGCCGAGCTGGCCAGACAGCGGGCGCTGGCGGTCAAGGCCTATCTTGCCGACAGTGGTGGTCTGACCCCGGAGCGCGTTTTTCTGGTGAGCGACGGCGCAACCGGACAACCGGCATTGAGCGCCAGGCTGACACTCAACGCCCTATGATGAGTCACTAAAACCGCTTGATGTGCGGTGTGGCCAGTTCGCGCAGATCGTCCGGAATGTCGACGGAACGCCGCGATTCGAAATCGAACAAGGTGCCTGCCGTCTCCACGGTGGCGACCGTTTCGCGGGTCGCCGCGTCCATGAACCAGTGAAAGAAATACTGAATCTTGCCGCGCATTTCGCGCAGTCCGCTGCGTGTGATGATGCCGTCGCCGGCGCGCAGCGGGCGGTGAAACTCGATGTTGTATTCGAGCGCGGCGCTGCCCAGCCCGCGCTGGCGCCGGTATTCGGGCGTCAGGCCGTAGTGATGTTGCAAATGGGTGACGGCATCGGAACAGCGCGCCATGAAAAAGCGCGGGTGCAGTTCGCCCTGGGCATCACATTCCCAGGGTTCGATGGTGCCGCGCGCGGTATCGAACAGGCCCAGCGCTTGCGCCGTGGCCCAGTCGCGGGCGGGCGGTTGTGGCAGGGGTTCCCGCGGGCGCAAATCCGCGGGGGTATCGATGGTCAGGGCTTGTGCGGCATCGCGCACAGCGGCGGGCAACTCAAGTTCGCGACCGTTGGCGCGTTCGGTGTAGGCGAATTCGATGATGAAGCGCGCGGCTATCGCGCCGGTGTCGATGTTGCGCATCTCGTTGAAGGTGGTCAGACCGTTTCTCGCGAGCGCGAGAATTCCGGTGTCGATGGTGAAGCTGTCACCGTTGCGCAGTTCGCGCATGAACAGCACGCGCTCGGCGCGGTGGCGCAGGCCGGTACCGGGTGGCAATCCGAGCAGCGCCTGCAATTGCCCGACGGTTTCCGCCGAGCGCGCGAGGTAATGCTGGACGTTCATGTGCGCCATGATGTCGCACTCCCAGGCCTTCACGTTGGCGCGCACCGTGGGCGTCATGGCTCCCATCAGTCTGTCTCCGGGGCAGGCTTGGTGATGGTGTGCATCGGGGTGCAGTGCACGTCGATGCTCATGCGATTGACGACTCTCATCGGACCGTAGTGGATCGTGAGTGTTTTGCCCGGCGCCAGTTGGCGATGAAACACTTCGGGACGCAGTGCGCGCATATCGAAGGTGACACGGCAGCGTGCCTTGCGCGAATCCTGGCTGGACAGTCTCACATAGGTGAGCGGACGGGAGCCTTCGATGGTGCCGGTTTCGGCGGTGATGTTCACGTCGCCCCAGTCCGGGTGCAAGTCGATGGGAAAAGTCGCGGCCACGCCCGGCAGTGCCGCGAGTGCGATGGCCGCGCAGACGAGCCTCCGCAGCGGGATGTGCCGGAAGCGGTGCGCGCCCGTAACGGACGGGTGAAAAACCGCGCCGGCAGTCGTGCGCCCCGATCCAGCGCCGATGGTACCGCGATGCTGCCGGCACATCGAAGGCTACCTGCCGTGGTAGACCGGCTCGCGCTTTTCGGCGAAGGACCTTGGACCCTCTTTGGCGTCCTCGGTCTTGAACACGCGCTCGGCGATCAGCGCCTCGGTACGGAAGGCTTCCTCCCAGGACTGGTTGTAGGCATTGATCACGGCTTCCTTGGCGGCCTGCACGGCGAGCGGGCCGTTGCTGCAAATGAGCTTGGCGTAGCGTTCCGCCTCCGCCATGACCTGATTCGCCGGCACCACCTTGTTGATCAGGCCGAAGGCGAGCGCTTCCTGCGCGGTGATCTGGCGACCGGTCAGGATGATGTCCATGGCGTGGCAATAGGGAATCTGGCGCGGCAGGCGCACATGGGAGCCGCCGCCGGGAATGATGGCCCAATGGACTTCGGGCAGGCCGAACCTGGCGTGCTCGGCGGCGATGCGGATGTCCATGCCCTGGATGATCTCGGTGCCGCCGGCCAGGCAGAAGCCGTTGATCGCGGCGATGATCGGCTTGTAGCAGGTGCTGAAGAAGCGCTGCTGCGGATTGTCGAGAAAACGTCCGCCGCTGCTCGCTTCATTGGTCAGCTTGGTAATGGTCTTCTTGAGGTCGGCGCCGGCCGAAAATGCCTTGTCGCCCGCGCCGGTGACGATCAGCACCAGGGCTTCCCGGTCCTGTTTGAAGTCCTCGGTGATGAGCTCCAGATCAGAGAGCATTTCCGGCGTGATGGAGTTCATCTCGCTCGGCCGGTTGAAAGTCAGATAGGCGAGCTTGCCCCTTTTTTCGTAGAGCAGGTCGTCGGCGCTGGCGCGTGTTTTCACGGAATCCTCCGGTAGCGGGATCGGTCGAGTGGGGCGCATCCGCCCCGGGTCAAGGGCTTGCCATAATACGTCAAAGCCCGGTCCGGTCGAGCCGTCCGGTTGACAGCCGGGGGGTGGCGCGTAAGCTGCGGCAAGACCATAACTGTCGCGGGCCGCAGAGCCTGCGCAAACATTCCGGGGTGGCGAGATGGCGGGAGATCTGCAGGACAAGGTTGCACTGATCACGGGTTCGGGTTCCGGCATCGGCCGTCAGGCCGCGCTGATTTTTGCGCGAGAAGGCGCCCGGGTGGTGGTGTCCGACGTCAATATCCAAGGTGGTGAAGAGACCGTCGAGCTGGTCAGACAGGCGGGCGGGCAGGCGGTCTTTGTGCGCTGCGATGTTGCCAGGGGCCCCGAGGTGGAAGCCCTGGTGGCGGGAGCGGTCGCGGCATTCGGACGGCTGGATGTGGCCTTCAACAATGCCGGTGTCGAGGGCGACACTCGCGCCACCACGATTACCTGCACCGAGGAAAATTTCGATCTCAACATCAACGTCAATCTCAAGGGCGTGTGGTGGTGCATGAAATACGAGATCGAGCAGTTCCTGCGTCAGGGTTCGCCCGGGGCCATCGTCAACACCTCGTCGCTCGCGGGTCTGGTGGGCGTGCCGCGCGGCAATGCCTATGTCGCTGCCAAGCACGGCGTGATCGGCCTCACCAAGACCGCTGCGCTGGAGTTCGCCAGGCAGGACATCCGGGTGAATGCGGTATGCCCGGGTGCCATCGAGACGCCGATGCTGAACCGCATCGTCGGCGGTTCGGAGAAAGGTTACGAGATGATGCGCAAGATGGAGCCGGTGGGGCGGCTGGGCAAACCCGGCGAAATCGCCGAAGCCGTGGCCTGGCTGTGCTCCGACCGGGCATCCTTTGTCACCGGCCTTGCCATGTCGGTGGATGGCGGCTCCTTTGCCCAATAAGTCGAATCTGCACGCGCCGCGAACCTGATGCGGCGCCTGTCTCCATAACAATAACGGGAGGGCTACACCATGAAACATGTACTGGATGGCTACAAGGTACTGGATCTGACGCAGTTTCTCGCCGGCCCCGCAGCGACCCGGGTGATGGTCGAAGCGGGCGCCGAAGTAATCAAGATCGAATGGCCGGGCGGCGACCCGAGCCGCAAGTTTCCCTTTCTCGGCAAGGATGGGCGCAGTGCCTACTATGTGCAGCAGAACCGCGGCAAGCGCAGCGTCGCGGTGGATCTGAAGTCGCCGGAAGGTGTCGCCATCGTCAAGGAACTGGCGGCGCAGAGCGATGTGCTGATCGAGAACTTCGCGCCCGGCGTGATGGACCGGCTCGGGCTCGGCTACGACGCCATCAAGGCGGTGAATCCCAGGATCGTCATGTGCGCGATTTCCGCGTTTGGCCAGAGCGGTCCGCTCGCCCATCTGCCCGGCTTCGACAACATCGGCCAGGCGTATTCGGGCATCACCAGCATGATCGGCGATCCCGACAAACCACCGGCGTTTCCGATGGCGGCGATCGGCGATGTCAGTACCGGCGTGCATGCGGCCTGCGCCATCGCCTTCGCGCTGCTGTACCGGGAGCGGACCGGCAAGGGCCAGTATCTCGATATCTCGCTGCTCGACAGCTACTTCCACTACCACGAGGTGAATGTGCAGGCCTGGTCGTGCAGCAAGGGCGAGATCAAGCCCACCCGCTCGGGCTCGCATCACTATGCGGTCGCTCCCGGCGGCATTTTCAAGAGCAAGGATTCCTATCTGTTTCTGCTGCCGATCCTGCACATGTGGCCGAAGTTGTGCGAGATCATGGGCCGACCGGAACTCGCCGAGGATCCCCGCTATATCGACAACGCTTCGCGCGCAAAAAACCAGAAGGACCTGATCGTCATCATCGAGGACTGGCTGCAGGCGCAAGAGAGCGATGAGGCGGCGATCCGGATTCTCGGTGAAGGCCACATTCCGGTGGCGCCCATTCTCAGCGTGGAGCAGGCCTGTCGGCACCCGCACCTGATCGAGCGCGAGACAGTGCGCACGATCTATGATCGAACCTTGGGCAATTTTCTGGCGCCGGGCATGCCGTTGCGGTTTTCCGAGTTTCCGGCGCACCTGGATCTGGAGGCGCCCTATCTGGGCGAACACAATGCCGAAGTCCTCGGCGATTGTCTGGGTTACAGCGGCGCGCGCATCGCTGATCTGGTCAAACGGGGCGTGCTGCACAGTGAGCCGATTCCGGCGCAGGCGGCGGCGCGCGCCTAGCAGCTTGTTGAAAAGCTACTGGGCCCGCATCGGCGACACGACTTTTTCATTCATCAACCAACCACGGGAGTAAGTCATGGCAGGCACAGTACAAGGCAAGGTCGCGCTGGTAACCGGCGCGGCAGGTGGCATCGGGCGCGCGGCGGCGCAGATTTTCGCCCGCGAAGGCGCAAGGGTAGTGGTTTCCGACCTTCAGGAAGCGGCCGGCGCGGAGACCGTGAAACTGATTCGCGACGCCGGTGGTGAGGCCACCTTCGTGCGTTGCGATGTGTCGAAAGGCGCCGATGTTGAAAACCTGGTGAAGGCGACGGTGAGCCAGTACGGACGGCTCGACTGTGCCTACAACAATGCCGGCGTCGAAGGTGCCTGGACCCGCATTCATGAATGCACCGAGGAAAATTTCGATTTCAACTACAACGTCAATCTGAAGGGCGTGTTTCTCTGCATCAAATATCAGGTGCGGCAGTTTCTGGAACAGCGCGGCCCCGGCGCCATCGTCAGCACCGCGTCGATTGCCGGGCTGGTCGGTTCAAAAAACGCCGGCGCCTATGTCGCCGCCAAGCACGGCGTGGTGGGTCTGACCAAGACGGCGGCGCTGGAATACGCCACCAAGGGCATTCGCGTCAACGCGGTTTGCCCGGGCGTGATCCGCACGCCGATGCTGGAGCGGATGTTTGCGACCAATCCCAAGCTGGAGCAGGCCATGGTCGGCTTCGAACCCATTGGCCGCTTCGGCGCGCCCTCCGAAATCGGCGAGGCCGCGGTGTGGCTGTGCTCGGATCAGGCCTCCTTCGTCACCGGCCACGCCATGGTGGTGGACGGTGGCGCCATCGCCTGCTAGCGTACGGCAGCTCTGTTTTGCCAACAATGTTGCCAACAACGTTCCGCGGGTCGCTGGCCCGCGGGATAGACCTAATCAAATAAGGCCGGACCGCCGCATCGCGGTTCGACGACAGGGGAGGCGATAATGGAAGTAGGCATATTTTCGATGCCGACCATCGGCCCGCGGGCCGAGATCGAGAAAGGCATGGCCGGCGTGCGCACCGATCTGTACCAGACCATGCTCAGGAATCTGGTGGAACAGGCCAGGTATATCGATGAGACCGGCTATTACGGTTTCGGTTTTACCGAACACCACTTTCACATCGAAGGCGAGGAAGTTTCCACCAATCCGATCATGCTCGACCTCTATCTGGGCCTGCATACCAAGCGGCTCCGGGTTGGACAGTTGGGAAATGTGCTGCCGTCCCAGCATCCGATTCGGGTGGCGGAGGACATCGCGATTCTCGACCAAATGACCCAGGGCCGTGCTTTCGCGGGCTTCGCCCGCGGTTATCAGTCGCGCTGGGTCAACGTGCTTGGTCAGCGGTTCGAGGCGCTGCGCCGGAATGATGGCGATCACGCCCAGCTCTACGAGGACACCAAGCGCGAGCTGTACGAAGAGCACTTCGACATCATCATGAAGGCGTGGAGCAACGATACCTTCTCGCACCAGGGCAAGCACTGGCAGATTCCGCCGGCAGAGATTTACTGGCCTGCCCATGAAGTGAGCGCCGAATTCGGCCAGGGTGTCGACGCCAATGGCATAGTGCGCGAAATCGGCATCGCGCCGAAGACCTACAACAAGCGCATTCCCGATCTGTTCCAGCCCTTCAGCTTCTCGGAGAAAACCATCCGCTGGGCCATGCGCCACAATGTGTCGCCGATCTCCATCATCGCCGGCGACATGGAAGCGGCCAAGGGCCAGTTCCGCGCCGCCCAGGAGGAGCTGGAGAAAACCACCGGCAAATCCCAGAGGTTCGGCGCCAGAATGGGCATCACGCGGGAAATCGTCTGCGCCGACACCGACGCGGAAGCCAAGGCGCTGGCGCTGGATGCGGGCACCTTCCTCTGGTGCAAGTTCTTCCAGCCCTTCGGGTTCAACGCGGCGATCACCCTGCCCGGCGAAGATCCGATGACGGTGAAGAACGATTTCGATTCCCTCGTCGAGCGCGGACTGGTCATCTACGGCAGCCCGGACACCGTCAAGCGCAAGCTGGAAGCCCTGTTCAAGGCGCTGCCCGTCGATTACTTCTGGATGATGAATTACAACGAGTTGTTGCCGCAAAAGCCGATGATGCGTCACATGGAACTGATGACGAAGCACGTGTGGCCGCACTTCACCGACAAGATCAAGGCCTGATCGGTCGGCAGCACCCGGATGGACCCGGATGGAGAGCCCCGCATCAGCGGGGCTTTTTTCGCCCCCGGTCCGGTCGCGGATAGGCTGCGGCCGGGGTTGAATTGTGGCAATCGATTGCATAGATTGGCGGGGAGGCGAACGACCGGTAACCTCGGTTGCTGTTCGGTAACGCAGGGCCGGTATCGTGTCAGTGCCCTTCAGATAGCCGCCGCCTGGCGGCCTTGCCCCACGGACCTTACACCACACACTACACCACGGAGTACAGACCATGAGCAGCTTGGGATTTGGCCTGATTTCCGCCGACTCGCACATCGTTGAGCCGGCCAACTGTTACAGCGACTACATCGACCCCAAATTCCGCGATCGCGCGCCCACCATCGTGCGCGACAAGGCGGGTAACGACACCTACGTCATCCCCGGCATGGATACCGCCATTCCCCTGGGTCTGGTGGCGGCCGCCGGTCTGACCGCCGAAGAACTTGGCGAGCGCACCAAGGGCTGCACCTTCGACCAGCTCCACCGCAGCGGGCATCAGGCCAAATACCGGGTAGCGGACCAGGACCGCGACGGCGTGGTGGCAGAGATTCTCTACCCTTCCGTGGGCATGGCGCTGTGCAATCACCCCGATTTTGCCTACAAGACCGCCTGCATGCATGCCTACAACGAATGGCTGGCGCACTACATGGCGGATGCACCCACGGGCCGCCTGTTCGGTCTGGCGCAAACCTCGGGCGAATCCGTCGACCAGATGATCAAGGATTTCCAGGACGCCAAGAAGAAGGGCTTCGTCGGCGTCATGATGCCGGGCGATCCGAAGGAAGCGGACTACGACGATCCCATGTATGACGCGCTGTGGGAGTGCGCGGTCGATCTCGGCCTGCCGTTGTCCTTCCACATCCTGACGTCACGCGGCGGCGGTGTCGGCGATATCGCCCGGGTGCGCGGCAACAAGGTCAACGGTTTCATGAGCATCATCCGTTCGGTACAGGACGTGATGGGCGTATTCGTGCTGAGCGGTGTGTTCGAGCGTCATCCCAAGCTCAAATTCATCGCCGCCGAAGCCGATGCCGGCTGGCTGCCCCACTATTCCTACCGCATGGATCACGCCTATGGGCGCCATGGCGTCTGGCTGGGTGGTGGCAAGAACCTGGCGAAAATGCCGAGTGAATACATTGCCAGCAACATCTGGCTGACCTTCCAGGACGACTGGGTCGCGTTCAAGGTCGCCAACCTGATGAACCCCAAACGTCTGGTATGGGCCAACGACTTCCCCCACAGCGACGCTACCTGGCCCTGGTCCCAGGAGATGCTGGCGAAGCACACCGGCGGTCTGACCAACGAACAGATGCGCTGGATCATGCGGGAAAACATCATCGAGTGTTACAACCTGCCGGTGGACAAGATTCCGGCATGACCAAAGACGCGACCGGGGGCCAAGGCCCCCGGTTTGCTGCTGGAGGGATGTGCCATGCAATACGACATAAAGATAACCGGCGGTACCATCGTCGACGGTACCCGCAAGCCCCGCTACCGGGGCGACGTCGGGATCAAGGACGGCAAGATCATCGCCCTTGGCACGGCGCCGGGTGAGGCGCGCCAGGTGATCGACGCGACCGGCAAGATGGTGAGTCCCGGTTTCATCGACTGCCACACCCATTACGATGCCCAGATCATCTGGGATCGCATGATGACCATTTCGCCCTGGCATGGTGTGACCACCGTTGTGCTGGGCAACTGTGGTTTCGGCGTGGCGCCGGTGCGGCCCGCGGATCGCGACACCATCATCCGGACCCTGGAAAACGTCGAGGGCATGGATGCCAACGCCCTCAAGGTGGGCCTTGGCGAAAACTGGCCGTTTGAAACCTTTCCCCAGTACCTGGATGCGATCGAGCGTAACGGCAGCGGCATCAATGTGGGCGTGCTGATCGGCCATACCCCGCTGCGCCTCTATGTGATGGGCGAGGATGCCACCGAGCGCCAGGCGACGGTGGCGGAAGTGGGGCAGATGCGCGAGATCGTGCGCGAGGCGCTGCGTGCCGGCGCGCTCGGATTCGCGTCCTCCAAGGCGCCCACCCATATAGGTGCCGGCGGCAAACCCGTGCCCAGCCGGCTCGCGGACTACCGCACCGAAATTCTCGAGATCTGCAAGGTGTTGGGCGAAGAGAACACCGGCATGGTGCAATCCACCATCGGTGGCGATGTGCTCCACGACCAGTTCGCCGAGATTTCCCGGGTAACCGGTCGCAACGTGACCTGGACGGCGCTACTGCAGGGCATCTCGCTCGGCGGTGGCGACCATCGCGCGCAACTCAAAAAGTCCGCCGAGATGGTCGCGGCCGGCGCCCGGGTGTTCCCGCAGGTGAGTCCGCGCGCCCTCAATTTCGAAATGACCATGAAAGCGCCCTTCATCTTCGAAAGCATGCCGGTGTTCAAGCCGGTATCGGCGGCGGATGTCGAGGGCAAAAAGGCGCTGTACCGCAGTGGTGAATTTCGCGACGCCTTCAAGGCGGCCATGGCCGGCACCGCGTCGCTGGTGATGGGCGGCTGGCCCAAGACCCTGATTTCCTTTTGCCCGCCGCAGCCTGCGCTGGAGGAGCGGTCGCTGTTCGAGGTCGCGGCCGAACGTGATCTGCATCCCGTCGATCTGCTGCTCGATCTTGCCCTGGAGAGCGATCTCGCCATGCGCATCCGCATGCCGATCGCCAACCACGACGAGGACGAGGTCGAGGTCCTGCTCAAGGATCCCAATGTGGTGGTGGGTCTTTCCGATGGTGGCGCGCACGCGAGCCAGTTGTGCGACGCCTGCTTTGCCACCTATCTGCTCGGCCACTGGGTGCGGGAACGCGGTTCGCTGGATATGGAGCACGCGATCTGGCACCTCACGGCGCGCGCCGCCGAGGTGTGCGGCATCGCCGATCGCGGCCGTCTCGCCCTCGGGCTCGCCGCCGATGTGGTGGTGTTCGATCCCGAGACCGTTGGCGCGGGCGAGTTGCAACGGGTCTACGATTTCCCCGGTGGTGCCGACCGGCTCATTTCCGAGGCCAGCGGGATCGAGGCGGTCATCGTCAACGGCGCCCTGTTGCGCCAGCACAATCGGGATATGGTCGATCCCGCAGGTCCATTGCCGGGTCGGATATTGCGCCACGGCCACGGTTGAGTGGCGCCCGCCCGGTAAGCAAAACCGGAAAAACGGCGGCCCGCAGCGGCGAGCCCGTTGCGGGCCGCCGTCTGTGGGGGAGCCTCGGTTTGAAGGGGAAGTGCCATGACCATGGTCGCATCTGCGCTTGCTGCGCCTTTTCTGTTCGACGCCGACGCCCATGTCCTGGAGCCGCCGGATCTGTGGGACAGCTACCTCGATCCCGCTTTCCGGCATCGCAGCATTCAGTTCCGCCGGACTGTCGACGGCATCGATCAGCTGTTTGTCGATAACCAGCTCATTCTGCCCAACTGCACCGCGGCGCTCGGGGGTGCGGAGCTGGACCGCAATCAGGCCATGGATCCGCGCTCCCGCCTCGGCTATCTCGACGGCGCGCCGCGTTCGAGCATGTTCGGTCCCGACCGCGTCGCGCTGTTCGACCGCTGGGGCCTCAACGCCGGCCTGGTGCTGCCCACCATCGGTATCTTCTGGGATACGCCGGACAACGCGCTGGCCAATGCGTACTGCCGCGCCTACAACGACTGGGTGCATGACTTTCAGGCCGCCGACCGCGACCGGCTGGTGATCGCCGCGCATCTCAATTTGCGGGATATTCCCGGCGCCGTGAAGGAACTGGAATTGCGCCTCGAACAGGGTTTCAAGGGCGTGTTTCTCGCTCCTGAACGGGTCGACGGCAAGGGCTTCGCCGATCCCTATTTCGATCCGCTCTGGGCGCGCATCGAAGAGGCGGGAGTGCCGCTGCTGGTCCACGTCATCGTGCGCACCCGGCGCCTGGTCACGGGTTTCGTGGGCGATTGGTACGACACCCCGGCCAACCGCACCTTCACCTTCGCACTCGGCGCCGCGTCCCAGGTGATGCCGGCCTGCATGGCCATGGTCATGGATGGTCTGTTCGACAAGTTTCCGCGCCTCAAGGTGGTGGCGATCGAGGCGGGCTGCGGCTGGGTGCCCTACGCCATGGACCGGCTGGACGAGAAATACCGCCACTTCCGCGGCTTCGACGCCGAACTGGCGCTGGGCCGGCCCAGCGAGTACTTCCGCCGCAACCTCTGGTTCGTCGCCGAACCCGAGGAGCGCACCATCGGCAGCTGCCTGGAACTGGTGGGCCGCGACCGAATTCTCTGGGGTTCGGATTTTCCGCACATCGACGCCAACCTGGATGCGCCGGAATTGATTCGTGCTAGCGTTGCCCGGCTTTCCGACGCGGACCAGCGCGCAGTGCTGGGCGAAAACGCGCGCCGATTGTTTGCCCTTTGATTCGCGTGGTTCCGTGCACGGTCCGGGGAGCGTAGCGCGAATGGGATCTTCCTGCGCCGGCCCGCGGCGCAGGTTGCATGACAGTCATTCGATGCTTCAGGAGTGAGACGAGATGAACACAGCATGTCCGGTCGAAATGGCCAAGTCCCTGTACCCGCTGATCAGCGAAAAACGGCGCGAAGGCGAGCTGCGCGCCCGGCTCGCTCCCGAAGTCGTGGACGCCGTGGGTCGCGCGGGAATGTTCCGGTTGTTTGCGCCCGTTGAGGTCGGCGGTCTGGAGGTGACGCCCAGGCAAGCTTTTCTCGCCACCGCCGAGATCGCTGCGGCGGACCCAGCGGTGAGCTGGTACATGGTCAACTCGATTCCCGCCTGCATGGCCGCTGCGGTGGTGCCGGAAGCCGAGCGCCGCGCGCTGTTCGCCGAGCCCGATCGCAACTTCGGTTTTTCGGCAGTGGCCCTGGCTACCGCCAGGGCGGCGCCTGGCGGCTATCGCCTGAGCGGCTCCTGGCCGGTGGTCACCGGCTGCGAGGACTCCCGCTGGTGCGCGCTGATGGCGCGCGTGGTGGACGAGGACGGCCCCCGGCTGGTCAACGGCCGGCCCGAGGTGCGGTTGTTCCTGGTGCCTACCGAACGCGTCGAGATCGCCCAGACCTGGCAGCACGCCGCGGCCATGCGCGGTACCGGCAGCAACCAGGTGGATGTGGCGGACCTGTTCGTGCCCGAGGCACTGGCCACTGTGCCGGGCTCGGCGCCGCGCATCGACCGGCCGCTGTTTCGCAATCCGGCGACTGTGCTCACCCTGCCGATTTTTGCCGCTGTGGCGGTGGGCGTACTGCAGGGGGCCATTGCCGCTGCGAGTCATGAGATCACCACCAAGATTTCCTCGATTACCGGCCGCGCGCTCAAGGATCAGGCCGAGATCCAGATCGTGATCGCCGACGCCACGGCGGCGCTGCGCGCGATCCGCGCCGGTTGCGCGGAGACCTATGAGGCGGTGTGGGAACTGGTGAACCGGGGTGAGCCCCTGACCGGCAAGGCAAAGGCGGAACTGTACGCTGCCAGCTTCTACGCCGGCGATATCGCCCGCGACATGGTCGGCCGGCTGTACGTCAAGGGTTCGCGGGCGGCCTTCATGCAGGGCCACCCTCTGGAGCGCTGTCTGTCCAATGTCCACGCCATCATTGCGGCGATCGAGGCGCGGCGCGGTTTCCAGCAGTCGGCCGGAGCAGTGTTGCTCGGTGCCGAGCCGGTAGAGCCCGGGTTCTGAGATCCTGGTTCGGACCGGCCATCTTCGGAGCAGCACATGAGCATCAGTGACACGCGCCAGGCGCTCGATCACCGCGGCCTCTGGCGGTTTGGGCGCGAGGTGCGCACGCTGAGGCTACACGATCCGATCGGCTTCCGGATCCGCGGCGTCGGCGAATATCTGCTGCTGGACAAGGCTCCGGCACCGGCGCTGCGCTATTGATCCGGTAATCGCGCGGTCGTTGCTATAGTACCGGCCAACACCTGCTAAAAATTACGGGGGAGTATTCATGACCGCACCAAATCAGGACCCCATGGCCTTTGTCGGCCAGATCATCGGCCATGCCACCGGCATGATGGCGATCCGCCTGTGCGCCATCGGCGATCGCCTCGATCTGTTCAAGACCATCGCCGAAAGAGGCCCGCTCACCAGCGCGGAACTGGCCGCACACACCGGGCTCAACGAGCGCTATCTGCGCGAGTGGATCTACGGCATCTCGCTCGCCGGTTATCTGGATTTCGACAAGGCGACCCGCAAGGTGTCGGTGCCGGAAGCACACCGGCCGGCACTGGTGGACGTCGGTGGACCGCTCTATCAGGGTGGACTGTTTCGCATGTTCAACGCGATTCTCGATCCCTATCAGGATTTGCTGCGCGCGTTCCGCGAGGGCGGCGGCATCGACTATTCGCGCTACAACGCGGACTTCTGGGAGGGGCTCGAACACAACACCTGCGTGCGCTACAAGAACAACCTGGTGAGTCAGTGGCTGCCGGAGATGCCCGAGGTCATCGCCAAACTGGACGCCGGCGGCAGTTTCGCCGACTTCGGTTGTGGCGCCGGGCGCTCGACCATCGAGCTGGCCCAGCGTTTCCCCGGTGCGCGCTTCCATGGCTTCGATATTTTCCCCGGCAATATCGAGAAGGCGCGCGCCAATGCCCGGGAAGCCGGCGTCGCGGATCGCACCCGCTTCGAGATCGCGGATTTCGCCAAGGGCGTCGACGGCCAGTTCGATGTGGTGGCGACCTTCGATGTGATCCACGACATGGCCGATCCGCGCGGCGGCATTCGCGCCCTGCGCCGGGCGGTGAAGGACGACGGCATCTATGTGCTGATGGATATCGACTGCACCGACGATCCCGCCGACAACAGCGGGCCGCTCGCGGTATTCAAGCTGGGCGCGAGCCTGCATTTCTGCATGACCACGTCGCTTGCCCAGGGCGGGGACGGCCTGGGTACGGTGGGTCTGCCGGAATCCCGGGTGCGGGAATTCTGCGCCGCCGCGGGCTTTGCCTCGGTGCGCCGGCTGGCGATCCAGCATCCGCTCAACGCGCTCTACGAGATCCGGCCCTAGTCGATTGACCGGAGGCGTCCCCGCACCGGTGCGGGGACGTCGCCATCCGGAACGCTGCGCCAAGGAAAATCATGCCCCATCGCAATCCCCACGGCCCCACGGCGGTAGCCGTTGCTTTTGTGACCCTGGGCGCGGTCTACGGCGTCTGGTTCGCCTATTCGGTGTTTCTGGTCGCCCTGGTCGAGGACATGGGCTGGAGCCGTTCGCTCACCGCCGGCGCCATCTCGGTGATGAG
>JBFXFL010000044.1:0-21287 GCA_050179115.1 Porticoccaceae bacterium | reverse complement strand
TGCCCAGCATCATTGCCTGCGGCGGTGGTCAGATGGCGCGGCCGCGGACCAATTATCCGCTCACCAATCCGGCGCTGTTTGCCCGGGACCGCTTTCACTGCCTGTATTGCTCGCGCCAGTTTGCCGCTGGCGCCCTCACCCGCGACCATGTGGTGCCGCTGTCGCGCGGTGGCCGCGACCGCTGGCAGAATGTGGTTGCTGCCTGCCGCCGCTGCAATCAGTTCAAGGGCAATCGACTGCTCGAGGATATCGGCTGGGAGCTGGTGGCGCTGCCCTACCGGCCCAACAACGCGGAATACCTGGCGCTGATCAATTCGCGGCGGATCCTCGCCGACCAGATGGACTTTCTCGCCGCGCAGTTTTCGAGCAACAGTCGCCGGCTGATCTGACCCCGAGGCGCGGAAGCGGCCCACGTCCCAGGAGCTTCCGGAACTATTTGAACACCGGCTTGCGCTTTTCGCGAAACGCCGCGACACCTTCGCGGGTGTCGTCATCCAGAAACAAAAACGGCATCACGTCCTTGGCGTAGGTGATGTCGGCGCCGCCGAGCTCCCGGTTGTACACCGATTTGGCGTAGCGGATCGCCATCTGTGGCTTGCGGGCCAGCTTGTCCGCCAGTTCCAGCGCGCGGGTGAGCAGGTCGGCGTGGGGGACTACCTCCAGCACCAGGCCCATGGCTTGTGCTTCCTGCGCCGAAACGGGCTCGCCGAGCATGCTCAGGTACTTGGCGCGCTGGCGTCCGACCAGTTCGGCCAGGCGCACGATGGCGAAACCGGGCAACAGGCCGAGCTGGATCTCCGGCACCGCGAAGCGGGCACGCTCGGACGCGATGATGAAATCGCAGGCGATGGCGATCTCAAAGCCGCCGCCGTAGGCGAAGCCGTTGACGGCCGCGATCACCGGCTTGCCGATGTTTTCCGGCAGCGCCAGCACGTCGAGCACCTTGTCGATGAATTCACGGGCGTAGCGGGTGGTGAATTCGAAGCCGCTGATGTCGGCGCCGGCGCAGAAGGCTTTCTCGCCCGCGCCCGTCACGACCAGGACGCGGACCGCGTCGTCATCGCGCGCAGCGGCGAATGCGGCGGTGAGGCCCGAGCGGATGCCGGGGCTCAGCGCATTGAGCTTGCTCGGTTCGTCGAGAGTAATCAGGGCGGTGGCGCCGCGCCGTTCGTAGTCCACGCTGTCGTAGCGCATCGCGCTCTCCGGTATGGGAATGGAGGCCGCATTGTGCCACGCGCACCGCTGGCAGGGAGTCGTTAGCGGTTGTGCACGAGCTTCTCGGCCAGCGCGGCCAGCGCGGCCAGTTGCGGGAGCGGGCCGGCGCCAGCCTGGTGAGGCAGTGCGATGACCGCCATCCCGAGCCAGTGCGCGAGCTCGGCGGCGTTGTCGAGCCGAGGATCGAGCGCGGGATCCAGCTGATTCAGCACCACGGCGGCCAGCAGCAGGCCGCGACGCTCGATCGCCTCGGCGGTGACCAGCACCTGGTGGATCGCGCCCAGCCGGTCCGCGGCGACCAGGACCACGGGCAGCCCGAGCCGCTGGGCGAGATCCGCGTTGAGCGCGTCCCGCGTGAGCGGCGAAAGGAAGCCGCCGGCCCCTTCGACGACCAGAAAGTCTTCGGCACCCACTTCATCCCGGCAGGCGGCGACCAGTTGATCGAGATTCAGGGACTGGCCGGCGAGCGCGGCCGCGCGGGTCGGTGAGATGGGCGCTGCCAACGGAAAGGCGCAGACACGATCCAGTGCTTCACGGTTGCCGGCAGCCGCCCGGAGGGCGAGGGCGTCGGCCGGGAGCAGTTCGTTACCCTGGCGCGCGCAACCGGATTCCACCGGCTTGCGCGGGCAGACGCGCAAGCCGCAGCGCCTCAGTTCGCGAATCAGCAAGGTTCCGGTACGGGTTTTACCCACGCCGGTGTCGGTGCCTGTGATGAACAGGCCCCGTGTCACGGTTGCATGCCGGCGGAGCGGATCGCGAGCCGGCCCGGGGTCGTGGTCAGGCGGTCGCCCGGCGCGCTTGCCGCCATTCCAGGAAGCCTTCGAGGATCGAGTACACCGGGGGAATCACCACCAGGGTCAACAGTGTGGAGGATATCATTCCGCCGATGACCGCAACCGCCAGCGGGCGGTTGGTCTCGGACCCGGCGCCGACGCCCAGAGCCGCGGGCACCATCGCCAGGATCACCGTCAGGGAGGTCATCAGCACGGGCCGCAGGCGAATCGGGCAGGCGGTCAGCAGCGCCGCGTCCACGCCCAGCCCCTGTTGGCGCCGCTGGTTGGTGATGTCCACCAGCAGGATGGAGTTCTTCGCCACCAAACCGATCAGCAGCACCAGCCCGATCATCGAATAGGTGTTGAGCGTCTGTCCGGTCAGCCACAGTGCCGCAATTCCGCCCACCATGGCGAGCGGCTGGGCGGTCATGATGATGAAGGGCTGCAAAAAGGAATTGAACTGGCTGGCGAGCACCATGTACAAGAGCGTGGTAGCCAACACGAAGGCAAACAGCATGTTGCTCGCGGTCTTGGCGAACTCTTCGGATTGGCCCTTGAATTTCAGGCTATAGCCAGGCATGAGAATGGCATCGGCGTGCTCTTGCACCTTGGCGATGGCAGTGGCCAGGGGGATCTGCGGCTTGCCGTAAAACGGCGCCGAGTAGCGCAGGTCGTAGCGGGGAATGGACGCCGGGCCAAGCGCCTCATCCAGCGTGGCTACGGTATCGATGCGAATCATCTGGCCTTCGCGGCTGCGCAGATAGATCTTGCTCAGGTCGGCGCGGTTAAGAAAGGCGGTCTCATCGCCTTTGAGGCGCAGGTCGTAGCGTTCACCATCGCCCGGGTCGTCGTTGTATTTGGCGGCATCCAGGCCGCCGATCATGATGTTGACCGCGCTGGCGACGTCCTGGGCGGAGAACCCCAGATCGGCGGCGCGGACGCGATCGATGTTGAGCTTGAATTGGGGCAGCTCGAGGTTCAGATCGAGATCCACGTAGCCGAATCCGGGTTCGGCGAGCAGGCGCTGCTGTAGCTCCCGCGCCAGACGGCCGACTTCGGCCAGGTTGGGCCCACGGATAACAAATTGCAGCGGTTCACCCCGGGTGCCCCCCAGGCTGGGAATCGGGATCGGAAAGGCTCGCACGCCGGGGATGGCGGCAAACTCGGCGCCCAGTTCCTTGAGCAGGTCCTGCTGGCTGATGGCGCGCTCCTCTTTGGGGGTCATGCGCGCAAACCCCCAGGCTTCGTTCATCTGCCGACCGCTGGTGCCGACCCCGATAAAAAATGACTGCACGACATCGTTGTGACGGGCCAGCACCGACTCGACTTCGTCAACTTTTCCGAGTACGTAATCGATACCCGAACCCAGGGGTGCGCGCACCATCACCATGAAGCGGCTCTCATCCTGCTCCGGGGAGAATTCCTTGCCGATATCCTTGAGAAAAAATACGCAGCCCACCACAGTCAGCCAGGTGATTCCAACCACCGTCCAGCGCCAGCTCAGCGCCAGGGCGAGCAGCTTTGCGTAGAAGCTTTCCATGGCGCGGAAAGAGCGCTCCAGCCAGTAGTAGAGGCCTTTATGGTGCTCTTCCACTTCGAGAAAGCGTGAGCAGAGCATGGGCGTGAGGGTCATGGAGACAAACCAGGACACCAGCACCCCCGCCGCCACCACCATGGCGAAGGACTCGAAGAAGCGACCGATGATTCCGCCCATGAAGATTACGGGAACGAAAATCGACACCAGCGAGAGGGTTGCCGCCAAGACAGCGAAGACCACTTCGCGAGTGCCGTTGATGGCCGCGCTGTACGGATCCGGGTCCAAGCCTTCACGGTGACGGTAAATGTTCTCCAGTACCACGATGGCATCGTCGACCACGATCCCGATCAGCAGCAGCAGCGCCAGCAGGGTCATGGAATTCAGGGTATAGCCCATGAAGTAGATCAGGGCCACCGAGCCCAGCAGCGAGACGGGAATGGCGACGGCGATGATCAGCGTCGAGCGGACATTTTTCAGAAACAGCCATACCACCAGTGCGGTCAGCAGGGTGCCGAGCAGCAGGTGTTCTTGCAGTGCTGTCACCAGCTCGCGTACGAATACGGAGTCATCGGACGAGATCGACAGCGTTAGCCCGGGTGGCAACTGCGGGTTGATCTCGGTTTCGATGCGCCGATAGACCTCATCGACGATAGCGACGGTGTTGGCGTCGGACACCTTGACGATACCCAAACCCACGGATTCACGGCCGTTGAATTTGGCCGCGCTGCGGCGATCCTCCAGGCCGTCGGTAACCCTGGCGATATCCACGAGATGCAGGGGTGCGCCATCGCGGTAGGCGACGACAAGCGCTTCGAGATCCCGCACCTTGTGGTATTCGAGATCGAGCTTGACCAGGTGTTCGCGCCCGCCGCTGGTGAGGAAGCCGCCCGCCATCATGAAGTGCTCGTTGCGGATCGCCGCAAGCACCTCGGTGGCGGTTACATTGAACGCGGCCATGCGCTCGGGGTCGAGGTTGACGCGTACCGTGCGCTCACGCTTGCCGCCGATCAGTACTTCCCCCACACCATCGATGGTTTCCAGCGTCTTCTTTATATCGTTGATGGCATAGGTGTTGAGCTGCTGAAGAGTGCGGTCGCCCTCGAGGGCGAGCCACATGATGGGCTGAGCTCCGAATTCGACTTTCGCCACAACCGGGGGGTCGGCGTCGGTGGGCAGTTGCCTCAGCACCTGGTTGATTTTCGACTGCGCCTCGTTGAAGGCGATGTTGATGTCCTTGTCGAGGTTGAAGGTGACCACCACGCTGGACGTGCCCGGGCTCGAGTTCGATTCGATATGTTCGATCCCCGGTACGCTGTTGACGGCGGTTTCGATCACGTTCGTGATGGAGGCGTCGATGACTTCCGGCGAAGCGCCGGTCAGAGTGGTGGTTACCGCCACCAGGGGAAATTCGGTGTACGGAAAGCGATCGACCCCGAGGCGCTGGTAGCCGATGACGCCAAACAGCACCAGCACCGCCGACAGCATGGTGGTGAGCACATGACGGTTGATCGAGAGCGCGGGAAGGTTCATGGCTCAGTCAGCTCGCGCTGTCGTGCC
The DNA here is from genome assembly GCA_050179115.1 of Porticoccaceae bacterium. Lineage (GTDB taxonomy): Bacteria > Pseudomonadota > Gammaproteobacteria > Pseudomonadales > Porticoccaceae > JAGPUQ01. Next base: position 16,205 of record JBFXFL010000044.1, on the reverse strand, counting down.
AGCCGGAATAACCGTCACGGGAGCGCCCTCGGTGAGGAAGCTGGCGCCGGTGTGAACGACCAGATCGGTTGCGGTCACGCCGGAGCGGATTTCCACCAGGCCATCGCGGAAAATACCGGTTTCCACCGTACGAGGATAGGCCGCGCCGGCCTCCACTACATAGACCACATTGCCAGCCGGTCGTGGCACGACCGCGGATTCGGGTACCAGCAGTGCGTCAGGCCGTCGGTCGATGACAATGCTCGCGTTGACGCTGCCGCCCGGTTGCCAGCTGCCCGGATTCTCGACCATGGCGAATACGTCGATCGCGCGGTTGCGTACGCCGATGGTGGGGCGAATCTCCGAAATGGTGCTGGTAACCCGGGTGTCCGGTGCGAGCGGGGAATAGAGTTCGATCTCCTGGCCCACCGAAAGCTTGCTGGCCAGGGTTTCCGGCAATGGCACGCGGGCGCGGAGACGATTTGAGGTGGTGATGCGGAACAGTGGGTCGCCCACCTTGACGAAATCCCCGGGGCTGGCCAGCTCGGCGTCGATCACGCCGTCGTAGGGCGACAGCACGCGGGTTTTCGTCAGTGCGCGCTCGCTCTGTTCCAGTCGTGCCTGCGCCGCCTTGATCTGTTCATTCAGGGCGCGCAGCTGGGCGACCGCTTCATCGTGGCGATCCATCGAGATCTGATGGCCGGCCAGCAGGGCCTGGTAGCGCTCGACGGTGCGGCGCTGATTGTCCCGCAGCGCGGTAAGCTGCCGCAACTCGGCGCCAGCGGCTGCGGCAGCTATGCGGTAGTCCTCGGGATCGAGCTCCGCGATCAACTGGCCTTCCTTGACGCGCTCGCCGGTTTTGGCGAAACCCCGGAGAATCCTTCCTTCCACCTCAGCGGCCACTTCCGGCGTAATCAGGCTCTCGATCTGCCCGACCGAACGCTCGATCACCGCGACGTCCTGCCGCAGCGGTGGTGCGGCCGTGACCGCAGTGGCGCGGCTTGCCGGAGGGGTTGTCGTGGGTTCGCGGGAGTCGCAGGCCGTCAAGGCCAGCACTCCGATCAGCAGGGCGATGTCAGGTCTAGGCAGGGTAATCAACATGTTACAGGCATTCTCGCGGCGAGCGCGTGCTCGGGGCCAATCGGTCAGGGGTAAATTTAAGAATAAAAGAATTCGGGTACTTGACTGAATCGCAGGGCTTCTTGTGCGGCACGTCGATCTAGGCGGGGTATTGGACGCCAGAACGCGCCAGAGAGTCAAACGACCGTTTGCGACATTTCCGCCCGGCCCCACCCGCAGGTGTTGGGCGGGCTGCGCTCCGTTCGGCGTAGTGGAGTATCCAGCAATTGACGCAGGCCAATTGGCAGCCCCAAAAACAGGTTGCCCCGCCAATCCGCTTTGTGATTGAATCAATCCGATCTGAAACAAAACGCGGACTTTCGATCGCCAGCGTGGTCGAAGAATGACCTGTCGACCAGCCTAACGTTTTGTCACATAAGCGATTTCCAACCTTACACGCCATCACTGGTTTGTAGACTGCATCATCAACCTTTCAAACGATAGCAAGGGGGAAACATTGGCTACTTGGAAAGAAGAAACCGTTAAGGTCGCCGGCAGCGAGCTGGTTGTCGTCCGGGGTGGATCCGGCAAGCCGCTACTGGTGTTACATGACGAAATGGGCTACACCGGCTGGATGGGCTGGAATGAGGAACTCGCCAAGAGTCGCGAGCTGATCATTCCCTTGCAGCCCGGCTTCGGCAAGTCGCCGCGCCTCGACTGGGCCTGGCGGCACCGGGACATCGCCAACTTTTACCAGAACATGATTCGTGAACTGAACCTGGGCAAGGTCGATCTGCTCGGCTTTTCCGCCGGTGGGTATATCGCCGCGGAAATGGCGGCAGCCAACCCCGAACAGTTGGCGACCCTGACCCTGGTGGGTCCCATGGGCATCAAGCCCGACAAGGGCGAGATCTACGACATGTTCGCCTGCACGATCAACACCTATCTGCGCGCCAGCGTCGCCGACCAGGACAATGAGTTCAAGAATATCTACGGCGGCGAGATGACCCCGGAGCAGTTCGAGTTGTTCGAGGACGCCCGCGCCGAGAGCGCGCGCATCGGCTGGGAGCCCTACATGTTCAACCCCAGCCTGCCCTGGCTGCTGCGCAGCGCCGCCAACGTCAAGCTACCCACCCTGTTGATCCGCGGCAGCGACGACGGCATTGTCCCGGAAGATTGCATCCGCAAGTACAAGGAGGCGCTGCCGCAGGCCGAGGTCGTGACCATCCAAGGCGCGGGTCACCGGGTGGAGATCGAAAAGAAAGACCAATTCGTCGCAGCAGTCAAGAAAATTCTCGCCTAACCTCATGGAGGTCTGAGTCATGCAAATTGCACATTTTACCGAGCGTCCGATCCGTTATGTACCCGAAGCACCGGTGCTGCAAAACCGTGCGTTCTTCGGGGTTTCCAACAAATACTTCGATGCCGAGAAATCCGCGCACGATTACAACTTCTATCTGGACGAAGCCTGTTACTGTGAAGAAGTGGGTTTTGACGCCGTGGCCATCAACGAACACCACGGCAACCCGTTCTGCTCGGGCAACGTGCTGACCACCGAGGCCGCCATCCTGGCGCGTATCACCTCCAAGGTGAAGATCGTGCTGATCGGCACCCCCCTCCCGGTCATCAAGCACCCGCTGCGCGCCGCTGAGGAACTGGCCACTATCGATGTCATCTCCCGGGGCCGACTGGTATCCGGCTGGGTGCGCGGCGCCGGCAGCGAGCAGTTCTTCAACAACGCCAACCCCGCCTACAACCGCGAAATGTTCAACGAAGCCCATGAGTTCATCATGCAGGCCTGGACCCGCGAAGGACCCTGGCGCTACGAAGGCAAGCACTTTCATTACCGCCATGTGAACCCCTGGGTCAAGCCTTATCAGAAGCCGGTACCCCAGCAGTGGATCCCGGGCGTGCTGAGTCCGGAAACCATTCTCTGGTGTGCCGAGAAGCGCTACCCCTACCTCGGCCTTGGCACGGCACTCGGACCGACCTGTGACATGTGGGACATGTACGCCGACAAGGCAGCGGAACTGGGTTATCAGGCGGGTCCGGAGAACTTTGGCTACCTGCTTCCCGTCTTCTGTGCCGACACCGACGAAAAGGCCCAGGATCTCGGCCGCGGGTTCATCTTCGGGGGTGGTCAGAACGCGTTCTCCCGTCCCGAGCACACCCTGCCTCCGGGGTACAACTCCAAGGCGGCCATTCGCATGCTGGCCAATCAGCCCGGGGGTAGCTGGCTGGGTGTCAGCAAGGCCAAGATGATGGCCGGCCAGGAAGATTCCTGGGATGCGTCGGCCTATGAAGGCTTGCGGCAGAAGCTGATCAAGGGCTACGAGAAAGTGCAGGAAAACCTGCAAGTCGTGGTCGGCAGCCCCCAGACCTGCATCAAGAAAATCACGGATATTCTCAAGGTTATCCGTCCCGGTGTGTTCACGGTCTTCGCCGTGCAGGGCAATGTCAGCGACAAGGATCGCCTGCGCAGCGTCGAATTGCTCGGCAAGGAAGTATTGCCAGCCGTGCGTGCCTTCGGCAAGCAGCAGGACTTGCAAGGGCCCTTCGACAGATTCCCCGGGTCGGTCAAGCTGGCGCCGGGCACCAAGCGGTCGCCGGTGGTGGATCGCGCGGCTCTGGCGGCGCTCAATCTGCCCTGAGAGCGAACGTTGGCCGGGTAACTTTTCCTGGGAAACAAAAAAGAGGGCGCCGCAAGGCGCCCTCTTTTTTTTCGGTTTTTCCCTTGGATCCGGAGTCAGGCTTCCAGCGCGAAGCCGGCGGTCAGGCCGCCATCCGCGATAAATTCCGAGCCGGTCGAATAAGACGCATCGTCGGAGGCAAGGTAGGCCGCCAGCGTGGCGATCTCTTCCGGCTGGCCAATGCGCTGCAGTGGCACCCGGCCGAAAATCTCGCCGGCAGTCTGGGCGTCCAGTCCGGCACCGGTAATCATCGGGGTGAGGATGCCGCCCGGGTGGATGGAGTTGACGCGAATCCCGTCTTTCCCCAGTTCCAGCGCGGCAACCTTGGTCATGCCCCGTACCGCGAATTTGCTGGCGCAATAGGCGGTGCCGCCGGTCATGCCGATGAGGCCGTCGATGGATGAAATGTTGACAATGGATCCGCCGCCGGCCTGCTTCATCGCAGGCGCCACGGTTTTCATGCCCAGGAACACGCCGATCTGATTTACCTGGATGACCTGCATGTACTCTTCGAGCGGACAGTCCGCCAGGGCGGTGACCTTGACGATGCCGGCATTGTTGACCAGCACATTGAGCTTGCCGAACTTGCTGACAGTCGCCTTGACCGCGGCTTGCCAGCTCGCTTCGCTGGTGACATCCAGGCGCAGATAGGCGGCGTTCGCGCCGATTTCGGCCGCCACCGCCTGGCCTTCATCGTCCAGAATATCGCACAGCATCACTTTCGCGCCGCGTTGGGCGAACAGGCGTGCTTCGGCCGCGCCCTGGCCCCGGGCGGCGCCGGTGATCAATGCCACTTTGCCGTTGAGATTGCTCATGATGTGACTCCGTGTGTTATGGGTTGTTGGTTGTCGGTGTTTGGGAAAGCTGTTCCGGCTGGCAGCCCGAGTATGCGCGAGATGGCTTGACGGACAAACCTGCATGGACAAGGCTGTTCATTGAAAAAGTAAAGCCCGCTAACTGGCGGGCTTTACTGGTCTTGGGATCGCGCCGGCACTACCGGGTTTTCATCCGAGTGCGAAACCGGCGGTAAGGCCGCCGTCGGCGATGAATTCGGAGCCGGTGGAGTAGGATGCATCATCCGACGCGAGGTAGGCGGCCAGGGTGGCCATTTCTTCGGACTGGCCGATGCGGCCCAGCGGAATCTTTTTGAACGCTTCGACCGCCTGGCTTTCGCTGAGTCCGGTGTCATCCAGGATCTTGGTTTGCACACCACCCGGGTGGATGGAGTTGACGCGAATGCCGTATTTACCCAGCTCCAGCGCCGCCACCTTGGTCATGCCCCGCACGGCGAATTTGGTGGCGCAGTAGGCGGTAGCGCCGTACATGCCGATCAAGCCGTCAATGGACGCGATATTGACGATGGAGCCGCCGCCGGCTTTCTTCATCGGCTCGACCACTTCGCGCATGCCCAGGAACACGCCGACCTGATTGACCTGCACGACTTTCATGTACTCGGGGAGGCTGGTATCGCCGATCTCCTTGACCGGAGTGATGATCCCGGCATTGTTGACCAGGACATTGAGCTTGCCGAATTTGGCGACCGTGGCAGTGACGACTTCCTTCCAGGCGCTTTCGCTGGTGACATCCAGGCGCATATAGGCCGCATTGGCGCCGATTTCGGCGGCGACCGCCTGACCTTCGGCGTCGAGTACATCGCACAGCATCACCTTGGCGCCGCGCTTGGCGAACAGGCGGGCCTCTGCGGCGCCCTGGCCGCGGGCGGCGCCGGTAATCAGTGCTACTTTTCCGTCGAGACTTGCCATGGCTGGGTTCCCCTGTGGTTGCTTGTTTAGGTGGTTGATTGGTTGGTTGTTCCGGTAGCTGGATAGCGGTCGACGCCGAGGGCGTCGACACGGTTGTCGGTTTGTCGCTGATCCCGTTTCCGGTCGGCATTGCCGGCCGACGGGGTCACAAGCGCGGGCCAATATAAAAGTTTTCGGGGGGAAACGCGAACCTCTTGAGTGCGCTCCGCGGGGCTCTGTTACCCGTGAGTCGAGCGTGTACAATCCAGGGTTATCACCTTCGTCACTCCACATTACAGGGGTTCATCATGGATATCGGCGTCCAGGCGTTGTTGCAGGATCATTCGTGTCCGGCGTGGCCGCCAGGCGCGGGCGCCATCCGCTGATGCCCACGCGGAACCGCTCGCCGGTTCCGCAGCGCGCTCGATTTCCCAAAATACAGTAGCAGGAGATTTCCCATGGCACGCTTGAGCCAGTTGAGCCGTTCTGTCGCCGGCAAGGTCGTCCACGTCACCGGCGCCGCCAGCGGCATGGGCCGCGCCACCGCGTATCTGTTTGGCGATGAAGGGGCCAAGGTTGCGGTCAGCGACCGCTTCGGGGAGGACGCCGAGAAAGTCGCCGCCGCCATCCGCGCGGCGGGCGGTGACGCCGAGGCCTGGGAGCTGGATGTGGCCGATCCCGACGCCATCGTCAATGTCACCCGCGCCATCGGCGAGCGTTTCGGCGGCCTCGATATCCTGGTCAACAATGCCGGTGTCGGGGTTTTCGCCAGGATCGACGGCGATCGCTACGAGGAAAAGTGGAGCTGGGGCATGGATATTCTGCTCAATGGTCCCATGCGCCTTATCCGCGCTTCCCTGCCCATGATCCGCGCATCCACTCACGGGCGCATCATCAATATCGCGTCCACCGAGGGGCTCGGCGCCACCGAGGGCGCGAGCGCCTACACGGTGGCCAAGCACGGCGTGGTGGGTCTGACGCGCGCGCTCGCCGTGGAGTTGGGGCGCGAGGGCATCACCGTCAATTGCGTGTGTCCCGGGCCCATCAACACCAAGCTCACCAGCTTTATCGACGACAAGGACAAGGCAACCTTCGCCCGCCGCAGGGTCGCCCTGCAGCGCTACGGCGAGCCCGAAGAGGTCGCCCACGCGACCCTGAATTTCGCGCTGCCCGCCGCATCCTTCATGACCGGGACGACCCTGCAGGTCGACGGCGGTCTCTGGATCCGCAACGCCTAGCACCCGGAGGACAATATGACCCAGTGGCAGATTGGTGAGGTGACCGTGACCAAGATCATCGAAGAAGATGCGCCCGTGCCCGGTCCCTTCGTGTTGCCGGATGCGCAGCCCGCCGCGCTCGCCGAAATTCCCTGGTTGACTCCGAATTTCGTCACCGAAAAGGGCTGGCTCAAGATGTCGATCCACGCCCTGGTGATCGAGAGCCAGGGACTGCGCATCCTGGTGGATACCTGCGTCGGCAACGACAAGGAGCGCACCACCAAGGCCTGGTCGATGCGTTCGGGTCCGTTCCTGCGGGATCTCGCGGCGGCCGGTTTTGCCCGCGAAAGCATCGACTATGTGATTTGCACGCACCTGCACGTGGACCATGTGGGCTGGAACACCATGCTGGTCGATGGCCGCTGGGTTCCCACCTTCCCCAACGCCCGCTATCTGTTCGGCCGCACCGAATGGGAGGCCTGGAACGCCGATCCCCAGGATGAGCACTTCGGTCCGGTGATGCAGGATTCGGTGACGCCGATCCTGGACGCCGGGCTCGCCGATCTGGTGGCGAGCGACCACCGAGTCAATGACGAAGTCTGGTTCGAGCCGACCCATGGCCATACCAAGGGCCATATCAGCGTGAGGATTGCCTCGCGGGGTGCGGATGCCGTCATCACCGGCGACATGACCCACCATCCCTGCCAGTTCGCGCGTCCGGAATGGCGCTGCTACGCCGACTACGACGCCGCGGCGGCGATCCAGACGCGGCGGGATTTCTATGCCCGCTACGCCGGCACCGGGGTGCTGGTGATCGGCACGCATTTCGCGCCGCCCACCGCCGGCCACATCGTGCGCGACGGCGACAATTACCGGCTCGATTGCTGACCGATTTGCATGAGTATCTGAGGACCTGTCATGAAAGCGACGCGTTTTATCGAAGTGGGGCAGCCCATCCAGTTGGTGGATCTTCCCGATCCTGAAGTCGGACCCACCGATGTGCTGGTGCGGATTTGCGGCGCCGGCGTCTGTCACTCCGATCTCCACGTCATCGACGGCGAAGTCGGTGTGCGTCACAAGCCCATCACCCTGGGCCATGAAAACGCCGGCATCGTCGAGCGCGTGGGCAGCCTGGTCACCGAGGTCAAACCCGGCGACGGCGTGGCCGTGTTCGGCGCCTGGGGTTGTGGCGTCTGCGCCCTCTGCGAGCAGGGCGAGGAAAACCTCTGCCAGAAGCCGATTTATCCCGGTGTGATGGTCGATGGCGGCTGGGCGGAAAAACTGCTGGTGCCGCACCCGCGCAATCTGGTCAAGTTGAACGGCCTCGATCCCGTCATTGCCGCACCCCTCACCGACGCCGCGCTGACGCCCTATCGCGCCGTGCGCAAGGCGCTGTCGCGGCTCGGTCCGGGCCGCACGCTCGCCATCATCGGGGTGGGCGGACTGGGGCATATGGCGTTGCAGATCGCGCGTGCCCTGACGCCCGCGACCCAGCTCATCGCGATCGATGTCAGCGACGCAAAGCTCGCCATGGCAAAGGAACTCGGCGCGGACCACTGCGTCAACGCGCAAGCGGATGTCGGAGCGGCCGTGAAAGGGGCCACCGGCGGTGCGGGCGCCGATGCGGTGATCGACTTCGTCGGCAATGACGCCACCCTGGCCAACGCGGCTGCCAGTGTCGCCATCGCCGGCAAGCTGGTGGTGGTGGGTATCGCCGGTGGTACGCTGCCGTTTTCGTTCTGGAAAATTCCCCTCGAATGCGAAGTCACCACCAGCATCTGGGGCAACCGGCGGGAACTGAAGGAAGTGCTCGAGCTGGCCCGGCGCGGTCTCATCAGGCCGCACATCGAGCGTCAGCCGTTGTCGGCCATCAACGAGGTGATCGCCCGCCTGCACGCCGGCGATGTACGCGGCCGCGTGGTGTTGACGCCCTGAAAACGGCGAATCCATTCATTTCACTTGTTGCCAATTCACCTGTCGAGAATGCAGTAAGAGGTACCGCCATGCCGTTATCACCTCCCAAGGCGCGCCGCCATTTGCACACGCGCACCATCGATCTCACCGGCTATTACCGCGACGACGGCCTGTTCGATATCGAGGCCCATATCGTCGATCGCAAGACCTACAGCTACGACAGCCAGTGGCGGGGTGTGGTCGCGTCCGGCTACCCGGTGCACGACATGTCGCTGCGACTTTCCGTCGACGGCGATCTGGTGGTGCGGGAAGTGGAAGCCGTGATGGACGTGCAGCCCTACGATATCTGCTCCGAAGTGCTCGACAACTTTCAGCGCCTGGTGGGATTGCGCATCGGCGCGGGCTGGAACAAGCGCGTCCGTGAGGCGGTGGGTGGCGTCGAGGGCTGCACGCATTTGGGCGAACTGCTGGGGCCGCTCGCCACGGTGACTTTCCAGACCCTGTCCGGGGACTATCCGCGCGAACTGATGGGCAAGCCGCCGCGTCGACGCGGCGGCGCTGCCGGTGACGCTTCCGGTGGTGAGAGCGGCGCCGAAGACGGCGAAGCGCTCTTCATGCTGAACGGCTGTCGTACCTGGCGCAGCGACAGCCCGGTGGTGCAGCGGGACTATCCAGCCCATTACACCGGCCCGGTCAGCGACACCCGGGTGGATGTGGTGAAGATCGTCGGCGGCGAGCGGTGACGGTCGCGCCCGCAAGACTGCTCCGGAGCGGAACATGACCGGCGAACTGAGCGTAAAGCAATACGGCCGCGTGGTGCGGATTCCCTCGCCCACGGGGTTCAGCGTCGGCGATATCAACAGCTATGTCATCCTGCCGCCGGAGGGCTCCGATCAACTGGTGCTGATCGATACCGGGGTCGGCAGTCAGACCGCCTGGGACGCCCTGCAGGCAGGGCTCGGCCAGTTCGGTTATCGCATCGAGGATATCCGGCTGCTGCTGCTCACCCACGGCCACACCGACCATTTCGGCCAGGCGACGCGCATCCGCGCGGCATCGGGTTGTGTCATCTGGGGTCACGAGGCCATCAACATGACCGTCTCCCGCTACCTGCCTTCGCCGGAGCGGGAAGCCGAAGAGCGCGCCTTTCTGCGCCGGTTCGGCATCACCGATGCGCTCTACGACAAGGCCTATGCGTACCGGTCCTACATTGCGAATGTCTACACACCCTGCGAGCCCGATCGCCTGCTGGCGGACGGCGACCGGATTCCCGTCGAGGGTTTCGAACTGGAGACCATCCACACGCCCGGCCACTGTCCCGAGGAGGTCGTCTACTGGCAGCGCGAGACCCGCCAGATGTTCTCCGGCGATCACCTGTTGCCCGACATCACGCCGGTGTGCCTGTTGCACATTCCCGCGACGCCCGATGGCGAGCGTGTCCATGCGCTCACCCAGTACTACCAGTCCGCGGACAAGATACTGCCCCTGGACGTGCGCACGGTTTATCCGAGTCACGGCGACGTGTTTCGCGATCATCGCGAACTGATCGCGGGCTACAAGCTGTCCACCGACCGCCGCCTGCTGAAAATCGCGCGCATACTGGAGCAGCACGGCACGCTGACTCCGCTCGAAGTGGGCCAGCATCTGTTTCCCAAGGCCTGGGAAGATCAGCTCTATGCAGTGATCTCCGAGGTGATGGGGCATCTCGACATGCTGCTCGATTACGCCATGGTGGCAACCGAAGAGCGCGGCGGGCTGCTCCGCTACCGCCTGCTGCGGGTACCCGGGCCGGGCGAGATTTTCGGCGCGGCGGCCTAGACCCGTCCAAACCAGGACATGACCATGCTGAAACACACCAAATCCAACGAACTGATCGGCACCTCGCCACGCGCGTTCGAGGATGCCTTGCAGGCGATTCTGACCCGCGCCAACCAAACGCTGCGCGGCGTGCGACGCCTCGATGTGATCGCCAAGGACGTCGAGGTTGGCGCCGCGGGCGAACTGACCTACCGGGTGCGTGCCCAGTTGCGTTTCGACGTAACGCCGCCCGACGAGCTGCATCTATGATTTCCGCGGGGAGCATATCGCCATGACCGTATCCAGTGTTTCGACCCTTACCGCCAGTTCGCCCGAGAGTTGGCAGGACGCCGTCACGCGCGGTATCGCGCGGGCCCGCAAGACCCTGCGCGGCATTCACAAGGTCGAGGTAATCGCCGAGCGCGCCCTGGTCGAGCGCGGCGAAATAAAAAGTTACGAAGTCGAGCTCAAGATTCTGTTCGCGCTCGACGATTGACCCGCAGCGCGCAGCGCGCTGCAAATCCATAAATCAGAGGCCCGCAGGGCCCGGGGGGAGGATGTCATGGCGCAAGCCACCGTGTTTACCAACGCGCGTCTGATCGACGGGCTGAGCGCCAGCGCGCGCACCGGCGTGTCGATCCTGGTCGAGGGCGAACGCATCCGCCAGGTGTCCGAAAGGCCCATCGCGGCCACCGGCGCAAAAGTGGTGGATCTCGCCGGCAAGACCGTGCTGCCGGGCCTGATCGACACCCACATTCACACCGTGATGATGGACGCCGAGTGCTTCCCGCTGTTTCTCGCCGCCGGTGTCACCACCGCGCGCGATGTGGGCGGCCGGCTCGATCTGGTGTTGCAGAACCGCGCCGATCTCAATTCCGGGAAAAAACTCGGGCCGCGCTTGTTTGTCTGCGGGCCGCTGCTCGATGGCCCCGGCGCCAGCTTCGAGAGCCCCGGCTTCACCATCATGCTCGACCGCGTGCAGTCGGTGGCCGCGGTGCCGGACAAGATCGGCAGCCTGCTCGCCGCCGGTGTCGACGGCATCAAATGCTATTTCACCATGACCGCCGACATCGTCCGCGAGGTGATCCGCTTCGTCGACAAGCGCGTGCCGATCACCGGGCACCTGGGTTACTGCTCGTCCATGGACGCGATCGACGCCGGCATCGACGGCCTCGAACATGTGTGGATTTCGCCCTACAACGACATCTGCGCGCTCAACATGCGCTTCGGCAATGACGCCTCGATGATGAAAAAGGAATTCTGGACCCAGACCATGGCGGGCTGGGAAGCGGCCGATCTGAACGGCGAGCGGGCGCGCCAATGGATCGCCGTCATGGTCGAGAAACAGGTGCATATGGGCACCACCCTCGACCTGCTGTGGACCGCGAAAGCCGGCGCCGCCGCCTGCCTGCAGGACGCGGATCGCAAACTGATCCCGCCCGCCGCGCTCGCCCGCCAGGCGAAGATGAAAAAATTCCTCGGCGATCGCCCCGACTGGGACATCCATCCCGGCTTCTATGACGTCGGCGAAGGCAGCAAGGCGCTGGAGAAGCACCAGGAAGTGGTGCGCCTGCTGCACCGCTCCGGCGGCCGCGTCGTCGGCGGCACCGACTGCGGGGCGCTCGCCTATCCGCCGCCGGGTTTTGCATTGCTGCGGGAAATCGAACTGCTCGCGGAAGCGATCGGCAACATGGCGGCGCTGCAGGCGGTGACCAGTGTCGCCGCGAATTATCTGCGCGCGGACAAAGACATCGGCGCCATCGCGCCCGGCCGCTATGCGGATTTCCTCGTCGTCGCCGGCGATCCGCTGCGCGATGTGCGCGAACTGCGCAGTTTGGAAACCACCTATCGCGGCGGTATCGCTCACGATCCGCAGGAACTGATCCGCAACGCGCCGCAGCATCAACCGGCCGGCCTGCATAGGCACTGACAACGCACGCATTGGAGAACGACATGAGCAAAGGCCATGCACTGATCACCGGCGCCATCGGCGGACTCGGCACCGCCATGACCAAGCGCCTGGTCGCAAACGGCATTTCCGTCATCGGCTGCGACCGCAAGACGGCCGCGGAACTCGAAGCCTGGCGCCAAAAAGCGCTGACGCCGGAGGAAGCCGCGCAGGTGACACTGTTTCCGCTCGATGTGACCAAGGACGAACAGGTGGACGATCTCGCGGCGGAACTCAAGAACCGCAATATGCACGTCGCCTATCTGGTCAACAACGCCGGCATTCAGGGCTACGGCAAACCCTGGGAGCTGGACACCAAGACCCACGACCGGGTGATCAAGGTCAACATCAACGGCACGTTTTTTTGCAGCCGCGCGTTTTCGAAAGCCATGGTGGACGCGGGCTTCGGCCGCATCGTTAACTTCGCGTCGTTGGCAGCCTACACGCCGCCGGCCGGTCAGGCCTGCTATGCGGCCGCCAAGGCCGGTGTGCTGGGATACACCCATTCCATCGCGCTCGATCTCGCGCAGTACGGCGTCACCGCGAACGCCATCGCGCCGGGGCTGATCATGCATGACGGACTCAAGGGCGTGATGCCCGACCATGTGTATGAAGCCATGCTCAAGCAGGTGCCCATGCGCCGCGCCGGCAAGCCCCATGAAATCGCCGCCACCGTGGCGTTTCTGCTGTCCGACGATGCGTCCTATATCACCGGGCAGACGTTTCACGTCAACGGCGGGTTGTACATACCCGGGTGAGCGCATTCCCGGCCAAGGATTCCCGCTGACAACCGCGAGGTAACGCCATGAGCAAACTGCAATTCGGTACCGGCCTGCGCAGCGTCGCCGACACCGCCCAATTCGCGCGCCGCGCCGAGGCGCTCGGTTACGATGTGCTGGGCTGCGGCGAACACGTCATGTTCCACGGCCCCATCGGTAACACCTTCGTGCAGCTCGCGGTGGCCGCCGGTGTCACCGAGCGCATCCGGCTGATGAGCACCATCGCGCTGCTGCCCCTGTACCCGGCCACGCTGGCCGCGAAGATGGGCTCGGTGCTCGATGTCGCCTCGGGCGGTCGCTACCTGTGTGGCATCGGCGTCGGCGGCGAGTTTCCCAGGGAGTTCGAAGCCTGCGGAGTGCCGGTCGCCGAGCGCGGCGCGCGTGCCACCGAGGCCATGCAGGTGATCCGCAAGCTCTGGACCGAGCGCGAGGTCAACTTTCATGGCCGCTTCAATACGCTCAACCAGATCAGGCTCGATCCGCCGCCGGTGCAACAGCCGCCGCCGATCTGGGTCGCCGGGCGCAAGGAGGCGGCGATGCGTCGCGCCGCGCTGTTCGGCGATGGCTGGATACCCTATATGTACACGCCGGAGCTGCTCGCCGACAGCATGGCAAGCATCGGCAAGCTGCGCGCGGAAAATCCGGTGGCCGCAACCGATTTCAACTACGGTGTCTTCATTTTCAGCGCGGTGCACCGCGACGGCGATGTCGCGCGCAAAATGGCGGCCGAGCGGCTGGGACGACAGTACGCGCAGAATTTCGACAACCTGGTGGGCAAGTACGCGCTCATCGGCACGCCCGCCGAGTGCCGCCAGCGCTTGCGACAATATGTGGATACCGGCGCCACCCTGTTCATGCTGACGTCGGCCTGTCCCGATGATTACATCGACGCCAACATCAAGCTGCTGGCGGAAGAAGTGATCCCGGAATTTCGCTGATTTTTTGTTTCACTCACTCACAATTCATTTCAACCAACCGAGGGCAATACCATGGGTAATCGACTGCAAGGCAAGATCGCCATCATCACCGGCGGTGCGCGCGGTATCGGCGAAGCGCACGCGCGGCTGTTCGCCGCCGAAGGCGCCAAGGTCGTGGTCACCGACATCCTCACCGCCGAAGGCCAGGAGACGGTGGCGTCCATCAAGGCCAGCGGCGGCGATGCCATTTTTCTTCAGCATGATGTAACCAAGGAAGCCGACTGGGCGCGCGTGGTCGCGGACACCATCAAGCAATACGGCGGCCTCACCACCCTGGTCAACAACGCCGGTTTTGCCAACCTCAAGGGCGTCGAGGAAGAAACCCTGGAAGGATTCAACGCCATCGTCGCCGTGTGTCAGACCGGCGTCTGGCTGGGCATGAAAGCCGCGATGCCGGCGCTGAAAAAATCCGGCAACGGCGCCATCGTCAACATTTCGTCGCTGTACGGCATCATCGGCACGCCCAGCATGATCTCCTACCACGGCGCCAAGGGCGCGGTGCGACTGATGACCAAATCCGCGGCGCTGGAATACGCGCGCCAGGGTGTGCGGGTGAACTCGGTGCATCCGGGCATCATCGGGACGCCGCTGGCCAAGACCCTGCCTGCGGAATATCTGGAGACGATCTGCGAGACCACGCCCATGGGGCGGATGGGCGAGCCGATCGACATCGCCACCATGTCGCTGTTCCTGTGCTCGGACGAAGCCAAGTTCATTACCGGCTCCGAGTTCGTCGTGGATGGCGGCTGGGGCGCGCAATAGCTCGCGACGGCTGCTGTTTGGGGCTGTTGCTGTTCGCGGCTATGGCGGTGGTTAGCGCGGGACCGGGATGTCCCGCGATGCCAGATGGATCGGATCCGCGCGCGTAACCCTTTCGCGCTCCCCGGCGGCAGCGCCGGCTTTGAGGTGCGGAGCGCCGCTTCCCACAACCCGCTTTCCTTGCCTGGTTTCCGGAGTATTTGTTGCGCGAATCCAATGTGTTCCGCTCGGGGGCGATCATTGTCGCCACCCTGTTCTGCTCGCTCGGACTGCTGTACGGCGTCTGGTATTCCTATTCGGTGTTTCTGGTGGCGCTGGTGGAGCACTTCGGCTGGTCGCGTTCGGTCACCGCAGGAGCCATGTCGGTATTCATCCTGGTGCACGGCAGTTTCGGTCCGATTGCAGGCCGGCTGGTGGAGCGCTTCGGGCCGCGTCGGCTGATGCTGGTGGGCAGCCTGGTGATGGCGAGCGGACTCGCGCTCACCTCGTTGATCCAGACCTGGTGGCAGCTTTATCTCAGCTACGGCGTCCTCACCGCCATCGGTCTCGGCGCCTGCGGCTGGGTGCCATCGGTGATCCTCGCCGAAAAATGGTTTCCCAACCGCGTTGGCACCGCGCTCGGTATCGTCACCGCCGGTATCGGTGTGGGGATTCTGGGCGTGGTGCCGCTCACCAATTTCTTGGTGGAGGCGTTCGATTGGCGCCGGGCGTTTCTGGTGCTGGCGGTACTGGTGGCCGTCGTGATCGCGCCGGCTGCGCTGTTCATTCTGCGCGAGCCGAAACTGCCGCCGCCGGTCGCCAAGCCGCGGACGGGGGATGCGAGTGCTCCGCTGCCGGCACACTACTGGACGGTGCGCGGCGCACTGCGCTCGCGGGCGTTTCATTTTGCGGTGCTGGCGTTTTTTACCGGCGGCAGCCTGAGCCAGATGCTGCTGATGCACCAGTTCGCCTTCATGGTGGATCACGGCGTGGCGAAAACCGCGGGTTCGCTGATCGTCGGCGTCATCGGGATCACGAGCATTCCCGCCAAGATTCTGTGGGGAACACTCTCCGATCGTATCGGACGCGAACTCACCTACAGTTTCGGGCTCGCGTGCATTTTGCTCTCGGTGCTTTGTCTGGCGTTCATCGGCGCGTTGCCTGGACTCGCCATGCCCATCGCCTTCGCGCTGCTGCTGGGTACCGGCTATGCCGCCAACGCCCCCATCATTCCGGCTGCGGCGCGCGATCTTTTCGCCGGTCCGAAATTTCCGAGCATCTTCGGAACGCTCTCGATGTTCGCGGCGCTGGGCGGTGCCACCGGCTCCTGGCTGGGCGGCGCGCTCTACGACCTCACCGGCGATT
>JBFXFL010000043.1:0-21343 GCA_050179115.1 Porticoccaceae bacterium | reverse complement strand
TCCTGGCCGAGATCGAGCTCGTCCCCCAGTTCGGGCAACTCGACGTAGACAATGTCGCCGAGGCTGTCCTGGGCGTAATCGGTAATGCCCACGGTCACGGTTCCATCACCTTCGTTGCGCACCCATTCGTGGGTTTCGCGGTAGCCAAGCTCCTTGGGGATATCGACCATGTTGGTTCTCCAATCTTCGGCGTTCTGAGTGATTTGTTGCCGGGTGTCCAGGGGAAATCCGCCACGGGCGCGGCGGACGCTCAGTTGTAAACCTTTTTACCGTGGCGCACAAAGGGCGGTCGCACCACCCGCACCGGCGCCAGCCGACCGCGAATATCCACCACCGCCTCGCGCGCGCCGATGTCCGGAATGCGCGCCAGCGCGATGGCGTGCCCCAGGGTGGGAGAATAGGTGCCGCTGGTGATCACACCGACCTTCGGACTGCCCGCTACCCGCACCAGCTGACCGGCCCGCAGCACGCCGGGTTTGGTCATCACCAGGCCGGCCAGGATCAGATAGCCACCGCGCTGGCGCAGTTCTTCGAGCGCGGTACGACCGATGAAATGTCTGGTCTCCGGATCCCAGGCGACGGTCCAGCCCATGTTGGCTTCAAGCGGGGTGACATCCTCGTCCATCTCGTGGCTGTGGAGATTGAGCCCGGCTTCCAGGCGCAGGGTATCGCGGGCGGCAAGCCCGGCGGGCTTCACGCCCTGGGCGATCAGCGCACGCCAACAGTCCTCCGCGGCACCCGCGGGCAACATGATCTCGAAGCCGTCTTCACCGGTATAGCCGGTGCGCGCCACCAGCCAGTCACCGATCCAGCGGAAATTGAAGGCGGGCAGCGACACCAGGTCAGCGACCGCAACGCCGAATGCGCCCTGCATCGCCGCCAATGCCGCCGGCCCCTGCACCGCGATGATGGCGCCATCGGTCTGTTCGCGCACCTTCACGCGCTGACCGCTGGCCTGCCGCGTGATCCAGGGCAACACGCGCTCGTGCGTGGCGCAGTTCAGCACCAGCCGGTAGCGGTCACCCGCCAGCGCATAGACAATCAGATCATCGATCACGCCGCCTTTCTCGTTCAGCATGGCGCTGTAGAGGGCGGTGCCCGGCGCCGCAAGGCGAGCCACGTCATTGGCCAGCAGGCGGCGCAGAAAATCCCGTGCCCCGCTGCCGCTCACGTCCACCGTAGTCATGTGACTGACATCGAACAAACCCGCCTGCTCGCGCACGCAGCGATGCTCATGTAGCTGCGAACCATAGTGGAGTGGCATGTCCCAGCCGGCGAAATCGACCATGCGGGCGCCGTGGCGAATATGGGTATCGTAAAGAGGTGTACGCCGGCCCATGCTGCCTCCCGCGCGGAGCCGTGCATTCTAAACAGCGCTTCCTCCCGGGTCGAGACTGATCACACCGACACAACGCGCAGGTGGACGCGGGCTATACTCTCGGTGAGGGCGCGGGCCTTTGCTTCAGCGCATTCGCCGTGCGGCAGTCACCGATCCGGCCACTCGACAATAACAGCGGAGACAGGCGTGGATCTCGAACTCGGAAACACAGTGGCACTGGTGACCGGCAGCAATCGCGGTACCGGTGCAATCATCGCGGAGCGGCTCGCCGCCGAAGGCGCCACCGTCATCGCCCACGGTTTCACGACCGGCAGCGCCGACCATCTGCTGGGGCAGGGCATAGCGCACGCCGTCTGGGGCGATCTGTGCACCGACGCGGGCTGCGCGCAGGTGGCGCGGGACGCCCTCGCGCTGACCGGGCGCGTCGATATCCTGGTGAACAACTACGGCACCGCCGAGGAAGCGCGCTGGGCCGACGCGGACACGGCGGTCTGGCTCGACATGTACCAGAAAAACCTGCTGTCGGCGGTGCGGCTGGCGCGCCTGCTCAGCCCCCAGATGCGCTCCCGCGGCTGGGGGCGGATCATCCAGCTCGGTACCATCGGCTCGACCCAGCCGAACGCGCTGCGCCCCGCTTATTACGCCGCCAAGAGTGCGCTGGCGAGCATCGCGGTGACCCTGTCGCAGGAGCTGGCCAATAGCGGCATCACCGTGAACACGGTATCGCCGGGTTATATCCGCACCCCGGAAGTGGAAGCGGCGTTTCGCGCCAAGGCTGCGCGCGAGGGATGGGGCGACGACTGGGCCACCATCGAGGCGCGCATCGTCGCCAAACGCTTTCCGAATCCCGTCGGCCGCATCGCGACCCGCGAGGAAGTGGCCGACCTGGTGTGCTTTATCGCCAGCACCCGGGCCGCGTTCATCAACGGCCAGAACCTGCGCATCGACGGCGGCGCGCTGGGCCTGGTGCAATAGCAGGCGCCGGACGTATCGCAAGCCGCCGACCCGGTTGGCAGCAGGCCACGGGCTCTGCCGGGAGCGGACCGGTTCGGCTACAATGCCGGCCCATTCCAGCCTGTGATTCTCCCGACGCAATGGCCCAATACGTCTATACCATGAACCGGGTGGGCAAGATCGTCCCGCCCAAGCGCGAAATCCTCAAGGATATTTCTCTCTCGTTTTTCCCCGGTGCCAAGATCGGCGTACTGGGGCTCAACGGCTCCGGGAAATCCACCCTGCTGCGCATCATGGCGGGCGTGGACACCGACATCGTCGGCGAGGCGCGGCCGATGCCGGGCCTCAAGATCGGCTATCTGTCGCAAGAGCCCCAGCTCGACGACGCCAAGGATGTGCGCGGCAATGTCGAAGACGGGGTGCATGAAGCGGTGGGGGCGCTGCGGGAGCTGGATCAGGTATTTGCCGCCTATGGCGAAGCGGATGCCGACTTCGATGCGCTGGCCAAGCGCCAGAGCGAACTCGAAGACATCATCCAGGCCTGGGATGCCCACAATCTGGGCCACACCCTGGATGTCGCCGCCGACGCCCTGCGGCTGCCGCCCTGGGACGCGGAGGTCTCCCGCCTCTCGGGCGGCGAACGCCGCCGTGTCGCACTCTGCAAGCTGTTGCTGTCGCGCCCCGACATGCTGCTGCTGGACGAACCCACCAACCACCTGGATGCCGAATCCGTATTCTGGCTGGAGCAGTTTCTGCACAACTTCGCGGGCACCGTGGTCGCGGTCACTCACGACCGCTACTTCCTCGACAATGTCGCGGGCTGGATTCTGGAACTCGACCGCGGTCGCGGCATTCCCTACGAGGGCAATTACAGCACCTGGCTGGAGACCAAGGAAAAACGTCTGGCGCAGGAACAGCGTGCCGAAGAGAGCCACCGCAAGGCCATGAAGGAAGAGCTGGAGTGGGTGCGCAAGAATCCCAAGGCGCGCCAGGCCAAGAACAAGGCCCGCCTGCAACGCTTCGATGAGCTCAGCAGCCAGGAATTCCAGGCCCGCAACGAAACCAATGAAATCTATATTCCGCCCGGACCGCGGCTGGGCGACAAGGTGATCCAGCTTGAAGGCGTCTGCAAAGGTTTTGGCGACCACCTGCTGATCGACAATCTGAATCTGAACATTCCCAAAGGGGCCGTGGTCGGCATCATCGGCGGCAACGGTGCCGGTAAATCCACCCTGTTCCGGATGATTGCCGGCAGCGAGCAACCCGATGCCGGCCGGATCGTCCTGGGCGAGACGGTACAACTCGCCTTCGTCGAACAAAGCCGCGCGTCACTCGACGACAGCAAGACGGTCTGGGAGGCGATTTCCGGCGGTCAGGACATCCTGCGCATCGGTACCTACGAGGTGGGTTCGCGCTCCTATGTGGGCCGTTTCAATTTCAAGGGCAGCGACCAGCAGAAACGGGTCGGCGATCTCTCCGGTGGTGAGCGGGGCCGCCTGCATCTGGCCAACACCCTCAAGCAGGGCGCCAATGTGCTGCTCCTGGACGAACCCTCCAACGACCTGGACCTGGAAACCCTGCGCGCGCTGGAAGAAGCCATTCTGGCGTTTCCCGGCTGCGCTCTGGTGATCTCCCACGACCGCTGGTTCCTGGACCGCATCGCCACCCATATCCTGGCGTTCGAGGGCAACAGCGAAGTGGTGTTCCACGAGGGCAATTACAGCGATTACCACGCGGATCTGCTGGCCCGCAAAGGTACCGAAGCACAACCACAGCGTGTCCGCTACAAGCCGCTGAAAACCTGATCGGCATAAATCAGGATCAGGGCCAACGACCCCGCCGGTGGCGGGCGTGCGGCATGAAGGAGACGAAATCGTGATCGACACCACTTTTCTCGCGGTTGGCTCCTTGATGCTGCTGTCGGGATATGCCGTTATGGGCCGCAGCAATCTGGTACGTATGCGGCAACAGGCCTCCAAGGCATGGGCCATTATCGAGCCGCCCTTGAAACAACGCGATGCCGCGCTGAGCGAGCTGGAAGTCACCTGCCGACAATTGATGCCACAGGAACGCGGCGCACTGGAGCGGGTCGCAACGGCGCGAGCGCGGGTTGCGAGCGCACATCAGGCGTTCGATCCGGCGACACTGGGACCCGCGGAAGCCGAGCTGCGCAGCGGTCTCAGCCAGTTATTCGCGGCGGCCCAAAACCTCAAGAATCAGGCCGGCGATTCACCGTTTCGGCAGCTGTTCGCGCGGATCATTGCGCTAGAAGAGAAGATTGCGGAACGTGGGGAAGCCTATAATTCCGCGGTTGATTTCCATAACCTGCAGATTGCGCAGTTTCCCTACCTGCTGCTGGCCCGGCCCTTGGGGTTTACGGCGTTGGTCCGTCTCTCATCAGCTGGCTGGAAGGCGACTGATGCCGGTGGCAGTGCTTCGTTATAGCTTGGTACCTTTGTCACCATGGAATTGTCGATAATCCGCGGTTCATTGACCTTGGGGACGCCGATCGCAGCGCACCGGCGCTGCCGGCGCCCTGTTCAGGATCCAGCCATGTTGCGGTTCAGCCGCCCGCTGTGGGCGACCTTGCTTGTTGGTGCGCTGCTGGTCCAGGCATCGGCGCACGCAGACACCCTCATTCTCGCACCCGCGGATACCCGACTGGTTGGCACGGTGCGCTACATCAAATCGCGAACCGAAGATACGCTGGTCGATCTCGCCCTGCTTCACGGTCAGGGCTACGACGAAATGCGCAGCGCAAACCCTACGGTTGACGCCTGGCTGCCGGGCCAGGGCACTGTTATCACCATTCCTTCCCAGTACCTTCTGCCCGATGCAGTGCGGGAAGGGATCATCGTGAATCTCGCGGAGATGCGCCTTTACTACTACCCCACGCCCGGTCTCGGGGTGCCGCCATCGGTCATTACCTATCCGATCGGGATTGGCCGCGACGACTGGCCCTCACCCACCGGAGCGACCAAGATCGTCGCGAAAATACCTCAACCCGCCTGGCATCCGCCAGCCTCCATCCGCGCCGAACACGCCGCCCAGGGCCGCCCGCTCCCCGCCTACGTTCCACCCGGACCGGATAACCCGCTCGGCCAGTACGCCATGCGCCTGGGTTTTTCGGGCTATCTCCTGCACGGAACCAACAAGCGCTATGGGGTTGGTATGCGGGTATCCCACGGCTGTATCCGGCTGTATCCGGCCGACATCGAGGCGCTGTTCGCCCAGGTACCCAACGGCACCCGGGTGGAGTTGATCGATCAGCCGTACAAGGCCGCCGTCCAGAACGGACGTCTCTATGTCGAGGTACATCAGCGCTACAACGAGAATGGCATTACTCAGGGTGACTTCACCGCATTGCTGGAGGTGGTTCACCAGACCCTGGCCGAACACTCCCGTCTGCTGGCGGGGGCGCCAAATCTGGCGCAGCTCCCTGCTATTTATGCCCAGGCAAGCGGGATCCCGGTCGCGCTCGAGGTAATCCGCGGTGATCGGCCCGCGGGTGACGGTCATCGCCTGACACAGGCGGGCGGAACCGAGGCACGGTAATTACGCGGCCTCCGTCACAGAGATGGCTTAAAAAATTCAAGGCATTAAAAAGGCCGGCCTCGCGGTATACCGAGGCCGGCCTTTGCCGCACACCTAGCCCGCCAGGAGGCCTCGGCGCGGGAAGATCACTTACGCTGTGAACGCTCGAATACGCGATCGAGCTTGCTCTGAACTTCGTTGCAGCACGCTTGCGACTTGTCAGCCTTGGCGGATGCTGCGTCTGCCGCAGATTTTGCGGCTGCAGCGGTTTGCTGCGCCGAGCTTGCGGTCTGTTTGGCTTCCTGAGCAGTACGCAGCGCCTCGTCTGCCGTGCTCTGGGCCTTCTGGACGCTTGAGTTGGATGCGCAACCTGCGGCCAGAGCCACAACAGCTGCCAGAGCCAGTACCCTTATTCCCTTGCTTTGCTGAAGCATGGTAAATCCCCTTGATGGAATGATCAGTTTGGCACACTACGAAACAAAACAGTGGTGTCGTACCGCCCCCGGTCGCCCGGCACCGCCCAACCCTCGGACAGCACCCAAACCCCAGGCACCACGGCCACCGGTGAAACCATAGCAAATTCAGACCAAAAACGCAGCCGATATGTATCAAGTTCTGGCGCAAATTCAGTGGCCACCCTCAAGAGTAGGCGAAGCAACCGCCGCAGGCTTAGCTTCCAGGGGCGCTTGCGGATCGGCGTTCACTGGACGCACCCAAATCTCCAGGTCGCGCGGTGCCCCGCTGCGATGCCACGCCTCGAGCGCGGTTCTGACACTCGCGAAACTCCCAAAGGTGACCAAAACATACTGATCCGGACCTCGGGATTCCCGCCGTAACGCCAGGGTCGGCAGATCACCCAGATTGTGCTGCGCGATATAGGCACGGGCAGCGCGATCGCTTTTGAAAGCGCCGATCTGCACCGTGTAAGTACGCCGATCGCGGATTTCCGTCGGGCCCGGTGCGAGGACCGCGCCAACCGCTGGTACGGAACGTCGTTTGATGGGTATGGCGGCGGTGGGCGTGGTGGGTGGAGCGAGCACTTTTTCGTCGGGCTGCGGGAGCTGCTCGTGGATTTCGCCCCGCGGTTCCGCTGCCGCTTTGGCGTCCGCGTCCGCCGCCACCTTTTCCCAACGCGCGAAGACCGGCTCCGGTTCAGGTGGTGGCTTTCGCGGTTCCCGATCCGCAGCTTTCGACTCCGACACCGGCGGGACCTCCTCAACGCCAGCGGACAGTGCCGGCAAAGCCGCACTCCATCGGTTTGCGCTGCTCTCAGGCTGCTGGAGTACGAGCTGAGCCCTGGCCTGCTGGGTCCTCTCGGGAGCGCCAGAGGGTTCATTTGCAGTGGTCGCGGTTCCAGTCTCGACGTTGGGCGCGACCTGGCGCGACGCCGGCACGCTGTTCCGCTGACGCTGCTGGCTGCAGGTCCAGTCGCGGCCATCCGGCGTCCGCTCGCAGAACCAGCTCTCCTGATCACTCCGCGGCTGTGGCGTTGCGCAACCGGCGGTGCATATCACAAGGACACCCAGCAACGCCCTGCCGCGCGGCACCCGGATGATCTCCCGCAGTTGTCGAAGCACGACGCGCGCAGCCGGTCACACGCCCAGGTCGGCGAGCGCATCGACGACCCGGCGCATGGCAGCGGCGATGCTCGGATGATCGACCTCAAATACCCCCACCTGGGCCTCGAGGCGCGCGCGCAGCGTTCCCCGCCCCGCGCGCAGGGGTTCGGCGGTAAGGGTGGTTACATCGTGGACCACGTGACTCACGAGCGTCAGCAGATCCGGATCTGCTTCGGTGGCGCGCGCAAGCTCCTCCTGGAGGGCAGCCAGTTCGTCGGCGAGGGATTTCCGCATGTCCATGTCAAGGCTCCAATCGCGCTCGGCGCGGGGTTTCATGAAAGACTGACAGGCTCTGGGCCCGTCTTATGAAAAACCTAACTCGCTGATGCTGTCCAGGGTGAGTTTGCCGATTCCCCGCGCGAAATCAGGTTGTTCAGTACTTTCTCGGAATTGCTCAAGCTACTTTATGCCAGACGCGACGGCTAGCACAGAAGTCATTGATCGGCTGGCGCAACCTCACCATGGCGCACCGGAATAAGGCGATCAGGCTATAAGTGGACCCTATTGGCGCAGTGTTTGCGTATACCTGCGACAAACATCACTTTCTCTTCAAAAATGCACTATTTTGGGTCGATATTAGTTCTTGATCCTCTTTGGCGCACCTTTTAAGACCACACTTGCCACGAGATGCCCTATGCCATCCGCCCTAAAAAGAACCGCCGCGCTGGTACCAGCCGCGCTCCCCCTGCTGGCACTGCCGGCGTCCGGATATGCCGATACATTGAACAGCGCCGACACCGCCTGGATGCTGACCGCCACCGCACTGGTACTGTTCATGACCATCCCCGGGCTGTCGCTGTTTTACAGCGGCCTGGTGCGCACCAAAAATGTGCTCTCGGTGGCCATGCAATGCTTCGCCATCACCTGCGGTGCCTCCGTCATCTGGCTGTTGGTCGGCTACAGCCTCGCGTTCGGCGACGGCGGCAGCGCCAACGCCTGGATCGGCGGCCTGGACCGGACGCTATTCCGGGGTATCGGCGTGGATTCCGTCAAAGGCACCATCCCGGAAGCGCTCTTCGCGCTGTTTCAAATGACCTTCGCCATCATCACGCCGGCCCTGATCGTCGGCGGCTTCGCCGAACGCATGCGCTTTTCGGCCATGCTGATTTTCAGTCTGGCCTGGTTGCTGGTCGTGTATATCCCGATATGCCACTGGGTCTGGGGCGGCGGCTGGCTCGCCCAGATGGGCCTGCTGGATTTTGCCGGCGGCACCGTCGTCCACATTACCGCAGGCGTTGCCGCACTGGTTGCCGCCATGGTGCTTGGCCCCCGCAAGGGTTTCGGCACCCATAGCATGTCGCCCCACAACCTTACCCTCACCATTGCCGGGGCCGGAATGCTGTGGGTGGGCTGGTTCGGTTTCAATGGCGGTTCCGCCCTGGCCGCCGACGGCAGTGCCAGCATGGCGATCCTGGTGACCCACGTCTCGGCGGCCGGCGGCGCCCTCGCCTGGATGGGCATGGAGTGGCTGCGCCACGGCAAGCCCTCGGTGTTGGGCATCGTGACCGGCATGGTAGCGGGACTCGGGACCATCACGCCGGCGTCGGGGTATGTAGGTCCGGGCGCAGCACTGGCCATCGGGCTCGCGGCCGGCGTGGTCTGTTACTTCGCCACGCAAACGCTCAAGCAGGTGTTACGAGTGGACGATTCGCTGGATGTGTTCCCGGTCCACGGCGTGGGTGGAATACTCGGCACCCTGCTGGCCGGCGTCTTCGCATCCGACCAGTTGGGTGTGTTCAGCGGCAGGGGCTACGCCGAGGGCATGACAATGAGCAGCCAGATGAGTGTCCAGCTGACCGGAGTTGCCGCAACCGTAGCATTCACCGCCACCGCTACTTTCGTGCTACTCAAGGTTCTGGACCTGACGCTGGGCTTGCGGGTAACCACCGACCAGGAGACCGAAGGTCTCGACCTCACCCAACACGACGAGCGCGGTTACGATCTCTGATTCCCGCACCGCTCACCGCCATGGCCGACGCAACGGCCACGGCGGTGGACGAATACCTCAGACCAGCGCCCTGTGCCGGTCCGACCGGACGGCGAGCCAGTGCTCCATCCCGAACAGCAGCGCGCCATAAACCAGCGTCGCGAGCACTGTCTGGTGAAAAAACGGCAGCGCTGCGAGATAGCAGGCTGCCAGCCCCGCACCGGTGGCGGGATAGATGTCCTGGGTCAACCAGACACCGGCGTTGCTGACCAGAAAAAACAGACTCGCGCCCGCCATCCCGGCCGCAAGCAACAACAGGGGACGGCGCCGCGCTCCGAGCCAACGTCCAGCCCAGACCGTCAACGCCATGCCCAGATAGACAAACACCATGGTGGCGTGAAACCCCAGCCACAGATCCGCCATCAGCATTGCCGCCAACGGGACCAGCAGGGCCAGCCGCCAATCCCGCAGCGCCGCGCCGCTGAACAGCGCCAGCGCCATCACCGGTGAAAAATTTGGCGGATGCGGCAGCAGTCGGGTGAACGCGGCAATGACGATGGCGATGGCGAGAATCCGGGTCGTCGGGGACAGCATGGCGTGATTCCTGATCATGGTAGTTTCGGTCATGCGGCTCTTGACGCAGTGGAGCAGGTCAGAAGTCGCGGGAAAGCGTCAACATCAAATTCCGCTCCGGGGATGGATACAGCGCCCGGGTACCGAAAAAGCTGGCGAACTCAGTGTACTGCTTGTCGGTGATGTTGTTCAGCCGGGCCTGCAGCGTCCAGGCCTGCCGGGTCCAGGTCGCCGCCAGATTGGCCACTGTATAGCCACCCTGTTGGGCATTGTTGGCGAGATCGAGGTTGCGGGGACCGGTATAAACCAGTTCGCCAAACAGGTTGAAGTTCTGGTCGAACCGATAATTGGCGTTGAGTTTCAACAGCTGGCGAGCGACATCGGGCACGTGGTTGTCGTCGTAAGGCCCGGCGACGAAGCGGGCATCGACATGGGTATAGATGCCGCCGAACACGAGTGCGTCGGTCGCGTGGTAGCGCGCATCCAGGGTGCCGCCACGGCGGCGCGTGTCATCGAAATTGGTGTTGGCACCAAAATCTCCAAGCCCGGGATCGAAACCAATCTCGTGGTTCAGATCCTGCTGAAACAGCGCGGCGTGAAAATCGACTACAGCCCAGCTCCACTGGCTGCCCAATTCCCAGGCAACGCCGCGCTGCACCTTCAACGGATTGAAATTGCCCATGAAATCGATGTTTTCGTCGGCCAGGGCAAAGCGAAAAGTTTCGTCGCGATTCAGGTAATAACGGCCGCGGTCACCGCGCCAGTTGAGGCCGACCGTGTGCACGACCGTGCTCTGATCGTAGTCCAGGCCGAAGGGTGCGACTTCGGCATCCAGACGGGCGTGACGCAACCCGCCCTGCACGTCGAGACGACCGAGCGGGGTATAGATGAAATGGAGGTATTCGCTGCGCTTGCGCTGGCGCTGTTCGGTACCGCTCGGACCAAAGCCGAAATCCAGCGCGAAGTCGTAGTCGACCCGCTCGACGTCCATGCCCAGTGTGGCCCGCAGCCCGTCCGCCGTAACCACCAGGCGCGGATCGAACGTCTTGACCCGGCGCTGCTGGCCCGTGACGGCGGCGCCAAAGCTGGACATCGAATTGATGATCACGTCGCCATCCCGGTCGCCGTAACTCGCGAACAGCTTCAGATATTCCCCCAGCCGCTGCTCGCCTCCAATCCTGACTGCCCGGTTGACGGCGGCATAATCGTTGAAACTCGACCCGGCCTGACGGCGATCTTGTGCGACCAGTTCCGCGGATAACGCACCCGCCAGACGAAACTCGTCGTCACTCTGGCGCGCCTCGACGAACAGCTCGCCATCCCCGTGGCGCCAGCCCGCCCGCCCGCTGTAATTTTCGTAGTTGATGGCGCCGCCATCCCGGTAGGCGTCGCTGCGCTCGATCTGGGTGCCGACCCGATAATAGAAGCCCGACGCAAACCGATCCTGATAACTCCCCGCATAGTTTTCGGAATCGTAGCTGCCGTGCCCGACACTGACCCTACCCTGACGGGGTCCGCCGCTGCGCGTGATGATGTTGATCACCCCGCCCACCGCCTGATCGCCGTAAAGCGTGCCGGCGCCGCCTTCCAGAATTTCCACGCGCTCGATATCGCCCACCGCTACCGCGGTGAGATCGGGTCCGGCGAGATCCGTGTTGTTGAGGGAGCGTCCGTCCACCAGCACCAAGACGTTCTGCGCGGTGGCGAACCCGCGCAGGACCAGCCGACTGTCACGTCCGTTGCCCATGCTGTCCTGCACCTGAACCGGGCCCAGGTTACGCAGCAGATCGGAAAGATTGTGGGCGCCACTGGCGCGGATTTGCTCCGCGTCGATCACCCGCACCGTGCTTGCGACATGATCGGCGCTGTAGGGCGAGCGGGTGGCGGTGACCACCAGCTCTTCGTCGACCGGGATGGCCGCGCCTGCCGCCGCGACGGCAAACAAGGGTGCCGCCAGCGCCCCTGAAAACGCGCCCGACAACAAACGTTTCGAGTTGAACTGAACTGACATGAACGTGCTCCGCAAGCTAAACCGCCGGACACGGCCACAGCAGCGGAGACCACAGACATCGTGATCCGGCGCGGCGACCGTGCGTCTGCGCTGCACGGCGAACCACGACGGCCCGCAGTAACGGTTACCCCGACCGTTACACGACAACGCGGTTGTGGCAGGTCTCCTGGCTTCCGGGTCAGTGCGTCCGCCCGCCTTCCCGACCGAGGTCAGTGGCATCCGGGCGGCGCTCGCCGGGTACAGTTGCGGAGACAGCTTCGATTGACGCAGCCACGGGGCTGCGGGCGAATTCCCTCGGGGCCCTCGCGGGCACCACAACGGCGGGGATTCTACCAGCGCGCCGCCCCTGGCGCGCCGGTGGAATGGTCAGACTGGAGCCGGCTCGCAGAACACCACGCCCTCGCCGATCCAGCCGTTGGCGATCATGTGGCGGTACACGTCGACTCTGGTCACGAAACGGTGGTTGGTGTCGTTTTGGGCGAAGCGGCCGTTGTAAAGCCGCCACACCGGCCGGGTGCCGGGGTAGCAGGAACCGTTGATGGGCACCAGAATACGAAAGGCGATACCTTCGTAGGTCCATCCCGAACCTGGCTGCTTGAGCAGTTCGCACTCGTTGGCTCCGGCGGTGTAGAAGTGCGAATTCACCGCCGCCGAATAGAACCGGCACACGGGTTTGGCGGCATCCGGCGCCGGGTAATCCACAGGCCAGGCACTGAAAAGACCCGTCGAGTACCAGCCTCCACCGCCACCGCCTTGCACCAGCGAATTCGCCTCGCCGCTGCCGTCGGAGGCAAGGAAATAATGCAGGGTTGTGCGATTACGGAATTCGCGGATCGGTCCATTGTAAGGACCGGGGCTGACGGTGACAGTCCCCACTTCCAACGGAGGGTAGGGAAGCAGAAATTGATCCCCGTCGACCGGCGCAAAAATTTGGTAGGTACCACCGGGAAGTCCCGAGATGTTTGCCACTCTCCTGCGATCAAGGGGTGCACCTCCGCAATCCTGTGGGAGCACAATCCTCACGTAGATTGCGCGCACACTCGCGGTTACCACCCGCGTATCTATGACTATGTCAACATCGACGTCATGAAGCTCGTCACTGCGCGCACACTCAAACCACTCGATGGTAAATGGCTGATAGGCTTCAGGCGCCGCAGGCGTTACCGTCACGCCCTGTGCCTGACCGAACATCGGCAACCCCAACAGCCCACAGCCAGCCACCAGCCATAGCAATGGCCGCAAGCAATAGCGGATGAATTTCATGAGCGGTCTCCTGACCGATTGAACAAACGGGGTTGGCTGAACACCGCGGGCACGGTGGGGAACCTGAGGCAAAGACCGCTACCGACAACTGTCGCGACCGCGGGGTGGTGGCGTGAACCTGGGGGATGACTTTCGGGGCACGGCATCCTGCCAGTCCTTTGCCGCAGAGGTTTGCGCAGAGTAGCCGGCGGTCGTGCCAGCGGCAAGTCGCCGCACCGTTACTACCCATCGAGCGCGGCCAGCGCCTCGGCGAGGTGGCGCACGCCGGTCACCTCCATGCCCGCCGGTGCCTGCTTGGGAGCATTGCCGGCCGGGACGATCGCGCGGGTAAAGCCGTGCTTGGCCGCCTCCCGCAGCCGCTCCTGACCGCCGGGCACCGGACGGATCTCGCCGGCCAGGCCGATTTCGCCAAAGGCCACCAGTTGCCGCGACAGCGGGCGGTCGCGAAAGCTCGACACCACCGCGAACAGCACCGCGAGATCGGCGCCGGTCTCCAGCACCCGCACGCCGCCCACCACGTTGGCAAACACGTCCTGGTCCCCCACCATCAGACCGCCGTGACGGTGCAACACGGCGAGCAGCATGGCCAGCCGGTTGCCATCCAGCCCGACCGTCACCCTCCGGGGATTGCCGAGCGCACTCGCATCCACCAGCGCCTGCACTTCGACCAGCAGCGGCCGGGTGCCTTCCCAGACCACCATCACCACGCTGCCGGCGGCGGTCTCCTCGCCGCGCTGCAGGAAGATCGCCGAGGGGTTGGCGACCTCGCGCAGCCCGCGGTCGGTCATGGCGAAGACGCCGAGCTCGTTGACCGCGCCGAAGCGGTTCTTGTGGCTGCGCAGGGTGCGAAAACGGCTGTCGTCGGAGGCTTCGAGCATCAGCGAACAGTCGATCATGTGTTCCAGCACCTTGGGGCCGGCGAGCGCCCCTTCCTTGGTGACATGGCCGACCAGGAACAGGGCCATGCCGGTCTGCTTGGCCAGCCGCACCAGTTGCGCGGCGCTTTCCCGCACCTGCGACACCGTACCGGGCGCGGCGCTGAGTTCAGCGCAGTGGAGCACCTGCACCGAGTCGACCACCATCACCCGGGGCGCGCGGCGCAGCGCGGTGGCGCAGATGGTCTCGGTGGCCGTCTCCGCCATGATCTCGACTCGATCCAGGGGCAGGCCCAGGCGCCGCGCGCGCAGCGCCACCTGCTGGGGCGACTCCTCGCCGGTGACGTAAAGCGCCGGCACCCGCGCGCCGAGTTCGCACAGGACCTGGAGCAACAAGGTACTTTTGCCGGCGCCAGGCTCGCCGCCCATGAGCACGCAGGAGCCCGCCACCAGACCGCCACCCAGCACCAGATCCAGCTCCGCAAAGCCGGTGGCCAAACGCGGCTCCGCTGCCACTTCGACATCCGCGAGGCGCACGACCGTGCCGTCGGCCGCGCCCGCGAAGCCGCGCGTCGCGCCACCGCCCGTGACCGCCGCAAGGCGGATTTCGGCGAGTGTATTCCAGGCGCCGCAATCGCCGCACTGGCCCTGCCACTTGGTGTACTCGGCGCCGCAGTCGCCGCAGACGTAGGCGCTCGCCGGTCTCTTCGCCACGCTGGTCCCCCGAATGAATGCGGGCATCCTAGCCCTCGCCGCTGGCGCGCACAAACCGCCAGACATGCTCGGCGATGGTCGGGGCACGGTTCGCAACAGCGATCTGCTAAAGTGCCCACCATGTCCCTGATCCCCGAAAAACCTCTGCTCTTCTTCCCCCATGTGGCGGTGACCCTGGGGCTGCACGAAGCCATCCTGCTGCAAACCCTCAAGGAAATCGCCTGCCACCAACCGGCCGAAGAGCGCAACGGCTTCCGCTGGATCGAGATTGCGGGGGCCAGCCTGCTGGCGCTGCTGCCCTTCTGGAACGAGGCGGAGTTGCAGCATCTCACCGCCAAACTGCGCGAACAGGGAATCCTGCTGATCGGCGGGGCGCCCCTGTCCGCGACCGAGCGCTGGTGCTTCGCCTTCAACGAGCAGCGCGCCGGCTCCACCCGTGCCGCCCCGCGCGCCACCAACGTGCAGCCGATTCGCGGGGACTGGCAACCGGAGCGCGACCTGCTGGCGCAACTCGCCCAGTACGGTATCCCCGGCGCGTTCGCCCTCGCCCAGGTGCCCGAATTCGTCACCTACTGGAGCGAACGCGGCGAGCCACGCCACAGCTGGGGTGCGAAATTCATCAAGCAGGTACTGCGCTGCTGGCGCGAACAGGAAACCGTGCAGACACGCCGCGATCAGGAACAGCCCATGGCGGCGGACTGGCAGCCCGGCGTCGATGCCATGGAAATCCTGGTCCGTGCCGGCATCAACCGCAATTTCATCGAAGACGCCGTGCCCGAGTTCGTCCTCTACTGGCGCGACCGCGGTACCCTGTCGAACACTTGGAATTCCCAGTTCGTCCAGCATGTGCGGCGCCAGTGGGCGCGCTACACCACCACGCTGGCCAACGACTCCACGCCCCGACCCATGGTCCCCGACTGGCGGCCCGACCCCGCCGTCTACGATGTGCTCGCCATGGCGGGCATCGGGCAGAGCTTCGGCGCCAGCCTGGTTCCGGAATTCATCCTCTACTGGCAGGAAAGTGGTGCCGTCCTCAACACCTGGAACACCAAGTTCTTGCAGTACGTCAAACGGCAATGGGCTCAACGCAACACCACGGTGGAAGTGCAACATGCAACACGGCAAGGACCTGGCAGAACAGGCAGCACGCGATCTCGCGACCTCGTCGACGAACTCAGCGACCGCAGTTGGGCCGGCTGAACGGTCGCCCCCCGATCCGGCGCTGATCGACGCCATCAATCAGGCGTTTGCACTGTTCCGCGTCAACTATCACAACCAGTTTTACAGCGCCTTTGCCGATACCACCCTGCTCGACCAGGCCAAGCGCCTGTGGCTCGACAGCCTGCGCCATTTCGGTCCCGGGCTGGTACTCACCGCCGCCCGCGCGCTGATCGAACAGGAGGAATATCTTCCTACCCTGCGCAAGATGCTCGGCGCCTGCGAGGACCAGTTGGCCGCGCGCGGCATGCCGCGTCCCCGCGATGCCTACCGCGAAGCCTGCAACGCACCCCGCCCAAAGGACGCCCAGCGCTGGTCGCACCCGGCGGTCTACCACGCCGGTCGCGCCCTGGGTTGGTACGACCTGGCGACGAGGCCCGAAAGCGTGACCTGGCCGGAATTTCAGCGCGCCTACCGCGATTGCTGCCGCCGCGCCCTCGCCGGCGAAGACCTGAGCATTCCGGCGCCGCCCGAGCCAGCACCAATGGCGGCGCTCAGCCGGGAGGATGGCGCCAGGCGACTGCTCGACTTGCGCCGGCAACTGGAATCCTGAACGCATGCGCAGCGCCGTGCCAGCCGCAGCGACCTCGGGCCCGTTGCGCAACAGTACCGCGCGGCGCATGGCCAAAACCATCTACAACGGCTTCCACAGCTATTTCGCCGATTTTCAGAACATCACCATGGGAGCCAAGGCGCGTTTCGAAAAAGCCGACTGGCATGCGGTACAAAGCGCCAATCAGGGCCGTATCGAACTCTATAAAAGCAAGGTGCGAATGACCGCTGAGCTGCTCGGCACGGTAACCAACCGGGATATCACCCAACTTGAGCTCTGGCGCCAGGCCAAGGATGTCTACACCCGCCTGGTGGCCGGTGCACCGAACTTCGAAATCGCTGAAACCTTTTTCAACTCCGTGTTCGGTCTGATCAACGACCACGACAAGATTGACGACGCGCTGATCTATGTGTTTTCGTCCCAGCACAAGCAGTTGCCCGGCAGCGAATACAGCATTTATGTTCGCTACGAAAATCAGGCCTCACCCCGCGCTCTGTTCCGGCAGATCCTGCTTGATACCGAGTTCTCGGTGCCCTGGGAAAACCTCGACCGGGATGCGGACACCATCGCGGCAGCTTTCATGGAGGAAGCCGAACCCGAGATCGGCAGCAAGTTTCACCAGCTGAAATTCGATCTGCTGGAATCCGTGTTCTACCGCGGCAAGGCAGCCTATCTGGTCGGCCGCATCATCGACGGCTACCGTTCGCTGCCGCTGGTACTGGCGGTACTCAACAACGAGGCCGGCGGACTGCTGATCGACGCCGCGATCTTCAACCGCGCCGAAATGAGTGTGATTTTCAGCTTCGCGCGCGCACATTTCATGGTCGATGCGCCCCTGCCCTATCAGTATCTGCATTTTCTCAAGCAGCTGTTGCCCCACAAGGGCGACTACGAAGTCTATACCAGCCTGGGCTTTACCAAACACGCCAAGACCGAGTTCTACCGGGAGTTCGTGCAGCACCTGAAAATCTCCCAGGACCAGTTCGTCACCGCCCCCGGCATCAAGGGCATGGTGATGACGGTCTTCACGCTCCCGTCCTACGACATCGTGTTCAAGGTGATCAAGGACCGCTTCGACTATCCCAAGGATGTCACTCGCGAAGTCGTGCGGGAAAAGTACCGCTTGGTGTCCCGCCACGACCGCATCGGCCGCATGGCCGACACCCAGGAATTTCACAACCTGACCTTTCCACTGCACCGGTTTTCCCCCGCGCTGCTGGAAGAATTGCAAGCCACGGCGCCATCGCTGCTCCACATTGCAGGCGACCGGCTGATCATCCGCCACCTCTACACCGAGCGGCGCATGACGCCGCTCAACCTTTATCTCAAAACCGCCGATGAAGCGGAAACCCGCGGCGTTATCGACGAATACGGCAACGCCATCAAGCAGCTCGCGGCAGCTAACATTTTCCCCGGGGATATGCTGCTCAAGAATTTCGGCGTCACCCGCCATGGTCGCGTGGTGTTCTACGATTACGACGAAATCTGTTATTTGACCGACTGCAACTTCCGCCGCCTGCCCGAACCCCAGAACGAGGAGCAGGCCTTGTCGGCAACGACCTGGTACACAGTTGGCCCCAATGACATCTTTCCGGAGGAGTTCAGGCTGTTCTTTTCCGGCAATCCGCTGGCGCGAAAATTCTTCGAGGAACTTCACAGCGACATTTACACGCCGGAATTCTGGCAGGCTATCCAGGCGGAAATCCGTGGGGGCAAGATCGTGGACGTCTTCCCCTACCGCCGCAAGCGGCGCTTTTCCGAACGGGTGCGAGCAGCCTGAAACCGCATTGGCTCTGAATCAGTCCGAGGGTCTGGCAAGCGCCAGGATTTTCATTATTTTTACGCTTGCGACGAATAGGCGCGCACTTTCGCCAGAACAGCGCGCCTTCGCTAGAACAAAGAGTCAATTCTGCTCTTGCGCCAGCCTGTCTACCTGAAAAAAACTAACCCGTCTTTGGTTTCGGCTTGAAGATACTGCTACGGCCCGAGCCCCAAATAAACACACCGCAAAACGAGAACAACAGCGCGTAGTAAAGGAAGTACTTGGCATAGTTCCCGCCACCAACCGAGAACGGGAAGACCGAGCGGTAACTTAGCCCAGTAGCTTGATGATGCGCGGAAATGATACCCACATAGCCGCCAGTTTCAACAAAATGGTAGTGGACACTGATCACTCCCGCGCTATAGACCTTAGGTTCTTCATAAAAAACCGTCGCTTTTTCCACGGCCTCCGGGCCACCCAGATCCTCGAAAGTTGCCATCCTGCCAATATTATTGACATCGCGGACGATCCGGAAATCGATGTCCATCGTCCGCAATTCATCGCTAATGAAGTCGAGTACGAAAACCGCCTTGGTGGCAACGGGAATATCCTCGCAAAACTCCTGCGAGGCACGCTCCTGCGGCAGATACCCGGTAAAGTGTGCCGTGTATCTGCCGATCTTGATCAAACATACGTCGTCTTCCATGGACACCCCGCCGTGGCCAAAAGCAGCCGCCGACGCGAACAAGAAACTCATTCCGACCCATAGGCGAGTCAATAACCCAGAAGCGGCTGGCGACGTGAGGGGACTTCTTCCATTACCGATCATGAGGCTACCAATCCACGCATCGCGAACCACCATTAGCGGCGATCCATTACTCAAGGAATCCCCGCTCAGTCCCTTCGACGGGCTCAGGACGAACGGCAACATGGCGATTCCATTCGTGGTGAGCCCATCGAACCATGAACGGAATCAGGTTATTCAGACCATCCTTAAAAAAAGCTGGGCAGAATGGATCCACCGACTTCTTGATAGTAGCGTTTTCCCTGATCGTCGTTGTAGAACAGCAGTCCCGCGAAACGACTGTCAGGATCGTGGATCAACCCGGTCATCCGATATTGCTCCCAGAGCGTATCGGATGCCACGATAACAACATCCTTGGTCTCTCCCGGATTGATGACATCAACCGACACTGCGAGGCCGTCGCGCGCCACCATTTCCTCGCCTTCGACAATTTTCCCCTCGGCCACTTTGGGGTTAATAAAACGGATGTTGGCGGTAATGAACTCATCAATGCGCAGGGGTCGCTCACCACCATTGGTCATTTTGGCATTGATGGTCAGACTTCTACCGTCAAGCTTGTAGGATGCATTCTCGACCTCGATTTTCAGATCACCCATCGGCACATCTAAACCTTCAACGACTACTTTGCCGGTTTGAAGTGGAATGGTCACCGGGTATTTCCGTTCAGCCCACAGATATCCGGTAAGGATAATTGCCAGCGTCAGGGTGAAGAACATTGCCGAAACAACAAAATCCCTTTTTGTCAGTAGCTCATTGGCGCGATCGTCACCCAAGGCCCTGATGCGCATGAATCTGGGAATGAACAGCTCCTTGCGGATCAGCCAGAACAACAGCCAAGCAACGCCCATCGCGATCCAGAGCAGATGCCACAACTGCACATCGCGCAGACCATGGGTTTCTAGATCGACGGTTTGTCCGGTTAGCGTGGTCGTATTGTTAACGAAGGGCGCATCGGAATCTGCCTTGTCAACTTCGAGCCAGGTTCCTTTGCCAACCAGGGACCCCGCATCCAACACATTGATCAGCGGATGAACATGATAGCGACCCGGGATGCGCGCACGCAGCACCACCTTGTATTCATACAGCTTTCCCAAAGGAAAGGCGGTAGAGCGCATCATCGGAACGCCGTTCACTTCCGAATGCACCCGTAGAAAAGTCGGGCCGGGTACACCAACGTTCAGAAACGCAGTGGCGCCAATGCTGGGCAACGTATCCGGCCAATACATGGACGGGACGAATTTGCCGGTGATAGTGACGGTATCGCCTACTTTGGCCTTGGTGGGTGACACCTGCGTGTCGAACCAATGCACGGTGCGCATCCGCATACTGGCCAGCTGGGCACGCTCGCCGTGGGCGAGCACATCGCCGGCAAGCATCATCAGCACCAACGCCGCAGTCGATACCAACCCGAGCCTTGAATGAACCTTTCCTGTCGCTATCATGTTTTTTGTAGACCCCACGCCCTACGCCCCCTCATATCGCCCGTTTATTTGGTGAAGCTTGGCTGTCATTTGCTCAAACGATGCGCTTGACAAAAACTGCCAGCTTGTTCACATAAGAACCGATCCAAAGAAAAAGGGCATAAACCACAATGCTGACGAAACCCGCAAATACGGCGGTCAATGGCGTGACCGAACCGCCAAACGTTCGCAAAGTAGAGTGCTCGATAATGCGCAGGTATTCGGGAGTCGTGGTACGAATATATTCGTACCCCATCAAATCCCCCAGAGACAGCAACATGCCGTTGAGTTCTACCGGGATTCGGTAGGCAGCAAACAAAGGCCAGTTCAACGGATACACCAGCGCGCCGAACAAGCCTCCGCCAATCACCGCTGAAACGATAATGCTACGCGTCATGATCAATGAACAATCGAGCAAAATGCCGAGCGCGATATAGGTTGACGGAAAGGTAAAGGTCAGCGGGAAGTAAGTGAACTGGTGAAAGTTCAGATAGCGACTACCCCAGGACACCAGACACAGCAGCACGGTTATGGCGGTCGCAATGATTGGCAGACGCACACGCTGCCATATACCGTAGGTAAATGCCCCAATGACCATCAGCAGGGAAATCGGCGACACCAAAGGCCACCACCGGCGATCACGCCAGTCAATCCAATAATCCCAATCGCCGGCTGTAAGGGCAAATTGGATCTGTATCCCCAACGTTAAAAAAGTGAATAAAACCAGAATCAGGAT
>JBFXFL010000042.1:0-22342 GCA_050179115.1 Porticoccaceae bacterium | reverse complement strand
ACATCCTGATCAACAACGCCGGCAACCTGCGCGACAAGACCATCGCCAAGATGACGCCGGAGGATTTCGACGCCGTGGTGGCGGTGCATCTGGCGGGCGCCGCCTATTGCAGCATCGCCGCCTGGCCGCACATGAAGGACGCCAACTACGGCCGCATCGTGATGACGACCTCGGCCGCCGGACTGTTCGGCAACTTCGGCCAGAGCAACTATGCCGCCGCCAAGCTGGGCGTGGTGGGGCTGATGAACGCCCTCAAGCACGAGGGGCGCAAGTACAACATCCATATCAACACGGTGGCGCCCATGGCACTGACCCGCATGACCCAGGACATCATGTCGGAGCAGATCAAGCCGCTGGTGAAACCGGAGTTCGTGACGCCCATCGTGGCCTGGTTCTGCGCCGAGGAAAACGATGTGTCCGGCGACGTGGTGGAAGCCGGCGCCGGCTACTACGCCCGGGTGCAGATCATGGAAGCCGCGGGCGTGGTGCTCGGCGGCGGCGAGGTACCGACGCCGGAAGCGATACGCGACAACTACGCGCGCATCGCCGACATGAGCGGCGCCCAGCCCTACGACTCGGCCAACGACGTGATGCGGCATGTGTTTCGCACCCTGCGGCCGCGTTAGCGGGACCGGAACGGCACATCCACCGCATCCGCGCAGGTGACGCGGTTCCGTCATCCCCGCGCGACCGCCATGGATGGCGGAAATACTGGAAACGCAGGAGCGGTTTCCAGTGAAACGGGAATCCAGGTGCCGCAATATCTCGGAATCCGGTGGCGACTGGACTCCCGCTTGCGCGGGGGTGACGACAAGACAGCATCCGACATCCACAAGACATCAACAAGACATCTGCGAGACATCACATGAGACTCTCCAACAAAGTCGCCCTGGTCACCGGCGCCGCCGGCCCCATGGGTCTGGGCGTCGCCAAGCGCTTCGCCGAAGAGGGCGCGTCCCTCATCGTCACCGACATCTCCGGTCGCCGCCTGGAAGCAGCGGTCGAGGCAATCACGCCACTGCTGGCGCGCGGCGCCAAGGTGCATGCGCACCGGGCCAGCGTGCTGGTCGAAGCGGAAGTGGATGAGCTGCTCGCGTCCTCCCGCGCGCATTTCGACCGCGTCGACATCCTCATCAATGTGGTCGGCGGTCTCTTTATCGATGCCAAATACACACCGGTGCTGGAAGTCTCCGAGGAGCGCTGGGACGGCTGCTTTCGCGTCAACCTGAAAGGCATTTTCTACCTGGTGCGCAAGCTCGCGCCCGGCATGCTGGCGCGCAAGTGGGGCAAGATCGTCAACGTCTCCTCGGTGGAATACGCGGGCGCCGCCGGCCACGCCGACTACGGCGCGGCCAAGGCGGGCGTCACCTCCCTGACCCGCAGCCTGGCCGCGGAACTGGCGCCCCACATCAACGTCAACTGCATCGCACCCGGCATCATCCGCACCACGGCGATCCGCGACGTGGGCGAAGACGTCGCCCGCGAGTTCGAGCAAAAGAACCTGATGAAGCGCATGGGCGAACCCCTCGACATCGCCAACGCCGCGCTGTTTTTCAGCAACGACGAATCCAGCTATGTCACCGGCGTGACCCTGCCGGTGTCGGGCGGGCTGTGGCCCGCGTTGTGAGCTGGAGCGGGCGCCGGAACCCGAATTAACAGGAAGGTAATTCATGGCACTGCATCCGGACTTCCCGCGCTCGCCCTATGACATCCTGCCGCCGGAGCTGCGCTGGTTCCCGGCGGCGGAAGAACTGCGCAGCACGGCCTATGAAAAGCTCCTGCCGCCGCTGGTGGCCAAGGTGCGCGAAGAAGTCGCAGCCTGGCGCGAGGCGCGCTATGCCGGCACCTCGGCCACTTCGCGTGCGCTGCTGGCCTGGTGGTTCGAAACCGAACACCTGATCGAAAAGGCGGACGGCACGCAAAGCCCGTTTCGCTACTATTTTGCCCAGCGTGAAGCGGTCGAGACCTTGATCTGGCTTTACGACGTGCGCGGCGCACGCGACAGGTTCGACCTGCTGCGCTTCGATGCCTCCGGCGCGGTGTCGAGCAACATGTTCGATGAGGACTGGCCGCGCTTCGTGATCAAGATGGCCACCGGCGCCGGCAAGACCAAGGTGCTGTCGCTGCTGATCGCCTGGAGCTACTTCCACAAACTTTACGAGACGGATTCGCAGCTCGCGCGCAACTTCCTGCTGATCGCGCCCAACATCATCGTGCTCGACCGCCTGCGCGCCGACTTCGACGGCCTGCGCATCTTCTTCAACGATCCGGTACTGCCCGACAACGGCCACGCGGGGCACAACTGGCGGGACGATTTCCAGCTCGCGCTGCATATCCAGGACGACGTGCGCATCGTGCGCCCGACCGGCAACCTGTTCCTGACCAACATCCACCGCGTCTATCTGGGCGAGGTGCCGGAACCCTCGCTCGACGATGACGACCTGCGCGATTACTTCCTGTCGCCGTTCGGAGCCAGGCCCGTCGGCAAGACCACCGACAGCCGCGTCGATCTGGGCGAGATCGTGCGCGAGATCGACGAGCTGGCCGTGTTCAACGACGAGGCGCACCACATCCACGATCCGCGCCTGGCCTGGTTCAAGTCGATCCAGGACATTCATCATCGGCTCCTGCAAAAAGACTTGCGCCTGGCGCTGCAAGTGGACGTAACCGCCACGCCGCGCCACAACAACGGCGCGATTTTCGTGCAGACCGTCAGCGACTACCCGCTGGTCGAGGCCATTGCCCAGAACGTGGTCAAGCATCCGGTGCTGCCGGATGCCGCCAGCCGCGCCCGGCTCGCTGAACACCAAAGCCCGATCATCACCGAGAAATACGCCGACTACCTGCAGCTGGGCATCGAGGAGTGGCGCAAGAGCCAGGCCGAACACGCGGCGCTGGGCAAGAAGGCCGTGCTGTTCGTGATGGTGGACGACACCAAAAACTGCGACGCGGTGGGCGAGTACCTGCAAAAAATCTGTCCCGAACTGCAAGACGCGGTGCTGGTGATCCACACCAAGAACAATGGCGAGATTTCCGAGGCCGCTTCGGGCAAGAGCAAGGACGAACTGGAACTGCTGCGCCGGCAATCGAACGCCATCGACACCTGGCAATCGCCCTACAAGGCCATCGTCTCGGTGCTGATGCTGAAAGAAGGCTGGGACGTGCGCAACGTCACCGTCATCGTTGGCCTGCGTGCTTTCGCGGCTGCCAGCAACATCCTGCCCGAGCAAACCCTGGGGCGCGGCTTGCGGCGCATGTACCCCGCGCTTATGCCCGCGTCCGCAGGCGGCTCCGATACCCCAGAAACTGTCTCGGTCATGGGCACGCCCGCCTTCATGGAGTTCGTGGAGTCGATCCAGAGCGAGGGTGTGACCTTCGATCGGGTGCCCATGGGCGGCGCGGGCGGACGCGAGCGGCAGGACTCCGTGGTGGTCGAGGTCGATACCGAAGCGCCTGACAAGGACATCGATGCGCTGGACATCGCGCTGCCCCGCCTGACCCGGCGCTTCAACCGCGAGTTCAAGGAACTGGCCGAGCTGGACCCGGCTGCGTTCGGCAATCCCCGGCTGCCGGTCAAGCCCTTCACGCCGGACCAGACCCGCGAGATCGTCTTCAAGACCCTGCTCGAATCCGAGGTCGATCACGTCATCCAGCTCGATGGCAGCGGCGCGGCGGACTATCGCTCCGTGGTCGCCTTCTTCGCCCGCCAGTTGCTGAAAGACTTGCGCCTGGTCGGCGGCTACGACCTGCTCTATCCCAAGGTGCGCGACTTCCTGCGCGCGCATTTGTTCGAGCGGCCGGTCGATCTGGACGACCCGGTGATCCTGCGCAACCTGTCCGAACCGGAAGTCGGCAAGCTGCTGTTCGACCACTTCCGCGCCGCCATCAACGCGCTCACCATCCGCGACAGCGGCAGTTCGCGCAGCGAAGGCCAGATCCGTCTGCGCGACACCCGGCCGTTTCGCACCGAGCCGCGCGGCTTCCTGCCAGCCAGAAAATCCGTGTTCAACCGCATCGTCGGCGAAGCCAACGCCGACCGCCTGGAACTGGCCTTCGCGGCATTTCTCGACAGCGCGCCCGATGTCCAGGCCTTCGGCAAGAACTACCTCGCCGTCGGCTTCAAGCTGGATTACGTCAAGGCCGACGGCGAGCTGTCCACCTACACGCCGGATTTCATCGTCCGCACCACCGATGGCGCGGTGTGGCTGGTCGAGACCAAGGGCCGCGAGGAGCTGGACCTGCCGCAAAAGATGGCGCGGCTCGCGCAGTGGTGCGCGGATGCGACCGAAGCGAGCAAAAGCGAGGACGGCGTGCGCTACGGCTTCGTCTACGTGGATCAGGAAAGCTTCGAGGCGCACCGGCCAACGGATTTTGGCGGGCTGATCGCGGCGTTTCGCGGTTATCAGACCGACCGGGCAGAATTGATCTAGAATACCCATAAACCCAGTTTTATGGAAAGCCAGCCATGAAAACCACGCTTGAACTCCCCGACCCGCTGATGCGCGAAGTGAAAATCCTCGCCGCGCAAAGCAACCGCAAGCTGAAGGACGTAGTGGCCGAATTGATTGAAACGGGCCTCGACGCCGTCACCGCCGCGGGCGGTTCTGCCCCTGAGTCTCCCGCACCACGCAGATCGCCGCTCAAGCGCCAGGCAGGCCGCATGTTGTCGGTCGAAGACATCGATGCCGCCATGGCCGACAATCGTTTCGCGCATTTCGGCTCCCTCGACGAGCTGAACCGCTACATGGACGAACTGCGGGCCGACCGCGACGACGCATCGGCATGAACGCGCTCGACGAGTTGCAAGGGGCACGGCTTTACCTCGACAGCAACGTGTTTATCTACGCGTTCGAGGCGCAGCCGGGGCCGCTGCGCCAAGCCATCGGACAGTTGTTGCGCTGGATTTATGGCGGCGGGAGCAGTGCCGGCACCAGCCTGATCGCGCGCGCCGAAGTCCTGGTCCGCCCCCTGCGCCTGCGCCAGGCCGAACTGGCGGATCGCTATCGGGGCCTGCTCTCGGGTGACGCGCCCATCGCCATCTTCGCGCTGGACCGACCGATCATGGACGGCGCCGCCGAACTGCGTGCGGACTATCCGACACTGAAACTGCCGGATGCCCTGCACATGGCCTCGGCGCTGCGGGCAGACTGTGATTTCTTCGTGACCGGCGATCAGCGTTTGAGCATGCTCGCGGCGCGCATTCCGGTGCTGACCCTGGACCAGCTCCCGACCGGCGTGGCCTGATATGAGCAAACCACCCAAACCCGCCCACGAACGCACCGCCGCCGAGCAGCGCGACCTGATCGCACTGATCCAGCAGGGCCGGCCGCTGCCGGAGAAATACCGCTTCATCCTGTTCGAGGACAAGCGCGAGGTGGAGCTGGTGTGGAACGGCGTTACAGATCGGCTGCGGGCCAGGAGCTTCGGGTGATCACCAAGTTCACCATCAGCAATTTCAAGCGCATCCAGTCGGCCGAGCTGGAGCTGGGCGATGCGGTGGTCTTTATCGGGCCGAACAACTCCGGGAAGACCACCGCGCTGCAAGCCCTGGCATTGTGGGACGTCGGCTGGCGGCGATGGGCGGAAAAACGCGACAAGAGCACGCCTGGCAAGCGCCCCGGCGTGACCATCAACCGTCGCGATCTCTACTCGATTCCCGTTCCCAGTGCACGGTTGTTGTGGAAAGACCTGCACACCCAAGACACCACGATCAAGGACGCCAAGCAGCGCACGGAAAAGACCTACATCGTCTTGACGGCGGAAGGCATCCATGACGACAAGCCCTGGGTCTGTTCGCTGGAG
The DNA here is from genome assembly GCA_050179115.1 of Porticoccaceae bacterium. Classification (GTDB taxonomy): domain Bacteria; phylum Pseudomonadota; class Gammaproteobacteria; order Pseudomonadales; family Porticoccaceae; genus JAGPUQ01. The sequence goes on along the minus strand of JBFXFL010000042.1, from coordinate 16,540 downwards.
TTTTACTACGCCAACGAAGAATCCTTCTACTGCCGCCTGCGGGACAGCGCGGATGGCGTAATTCCAGCGGGCGCACGGCATCACTCGGTGGTGTATCTGCCGCCGATGTCCGGGCTGGCTGAGCGCGAATACCGCAAGGAGCAGGGCGAGATCAAGGTGCTCATCGGTGAAGGCCAAACCGCGCAGGTGCTGCGCAATCTCTGCTGGCAGCTCCTTTCGTTTGACGACAAACGCGCCTGGCAGCAACTGGTGAACCATATCGAAGACCTGTTTCATGTCCGCCTCAACGAGCCCCAATACATCAAGGAGCGCAGCGAGCTTTCGCTCACCTACCACGAACGCAGCGGGGTCGAACTCGACCTGTCGTCGTCGGGTCGCGGCTGTCAGCAGGTGCTACTACTACTGTCCTTCCTGTTCGCCAATCCAGGCTCGGTGCTGCTGCTGGACGAACCCGATGCTCATCTGGAAATCCTGCGCCAGCGCGACGTCTACAACCTCATCACACAAGTGGCCTCCGCGAACGGCTCGCAGATCATCGCCGCCAGCCACTCGGGAACCGTTCTGCAAGAAGCTGCCGAACGCGATGTGGTCATGGCCTTCGTCGGCAGACCGCATCGCATCGACACCCGCTCCGGTGGCAGCCAGTTGCGAAAAGCGCTGGAAAGCATCCGCATGGCCGATTACTACCTGGCCGAGCTAAAGGGCTGGATGCTCTATGTGGAGGGCTCCACCGATCTCGAGATCCTGCGCCGGCTGGCGGAACGCCTCGACCACCCCGCCAGGGCTGTGCTGCATGATTCGGTGCCGGCCATTGAGCTGGGCAGCAACCAACCGCAGGAAGCGCGCGACCACTTCCACGGGCTACGCGAAGCCAAACCCGATCTGGTCGGCTTCGCGCTGTTCGACCGGCTGGAGCGCGAACTGCACACCGGCTCACAGCTCACCGAGCGGATGTGGCGCCGCCGCGAGATCGAAAACTACCTGGTTACGCCGGCCAGCCTGCGCGCCTTTGTCGTGCAGGACCTGCGGCGCGACGATCTGATCGAACAGGCCGAGCGTGCGCATCGGCTGGAGACGCTCGAAACATGCCTGGCCCAGTTGCTCGGCGCACTGCGAATCACCACCCAGCATGATCCCTGGGGGCCAGACATCAAGGTCACGGATGAATTTCTCGATCCCTTGTTCAAGCTCTACTACGAGCGTCTCGGCACCCCGCAACGGCTCTTCAAACGCGACTATCACAGGCTGGCCGAAGCCATCCCGGTGGAGGAGATCGACGCGGAGATCACGAGCGTGCTCGATGCGATCGCGGCCGTTGCGGCCAACGCCAAGCCGGTGACCTGAGCATGTCCAAACCGCCCAAGCAAGCCTACGAACTCACCGACGCCGAGCAGCGCGACCTGATCGCACTGATCCAGCAGGGCCGGCCGCTGCCGGAGAAATACCGCTTCATCCTGTTCGAGGACAAGCGCGAGGTCGAGCTGGTCTGGAACGGCAAGACGCGCGACGTTTGCACTACGGTGCTGCCGTTCCAGACCCTGGAGCACATCGACGAGCCGCGCACCGAAACCAAGATGCAGGAAGACCTTTTCGACACCCGCGGCCGCCAGCTCAAGGGCTGGACCAACAAGCTCATCTGGGGCGACAACAAGCTGATTCTATCGTCGCTCAAGAGCGGCGCGCTGCGCCGGCAGATCGAGGATGCCGGCGGCCTCAAGCTGATCTACATCGACCCGCCCTTCGACGTGGGTGCGGATTTCAGCATGGACATCGAGATTGGCGGCGAGACCTTCCACAAGGAACCGAACCTGCTGGAACAGATCGCCTACCGCGACACCTGGGGGCGCGGGGCGGATTCGTTTATCGCCATGATCTACGAGCGGCTGATTTTGATGCGGGATTTGCTGGCGGAGGATGGGAGTATTTATGTGCATTGTGATTGGCGGGTGAATGGACTTATCCGCCTTGCCCTGGACGAAATCTTTGGTCCAGACCAATTCCTCAACGAGGTACTTTGGAGGCGACGGACTAACACCGTCAAAGCCATCTCTCAGAAGTTCTCGGTAAATACTGACACAGTCTTCTTGTACGTCCGGAACAAGGATTCATACAAATTCAATATCCAATACGGTGATTACCCACCCGAGTACTACGAGAGGTTCAATCAAGAAGATGAGTACGGGAAGTACTATTGGAACGTTATGGCAACATATTCCGATGAGCGGCTAAAAAAACTCCAGGCTGAAGGAAAAGTTAAGTTCTCGAAGGGATCAAAATATCCACGGTTTAAACAGTACCTTCATGAGCTGAAAGGAAAACCTGTCGAAAATATTTGGGATGACATCGACATGATCAACGCTATGGGCGTTGAAAGACTTGGTTATGCCACCCAAAAACCCGAAGCCCTGCTCGAACGTATCCTCAAAGCCAGCAGCAACGAAGGCGACCTCGTCGCCGATTTCTTCTGCGGCTCCGGCACCGCCGCCGCCGTGGCCGAGAAGCTCGGCCGCAAGTGGATCGCCACCGATCTGGGCAAGTTCGGCATCCATACCACGCGCAAGCGGCTAATCGGCGTGCAGCGCGAGCTGAAGGCTGCGGAGAAAGACTTCCGCGCCTTCGAGGTGCTGAACCTGGGCCGCTACGAGCGCCAGGCCTACCTGAACGTCAATTTCTACCTCGACCGTCATTCCCGCGAAAGCGGGAATCCAGGAGCAGAGACACTGGATTCCGGCTCTTCGGCCGGAATGACGAGAGAAGAAAGACGTCGCCGCGTGCTGGCCCAAAAGGAAAACGAATTCCGCGATCTGATCCTGCGCGCCTACAAGGCCACCGCGTTTGGCGGCAGCGAGGGCGCGCAGGACGGCTTTTTCCACGGCGCCCGCACCGGCCGGCTGGTGGTGATCGGGCCGATCAACCTGCCGGTGGGCCGGCTGTTCGTGGAAGAAGTCATCACCGAATGCCGCAAGCGCGGCGCCACGCGGGTGGACGTGCTGGCCTTCGAGTTCGAGATGGGGCTGTTCCCGGCCGTGCTCGAAGAAGCGCGCGGCAAGGGCATCGACCTGACGCCGAAATACATCCCCACCGACGTGTTCGACAAGCGCGCCGTGGACAAGGGCCAGGTGGTGTTCCACGACATCAGCTTCGTCGAGGCCACGCCGCGCTACGACCCGAAGAACAAGTTCGCCGTCAGCATCGAGCTGACCGACTTCTCGGTCTACTACACCCAGGGCGCCTTTGATGCCGCGATTGCCGCCATGAAGGAAGGCAAGAGCGAGGTCATGTGCGAACAGGGCCAGCTCTACAAGGTGAGCAAGAGCAAGGACGGCATCGTCAACAAGGAACGCCTGACCCGCCACTGGACCGACTGGGTGGATTACTGGGCGGTGGATTTCGACTACATGAGCCGCAAGGAGATCATCAAGGTGGCGAAGAACATGGGCCTTTATTCCGTCATTCCCGCGAACGCGGGAATCCAGTCTTCGAGCACGCCCACCACATCCGACATGGATTCCCGCCGGAGCCTGCCCTCGACTCCGATCGGGGGCGGGAATGACGAAGTGGTGGAGTTCGAAGACCGCTGGACCGGCGGCTATATCTTCGAGAACGAATGGCAGAGCTTCCGCACCCGCCGCAACCGCGACCTGGAACTGACCACTGCCCTGCACAGCTACGACCGGCCGGGGCGCTACACGGTGGCGGTGAAGGTGATCGACATCTTTGGTAACGACACCATGACGCTGGTGCCGGTGTCGGTAGGCTGAGCGGGCAAATTGAAGGCCGCCCACTGACGTTGGGCCTGCCCAAAACCGTTCGCCCTGAGCCTGTCGAAGGGCCGTTTGCACCGCAGCTCCTGCTTCGACACGCTCAGCACGAACGGCTTATCTGAACAGCATTGACGCACATCTCGGTTTTTTTCTGTCAGAAGCGGGTCAAGATCGCCGTCCGGCTCGGCCGAATGCTGGGAACCGATAGGCAATGATCCGCCATTCTCCGACGCCGGCTTCCAGCACCAGGCACGACGGCCCGCCGTTGGTGCGGGCGCGACCGGCGGCGCCGGGGTTGAGCAGCCAGGGGGCGGGAGCGAGGTCTTGCAGCAGGCGGTGGCTGTGGCCGTAGAGCACGGCGCGGGCGGTTGGATGGGCGGCACGCAGGCGGGCATGCCGACGGCTGGCGGGATGCCGGTGGCCATGTTCCACCACCAGAATGCCGCCCGGCAGCGGCACTTCGAGCCGCTCCGGCAGGGCCGCCAAATCCGCGAGATCGCCCAGCCACTTGGCCGGGACATCGTTATTGCCACACACGGCGAGTACCCGCCCGGCGGCCACTGCCAGCGTTTCCAGCACGACTCTGGCGCCAACGTCGCCGGCGTGTACAGCGAGCGTGCAGTCCTGCGCGAGTTCCGTGATGCGCGGGTCGAGCTCGCCATGGGTGTCGGCGAGCAGCAGCACCCGCGTGCCGGGACTGCTCACAGCGCGTCGGCCGGCCAGAACAGCGCCAGCCACAGTGTCGGCGGATCGGCGCAGGTGGACTCGACGCGGTGGCGGCGATGCGCCGGCAGTTCGAGGCTGTCGCCGGGCGTCAGATGCACTGTCCGCAGGCCGTCGGGCATGGCGACGGTCAGTTCCGCGGCTCCTTGCAGCAACACCACCCACTCGTGCTCGGCCTGGTCGTACCAGAAATCGGGAGGACTCGCCTGACCCGTCGAGACGATGCGCTCAATCCGCAGCCCTGGCCGATCCAGCAGATGTTGGATGCGCTCCTTGGCCTCGGGACCGGTGGGCAGATCTTGGAAAAGGTTGGGCATGGCAACTCGCCTCGGGAACACCCGCAGTGGTTCAGGCAAACGCCGCTGGTCCGCTGTCAGCATTCGCCGTTCCCGCGCAAACGCGCGAACCCAAAGCCGCCCGCTAATCCCTGAACACGGGCTTGCGCTTCTCCAGAAAGGCGGCGATGCCTTCACGTCCGTCGCGGCTGCCGGCGAGCGCGGAAATGGCGCGCGATTCCAGTTCCAGCTGCGTTTCCAGGCCTTCGGTGGCACCGGACAGCATCAGGCGCTTGGTTTCGCCGTAGGCGGTGGTCGAGCCCCGTGCCAGTTGCGCCGCCATCGCGAGCGCCGCGTCCAGCAGTTGCGCGTCGGGCACCACCCGATTGACGAGCCCCCAGTCGAGCGCCTGTTGCGCGTTCAGCACCGGGTTCAGCAGTGCCATCTCCTTGGCGCGGCGCATGCCGACCATGCGGGCGAGATAAAAACTGGAACTGCCGTCGGGCGGCAGTCCGGCATTGGTGTAGGCCATGGTGAATTTGGCGGATTCGGCGGCGATCGCGAGATCGGTGCACAGCGCGAGGCTGAGACCGCCGCCCGCGGCGGTGCCGTTGATGGCGGCGATCACCGGCGGCGCCATGCGGTTGAACTTGGCGATGGCGCCGTGGAACAACTGGGTGACCAGCTTCAGATGCGCGGACACCCGGTCGCCCTGACTCGCGAAATCCTTCAAGCCGCCGCCGACCGAGAAAAACCGCCCGCGGCCGGTCAACACCACCGCCCGTATCGCCGGGTCCTCGTCGCAGCGGATGGCGTTCTCGATCAGCTCCTGCACCATGCCGTGCACCACCGGGTTGCCTTCCTCCGGCCGGTTCAGGGTGAGCAGGCCGACGCCGTCGGCCACTTCCAGTGTCATATGGTTATTGGTCATGGTACGCAATCCCCGTTTTCTCTTGGCAGCTTGTCAGGCGGCATCCAGACCATAGAGCGCGGCCACATTGTCGTGCAGCAGCATGTCTTGCTGCGCCTGGGGCAGTGGCGCCACATATTTTTGCAGCAACTCCTGCGACCAGGGCCAGGTGGAATCGCTGTGGGGGAAGTCGTTGGCCCACATGATGCGGCGCGGATTCATCGCTTCCAGCATCGTGAAGGCAACGATGTCGTCCTGGAAGGTGACGTAAATGTTTTCGCGGAAATACTCGCTCGGCATCTTGTCGAGCTCGACACCGCGCAGACGGAAGCGGTGCCGGTTATAGGTGTGATCGAGCCGATAGGTAAAGTGGGGTACCCAGCCGGCGTCGGCCTCCACACACACGATCTTGAGCCGGGGATTGCGCATGAACACGCCGGAATTGACGAACATCGCCATGATGTCCTGGTTGGCGCGGATGATCGCGTGACCGGAATTGATGCTGGTGCCGCGAAACTGCATCGACTTCATCTCACCCGAGGTCAGGATGTGAAAACTGAGCGGCAGATCCAGGTCGATGGCGGCCTGCCAGAAGGGGTCGAACATGGCGTGGTCGTAATCCACGTCGGCAATCGCCGGGCGGCCGGGGAGCATCACCCCGCGCAGGCCGAGCGCCTTGATGCGGCGCAGATCCGCGATGCCCTCGTCGATACTGCGTAGCGCGACCTGACCGACGCCGTGGAGACGGTCGCGGGCGTGGTCGCAGAACTCGGCGATCCACAGGTTGTAGGCGTCCATGCAGGCCTTCTTGTAGTCGTGATCGGAAACATTGCAGACCTCCATCCCCACCGAGGGGTAAATGATCTCGCCGGCGATGCCGTCGCGATCCTGGTCGAGCAGGCGTGCGGCCGGATCCCAGCCGCCGCGGTGCAGCTCCTCGAACCGGGCGCCCTTGGTGGAGAGTTGCTCGGGTGGCTTCCCGGCGGCCGAGATGAGGCTCAGCGGCAGCGCCTTCTTGACGCCCTTGATCTGGTAGACATCGCCGCGCTCGGGGTCGTGCACCACGCGCGGGGCGTCGGCCAGGTATTTCTTGTCGATGCGATCCACATAGAGATCCGGCGGCTCGCAGACGTGGGAATCGGACGAGATGATGGGCTTGAACATGGGGATTTATCCTCCATTAATGGTAACTGTATTGATAACTGTTGTGCGCGACTGGGCCGGAGCATAAACCAGGGAGGCTGCGGGAACCATGCGCACCCGTCACCCGGTGGGAGGATGCGGCCCCGGCGGCTACACTGCGTTCGGTTTCCGGGACCGGGCCGCTCCATCCCGACGATCCATTCGACAGGCGAAGTGATTCATGAGTGAAGGCAAACTGCTGCTGGTCCGGCACGGGCAGACCGAGGCCAATATCAACCAGCTCTGGCACGGTTCCACGGACACCCCGCTCACCGAGCTGGGCGCGCAGCAGGCCGAGCGCCTGGGCGCGTATTTCCACAACTATCTGCCGGAAATCCACGCGATCTATTCGAGTCCGCTCCAGCGCGCCCGCATCACCGCGCAGCACATCGCCGCCGCCAGCGGCCACGACCTGCGCATCGACCCGCGCCTGATGGAATTCGGCGCCGGCGAACTGGAGGGCAAGCGCTTCACCGAGATGGACGGCGAAGACGGCTTCGTCCGTCGCATGATGGCCGACGAGCACCACCGCGCGCCGGGTGGTGAAAGCCGCCACGAAGTGACGCAACGCTTTGTCACCGCGGTGGAGGAATTCCGCATCAAGCACCCGGGCGAAAACCTGGTGGTGGTGAGTCATGGACTCGCGATTGCGTTCGCGCTGTCCCACTGGATCGACCGCGACACCACCAGCTGGACGCGCTACCGGGTCAGCAACACCTCGGTCACGGAAGTCTGCCTCACCCGGCTGGAAATCGGGTTTCTGGATCGCACGGACCATCTATAGAACGCTTCCAAAAATCCGTCTTGCCCGCGGAAGCGGGCATCCAGCGCTTTGTTTTTACTGGGTTCCCGCTTGCGCGGGAACGACGAAAAAGGAATTTTTCATCGTGTTCTATGGCGGGGCGGGTTAAAGAATGCGCTGAGCCTGTTCTTTTTCGGCGGCGGACGTTATTTCACCGCCACCGCGGCGGTCAGCCTGGCGCGAATGGTTTCCACCCGCGCGCGATTCACCCCCAGATCGGAATACCCCAGCCGCGACGCCGAGCGCACCTGCACCGCACCGCCGGGGCCGAGCAGAAACTCTACATCGTCGCGAAAGCGCAGCAAGCGACTGGTGAACACCACCCACAGATAGTTGTCGGTTTGCGCCTGGATTTCGGTGCGCGGCATATCGCCCACGACGGCGAGCAGCGCGGCCATCTGGGCAGCGGCATCGCCCGGGATGGCGAGCGGCGCAATGCGGTGACCGTCATCGGTCGCCAGGCTACTCACACAATTCGGCGACGACGGGCAGGGCGCGAGCTGGCCGCGCTCGATGAAATCCGCCGAGGGTCCGGCGCAGGCCGCCGCGGAGACCAGACCGAGCAGCAATGTGATGAATCGCGAGCGGTGTGTCATGGCGGCGCTCCAGAATTGGTTGTTGCGATTATGCCGGCTTCAGTTTGCGCTCGAACAGTTCGAACGCGATATCCCAATGACGCTCGGCGGCTGCGTGGTGACAGCACCGGCGAATTCGATGCGGATGGGACGAGCCATTCCGCCAGCCATACGCCGCTTATTGCGATGCTACAATGCGAGAACTGACCCCGGCTAGGGCGGCTGTGGTGCTAAATCGCAGCTCAGAAAAGGGTTTTCTACAGCCTCAACGCCAAGCTAACCGCCGCGCTTTAGCGCGTCCGGCTGAGCGCCTTGTTATATTTATTCTCCAAAGAATTCATTCCAGCCAGCCTTGGTTCTCATGGAGATATTCTTGTCTTGAACAAAACTAGCAATATTATTCACAACTGCAGTAAATTCTTCGTCGCTCAACAATGTACATAACGATAGGCAAAATCCTCGGTAATCAATGAAATCAAATCGTTTTCCTTTATATTGGAAGCTACCGTTTACAACTTCTAAGTCCTGAATATCTAAATCCATCCTGCATATGAATGTCACAGAATGATTTATGTGCCCAGTAGACTGCAAAGCATCAATACTATCATCTAGCCGCTTTTTGGAAATTGGCTTTACTGTCACCTCATAAAGATTAGTTTGAACTCCATCATCTTCTAACCATATGTCGGCAGGCTTTTTTGATGTGGTATTAGTACCAAAAACGCTTTCATCCCCACCGACAACTTGAATTTCTGATGAACGAAACAATCCTGAGAGAAGTTGGGCAACAAAAAACTGCGGTATATTTCCTGATTCTGGATATTTGAGGGAAAACTCAACTAACTTACATCCAAATATTTGTCTTGAAGTATTTGATGCTTCAACTTCGGCGAGCTGATAATTGGATACGCTTTGTGAATAGCTCCAAAGCCTGTAAAAGAAATAGTCAATAAGACGTGCTCGCTTGGACTTTTTTGATTCAGTTGCTAATCGAAGAAATTCCACTACAGCCATAGCTGCTGTTTGTGGCCTCCTGCCTTGCGCCCAATCTTCATTTAACTGATTGGCGTTTTTTGCAACATTTAGTGGATCTGATTTTCCACAAGGAATTCCATTTTCTTGCAGTGCATACCAGATTCCCTCCTCAAAAATAGAACGCGGGTTGCACCCATAAAAATCATTCAGAGGGTCATAGCTTTCGTATAGATGCATTCCAGTTAAGGCGGTTACTACGACACCGCGAAAACCTTTAGCATTTACCTCGATCAAATCAGTAAGTAGCTTATGGACAGGAGATGCCGGGGGAAATTCTGGGAAATCTTCAATATGTTTTGTTTTTGCAACACCAAGCCTAGTACTAACATAGTACCGGCCTGACTGATTTCTTTCAGCGATCTTCGCCATGTGGAACTCCAGTAAAGTCTTTGACAATCATCTGTAGTCGCACGTTTTCATTGATACGAAGTGCTTTAAGAATCATTGAGAATTCAAGTACATCCAGACGCCTTTCACATTTTTCAATCTTGGACACATCCGACTGATTCAGACCTATCTGAGTCGCAAGCTCGCTCTGAGAGATGTTTAGCCTGATCCTTTCCTGCGCCAGCTCATTTATGAGCCTTTGGTAAAGGTTGTCATGTATTGTTTTGCTCATAATTTCCGTCATTTCAGGGTTTATTGTGCAGGCGCATCATGTTATGATTCCCGAAATAGTCGAAAATGGAATATTTAAATGAAGGCGATTTCTCTTTTCAGCGGTGCAGGCGGTATGGACGTTGGTTTCAAAGAAGCCGGATTTGATGTTGTGGCAGCAAATGAAATTGACAAGCACGCGTGCGAGACCTTTCGTGTGAATCACCCTAAAACAAAACTGCTTGAGGGTGATATAGATACATGTGGCGAAGAGCTTTATATATATCGTGGTATTGACGTTGTTTTCGGTGGCCCCCCATGCCAAGGATTTTCCGTTGCAGGAAAAATGGACCCTGAAGACCCTAGAAGCAAATTGATTTTTAGCTTTTGTAATGTCATTGAGAAAGTGAAACCTAAAGCTTTTGTTATGGAAAATGTTAAAGCGCTCGGGGCACTTTCAAAATTTGAACAGGTAAGAACAGCCTTAATTTCACGGTTCCAGAAGGCTGGCTATACAGTGACATTACATATTTTGAATTCTAAAGACTTCGGTGTTCCTCAATCGCGAGAACGAATTTTTTTCATAGGGGTAAGGAAGGGAATTACTCCTATTTTTACGACAAATGTTCGAAAATATAAAAGGACCGCGCCAACTCTGAGAGAGGTATTAATGCCGCTTGGTAAGCCAGGCACCAAGAGAAATGACCGAATTTGTAATGCCAAGGTAACACTTGCCGCCAAACCAGTTCTTAGAAAATCACCTTACGCTGGCATGTTGTTTAATGGTCAAGGCAGACCTCTGAACCCCGATGGATGGGCAAGCACTCTACCTGCAAGCATGGGAGGAAACCGGACCCCGATTATTGATGATACCCATTTATATTACGGTAACGCCCCTTGGGTTGAGGAATATCACCGGCATCTAATGGCCGGGGGCAAGCCGCAAGGAATGCATGATGCCCCCTCATATTTAAGACGGTTAACAATTAATGAAGCGGCACTACTCCAAACCTTTCCCGAAAACTATGTATGGTGTGGACCGAGCAGCAAAGTCTATTCTCAGATTGGAAACGCCGTCCCGTGTGAACTTGCAAAAGTGGTAGCCTGTTGCGTTAAGGACGCAATTTCTGGTCTTTTAGATGCTGAAATTAGTACAGCCGATGCTGGAGAGAATCTAGAGCTAGCGTTCGCATGACAGAGAAATATAACATTGAGCATCTGGAAATCTTCCGCGTTAAAACACGGAAGATTTCCGCATATCCCGCACGACTCTTGCTCGGTTAGTATATGCCAGATCGAGCAACCCCTCGATCAAAAAGTCGTTGTTTAACAATTCCTTGAAAAATCCATCACCGCTCTTCCATGTGCCCCGACACAAGCCGGGCACCGTGCAATTCCGGAACATTTCCGTATAACCCGCCGGAGCCGTCACAACTCTATCTTTTTGGGTCTTCCCCAATCATGGTGGGTGCTTTAGCCTGATCGCCCATGAGAGATACACAGCTGTACAGTCAGATATTGGGCATCGCCAAGCCGTGGAAAGTGACCGCAGTGCAGGTCTCGCTGGCCGACGATGAAGTGGAAGTGACCGTCGCGCACGGAGGCAGCCCGTTGGTTTGCCGCCAGTGCAACCAGCGGTGCCCCGGCTACGACAAGCGCGTGCGGCGCTGGCGCCATCTGGACACCTGCCAGCTCAAGACCGTGCTGGTGGCGGAGGTTCCGCGGGTGCAGTGCCCGGAGCACGGTGTGGTCACGATCCGGGTTCCCTGGGCCGAGCCGGGCAGCGGCTTCACGGCGCTGTTTGAAGCACTGGTGATCAACTGGCTGAAAGTGGCGTCGATCAGCGCGGTATCCGATCGTCTGCGGCTGAGCTGGAACGCCGTGGACGGCATCCAGCAGCGCGCCGTGAAACGCGGTCTGTCCCGGCGCGCGGCGTTGTCGCCGAAGAAGTTGAGCGTGGATGAAACCGCCTACCGCAAGGGCCATGACTACGTCACCGTGGTCACCGACCAGGAACAAGGCGTGGTGCTTCATGTGGCGGAGAACCGGGAGACCGGCAGCCTGGGTGAATTCTATGGGTTGCTGTCGGAAGATCAGAAATCCGGCATTGAGCGTGTGGAATGGGGTCAGTTCTCGCCTTGTAGCAAGCGACTTCTGACAATGCGTCCCACAGTGGCGAGATGAACACCAAAGTGTTCGGCAATCTGGCGATAACTATACGAGCCGGTGCCATAGGCAGCAACAACGGCATCATCCCGCTTAGGATACTTCGTCGCGATGGCCGCGAGTGTTGCAGCGGGAGGTCTGCGTTGCCTGCGTGGAATGGTCAATTCGTCTCCCTGGACCTTCGCCTCCTTTTGCATCCGTTTGACAAACTTTTCATCCCCGAGATAAATCTGTTGCTTCAGTCCCGCCCAGATACTTTCCTTGCCGACACCCTCACGAACAAATTGGCTGTAGCGCCGGCGTGCCTCGCTGCGCCGTTTCCCAAACTGGGCGAGCAAACCATTTGTCGCAAGCCAAGCCGGTACCGAGACCTCGCCAATCATGGCGCGATAGCTGCTCCATGGGTAGGCCTGCGGATCCCTGACCATGCCTGCCCGCACAGGGTTCAGGACAACATATCGCGCCAGTTCCAGCAGGTAGGCGTCCTGGTCCACAAGAATTGCCTTGAATCGCCCCTGGAACAAATGCCCCGTGCGCTGGTGCCGCCGGTTTGATGCCTGGGTATACACGCCATTGAGTTGACGCATGCCCTTGGACAGGTTCCCGTCGGGTGTTTCGACAACCAGGTGGTAATGGTTTGTCATCAGGCAATAGGCGTGGCAAAGCCAATTGAAGCGCCCAACCACTTCCGCCAGCACATCCAGAAAGTTCAGCCGATCTTCATCATCTTCAAAGATCGGTTCGCGACGATCGCCACGTGAGGTCACGTGATAGAGCGCTGATGGGAATTCGATTCGCAGGGGTCTCGCCATGCCGCGAACCATACGCTGTTTATTGTGATGCTACAATGCGAGAACTGACCCCTGATGGGACCCTCTCGAACGCCATGTTAGGTTTCTATGGCTCGATCTGTGCGCCCTAAAAGGGAATGTCGTCGCTAGTTTCATCGCTGTATCGAGTGATTGCGTCTAGCCGCGTATGTAGGTTAGCGAAAGCAATACGTTGTTTTTCGACAGTCGCTGCCTTCAGAAAGCGAACGAAGTCTTTGAGCGCCGTGACCGAGAATCCTGCTTTTCTATAGTAGTAAGCGCCACTGAGAAAACAACGAAGCACCGGGGCGCAATCGGGCATGAACTCCTCAAGCATACTTTTTCGGTACGCAGCATCGAGTTGAGTCTTTACTCGTTCAAGGTCATCAACATATTTGGCGCCGAACTCGATTTTAGTTAGAGCAGAATTTGCAGCATCTGCGAATGCGCGATAGCAAGATAGTTCATCCGGGGAAAACTCAATTTCGAAAAAGCGATTGCTTTGAATTTCCTTTTGAACCTCGAAAAAACTCTTAATGCGCGACTCTGGGTTTCGGTCACACATCTTGGCAAGAGTTGCTCTGTACTGGAAATGCTCAATGCCATAGTCTTGAATGAGCTTTTCGAATAGCTTGCCGACAAAATAAACCTCGGTTGTGAAATCGTAAATTGAGCTTGCAAATTCGGCGGGTGTCTCACACCACCAGTTTAATGTGATGCTCTTATCAAAGTCCGCTGACTGTTGGATACGCTTGCCGAAGCCCAAGTCGATGATTTTGACCGTGCCATCTTCGCCCACCAGGAAATTAAGTGGTCGAATATCGCGGTGCAGAATGCGATTGCTTTCTAGGTAGCGAAAGCCCTCGATCGTTTGTAGGAACACTTCATTGGTCTGTTCGGGGTTCGCTCGTACGTATCTTTCGATATCTGTCCCTTCGACATACTCCATGAGGATGTACCCAGTAAGCAACTCAGGATACAAGTAGTAGTTGAATACGCGAACGACATTTGGATGATGGATTTCGTGAAGTAGCTTTATTTCGCGAATGAAATTTGAATACAGTTCCTGGCGATGTTGATCTGAATAGGGGGAGTACTTCTTGCACACGAAGAAGGCATCAAGTTGATCATCTCGTAACAAAACAGTTTTGCCGCAAGCTCCTTGTCCAAGCTCGCGTTCAAGTATGTAGTCACGCTTTCGAAGGAAGTGAACGATTTCTTGTTCCATGGCAAGGGCCTGATATAGAAGGGGCGGAAAGAAACCTAACATTGAGCATCTGGAAATATTCCGTGTTTAAACACGGAATATTTCCGCATATCCCGCACGACTCTTGCTCGGTTAGTATATGCCGGGTCGAGCAACCCATCGGCCAAAACGTCGTTGTTTAACAATTGCTTGAAAACTCCATCGCCGCTCTTCCATGTGCCCCGATACAAGCCAGCGCGTGTCGCCATGCCGTAATCCATACCGCTACCGCAATTTTCGCCCGAACAATTCGAAGGCGATCCGCCAATGCCGCTCGGCGGCTGCGTGGTGATAGCCCATGCGCTCGGGGAAAGCGAAGCCGTGGTGGGTCTCGGGTATTTTCTCCAGCACATAATCGGCGCCGTGCTGCTTGAGCGCCGCATCGAGCACCGCGATCTCGGCGTCCGGCACATAGGGATCGTGCTCGGCAAACCCGAAATACAGGCTGCAATCGGGCAGGATATCGGGAATCCGCACATGCGCCGAATCCGCGCCGCGGGTGACGTGGGATACCCCATAGAGCGACAGCATGGCCTTGAAACGTTCCGGAAAACTGCCGGTGACCGCGAGCACGAACTTGCCGCTCATGCAGTAGCCGATGCAGCCCATGGGGCCGGGCGCGGCGGCCGGCTGGGCGTCGAGCCAGTCAATGAGGGAAGCGGTGTCGCGCACGATCATGGCATTGGTGTGGGCTTGCAGCAGTTCCATCATGCGACCGCCGGCTTCGCGCACGCCGTAGCGGTAGTAGAGATTCGGCATGATCGCGAAATAGTCCTGCCCCGCGATGCGGCGCACGAAGTCGTAGAGCTCCTCGCGCACCCCGGGTGCGTCCATGTACAGAATCACCGGCGGAAAAGGTCCGCCGGCGCGCGGGCGGGCGGCGAAGCACTCCATGCTGGCGTCGGCCGTGGGCACCTGGACGAAGCCTTCGTCCAGAACAGCGTTTGAATCCTTCATGTAATTCGGTCTCCGGAGCGGTTGGCCGGGGGTCAGACAACGCTGTCGGCAGCGGTCTTGAAGCGGCGCGCGACTTCGATGTGCTGGTCGACCGACAGGCCCGCGTACATGGTCCAGCAGGCCAGATGGCTGGCCCCGAGTGCCTTCCAGGCGTTGATTTCCTCGCACCAGGCATCGGGTGAGCGCAGCGCGATGTCTTGTGGTTTCTGTTTTTTCCCGGCCATCACGCTGGCATTGTTGACCGTGACCCAGGCTTCGATGCCGATATCCGCCGGATCGCGGCCGGCCTCGCGCGCGTAGCGATGGAGTTTTTCGATCATGTGCTTGCCGGCATCGTCGGGCTTGAAAAAGGCGAACCAGCCGTCGGCGATGCGCGCGATGCGCTTCACCATGGCGTCGGCCCAGCCACCCATCCAGATCGGCATCGGCTGCTGAATGGGCAGCGGATTGATGCCGGCCTGGGCGATCCTGTCCCAGCGGCCGTCGAAATCCACCAGGTCCTTCGACCACAGCTCACGCAGCAAAGCGATCTGCTCCTCCACGCGCTGGCCGCGGGTGGCGAAATCCTGGCCGAGTGCTTCGTATTCCACCTGGTTCCAGCCGATGCCGACGCCAAGGCGCAGACGCCCGCCGGAGAGGATGTCCACTTCCGCTGCTTGCTTGGCCACCAGCGCGGTCTGCCGCTGGGGCAGGATGACGATGCCGGTCGCCAGTTCGAGCTTTTTGGTCGCCGCCGCCAGAAAGCCCAGCAGCACAAAGGGCTCGTGAAACTGGAATTCGTGGGTGTAAGGCCCCCACAGCTTGTGATGCGCCGGATTGGCGCCCAGCACATGATCGAACACCACGAGGTGGTCGTAGCCCATGGCTTCGATGGCCTGGGCGTAATCGCGAATGGCGACCGGGTCGGTGCCGATTTCGGTGATCGGAAAAATCGCGCCCTTGCGCATGGCAAACCCCCGCTTGTTGTTGGTAATGATCCGAGTCTAGTCGATTTTCCCCGGCGCCGGCGCCAGCGGCCGCGCGAAGCTCAGTTCGTGGCCGCTGGGGTCGCGGATGTGAAAAAAGCGCTCGCCCCAGGGCGCATCCGCCGGCGTGGTCTCGGGGACATAGCCCGCCGCGCAGATCTTCGTATACAGCGCATCCACGTCGTCGACGTAAAAGATCACCCGGCCCGGAAAGGGCGCTGCGGACACCACCAGCGCCGCGCTGAGATTCACATGGCAGGCGCCCGATTGCAGGCTGGTGAAGCGGGCATCCGCGCCGCCGTAACGAATTTCCATGCCCAGCGCCCGATAAAACGCCAGGCTGGCGGCCATGTCGCCGGTGGCCAGGGTCACTGCGTCGATGGATTCGATGCGACCCGCGCCAGCGCGGGGATTTCGGGTGTCGGTCATGGGTCCAGTTTCCTTCAACAGTGCATGCATCAAGTGCGAACGCTCAGCCAGATAGCCGCCGGGGCGCGAACCGCCTGCTAGAATCGCGTTCCGCCACGCGACGCC
>JBFXFL010000041.1:13980-22779 GCA_050179115.1 Porticoccaceae bacterium | reverse complement strand
GGTCTGGGAGCGCCCGCGGCTATACGCCCTCGAACACTGGTTCGAGCGCATCTGGCAGGAATTGCGCGACGCCGCCTTCGCGCCGGCGCTGGCGGGGACAGTGGCGAGCGCCGCCGTGGAGACCCGCCTCTGGGCGCGCGTCATCGCCGCACACCCCGACAGCGTCGCGGGCAATTCCCAGGGTTTCGCGCGGCTGGCCCGCAGCGCGCGCCAGCTCCTCGAACGCTGGGATCTCGATCCCACCCGGCTCGATGCCGACGGCCATCGCGGCGCTGAACTGCTGCTCGCCTGGCTGCCGGTCTGGCGCAAGGCCATGGCGGCCTGCGCGCTGCTCACCCGGGAACAGAGCCTGGACGTGCTGCCCGCCGGGATGGCCGCCGGCCTGCTGGCGCGCGAGCCGGCGGTCCATCTGCTCGGCTTTGCCACCCTGCCTCCGCGTTACCGACGCATCCTGACCGGGCTCTGCGCTCGGGTTATCGAGTTGCGACCCCTGGGAGTGGATGCCAGCCCGCGTCTCGCCGCCCTGCCCGATCCGGCCACCGAAATCGCGGCCGCCGCCGGCTGGGCGCGCGACCAGTTGCACGCCGATCCGCAGCGGCGCATCGGGGTGATCTTTCCCGACCTGACCGCCAACCGCGCCCGGATCGAGCGTCAGTTTCGCGACCTGCTGGCGCCCGGCCACGGACTCCCGGACAGCGGCTGGCAACCACCGTCCTTCAATCTTTCCGCCGGTATTCCCCTCGCGGAGTTGCCGCTCCCCCGCGCGGCGTTGGAACTGCTGGCGCTCGCCGACGGCCCGGCGCCGTTGGGACTGCACTGTGCGCTGCTGCAGGATCCTTTCTGGAGCGACGCCGCGGCCGAACTCGAGGTGCGCAGCCGGGCCGAGCGCCAGCTGCGGGACCTGAACCGGCTCGCGCCTTCCGCCGGGGATTTCCGCCACGCCCTGGCGCGCGCCGAAGCGGCCCCGGGAAATCTCGTCGGCAGCCTGTCCCGGCGTGTGCAGGCGGCGAGCGAGCACCGCCGCCGCGCACCGGCCCGGCAGGGTTTCGCCGCCTGGGCACGCCATGTGAGCGAACATCTGGACATCCTCGGCTGGCCCGGCAGCCGGAGCCTCGACAGCCACGAATACCAGCAGCGCCAGCACTGGCGCACGCTGCTCGACGATTTCACCGCCCTCGCCGTCACCGGCGAAACACCGACCTGGTCCGAAGCGCTGACCGAATTGCGCCGCCTCGCCGCGGACACCGTGTTCCAGCCCCGCACCCCGGAGGCGCCGATCCAGATTCTGGGGGTACTGGAAGCCGCCGGCCTGCGCTTCGACGCGCTCTGGGTCGCCGGCATGAGCGATGCCCGCTGGCCCGAGTCCCTCGCGCCGCACCCGCTGCTGCCCGGCCCCTTGCAGCGGCGGCTGGCGATGCCGCGCGCCCAGGGCGCCCACGAACTGGCGCTCGCCCGCACCCTGGTGGCCGATCTCGCCGGCGCCGCGCCCGCCGTGATCTTCAGCTATCCGCTGCGCGATGGCGAAGTGGCGCTGCAAGCCTTTGCGCCGCTGCGCGAGCTGCCGGCGCAGGTGGTTCCGGTGCCCGTGCTCGACCAGCCTTTGGCAGCGGCGCAGGCGGGCGCCGCGGTACTGGAAACCATCGCCTGGGGCGATGCACCGGCCTGCGTCGCGGCCGAGCTGGTGCGCGGCGGCAGCAGTTTGCTGCGCGATCAGGCGGCCTGTCCGTTCAATGCCTTCGCGATCTGGCGCCTGGGCGCGCGCGCGCTGCCCGAACCCGAGCCGGGACTCACCCGTGCCGAGCGCGGCAATCTGGTACACCGGGCGCTGGAGCTGTGCTGGCGCGAACTGCCCGATCAGATGGCACTGCTGGCGCTGAGTCCCGCGGCACGGGCCGAACACCTGGCCGCCGCCATCGACGGCGCGCTCGACGAACTCGCCCGCCAGCGGCCCGAACTTCGCGGCGGGCGCCCGCGCGCGGTCGAGGCGGCGTGTCTGCACCGTTTGCTCGCCCACTGGCTGATGCTGGAAACGCTGCGTCCACCCTTCCAGGTGGCGGCGCGGGAACAGGATGTGGAACTCGATCTCGCCGGACTCCCGATTCGCCTGCGCATCGACCGCATCGACCGGCTGGCGGATGGCCGGCTGCTGCTGATCGACTACAAGACCGGCAATGTCAGGGCCGGCGGCTGGGTCGGCGCGCGCCCGGAAGAACCGCAACTGCCGCTCTATGCGCTGGCGGTCGCAGGCTCTCCGGCAGAGTTTTCAGCAGACTTGTCAGCAGACACTCTGACCCGCTCTCCACTCGCTGGCATCGCCTTCGCCCGCGTCCGCATCGACGACAAGGCATCCGGCGCTCTGCTGGGCATCAGCGATGTGGCCGAACTGATTCCGGGCTGCAAGACACTGGCGGAATGCGGCCTGCCGGCGGACTGGCCGGCGGCGCTGGCGCAGTGGCGGCATGATCTCGGTGCGCTGGCGCAGGAGTTTCTGCAGGGCACCGCCACCATCGCCTGCCATACCCGTGCCGTGGACAACCAGACCGAACTGCTGCCCCTCAACCGGCTGCCGGAGCAGGACGCCATCCAGCGCTGGCGGGAGCGCACATGACGCCGGATCGCGACGCGCGTCGCCAGGCCCTGGACCCCCAGCGTTCGTTTGCGGTGGCGGCACCCGCCGGCTCGGGCAAGACCGGCCTGCTCACCCAGCGCATGCTGCGGCTGCTCGCCGACTGCGCCCAGCCCGAGGAAGTGCTGTGCATGACCTTCACCCGCAAGGCCGCGGGCGAAATGCGCCGACGCATCCTGGGTGCCCTTGAACTCGCGCAACAGCCGCAGCCGGCCGACGACGCATTCGAACGCGACAACTGGGAGCTGGCGCGCGCGGTGACGGCGCGGGATGCCGCCGCGGGCTGGGATCTGGCAAGCGCGCCCAACCGGCTGCAAATCCACACCATCGATGCCTTCTGCGCCTTGCTGGCACGCCAGCTCGCGGTGGAAGCGGGCCTGGGCTCCGGCCTCGCGCCCAGCGAAAACGCCGAGCCGCTGCTGCGCGCGGCGGTGCGGGATCTGGTCGCCGAACTGGAACATCCGGGCGCCACGGGCGATGCGCTGGCGGTGCTGCTCACGCACCTCGACAACAACCAGAGTCAGCTCGAAGACCTGCTGATCCGCCTGCTGGGCAAGCGCGAGCAGTGGCTGGGTCATGTCCTGGCGAGTCGCGACGCGCGCCCGCACCTGGAAGCGGCGCTCGCGGAACTCGTCTCCGACACCCTGGAACAGCTCCACGCGGAACTTGCGCCGATGGCTGCGGAACTCGCGGAACTGGTGCGCTACGCGGCCCGCAATCTCGCGCGAACGGCGCCGGACGACCCCCTCGTGCCATTCGCCGCGGCGGCCGGGCTGCCCTCCGCGGCGATGCCGGAGCAATGGCGGGCGATCCTGGGTTTGTTTCTGACCGGCAACGGCACGTTCCGGAAAAAAATCGACAAGCGCCAGGGCTTCCCCATCGCCAGGGAATCCATCGACCCGGAGTTGGCGGGCACCTACAAGGAGCGCTGGCTCGCTCTGTGCGAACAGTTCGCGGCCACACCCGGCCTGCTGGAGCTCTGCAACGACGTCGTGGCCCTGCCCCCCGTCGCCTATCCGGATGCGCAGTGGCAGGTGCTTGCCGCGCTCACGCAACTGCTGCCCGAACTCGCCGCGCGCCTCGATCTGGTGTTCCAGCGCGCAGGCGAGTGCGACTTCACCGCCATTGCGCTCGCCGCGCTGCGGGCGCTGGGCGATGAGGATCAACCCACCGATCTCGCGCTGCGCCTCGACTACCGCCTGCGCCACATTCTGGTGGACGAGTGCCAGGACACCTCCAGTCTGCAATTCGCGCTGCTGCGCCGCCTCACCGCGGGCTGGCAGGACGGCGACGGCCGCACCCTGTTTCTGGTGGGCGACGGTATGCAGTCGCTGTACGGTTTTCGCAACGCCAACGTGGGTCTGTTCCTCGACAGCCGCCGTCATCCCCTCGGCGACATCCATCTCACCCCGCTCGATCTGAGCGCCAATTTCCGCTCCCAGGAGCAACTGATCCTCTGGTTCAACCGCATCTTCGCCACGGCGTTTCCCGCGACGGAAGACCCCGCGCGGGGTGCGGTGCCCTATGCGCCCGCCGGTGCGGTACGCCCGCCGCTACCCGGCGCGGCGGTCGGCGCCGATGTGCTGCCGAGCACCGCGAGCGCCACCGAGGAAGCAGAAATCGTGGCGGCGCGGGTGCAGGCCGCGCTCGCCGAGCCGGGCGAAGTGGCGATCCTGGTGCGGGGGCGGAATCATCTGCGCGAGATCCTGCCGGCGCTCTACCGCCGCGGCCTGTCCTGGCACGCGGCGGATATCGACAGCCTCGCCGGCAGCATGCCGGTGATCGACCTGCTGTCGCTCACCCGCGCGCTGCTGTGTCCCACCGATCGCATCGCCTGGCTCGCGGTGCTGCGCGCGCCCTGGTGCGGACTCGGGCACGCCGATCTGCTCGCCCTCGCCGGCGGCGCGGGTGCCGATCTGCGCGCGCCGCTGTTGCCCCGGCTCGCCGCCTGGGCGGAAAATCCCGCGCTCAGCGCCGCTGGCCGCGCCATCCTGACCCGGGTGGCGCCGGTGCTGCTCGCCGCCTGGACCGAGCGCTGGCGCAAGCCCCTGCGCATCTGGATCGAGGGCACCTGGATCGCCCTGGGCGGCCCGGCTGCCCTGCTCGATCCCGGCAATCTGCGCCTGTGCCGGCAGTATTTCGATCTCCTGGAGAGCGCCGCCGACAGCGCGCGCAGCGACTGGCCGGCCTTCACCGCCCGGGTGCAGAGCGGCTACGCGGCGCCCACGGCAACGCCGGAGACGCGGCTCCACATCATGACCATCCACAAGGCGAAGGGTCTGGAGTTCGCTACCGTCATCATCCCCGCGCTGGATCGCAAGGGCCGCGCGGACGATCGCGAACTGCTGCGCTGGCGGGAGCGGGTCACGGCCGCCGGAGACAGTCACCTGCTCATCGCGCCACCCCAGCGCAACGGCGAGGCGCGCGATCCGCTCTACACCTGGCTGGCGCGCGAGGACAGCTTCGCGAGCCGGCTGGAGGACGCCCGCACCCTCTACGTGGGCTGCACCCGCGCGGCGCGGCGCCTGCATCTGGTGTTTCGCGAGCCGCGCAAGGACAACCCGCCGGACAACACCCTGCTGGCGCGCATCTGGCCCGCGCTCGCGCCCGAACTGGCGCAGCCCGGCCCCGGTTTTGAGGTGGTTCGTCACGAAGCCAGCGCCGGGAACGCGGCTGTCGAAGTCGATGGGCCAACGGACGCTGAAGCGGAAACCGCACCGGTGCCGCCACTCAGCCACGGCGTGCGCCTGCCGCCGGACTGGCGACCCGCACTCGCACCACCGGCGCCCGGCCCGGCGCCACCCGCGCCCGGCACCGGCGTCGACGACGACACCGAAGCGCCCCTCGCCCGGCTCGCCGGGATCCTGTTTCACCGCACCGTGCGCCAACTCCTGCGCGAAGGCCCCGAGCGCTGGGACGCCCGGCGCCGCGCGCGTCAGGAACCCCTCTGGCAGGGCGAGCTGGCCGCCGCGGGCGCCACTGCCGCCGAGGCGGAAAC
Source organism: Porticoccaceae bacterium (assembly GCA_050179115.1). GTDB lineage: Bacteria > Pseudomonadota > Gammaproteobacteria > Pseudomonadales > Porticoccaceae > JAGPUQ01. The sequence continues at coordinate 17,155 of JBFXFL010000041.1, read as the reverse complement.
CGCCATCGCCCGCATCCGGAGGGGACTCGAGAATCTGCTCACCGACGCGCACGGCCGCTGGCTGCTCGCCGACCACCCCGAGGGCGGCGCGGAATGGGAGATGGGCTACCTCGACGACAACGGCCAGACGCGCACCGCCATCGTCGATCGCACCTTCGTCATCGAGGAGACGCGCTGGATCATCGACTACAAACTCGCCGAGCCCGCCGCGGGCGAACCACAAACGCAATTCGTCGCGCGCCAGCGCAAGGCCTACGCCGAGCAGCTCGCGCGTTACGCCGCCCTGTTCGCGCGCCGGGATGCGCGACCGGTCTGCACGGCGCTGTATTTTCCGCTGCTGCCGCATCTGGAAATCCTCTAACCAGGCCACATCGCAGTCCGTTCATCCCGTCGTCACCGGAATTACAGTAGAATTCGCGGCCCTCATGCCACTATCGCAGCCGCGCGGCGGCCGGGAATACCGAGTCAAATGATCGAAAAAGCCCTTGAAAACCTCAATGTGGATTCCCAGCAGGTCCTGCTGACGCCGGACGACCTGAAGCGGGATCTGCCCATGACCCCCGCCGCTGCCGCCACCGTGGTGCGCGGACGCGAGACGGTGCAGAGCATTCTCGACCGCCAGAATCATCGTCTGATGATCGTGGTCGGACCCTGCTCCATCCACGATGTCGACGCCGCCATGGACTATGCCCGGCGCCTGCGCGCGCTGGCCGACCGGGTGGCCGACAGCCTGTTCATCGTGATGCGGGTGTATTTCGAGAAGCCGCGCACCACCGTGGGCTGGAAGGGACTGATCAACGACCCGCACCTGGACGATTCCTTCCGCATCGACGAAGGGCTGCACATCGGCCGCCGCCTGCTGCGCGACATCGCCGAGCTGGGCCTGCCCGCCGCCACCGAAGCACTGGATCCCATTTCGCCGCAGTATTTGCAGGATCTCATTGCCTGGTCGGCGATCGGCGCGCGCACCACCGAATCCCAGACGCACCGGGAACTGGCCAGCGGCCTGACCCCCGCGGTGGGTTTCAAGAACGGCACCGACGGCGGCCTCACGGTGGCCATCAACGCCCTGCAATCGGTGGCCAAGCCGCACCATTTTCTCGGCATCAACAGCGAGGGGCGCGTCGCCATCATCAAGACCCGCGGCAACCCCTATGCGCATATCGTGCTGCGCGGCGGCGACGGCAAGCCCAATTACGATTCGGTGAGCGTGTCGCTGTGCGAACAGGCGCTGCGCAAGGCCGGCGTGTCCACCAACATCATGGTGGATTGCAGTCACGCGAACTCCAACAAGAGTCACGAACTGCAACCGCTGGTGATCGAAAACGTCACCAATCAGATTCTCGAAGGCAACCAGTCCATCATCGGCCTGATGATCGAAAGCAACATCGAGGCGGGCAACCAGAAACTCTCGGCGAATCGCGCCGAGATGGTTTACGGGAAATCGGTGACGGACGCCTGCATCGACTGGCCGACCACCGAACGCGCATTGCTCGCCATGCACGACAAGCTCAAGGACGTGTTGCCCAGGCGCATGGGCTGAGACGCGCACAGCCGGGAATCCCGAACCAAAACAAGACCGCCGGCTGCAACAGTCAGCGGTCTTTTCACCTGGCAATCCTCAGGTCACCTCGAACCTTGGGTCACCTGGAAATGTTCACGGCCTGAACAAACCGTTGACGCGCAGCAGCGCTTGCGACTTGTCCACGGGGCCGGCGCCGAAATTACCTTCGATCACGCTCACCGCAATCTTGCCCTGCTCGATCAGCAAGGCCTCACTGCTGGATTCCGCCGTCGCCGCATCCATGGGTTCGAACGAAATTCCGGGCAGCGCGGCGGTAATGCCGCGCCCCGCGGCCATCGGATCGGCGGCGAGGCTCGCGACGAATTTCGGCGCTCCCGTGGAATAGGTACCGACCACCGCCCGTGCAAAGGGCAAGCGGTTGCTCGCGCCGGCTGCGAACCTCGGCACGTTGACGTTGAGGCCAGTGCCGTCGGGAAGCAACGCGCCGTCCCTCGGGGTGCGCCGCTCCAGCTCGTGCACCAGCTTCAGCACGATCTGCGCGGTTTCAGCGGCGAGCACCGGATTGTCGGCGGTATCGCGATCGGCACTGACGGCAACCGAGGGAATGCCCCGATTGATGCCGTAGACGGCGTTGTTGACCGTGCCGGAACTGGGATTCACCAGGCCCGTGTTGTTGCCTTCGTTCGGCCCCGAAATGATCAGTTGCGGCTGGCGACCCCAGCGCGGTTCCGCCAACAGATCCAGTCCGTACAGCAGCGCCATCACCGGAGTGCCATCGACGTAATGAAGATCGGGATCGCCGGCGTCGCTGCCGACTCCGGGGGCGCCGGCCCGGGCGATCCCGCCGACACAATCCACGGTCAGTGGCCCGACCGGACGCAGAAAATTCAGCGCTGCGCCCTGCCCGCTCTGATTGCGACAGGGCACCGACACCATCACCTTATGGCCGTCACTGCGCAGCGCCTGATACAGCGCCCGCACGTTGGCCGAAAGACCATCGTCGTTGGTAAGGAGAATATCGAGCGCGTGGAGCGGCGCGGTGAGGGCAAGCAGCGCCAGCGTCAAGGGCAATTGGCGGCGGTATCGCGACATGGTGGGGACTCCCGAAGGCCAGGAAGTCCTCACGCTAATCATTCTGGGTGAAGAGCGCGTGACAGGGGTACTGTTTCAACCGGCTGTTATCGCGCCGGTTCGCGCGCGGAACCTCCGCTGTCCCGCGCGCACGACCGGCGTGATCGGCCTCCCTATCCGTCGCGAAATGAAGATTCGAATACGGGTGTCAGGCAGCACCCTGAAACGTCTTCACGTCGAAATATTCGCGCCAGCCGGTCAGTTTGCCGGCGGCATCGAACTCCAGAATCCCCATCACCGGCAGCGAACGACGCTCGCCCTTGTGGGTCCAGCCGTCGACGCGCTCGGTCACCACGGTGTCGCCCGCCACCACCACGCGGAGCAGATCGAAGGTCATGTCGTCGCCGGCGGCGACAAACTTCTCCACCGCCTTGCGAATCTGCGCCTGCCCCTTCACCGGTGCGAACGGGATGTTGTGGTAGATGCCCTCGGGGGCGAAGGCCGCGACGATGGCGTCCACGTCCTTGCGCTCCCAGGCCTGGAAGAAGTCTCGCGTGAGGCGTTCGTTGCGCGCGGTGA
>JBFXFL010000041.1:1846-13880 GCA_050179115.1 Porticoccaceae bacterium | reverse complement strand
CAATTTTCATGGCAATGGTCGATGCGTGAAAAAAGCCGGTTCCGCCGGAGTCTAGACCCGGGTTTTCATTCCGCGCCAGATGCATTTATGCCTCGACCGGCGCTGGCGGTCGCGGGATGATTTGGCTTAGGCTCTGTGCCAATACCCATAACAAATCCGGAGCAACCGCCATGTCCACTCATGTCCTCAGCGTGCTCGCCGATGATTTCGTGTTTCTCGAAGGCCCGCGCTGGCGTTTCGGGAAACTCTGGGTCTCGGATGTCAACGGCAGGAAGGTCTACACATTGAACGCTCAGGGCGCGCGGGAGCTGTGCGTCGAGGTGCCCAATCGGCCGTCCGGAATCGGCTTTCTGCCCGACGGCACGCCGCTGGTGGTGTCGATGAAGGACCGTAGCCTGCAGCGGGTCGAGCAGGGCCGCCTGGTCCCGCATGCCAGTGTCGCGCATCTGGTCGAGGGCGAGATCAACGACATGGTGGTGGACCGGCGCGGCAACGCCTATGTGGGCAGCATGGGCTACGACCTGTTCGGCGGCGCCAAATTCAAGCCCGGCAATCTGGTGCTGGTGACCCCGGACGGCAAGGCGCGCGTGGTGGCGGATGGGCTGCATTTCCCCAACGGTCCGGTGGTGACGCCGGACAACCGCACCCTGGTGGTGGCGGAAAGCTGGGGCAAGCGCCTGGCCGCCTTCACCATCGAAGCCGACGGCTCCCTGAGCGGGCACCGGGTATTCGCCGATCTGGGCGACTACACGCCGGATGGCATCACGCTGGATGAAGAAGGCGCCATCTGGGTGGCGGCCTTCGCCAACAACGCCTTCGTGCGGGTGCGCGACGGCGGCGAAATCACCGATGTGATCTCCTCCGGCGCGCGCCGCGCAGTGGCCTGCACCCTGGGTGGCGCCGATCTGAAAACCCTCTTCTGCCTCACCTTCGCCGGTGAGATGAAGGACATCGGCAAGGGCATGCGGGCCTCGCGCATCGAAACCACGCGCGTAGCGGTGGCGGGCGCCGGGTCGCCCTGAAATCACGGCAGCGATCAGGTTATCCCGGCGCCGCGCCCGGTGATTTCGCGCTGCTGCGCCAGCTGGTCCGGAGCACCGTCATCCAGTACAACCCAGTCTGTCGGCCGGCCGTGCGACCGATCCGGTTTTCCCCCACGCCGGAGCTCGCGTACCATCCGCGCCAGTGCGCCCTTTCGAGATGCTTATGAAAGCCGGATCCCTCCGCCATTGGCTGCTTCTGACCCTGCTCTGCGGACTGGTGCTGGCGGGCTGCGGCGGTCGCGAGACCCGCGTCGAGGCCGGTGATCGCGAGCAGGTTTTGCACTGGGGCAATGGCACCGAACCCCAGGAGCTCGACCCCCATATCGTGACCGGGATACCCGAACACCACATCATCATCGCCCTGATGGAAGGCCTGGTGCTCAAGGACCCGGCGACCCTGGAGCCGATTCCGGGCGTCGCTGAAAAGTGGGAGATCAGCACCGACAGCCTCGTGTACACCTTCCATCTGCGCGCGAATGCGCGCTGGTCGAACGGCGACCCGGTGACGGCGCAGGATTTTTCCTGGTCCTGGTGGCGCGCCCTGCAACCGAGCCTCGGCAATCTCTACGCCTACATGTATTTCCCGATCAAGAATGCGGAAGCCTATGCCACCGGCAAGTTGAAGGATTTCGATCAGGTCGGCATCGAGGCGCTGGACGAACGGACCCTGCGCGTGACCCTCGCCAATCCCACGCCCTATTTTCTGCAGCTGCTCGATCACTACAGCCTGTTCCCGGTGCACCGGCCAACGCTGGAAAAATACGGTGATCCCACGCAGCGCGGCAGCACCTGGACCCGCGCGGGACATTTCGTCGGCAACGGACCCTTCGTGCTGACGCAATGGGAGCTGAACAAGATCGTCGTGGTCGAGAAGAGCCCGACCTACTGGGACGCCCCCAGCGTCAAACTTCATGCGATCCACTATTACCCGGTGGAAAACGTGTCCACCGAGGAGCGCATGTTCCGCGCCGGGCAACTGCACATCACGGGTTCGGTGCCGCCGGACAAGATCGAGGTGTACCGCAAGGACGCACCCCAATTCCTGCGCGTGGAGCCCTATCTGGGCAATTATTTTTATCGCTTCAACACCCGGGTGCCGCAGCTTGCCGATCCCCGCGTGCGCCGCGCGCTGGCGATGAGTATCGATCGCCAGCAGATCGTCGATCACGTCACCAAGGGCGGCCAGATCCCGGCTTACGCGTTCACGCCACCGGACACCCTGGGCTATACCGCCGCGCCCGGCTTTGCCTACGATCCGCAGGGCGCGCGTGACCTGCTCGCGGCAGCTGGCTATCCCGACGGCGCCGGGTTCCCGCCCACCGAGCTGCTCTACAACACCAGCGAAGGCCATCGCAAGCTGGCGGTGGCCATCCAGCAAATGTGGAAGCGTGAACTGAATATCGAGATCACCCTCAACAACCAGGACTGGAAGGTGTACCTGGACAGCGTCAACAACGGCAATTATCAAATCGCCCGCGGCGGCTGGATCGGCGATTACGTCGACCCCAACAGTTTTCTGGATATGTGGGTCACCGACGGCGGCAACAATCGTACCGGCTGGAGCGATCCGCGCTACGATGAACTGGTCATGCGCCTGGCGCCCGCCGCGCTGTCGCGGGAGCAACGCTACGCCTGGTTTCGCGAAGCCGAGGCGCGCCTGATGGACGCCATGCCGGTGATCCCGATTTTCTATTCCTCGCGCAATTACCTGATGCAGCCCAGCGTGCGCGGGCTGCCGCCCAACCTGCTCGGCTATCCGCTGTTCAAACAGGTCCATCTGGAACCAGCCCGCTAACCCATGCTGCGCTTCATTCTGTATCGGCTGCTGCAAGCAATCCCGGTCCTGCTGGCCGTGGTCACCCTGACCTTCTTTCTGGTGCGGCTGGCGCCCGGCGGCCCGTTCAGCGCCGAAAAGGCGGTGCCACCCGAAGTGCTCAAGGCGCTGGAAGCGCGCTACCACCTCGACCAGCCCATCTCCGCGCAATACCTGAGCTATCTGGGCGATCTGCTGCACGGCGATTTCGGTCCCTCGTTTCGCTATCCGGGGCGCAGCGTCGATGAAATGATTTTTTCCGGCTTGCCCACCACCGCCGAGCTCGGCCTGTACGCACTGTTGATCGCGCTGGTGCTGGGCACCGCGGCGGGAGTGATCGCGGCGTTGCGGCCCAACACGGCGCAGGATCATCTGCCCATGTCGGCCGCCATGATCGGCATCTGTCTGCCGTCATTCTTGCTCGGCCCACTGCTGTTGCTGGTGTTCGGCGTCTGGCTCGAGTGGGTGCCGGTGTCGGGCTGGGGCAATGTGCCGGGCGACAAGATCCTGCCGGCCCTCACGCTCGCGTCCGGCTACACCGCCTATGTGGCGCGCCTGTCCAGGGGCGGCATGCTGGAAGTGATGTCCCAGGATTACATTCGCACGGCACGCGCCAAGGGTCTGCCGGAGTGGGTGGTGGTGGTCAAGCACGGCCTGCGCGGCGGACTGATCCCCGTGGTCGCCTTTGCCGGCCCCGCGTTCGCGGGCCTGCTGTCCGGCTCCTTCGTGGTGGAGACCATCTTCCAGATTCCGGGGCTCGGCCGTTTCTATGTGCAGGCCGCCTTCAATCGCGACTACACCATGATCATGGGCACCACTGTGTTCTTTGCCGTGCTGATCGTGGCCTTCAATCTGCTCGCCGATATCGTCGCCGTGTGGCTGAATCCGCGCCTGCGTCACCAGTACCGGAAACCCGCCGCATGAGTCGCAAGGCATCGTGGCCCGCTGAACGCTTGCCAGCCGAGCTTTTGACCGCGGAAGAAGGCGTATCCCTGTGGCGCGACGCCTGGTTGCGGCTCAAGCGCAATCGCATGGCGGTGGCCGGCGCTGCGATTCTGATCCTGCTGTGCGTACTCGCCGCGCTCACACCCTGGATTGCCCCCTACGATTACCGGGCGCAGGATCTGGCGCTGGGCGCCGCGCCACCCTCGGCAGCGCACTGGTTCGGTACCGACACGCTGGGCCGCGACATGCTCACCCATATCCTCTGGGGCGGGCGTATCTCACTGGCGGTGGGCCTGGTGGCCACCGGCGTGGCGCTGGTGATCGGCGTGCTCTACGGCACCATCGCGGGCTATGCCGGCGGGCGCGTGGACGCCGCGATGATGCGGCTGGTGGATATCCTCTACGCACTGCCCTTCATGATTTTCATCATCCTGCTGATGGTCATTTTCGGGCGCAACATCCTGCTGCTGTTTCTCGCCATCGGCGCCGTGGAATGGCTGACCATGGCGCGCATCGTGCGCGGCCAGGTGCAGGCGCTGAAACAGCAGGAGTTCATCGAAGCCGCCGTGTCGCTGGGGCTGTCGCGCTGGACCATCATCCGCCGCCATCTGATTCCCAACACGCTGGGTCCGGTGATCGTCTACACCACCCTCACGATTCCCAGCGTGATGCTGCTCGAAGCGTTTTTGAGTTTTCTCGGCCTCGGCATCCAGCCGCCGGCGAGCTCCTGGGGCTTGCTGATTTCCTACGGCGCCGAAACCATGGAGGAATATCCCTGGCTGCTGATTTTCCCGGGCAGCGCGCTGGCGCTCACCCTGTTCGCGCTGAATTTTCTCGGCGACGGGCTGCGCGATGCCCTGGATCCACGCATGGCGAAGGACTGAACCGTGGCGCTGCTCGAGGTCGCCAATCTCTCGGTCTGGTTCCATACCCGCAACGGCGTGGTCAAGGCCGTCGATGATGTGAGTTTCAGCGTCGACGCGGGCGAGACCCTGGCCATCGTCGGTGAATCGGGTTCCGGCAAATCGGTGTGCTGCTACAGCCTGCTGGGACTGGTGCCCATGCCGCCCGGCCGCATCGAACAGGGCAGCGCGTGTTTTGCCGGCCAGGATCTGCTGCAACTGCCGCCGCGCGCATTGCGCGCCCTGCGCGGCAACCGGATCGCGACCATATTTCAGGACCCGATGACCTGCCTGAACCCCTATCTGACGCTTGGGGAACAGTTGCTGGAGCCGCTGCTCTATCACCGCAACATGACGCGGCGCGCGGCGCGATCCCGGGCGCTCGCGCTGCTCGACGAAGTGGGCATCGTCGATGCCGCGCGACGCTTCGATGCCTACCCCCACGAGTTCTCGGGCGGTATGCGCCAGCGGGTGATGATCGCGATGGCCCTGATCGCCGAACCCCAACTGCTGATCGCGGACGAACCCACGACTGCGCTCGATGTCACCGTCCAGGCGCAGATCCTGCGCCTCATCGCCGAATTGCAGGCGCGCCGCAATCTGGCGGTGATCCTGGTCAGCCATGACCTCGCCGTGGTGGCCGACATCGCCGATAACATTCTGGTGATGAAGGACGGCGCGGTGGTGGAAAGCGGCGCGCCGCAAACCCTGTTCGCGCGCCCGCAACATTCCTACACCCAGAAACTGCTGGCCGCCAGCCGGCGCAGCCCGAGATCCGCACCTGCCGCGCAGCCGCAGCGGGAAACCCTGATCGAAGTGAACGCGCTGTGCACCTGGTTCCGCACTGCGGATCGGCGTCTGGTGAAAGCCGTGGACGATGTCTCCCTCACCCTGTATCGCAACGAAATTCTCGGCGTGGTGGGGGAATCCGGCTCCGGCAAATCCACCCTCGGGCGCTCCATCCTGCAACTGGTGCGCCCCACCTCCGGCTCGGTGCGGCTGCGCGGCCAGGAGTTGACCACGCTCAGCGCCCGCGCGCTGCGTCCGCTGCGCCGCCAGATGCAGATGATTTTTCAGGATCCCTACGCCTCGCTGAATCCACGCATGAGCGTGTTCGACGCGCTCGCCGAACCCCTGCTCTACCATGGCCTCGCGACCCGCAAAACGGTCACTGCGCAGGTACTGGCGCTGATGGACGATGTGGGACTCGCGCACAATTCGATTCGCAAATTCCCCCACGAATTCTCGGGTGGCCAGCGTCAGCGCATCGCCATCGGCCGCGCCATCGCCACCAAACCGCAAGTGGTGATCGCGGACGAACCGGTGTCGGCGCTCGATGTCACCATCCAGGCGCAGATTCTCGATCTGATCCTGGAACTGGTGGCGCGCCACAACCTGAGCCTGGTGTTCATCTCCCACGATCTCTCGGTGGTACGCTACCTGTGCGACCGGGTGCTGGTGCTGCACCACGGCAAGCTGATCGAAAGCGGCACCACGGAACAGCTCTGGCAACATCCGCGCGAAGCCTATACCCGCGAATTGCTGGCGGCAGTGCCGCAACTGGTTTGATGCGCCGGTGGCACCCTGTGCTTCGCCAGCGGCGATCTTGCGACAAAGCGCACTTTTTGCGATTACCTGATTGAGGCATACTGAAACGACATTTCATTCAGGGAGAAGATCAAAATGGCAACGGACAACCCCGCGGCAAACCGCAACCTACCGCACATCAATCTTGCGACGACCGACCAGGCCCTGGAGTGGCTGCGCGGTGGCTGGAACCTGTTCTTGCGCGCGCCGGGAATCTGGATCGCGATTCTGGCGATCTATGTCGTTATCTCCCTTGTCGCCAACCTCATACCTTTGGTTGGCGGCATTGCGCTGGCACTGTTTGGGAATGTTTTCGTGTTCGGGATACTCTCGGGCGCTCAGGCTCTGGAGGCCGGGCATCCGCTAGCGGTGGGTCATCTGTTCGCCGGCTTCAAGAGCCCGCGCATGGGCAGCCTGGTACTGATTGGGGTGTTTACCCTGATAGGCGGGCTTTGCATCGGGATACCGGCGGGACTGGCGTTTGGCCTCATCGCGGCAACCGGCTCCGGAATCGGTGTGGTGGCGGGGGCACTGCTGATCCTTGTGATGGCCGTGCTGCTGGTCGCGGTTTCGGCTGTGCTTCTGTTCGCCACTCCCCTGGTCGGATTCAACGGCCTGGCGCCAGTCGAAGCCTTGAAACTCAGCCTCACGGCGACCATGAAAAACTGGCTAGCCCTGCTGGTGTGGGGTGTGCTGGCCATACTGCTGGTGCTGGTGGGCGCGATTCCGTTTGGTCTCGGGCTGCTCGTGGTAATGCCGATGCTGTCCGCCGGCTACTACCTCATGTACCGGACGATTTTCACTGCAACCCCATCGGAGGCTGCCAATCCCGGGAATTAGTCACCCTGGCCGCGTGGGGGCTCTGCGTCCTTGCGGCCCGCGGGACTGCCGGAGTTCGCACCAGCACTGCTGCCCCCATTGATCCCCTCGTAGCCGGCCGCAAGCGACTCCGCCATGCGTTGCAGGATGTCCCGGATTGCCGCTTGCTGCGTAGGGTCCAGTGTCGCCTGCAACTGGGCGATGACTCTTGCCACCGCATCTTCGAGATGACCGCGCAGGGCGCGGGATTTGTCGGTCAGAAACACCCGGGTGACGCGCCCGTCACGGGGATCGCTGTCGCGCCGGACGTAACCCTGTTCTTCCAGTTGTGCGAGGGTGCGCGCCACCGCCGCCTTGTCGGCCTGCAGGCGGACCGCCATTTCCTGCTGGGTTACGCCTTCACTGATATACAGCATGAAGAGGTACGAGAAACGCCCCGAGCCCATGCCGAGCGGGGCCATCTCGATGTCCAGGGCACGGATCATGCTGCGGCTCAGGGTGCCGATGTGGCGCACCAGATTATTGGCCAGATCAATCATGGGACATCCCGCGGCTTGTGCCCTGCGCCAAAACGACTACCCCGAGACTGGGAGTACCGACGCTCAACGGCCAGGTAATGCCGCGGTCGGAGGCAGTTCGGATGCCGCGGCGGTCGGCAGGTTTTCGGCGACGATGCGGTCGACCATGTCCTGACCACCCGCCCGCCAGTAACTGTAAGCCGCCGTCACGTCGACCGGTCGCGGATTGGGCGCCATCGTCAGGCGCGGCCCGTTACGATCGCTGGTATCGATGGTTACCGCAAGCGAGGTACCCAGCGGCAGTGGATGCGCCCGTATCAGGTCGCCGTTGAGTGCAATGCGTACCGGCACGCGCTGCACGATCTTGAGCCAGTTGCCGGTCGCATTCTGGGCCGGCAGCAGCGAAAACGCCGCACCGGTGCCGGTGCCGGTGCCGACCACCGTGCCTTCGTAAACGACTTCATCGCCGTACAGGTCCGACACGATTTTCGCCGGCTGTCCGATACGCAGATTGCGCAACTGGGTTTCCTTGAAATTTGCCTCTACCCAGACCTTGTCCAGTTGTACCAGTTGCAGCAGCGGTCGACCGGCCTTGATCACGTCGCCGGCGGAGACAAAGCGTTTGGCAATATGTCCAGAGGCGGGTGCCACGATCCGGGTTTTGTTGACCGTGGAGCTGATGCCGCGCGCCAGGGCGCCGGCGGTCAGCACCCGGGGATGCTCCGCGATGGGCATGGCGCCGGCGTTGATACGCGCTTCGATGAGTTCCTGCTGGGCCGACTCCAGCGCCGCTCTCGCCTCTTCCATGCGCAGCGCCGAGACATCCCGCTCTTCCTTGGAGATCATGCCGCGCTCGGCGAGTTTGCTGCGGCGTTCGGCTTCATTGCGCGCCAGCCTGTAGTGGGCTTCTTCTTCCCGCACTTCCGCGGCCTTGCGGCGCACCAGCTGCTTGAGCGCGGCGACGTCCTGCACGGTGCGGGCGAGCTCGCTCTGGGCACGCGCCAGCCGGTTTTTGGGTGTGCCGCCGTCGAGGCGGATCAACTCCTGGCCCTGTTCGACATAATCGCCTTCCTCGGCCCCCAGCCAGAGCACCACGTCGTCGAGCTGGGATCCGATGTTGAGGATGTCCCCGGTGGTATAGGCGTTATCGGTTTCCACAAACTTGCGTTTGCCGAGATAGCTGCTCAGGCCGTAACTGAGGGCGGCGAGCACGGCAACCACGATGAACAGGCTTACAGAGCGGCGCATGGACAATATCCGGGTTCCAGTGGTGAGAAGGGTATGAGCGAAGGATAAAATGATTCTGTTGATACATCAACGTTGATCAGTCAACCATATTGGCCTGCTGCGCCCTTACCCTGCCGGATCACTCGCCGGCAGCAACGTGCGTCCCGGGGCGCGGCGCCAGACGGGCCGGAATAAAAGGGCTCAACAGAATCACGGGAATCACCGCGAACATGCAGATCATGAAGGTGTCACTGATCCCCATGGTCGATGCCTGCGCGGTGGCGAGCTTGTCGACCACAGCCCACATGGCATCCGGGTTGCCGTCGACCAATTGCTCAATCGGTGCGAACGCCAGTTCCTTGCCCGGTATATGGGGATTGACCTCCTCGACCAGCCGCAGGCGGTGAAAGGCCGTGCGGCTCTGCCACAGGCTCATGCCGGCCGCAATGCCGACACTGGTGGCAATGTTGCGGAAAAAATTGAAGAAGCTCGCGGCCCCCACGGTTCGGTCCGCCGACACCGAGCCCAACGAGATCGCCATCAGTGGTGGAAACATCAGTGTGAAGCCGATGCCCATCACCACCCGCGCCTGCAGCATCTGCGCAAAGGTGGTATCCGTGGTCGATTGCGCCTGTAGATAAATGGCCAGCATGGTGACGAGACTGCCCGATACCACCAGGTAGCGCAGATTCAACTTGGCGATGTTTTTTCCCACCAGCATCATCCCGACGATCGGCAACACGCTGGTACCGGCCATGACCAGACCGGAAAGGGTCGCCGTGTAACCCAGCACCGACTGCATCCAGATCGGATAGAGCACGGTGCTGGCAAAGTACGTCAGGTTGAAGATCACCCCCATCACCGAGGCGATCACGAACACGGGAATGCGGAACAGGCCGTAGTCGATGATGGGGTGTGGCTCGCGGCGCTCCCAGACCACATAGCCGATCAGCGCGATCACCGAAGTGGTCATCAGCAAACGGATGCCCGGTGAACCGAACCAGTCCCATTCGTGGCCCTTGTCCATCACCAGTTGAAACGCCAGTACGGTGATCGCCAGCAGCACCATGCCGACGCCATCGACCGGAATCCTTTTGGTCTGGGTTTCGATGTGATGGATGCTGGTCCAGACCAGCCAGGCGGCCACACAGCCAATGGGGACATTGATGTAGAAAATCCAGGGCCAACCCAGATTGTCGGTGATGAAACCGCCCAGGATCGGACCCAGCACCGGAGCGATGGTGGATGCGATACTCCACAGACCAATCGCCGAGCCGTGCTTGTGCGGCGGGAAAATACGCAGCAGCAAGGTTTGCGACAAGGGCACGATAAAGCCGCTGGACAAACCCTGGAGGGCGCGGAAAAGCACCAGGGTTTCCATGTGGCGACTCATGCCACAGGCCATGGATGTCAGCGCGAACATCAGCACCGACAGCGAAAAAACGCGCACTTCGCCGTAACGTTTGCAGACCCAGGGACTGAGCGGCAGGATGACAGCGAGGCAGATGGCGTAGGACGTCAGTATCCAGGCGCCCTGGGACGGCGAGGCGCCGATGGTGCCGGAGATCGACGGCACCGCGACCACCGCAATGGTCAGATCCAGCACATTCATGAAATTCGCGGCCGTGATGGCGATGGCCGTCAGCATCAGCGGCAGCCGGGTCACCGGCATGGCGGGGGCGGGAATGGCTACCGAAGTCGCTGCTGTCATGATCGGGGCCACCGCTGGCGCCGCTGCCCTGACTATCGGGCCGGCTGCGGACACGGCTCCTTGAACGGGGTTGACGGCGGGTTCTGAGTCTGGCCCGGCACCCTAAGGGCAACTAGTTGACATGTCAACGAACCTGCCTGCGCGAACCTGCCTGCGCGAATCGGCCGGGACCGGCTACGCCGTGGCACGCGCAACCGTGCGAACAGGGTGGTCAACATCCAGCCCGCAGGCGTAACCCTGTACACTCTCACCCGGCACGCGGATACCGTCGGCACCAGAGCCGGTGCCGGCAACCCGGTAGCACGGCAAGGTTTCCGCAGCCAGGGACCCCAACCTGTTACCGCAACCCCTTGCCGCCACCTCTGACCGCAACCACTACTGACAACCAAGACGCGCCGACCATCTCTCGATGAAAATCCCCAAAGGTCTTCAACCCCTGATCGACGATGGCATCGTCGATGCCGTGATCCGGCCCCTCAAGAGCGGCAAGGAGGCATCGGTCTATCTGGTGCAATGTGGCAACCAGGTCCGCTGTGCCAAGGTGTACAAAGCCCTCGAACAGCGCAGCTTCCACAAGCTGGCGGAATACCAGGAGGGCCGCAAAACCCGCAACAGTCGCGACCAGCGCGCCATGGGCAAGCGCAGCAAGCACGGCCGCGACGTCGAGCAGGCAGCGTGGAAAAACGCCGAGGTGGATGCCCTCTATCGACTCGACGCCGCCGGCGTGCGCGTCCCCAAGCCCCACGGCTATGTCGACGGCGTACTGCTGATGGAGATGGTCGCCGACACCGAGGGCGATGCCGCGCCGCGCCTCAACGATGTCGAACCCGGCGCCGAGGAAGCGCGCGCATGGCACGGCTTCCTGATGGATCAGATCGTGCGCATGCTGTGCATCGGCTTGATCCACGGCGACCTGTCCGAATTCAACGTGCTGGTCGGTCGCGACGGCCTGGTCATCATCGATCTGCCCCAGGCCGTGAACGCTGCCGGCAACAACAATGCGTTCCGGATGCTCGAACGCGACGTGAACAACATCCGCGCCTACTGCGGCCGCTTCGCGCCGGAGTTGCTCGCCACCGAGTACGCCCACGAAATCTGGGATCACTTCAAGAACAACAGCCTGAAACCCGGCATGACGCTCACCGGCATTTTCGCGCACGACGACACCCCCGCCGACGTGGACGCGGTCATGCTCCAGATCGAGGAAGCCCGCAAGGAAGCCGAGATTCGTCAGCGCGGTCGGGAAGACGCCGAGCGCGGCACGGTGGAATAACGCCCCCGCAGGATAGACTCCGCTGTCGCCGGGGGTATCATCGAAGTCTCCGCGGTCCGACCTGTGTCCCTGAAAGGTTGCCGGGGCGATCCGAAAGGAGATTGGCGATGGGCGATCCTGTCAAATTCTGGCGCGGCTACGACACCTGGTCACAGGCCGAGCAGGCCTGGGATGCGCGCTCGGCCGAGCTCGCCGG
>JBFXFL010000041.1:0-1746 GCA_050179115.1 Porticoccaceae bacterium | reverse complement strand
GTCGCACCAGGCAACGCGAAACCGGCCCGCGCCAACATCATCGCCACGGATCGCCGCTGACCCATCGACGCAGCCAAGCGGCGACAGGCTCGGTTCCGGAACCAACCGACCCCCGGTTGGCGCGGCGCTTGCTAAACTCCCGCCATGGTTACCCTCGATCGCATTGTGCCCGGCGCCGGCGCCACCCAGACGCTCACCCTGAGTTTCGAGCGACGTTCCCGTTCGCGGCAGCGCGTAGAGCTGGACGACGGCAGCGCGGCGCTGCTCGCCCTGCCGCGGGGCACGGTGCTGCGCGACGGCGATGTACTGGGCAGCACAGACGGCCCAAGGGTACGCATCAAGGCCGCCGCGGAAACCGTATCCACTGCCGCGCATACCGACCCGGCGATCCTGCTGCGCGCTGCCTATCACCTGGGCAACCGCCATGTACCCGTGCAGATCGGTCCCGGCTGGCTGCGCTATCTGCACGATCATGTGCTGGATGCCATGTGCCGGGGTCTCGGCCTCGATGTCGCGGTCGCGGAGCGGCCGTTTGCGCCCGAGGATGGCGCCTATGCCGGCGCTGGCCATCTTCATGGGCACAGCCATTCCCACGCCGACACGCATCCCCTCCATGACCACGACTGAGGCGCTGGCGCCCCTGCTGCACCTGCTGCGGCTGACGAGCCCATCTCTCCCGATCGGCACCTTCGCCTGGTCTCAGGGTCTGGCCAGCGCCGTGGAACTGGGCTGGGTCGACAGCCCGGCAGCCCTGGAAGACTGGCTGCGCGCCATGCTGGAGCGCAGCTTCGCACAGCAGGAATTGCCGCTGCTGGTGCGCCTGCTGGTCGCCGACCCGGCGGGTTGCGCACACTGGAACCCTTCCCACTCGAATCTTTCCCACTGGAATGAGATCGCGCTGGCCCTGCGCGAAACCGCCGAGCTGCGGCGCGAGGACAGCCACTGCGGTGCCGCGCTGTTGCGACTGCTCGCCGATACCGGGGTGCCCGCCGCCATCGTCTGGCCCACCGCCGAGCCGATCAGCTATCTCGCCGCCTACGC
Organism: Porticoccaceae bacterium; assembly: GCA_050179115.1. Lineage (GTDB taxonomy): Bacteria > Pseudomonadota > Gammaproteobacteria > Pseudomonadales > Porticoccaceae > JAGPUQ01. Next base: position 705 of record JBFXFL010000041.1, on the reverse strand, counting down.
CCTGGCCTGCGCGCACTGGCACATCGACTACCCCCGGGCAGCCACCGGGCTGGTGTGGAGCTGGCTCGACAACCAGATCGCGGCGGCGCTGAAACTGTCCCTGCTCGGGCAGACCCAGGGGCAGCGCATCGCCGTGGCCCTGCTCGAGCGGGTTCCGGCACTGATCGAACGGGCAAGGACCGTGACCGACGCCGACATCGGCATCAGCCTGCCCGGACAGGTGCTGGCCAGCATGCTTCACGAAACCCAGTACAGCCGCCTGTTCCGATCCTGACGGCGGCACACGAAGGAGGAAACCATGCAAAAACAGGCTGTGCGCGTCGGCGTCGGCGGTCCCGTGGGTGCCGGCAAGACCGCGCTCGTGCTGCGTCTGTGCGAGGCACTGCGCGAGCGCTGCGAGGTCGCGGTGGTGACCAATGACATCTACACTCGCGAGGACGCCGAGTTTCTCGACCGCCATCACGCGCTGCCGTCGGAGCGCATCCTGGGCGTGGAGACCGGGGGCTGCCCGCACACGGCGATCCGCGAGGACGCCTCGATGAATCTGGCGGCGGTGAATGACCTGAACACCAAGTTTCCGAACCTGGATGTCATCTTCATCGAAAGCGGGGGCGACAATCTCGCCGCGACCTTCAGTCCGGAACTGTCGGACTTCACCATCTATGTGATCGACGTGGCGGCCGGCGACAAGATTCCCCGCAAGGG
>JBFXFL010000040.1:9856-25056 GCA_050179115.1 Porticoccaceae bacterium | reverse complement strand
GCCCGGTACTCCGAAGAATGATGCCGGCGGGTTGTCTTGGGTTGTTTCGTTTGCTTTGCCATGGTCCACCTCTGTCGCGTAGTCTATTCGCTTAACAGAGTGTCCGCCGGGGATGGGTAGGATCACTGGAGCCTGGGGCTCGATTTGAAAATCATTGCCCTGACGGCGAGTCGTTTGTGGTTTGATTGCAACGCGTATTAAGGCCGGAGCGCAGTGCAGAGCCAGCTCTGCGCGAGATCAAAAAAATTCCGATGTGGCGACAAAGACCGGAGAACCCGGCGGCTGTGAATGCAGCAAGGCAGTCCTGGGGACAAACCCTCAAAGACTGTCCCGTCGGGAAAGATGTCTGGCTCCGCCTGCTGGACTCGAACCAGCGACCCAATGATTAACAGTCATTTGCTCTACCGACTGAGCTAAGGCGGAGTGGCAGGGGGCGCATGATAAAAGCGGCTTTGCACATCGTCAACCAATGATGGTGCATTGCTGCGTCGGGAGTCACTGTGCTCTTGTTGTGAAGCGGTCGGAGGGAGCCGGCGCGCGTTTCCGGGGTTCACTGCTAAAATCTCAAGTTCCCCCTAGGGTAGGGTCATCGCGATAATGGATAAACCACTCGCCGTCGTCAGCGATTACGAACCTGCCGGAGACCAGCCGGCTGCCATCGCCGCGCTGGTGGAAGGACTGGAGGCCGGGCTTGCCGCCCAGACGCTGCTCGGTGTCACGGGCTCCGGCAAGACCTTCACGGTGGCCAAGGTGATCGAACAGGTTCAGCGGCCCGCCCTCGTGCTCGCGCACAACAAGACCCTGGCGGCACAGCTGTACGGGGAACTGCGCGATTTTTTTCCACGCAATGCCGTCGAGTATTTTGTCTCCTATTACGACTACTACCAGCCCGAAGCCTATGTGCCGGCATCCGATACCTACATCGAAAAGGATGCCTCGATCAATCAGCACATCGAACAGATGCGGCTGTCGGCGACCAAGGCGCTGCTCGAAAGGCGCGATGTGGTGGTCGTGGCGACGGTTTCGGCGATCTACGGTCTGGGCGATCCGAACTCCTATCTGAAGATGCTGCTCCATGTAGTGCGCGGGGACCGAGTTGATCAGCGCGCCATCCTGCGCCGCTTGACCGAGCTCCAGTACAGCCGCAATGACATCGGGTTTGATCGCGGCAACTACCGGGTGCGGGGCGATGTCATCGACATCTTTCCCGCCGATTCGGATGAACTGGCAGTGCGGATTGCGTTGTTCGAGGACGAAGTCGAGAACATTCAGCTATTTGATCCGCTCACCGGCACGGTCGTGCAGCGGGTGCCGCGCTGTACCATCTATCCGAAAAGCCACTATGTGACGCCGCGCGAGACGATTCTGGCGGCGGTTGATCTCATCAAGGTCGAGCTGGAGGAGCAGCTCGCCAGGCTGCGCGCGGCTGACAAGCTGGTCGAGGCGCAGCGGCTGTCGGAGCGCACGCGTTACGATCTGGAAATGATGCGCGAGCTGGGCTACTGCCCGGGCATCGAAAACTACTCGCGCTATCTCTCCGGCCGACGGCCCGGAGAGCCACCTCCGACACTGTTCGACTACTTGCCGGCGGATGCTCTCCTCGTTATCGATGAATCCCATGTCACCATTCCACAGTTGGGTGGCATGTACCGGGGCGACCGCTCGCGCAAGGAAACCCTGGTCGAATACGGGTTTCGCCTGCCCTGTGCGCTCGATAACCGGCCGTTGCGGTTCGATGAGTGGGAGCGGCTGCGTCCGCAGACCCTGTTTGTGTCGGCGACGCCGGGTCGTTATGAAGCGGAGCACGCCGATGCCTTGGTGGAGCAGGTTGTGCGGCCCACGGGGCTGGTGGACCCCCGGATCGAGGTGCGACCCGCGGTCACCCAGGTGGACGATGTGCTGGGCGAGATTCGCAGCTGCGCGTTACGGGATCAGCGGGTGCTGCTGACCGTGCTGACCAAGCGCATGGCGGAGGATCTCACCGAATATCTGGCCGAACACGGCGTCCGGGTCCGCTATCTGCACTCCGACATCAATACCGTGGAACGGGTGGAAATCATCCGTGACCTGCGTCTGGGTGAATTCGACGTGCTGGTCGGCATCAACCTGCTGCGCGAGGGACTGGATATGCCGGAAGTTGCGCTGGTGGCGATCTTCGATGCCGACAAGGAGGGTTTTCTGCGTTCCGAACAATCCCTGATCCAGACCATCGGGCGGGCGGCGCGCCACATCGAGGGCCGCGCCATTCTCTACGCCGATGTCGTTACCGGCTCGATGCGTCGCGCGATCGACGAGACCGACCGGCGCCGGCAGCGGCAGGTCGAGTTCAATCGCCTGCACGGCCTGGTCCCCAAGGGCATCAGCAAGCCGGTTGCGGATGTGCTTGAAGGCGCGGTAGCGGCGCGCAAGGATCGTCGCCAGGCGCGTGTGGCGGAACAGGAACAGCGCTATGTGATGGCCGCGGCCGACCTGTCGCCCGCTGCGCTGGCGCGGCAGATTGCGGCGCTGGAAGAGAAGATGCACGCCCATGCGCGCAATCTGGAGTTCGAGCAGGCGGCCCTGGCGCGGGACGCCCTCGCGGCACTGAAGCGCGGAGTCTTTGCCGCGCCCGCTTGAGCCGCGGGGTTTCGACTCGTGGTCAGTCGATGGCGTCTGCCTGAGACTCCGCGTTGCCGGTGTAATCCGCCGGGGTCAGCGCCAGCAACTGTTGGCGCGCGGTCTCGGGTATCGGCAGCGTCGCAATGAACGCGTGCAGGGTTTGCGCGGTCATGGCCTGGCCCCGGGTCAGTGCTTTCAGTTTTTCATAGGACTCGGGGACGTTGTAGCGCCGCATCACGGTCTGGATGGGTTCCGCCATGACTTCCCACGCGCGCTCCAGATCCTGCGCGAGTCGCGGACGGTCGATTTCCAGTTTGCTGAGTCCCTTCAGCGCGGCCTGATAGGCGATCAGGCTGTAGCCGAATCCCACGCCCATGTTGCGCAATACGGTAGAGTCGGTGAGATCGCGCTGCCAGCGGGATACCGGCAATTTGGCGGCGAGATGCGCAAACAGCGCATTCGCGAGTCCCAGGTTGCCTTCGGAATTTTCAAAGTCGATGGGATTGACCTTGTGCGGCATGGTCGAGGAGCCCACTTCCCCGGCCACCGGGCGTTGTCGGAAATAGCCGAGCGCGATATAGCCCCAGATATCCCGGTCGAAATCGAGCAACACGGTATTGAAGCGGGCGATGGCGTCGAACAGCTCGGCCATGTAATCGTGGGGTTCGATCTGGGTGGTGTAGGGGTTCCAGCCGAGACCCAGTCCGGTGACGAAGCGGCGCGCGATGTCCGGCCAGTCGAGATCCGGATAAGCGGCAAGGTGCGCGTTGTAGTTGCCCACCGCACCGTTGATCTTGCCGAGCAGCTCGACCGCGCGGATCTGGCGCAGCTGGCGGCGCAGGCGCGCGGCGGTGTTGGCCAGTTCCTTGCCCATGGTGGTCGGCGAGGCGGTCTGACCATGGGTACGCGCCAGCATGGGTACGCCGGCCAGGTTTTTCGCCAGCTCAGCGATGGCTGTCGTCAGGTCATCCATCGCCGGCAGCACCACATCCGCGAGTGCGCCTCGCAGCATCAGGGCGTGGGACAGATTGTTGATGTCCTCCGAAGTGCAGGCAAAGTGCACAAACTCGGAGGTGTTTTCGAACCCACCCAGCGCCGCGAGCCGCTCCTTGATGAAATACTCCACGGCCTTGACGTCGTGGTTGGTGACCGCTTCGATGGCCTTGATGCGCGCAGCGTCCGCCGGACTGAACGCACTTTGAATACTGTCCAGGGCCGCAGCCGCGGCGGCGCTCAGCGCCGGCAGTTCGGGAATGCCGGGTTCGGCGGCCAGATGCCGCAACCATTCGAGCTCGATGCGGACGCGAAACCGGATCAGGCCGTATTCGCTGAAGTAATGCCGCAGCCCGGCGATCTTGGCGCCATAGCGTCCGTCCAGTGGTGACAGTGCCGACAGTTCCGTTAGTTCAGTGAGCGGAGGGGTTTCCATGGCAGCCGGGTGTTGAAGCGGGACGCCGATTTTACCGGATTGCAGGGGTGTGACGGTGGCGGCCATCACGGCCGGCGTTTCAACTCCCGCAGCTGTTCGAGGAGTTGCCGGCGATGGACAAACAAATGCCAGCGCCGTCCGCCGAGCTGGTGCCACAGCACTGCCGAGCGGATGGCGGCGAACAGCAGGCAGCGCACCCGGGTGGCGACCGCCGCTTGCTGAAGGTAACCGCTCTCGCCCCGCACCTGGATGCGCAGGCTGTAGCGGCCCACTGTGTCCTGATAGATCTGGGCGAGGTTGGCGAGCACATTGTCGTGGATCGGAGAAAACAGGTTCGCCTGTTCGGCGGCGCGCGCAATGCCGGCATAGATCCGGGCACGATTCGCGGCATCGCGCTGGAGCCGGCGCTGCAGATACAGTACGTTGACGGCATAGCGCATCACCTCGGCGGACAGTGCGCGCCGTTCCCCGCCAAGCAGTCGCTCCAGGAATTCGATGCCCGTGCGCAGGTTGCCGGTACCCTGATACAACGACGCCGCATCGCCCGGATTCTGCTCCAGCAGCGCCACCATGGCGACGCGCAATTGCTCCACCGGCACGGTGCCGGTACGCGCCAGTTGATCGACCAGCTGGCAGTACTGGAGCACGGCCGCCAGCGCGATAGCCTGTTCTTCCCGGGCAGTCTGTGCCATGTCAGCGGATCCCGGCGGTGATCACGCCGCCCCCCAGGCATTGCGCGCCGCGATAGAACACCACCGACTGTCCCGGGGTGATCGCGCGCTGGGGTTTTGCGAAGCTGACTTCGCAACCGTGCGAAGTGACGCTGACGGTGCAGGACTGGTCCGGCTGACGATAGCGGGTCTTGGCGGTGCATTCGAAACGCTCGGATCCTGGCGGGTCCTGCAGCCAGTTCAATTGCTCCGCGTGCAGACCGCGCCAGTACAGCAAGGGGTGGTCGCTGCCCTGCACCACCAGCAGGGTGTTGGTTTCCAGACGTTTTTCCGCGACATACCAGGGCGCGTCGGTGCCACCCTGGACGCCGCCGACGCCCAGACCTTCACGCTGGCCGATGGTGTAGTACATCAGCCCCTGGTGTTCTCCCAGTACTTTTCCGTCCAGGGTCGCTATGGGCCCGGGTTGCGCGGGCAGGTAGGTCGCCAGAAAATCGCGAAAGCGGCGTTCGCCGATGAAGCAGATGCCGGTGCTGTCCTTCTTGGCGTGGGTGATCAGCCCCGCGGTTCGCGCCCGCGCCCGCACGGCAGGCTTCTCCATTTCCCCCAGCGGGAACAGGGTGTGAGCGATGGCATCGGGGCTGACCGCGTAGAGAAAGTAACTTTGATCCTTGTTGGCATCCCGCGCGCGCAGCAGCATCGTGCCGCCGCCGTCGCGGGATACCCTTGCGTAATGGCCCGTGGCGATCCAGGCCGCGCCCTGTTCCTGGCAGAACTCCAGAAATACCTTGAATTTGATCTCGCGATTACAGAGCACGTCCGGATTCGGCGTGCGTCCCGCGCGGTATTCAATGAGGAAGTGGGCGAACACCTGGTCCCAGTACTGGCGGGCGAAATTGACGGCATGCAATTCAATGCCGAGGTGATCGCAGACCCGCAAGGCGTCAAACAGATCCTCCTTGGCGGTGCAGTACTCGGTGCCGTCGTCTTCGTTCCAGTTCTTCATGAACACGCCGCTGACGTCGTAACCCTGCTCCAGCAGCAGCAGGGCGGCGACGGAGGAGTCGACGCCGCCGGACATGCCGACCATCACGCGTGGTTTGGAAGTGGACACGGGATTCTCACGGAGCAATGCGGAGCGGATTTTAGCAGGCTGTCAGCGGTAATCCCGCAGCACATCCAGCGGGTAGCGAATGCCGGCGAGATGATCTTCGATCACGCCCCGGACCATGGGGCTGCGATGCCGGTAGTCGGCGCCCCGGATTATGTCCACTGGCAGCCAGAGCGCCGTCTCGATATCGGGATCGATCCGGTCGGTGATCTGGTCGAGGGGTTCGCACACAAAACTCAGGCGGTGATAGGTCGCGCCGGAAGCCGCCACGAAACAGGCGAGGCTCAGGCACGCGACAGGCTTTACCAGCCAGCCGGTTTCCTCCAGGGTTTCGCGACACACCGCGTCGATGGGGGATTCTCCCGCTTCAATGTGCCCGGCAGGCTGATTGAGTACCCGCTCGCCGGCGATATTCTCCACTACCATGAGGTAGTGGCCATCGCGGGGAACCACGGCGGCGACGGTCAGATGAATCTGCGACCGCATGGGTAAATATCCTGTGTAGGAGAGCTACAGAGACGGCGCAGCAGCGTGCTAGAATCCGGCCCGTTTTGAAATTCCTTTACACAAAACCCCTCGGAGGGACCAGCAAATGGGCTATGAACATATCGTCGTGCCGGCTACCGGAAGCAAGATCAAGGTCAATGCCGATTTTTCGCTCGACGTTCCGGATTATCCCATTATCCCCTTTATCGAGGGTGACGGTACCGGGGTAGACATCACGCCGGTGATGCGCAAGGTGACCGATGCGGCGATTGCCAAGGCGTTCGGTGGCAAGCGCGCCATTCAGTGGATGGAAGTGTACTGCGGCGAAAAGGCGGCGGCGCTGTACGACGGCAACTGGTTTCCCCAGGAAACGCTGGAGGTACTGAAGGAATACATCGTGTCCATCAAGGGTCCGCTGACGACCCCGGTGGGCGGTGGCTTTCGCTCGCTGAACGTCGCCTTGCGTCAGGAGCTGGATCTCTATGTGTGCCAGCGACCGGTGCGCTGGTTCAAGGGCGTTCCGTCGCCGGTGAAGGAACCGAACAAGGTCGATATGTGCATCTTCCGGGAGAACTCCGAGGATATTTACGCGGGAATCGAATGGAAGGCGGGTTCCCCGGAGGCGACCAAGATAATCCGCTTTCTCCAGGCCGAGATGAAGGTCACCAAGATCCGCTTCCCGGAAAATTGCGGCATCGGCATCAAGCCGGTCTCGGAAGCGGGCACCAAGCGGCTGGTGCGCAAGGCGATTCAATACGCCATCGATCAGGGCAAGTCGTCGCTGACCCTGGTTCACAAGGGCAATATCATGAAGTTCACCGAGGGCGCCTTCTGCGACTGGGGCTACGAACTGGCGCGGGACGAGTTCGGCGCGACCCCGATCGACGGCGGACCCTGGCATTCGCTTAAAAATCCGCGCACCGGCGCGCAGATCGTCATCAAGGACGTGATCGCCGACGCCATGCTGCAACAGATCCTGCTGCGCCCGGACGAATACAGCGTCATCGCCACCCTCAACCTGAACGGCGACTATCTGTCGGATGCACTCGCGGCGCAGGTCGGCGGTATCGGTATCGCTCCGGGCGCCAACCTCTCCGACGAGGTGGCCATGTTCGAGGCCACCCACGGTACCGCGCCGAAATACGCCGGGCAGAACAAGGTCAACCCGGGATCGTTGATCCTGTCAGCGGAAATGATGTTGCGCCACATGGGCTGGGGCGAGGCAGCCGACCTGATCGTCAAGGGTATTGAGGCGGCGATCTCCGCCGGCACCGTGACCTACGACTTCGAGCGTCTGATGACCGGCGCCAGGCTGATGTCCTGTTCGGAGTTCGGCGACCAGATCATCAAGCACATGTAAGGATCGCATCGCCCAGTTTGGACCCACCGGGACATTGCGCCGGGTGGGCCCGCAGGGATTGGTTTCACCCGTTTCCGAGCGACTGACGCGGCATTTCTTGCTCGCCTGCCCCTGCCGGCATGCGATTAAAAGGTATGCGCGTGGGGGTCGGCGCGATGGCAGTCGGGGCAGTTGAAAGCTCGGGGACCAGCGGCCGGATGTGCGTGGCGTGAACGCCTTTTTCGCCAAACTGAACCTCAAATTGCACTTGTTGTCCGGCCTTGAGGCTTTTGTAGCCTTCCATCTCGATCGCCGAGTAGTGGGCGAAGATATCCTCCTGGTTGGCTTCCGACAGAATGAAGCCATAGCCCTTGGCGTTGTTGAACCACTTGACGGTGCCTTTGGTAGGGGTCATCAGCCTGCCTCCTGACAGATTACCGGCAGCGAGCGGAATCGCGCCGGATAGGGTTGTTATTATTCAGGGTTATCTGCCTCATAACTATCAAGGAAGAATATGCGACAAGTCAAGTCCCTGAATCACCCTAGCAAATCCGTGGCAGCGGGCGCTGGTGGCGTCTGTTCATTGACCTGATTCGGAGCATGTGGTGTGATGCGGTGCCCCCTGCGGGTGTGAAAATTCTTCAGCGGATCTACCTGCGCAGCCTGCTTTCGATACCTCCTGCGTATCGGCCCTGTGCCTGCCGGGAGTGAGTTACCAGGAGTACACATGACAGCTCAACAGACCATCGACATCCGGGACAAGGCCGCGATCGTCGGGATCGGTGAGACCGAATACCTGCGTGGTGCCACGCGGCCATCCGCGGAAGCCATGCTGGAGGCGACGCGCATAGCGATAGCCGATTCCGGTCTATCACCGCAAGACATCGATGGCATCGTGCTGCCGCCGGTCATGATCACTGCCGAGGAAGTGGCCGCCAATCTGGGCATCCGCGACATTCGTTACTCGGTCACCGTCAACATGGGCGGCGCCAGCCCGGTGACGGCGTTGCAAAGCGCGGCGCTGGCCATCGCCGCGGGCATCGCCAAGAACGTGGTGGTGATGGTGGGTTGGAACGGCTTTTCGGCGCTGCGGCCCAAGCCGGGCGTCAAGCACCGCGAGGTGATTTCGATCCCGGCGCTGGAGCGGACCCTGACCAATTACTACGCCCCCTACGGGGCGGCGTCACCCGTGCAGATGTATGCCTGGATTGCCATGCGCCACAAGCATACCTATGGCATCACCGAGAACGCGACCGCCGCAGTGGCCATGGCGTGCCGCAAACACGCGCAGTTCAATGACCGGGCCATCACACGCGGTCAGCCCATGGATCTCGATGCCTACCTGCGCTCGCGCATGATTTCCGAGCCATTCCGGCTTTTCGACTGTTGTCTCGAAACCGACGGCGCCTGCGCCGTCGTGCTCAGCAGCGCAGCCCAGGCCAGGGATCTGAAGCGCCGCCCGGTCTACCTCATGGCGGCGGCCGAAGGGCATCCCTATCCGGCGGACGACATTGCCAATCGCCCCGACATGTTTCACATCGGACTCAACAACTCGGCGCCCAAAGCCTTTGCCATGGCGGGCATCAAACCGACCGACCTGGATTTTCTTCAGATTTACGACTGCTTTACCTATGTGGTCTTGTTACAGCTTGAAGCCTTGGGAATGTGCGAGCGGGGCGCGGTGGAGGAGTTCGTCAAGGACGGCAATATCGAGATCGGCGGCCGCTACCCCCTCAACACCCACGGCGGCCTGCTGTCCCAGGCGCACGTCTGGGGCCTGAACCATGTGGTCGAGGCCACCCGGCAGCTGCGCGGCGAGGCCGGCGAGGTACAGGTGAAGGACGCTGAACTGGGTGTCGTTACCGGTTGGGGCGATTTCGGCGATGGCAGCCTCGCGATTCTGAGGAGATGAGCATGACTGATTTTATTCCCAACCCGGCGCCAAGACCCCGCCATTATCTCGACGAACAATTCTGGGAGCACTGCGCGCGGGGCGTCCTGGCGTTTCAATGCTGTCTCGATTGCGAGACGTGGCGCCATATTCCCCGTTTCATGTGCGCTCATTGTGGTTCTGAAAAATGGGGCTGGCGCGAATCCAACGGGCGTGGCGAAGTCTATTCCTGGACCGTGTGTCACATGCCCATGTCACCGGAGTTTGAGACCGTGTTTCCCTATGCGGTTCTGGTGGTCGAGATGGAGGAGGGCGTGCGGATGACCGCGGGCCTCAAGGGTATGGATTACAAGGATCTGCGTATTGGCCAGCCCATGGAGGCCGTGTTCGAGCCCCTCAAGGACGGCGGGCAACTGCCGTTTTTTCAGCCGCGATCCGTTTGAACGGGTGTCCGGGCTGGAGTCCCGTTCCCGGGTCGCAAGCGCCACGGAAGTGGCACTGGCGCGCTTCGCCGAACGGAGTTTGTATTGCGCCGGATCAAGGAGAATCGGCATGTCCGGTCGATAATGGCCGGTATCAGTATCTCGATCATTCCGGAGCATGACGATGTCCCATTCGAAAGCCCGACTGCTCCCGCATTGGGAGGTAGTGACCACCAGCGAGATTTACCGCAACGATTTTTTTCGACTGCGTCGCGATAGCTGTTCGTTGCAACTGAATCCGGAAGTTACCGCGCAGCACTATGTGCTCGAGATGCCCGATGCCGTGGTCGTCGTGCCCGTAACCGAGACCGGGTTGCTGGTCATGGTCGAGCAGTATCGCCACGGCGCCGAAGGGCAGTTTCTGGAGTTTCCGGGTGGTCAGATCGATCCCGGCGACATTTCGCTGGAAACGGCTGCGCGGCGCGAGCTGAGTGAGGAAACCGGGTATGAAGTGTCTTCCCTGCGGTATCTGGGCGCCCATTACCCCAATCCCGGCGCCCAGACCAACCGGATCCATACCTACCTAGCCACCGTGGTTGAGCATGGCGAGGGGCCGGTGCTTGATGTATTCGAAAATCTGCGGGTGGTTCTGCTCACCCGCGCCGAGCTGGCACAGCGGATCAGGGATGGTGTGGAAGTGGCATCGACCACGCTTGCCGCTCTCAGTCTGTTGTCATTGCTGGCCGAGCCGGACACTCACCCGGCATCCGCCGCGGGCTGATCCCGCTGTACGAATGGCCGGCCCGTTGCCGGCGTTTTCTCCCACTCCGCGATCGATGAGGTCAACGTGGAAATAGGTGCGTTTTATCTGCCGGTAATCGGCAATATCGAAGAAATCGAAAAAGGTATGGCCGGCAAACGAACCGACCTGTACCAGCAAATGCTCAAGGAACTCACCGAGCAGGCCCAGTACATGGATGCGCACGGCTACTACGGCATGGGCACCACGGAGCACCACTTTCACATCGAGGGAGAGGAGGTTTCCACCAACCCGGTGCTGCTCGATCTCTATATTGGAATGCAGACCAAGAATCTGAAAGTCGGCCAGTTGGGTAACGTCCTGCCGGCCCACAACCCGGTGCGCCTGGCGGAAGACATCGCCATGGTGGACCAGATGACCGGCGGCCGCGCTTTTGCCGGCTTTGCGCGCGGTTACCAGCCGCGTTGGGTGGCCACCCTGGGCCAGCAGATCGACGGCATGGGAAAGGAGTCCGAGCTCGGCGCCCAGGCCTACGACAATCTCAAGCGCGAGCTCTACGAAGATCATTTCGAGATCATCATGAAGGCCTGGGGCAAGGACACTTTCTCCCACAGGAGCAAGTTCTGGGAGATTCCCCCGGCCAACACCTACTGGGCCACCCACGATGTCACCCGCAAATACGGCCAGGGCGTCGACGCCAAGGGCTACCTGACCGAAATCGGGATTGTCCCGCCTACCTACAACAAGCGCATGCCAGACCTGTTTCAACCCTTCAGCGTGTCGGAGCGCTCGATCGTCTGGGCGCAGCAAAACAAGGTCACGCCCATCACCATCATTACGGACGTGCCTACCGCGCAGGAGCATATTCGCGCGGCACAGAAGGCGGCGGCGGAGAGCGGTACCGCCTATCGCATGGGCATGACGCGGGAAATCGTCGTTGCCGACACCGATGAAGAGGCACGGGCAATCGCCAGCCGGGCGGGCGCCTATGTATGGTGCAACTTCTTCCAGCCCTTCGGTTTCAACGCCGCGATCATGAAGAAGGGCGAAGACCCCTTTACGATCCAAAATGACTTTGAAACCATCGAGGAACGAGGTCTGGTGATCTGCGGCAGTCCGGACACCGTCAAGCGCAAGCTCGAAAAACTGTTCAAGGATCTGCCCTGCGACTATTTCTGGCTGTTCACCTACAACGGCCTGATTCCGCAGAACAAGATGATGCGTCATTTCGAGCTGCTGACCGAGAAAGTGCTTCCGCACTTTACCGACAAGATCCGCTGACTCCCCGCTTGGTCGGGGCGCATGACCGCGCCTCGACCGGGCAAACGCTGAATTGGGTTACAATCCGGGTCCGCCGCTTTCCGGGTCCGGACGGCGGCCCGCAGCTCCCGCTTTATCGCGACAATCCGACACTGGGGTCAGCCAATGCCGATGCGCAACCGGTCCGTCTACAGCGCGGACCACGAACTGTTTCGCGATACCGCGCGCCGTTTTTACCGCGAAGAGCTCGAACCCAATATCGAGCAATGGGAGAACGAAGGCATCATTCCGCGCGAATTCTGGCGCAAGGCCGGTGCCAAAGGCTTGCTCTGCTGCGGCATTCCCGAAGCCTACGGCGGCCCGGGCGGCGATTTTTCCTACAACATGATTTCGTCGGAAGAGATCGGCTACGCCATCGGTGGCGGCAGTTGCGGTTTCGCCCTGCAATCCGACATCACTGCCTACTATTTACTCAATCACGCGAGCGAAGCGCTCAAACAGCGCTGGCTGCCGGGTATGGTGAGCGGCGAGATCGTCTCCGCCATCGCGATGACCGAGCCAGGCGCGGGCAGCGACCTCCAGGCCACCCGCGCCACCGCCGTGCGCGATGGCGATCACTATGTCATCAACGGCCAGAAGACCTTCATCACCAATGGCCAACACTGCGATTTCGTGATCGTGGTCTGCAAGACCGATCCCGCCAAGGGCTCCAGGGGCATGAGCCTGATCCTGGTCGAGACCGACCGCCCCGGCTTCGAGCGCGGCCGCAATCTCGACAAGATCGGGCAGAAGGCGGCCGACACCTCCGAAATGTTTTTCAGCGATGTGCGCGTACCGGTCAGCAATCTCATCGGCGCAGAAGGGCGGGGTTTTGCCTATCTGATGCAGGAGCTCCCGCGCGAGCGCCTCACGGTCGCGTTCCGCGCCTGGGCGGAGGCGCAGCGGGCTTTCGAGACCACGGTCGCCTATGTCAAGGAGCGCACCGCGTTCGGCAAGCCCTTGCTGGAATTCCAGAACAGCGCGTTCAAACTGGCGGAGATCAAGACCGACCTCGCCGTGGGTTGGGCCTTTCTCGACCAGTGCCTTCAGAAGATCATTGCCGGCACCCTGACCGCCGAGGAGGGTGCCATGGCCAAGCTCTGGACCACCGAGCGCGAGGGCCGCATCGTCGACGAATGCCTGCAATTGTTCGGCGGTTACGGCTACATGCGCGAATACCCGATTTCGCGCATGTATGTGGATGCCCGTATCCGGCGCATCTACGCCGGCACTTCGGAGATCATGAAACTCTTTATCAGCCGGCAGCTATAGCACGCCGCACCCAATTCACCACACTGACGGGGACTGACTATGATCGGTATTACGGCCTACGGCGCCTATCTGCCGCGCGCGCGCCTGCAAAAGCAGGTGATCGCCGATGCCAACGCCTGGTTCGATTCCGGGTTGCGCGGCCTGGCCAAGGGCGAGAAAGCCATGTGCAACTGGGACGAAGACAGCATCACCATGGCGACCGAAGCTTTTTCCGATGCCATGGGACGCGCGCCCGGCCAGACGCTGGCGGCGGTGATTCTCGCCTCCACTTCGCTGCCCTTCGCCGACCGCCAGAACTCGGTGGTGCTGGCGGAAGCCATGAATCTCGATACCACCAACCTGCGCACCATGGATGTCACCTGTTCCCAGCGCGCCAGTACCTCGGCGTTGTTGTCCGCGCTGGATGTCGCGGCAGCGGGGCATGGCGATGCCGTGGTGGTCGCCTCGGAGCACCGACTCACCAAATGCGCGTCGCGCGAAGAGATGTTGTACGGCGATGGCGCGGCGGCCATCGCCGTGGGCCGTGACAACCTGCTGGCCGAGTTGGTCGGCAGCGTCAGCCAGCCTGTGGATTTTGTCGATCATTACCGCGCCGAGGGCCGGGATTACGACACCGGTTGGGAAGAGCGCTGGGTGCGCGACGAGGGCTATCTGAAAATCGTTCCGCGCGCCGTAACCGCGTTGCTGGAACGCACCGGAGTAGCGGCCGCCGACATCGCCCACTTCGTGATGCCCACCGATCAGGGCACGGTGCCGGGCACGCTGGTGAAGCAGCTCGGCATGCCGGGTACGGCCGCCACCGACAACCTGTTGCAGACAGTCGGCAGCACCGGCACCGCGCATCCGCTGGTGCTGCTTGCCCATCGTCTGGAGCAGGCCAAGCCGGGTGATCTGCTGCTGGTGGTGGGTTTCGGCCAGGGCTGCGATGCCTTGCTGTTCCGCGCCACGGCGAGGATCGCGAGCTGGAAACCGGCGCGCGGCGTGAGCGGCGCGCTGGCCGCTGGCGTGGCGGAGACCAACTACAACAAGTTCCAGTCCTTCAACAATCTGCTCGAGAAGGAATTGGGCAAGCGTTCCGAGCTGGACAAGAACGCATTTCTGTCCGCCATGTACCGCAATCGCGCTCTGGCCAACAGTTTCGTCGGCGGCAAATGCACCAGTTGCCAGACGGTGCAGATTCCCAGGGCGCATTACTGCGTCAATCCCGAGTGTGGCGCCTACGATACCCAGGAGCCCTACCCGATGTCCGGGCAGCTGGGCAAGGTCGCGACCTGGACCGCCGACCGGCTCACCTTCGATTTCAATCCGCCGGCCTATTTCGGGCTGGTGGTATTCGACTGCGGCGGCCGCCTGATGATGGACATGACCGAAGTAGACCCGGCGACGTTTGACACCGGCGCCGCGGTCAGCGTCCACTTCCGGATCAAGCAGATCGATAGCCAGCGCGGTTTCCGCAAGTATTTCTGGAAGGCCGTTCCGGTCCGTTGAATTCATCACTTACCTAGAGGAGCCACCACCATGGCCAAGGGAATTCGAGACAAAGTCGTGATCCTGGGTGCCGGTTGCAGCAAGTTCGGCGAGCGCTGGGATGCCGAGCCGGCCGATCTGATGGCCGAAGCCTTCGAGGAATGTCTGGCCGATGCCGGCATCGAGAAAAACCAGATCCAGGCCGCCTGGCAGTCCACCGGGATCGACGCGTTCAGTGTCGGGCCGGGCGCCATGCCGCTCAGCATCGCGCTGCGCCTGCCGTACATTCCGGTTACCCGGCTGGAGAATTACTGCGCCAGCGGCACCGAAGCGTTCCGCGCCGCCACCTACGCGGTGGCTTCCGGCGCCTGCGATATCGCGTTGGCGATGGGCTTCGAGAAGCTCAAGGACACCGGCTACGGCGGCTTGCCGCAGCGTTCGCGCGGCGTCACCAA
>JBFXFL010000040.1:0-9756 GCA_050179115.1 Porticoccaceae bacterium | reverse complement strand
CCCGACGGCGGTGCGGTCAAGGACGTGCTCGACGGCGTGTTCGATGCCGACGGTGCGGTGCCCTGCCAGATCGACGGCGGCCTCAAATGCTTCGGCCATCCCATCGGCGCTTCCGGTCTGCGCATGCTCTACGAGATGTATTTGCAGCTCACCGGCCGCGCCGGGCCGCGCCAGCTGGCCAATCCGAAAATCGGCCTGACCCACAATCTCGGTGGTTTTCCGCACCAGAACGTGGTCAGCGTGGCCATCGTCGGGCGTTACGACGCCTGATTTCCGGCGCCGACTTAACCTCGGACGGCAGTCGGCCGGGGTTCTTTGATTACAGTGTCTCCGTCCGGCCGTCGTGCTCGTCACGGCGGCCGGTCACCGTTCCTGAGCTTGCCGGTGAGGGCCGTCACCATGAATAGCGCCATCGATCAGACTCTCATCGACAGCCTGAGCGGCAGCTGGGACGGCGATCTCGCCCTTACCCGCACGGCCCTTGCCAAGGCGCGCGCGCTGGTGAATGCTGCCCTCGTTCATCTGCGGGCGCGGTGCAGCGACGCCAGGGGTGTGCTGGTGCCGGAACAGCTCGACCAACAGCAGCTCGCGAGCTACGAAATCGCCTTCTGCGTCGCCGACCTGAGCGCTGCCGATGCCTGCGTGGCCTATGCGGGGGCAGTCGCCGTGGCCGATGCGCTGGCGCCCTGGGCTGCGGCCCAATTCAGCGCCGAAGCCATCAAGGCCGTGCTCGGTCGCCTCGGCAACCGCCCGGCCGATTACGGCCTCAATGCGCGTCAGATAGCGGAATGCGGCCTCGCCATCGACGATCTGGGTCTAGCCGCGCACTATCTGGTCGCAGCCCGCATGGCCGATCTGGGCCGCCGCCTGAGCGCACGGGAGGGCGATTTCCTGCCCGCCAATCTGGATACCGAAAAAGAGATCATCCGCGACACCTTCCGCCGCTTCGCAACCACAGTGGTGATGCCGCTCGCCGAAGGGATTCACCGCGAGGATCTGGATGTTCCCGAGGCCATCCTGCAGCCGCTGCGCGAGATGGGCTGTTTCGGCATTTCCATTCCCGAGCGCTACCAGGGTTTGCAGCCCGATGCCGGCGACGACAGCCTCTACATGATCCTGGTCACCGAGGAGCTGTCGCGCGGTTCCCTGGGCGCGGCCGGGAGCCTGATCACAAGGCCCGAGATCCTCGCCCGCGCCCTGATGGCCGGCGGTACCGACGCCCAGCGCGACCACTGGCTGCCGCGTGTGGCGCGCGGCGAGACGCTGTGCGCCATTTCCCTCACCGAGCCCGATTACGGCTCCGACCTGGCGGCGGCGAAATTCAAGGCGACCCGCACCGACGGCGGCTGGCTGCTCAATGGCGGCAAAACCTGGTGCACCTTCGCCGGCACCGCGAGCCTGCTTCTGGTACTGGCGCGCACCGGCAGCGAAGCCGAAGGTTTTCGCGGCCTGAGTCTGTTTCTGGTGGAAAAACCGCGCACCGGCGGACACCGCATCGATGTGACCCAGCCCGGTGGCGGGCGCCTCAGCGGTCGCGCCATTCCCACCCTGGGTTATCGCGGCATGCATTCGTTCGATCTGGCGTTCGAGGATTACTTCGTACCCGACAGTCACCTGCTGGGTGGCGAAGACGGGCTCGGCAAGGGTTTCTACTACACCATGAACGGCCTCACCGGCGGCCGGCTCCAGACCTCGGCGCGCGCTGCGGGCCTGATGCAGGCGGCCTGCGAGCAGGCCATCGGCTATGCGCGCGAGCGCAAGGTGTTCGCTCAGCCGATTGCTGACTACCAGTTGTCTCAGGTGAAACTGAGCCGGATGATCACCACCTTGCAGGCATCGCGGCAGTTCAGTTACGCGGTGGCGCGCCTGGTCGACGCCGGCGGCGGCAAGATGGAAGCGAGTCTGGTCAAGCTGTTCGCCTGCCGGGCCGCCGAGTGGGTGACCCGCGAGGCGCTGCAAATTCATGGCGGCATGGGTTACGCAGAGGAAATGCCGGTGAGCCGCTATTTTGTCGATGCCCGGGTGCTGTCGATTTTCGAGGGCGCCGAGGAAACCCTGGCGCTGAAGGTGATCGCGCGCGATCTGATCGCCAACGCCTGATCGAACAAACCCTGTTTAGCAACGAGAGGAAACCGCCATGCAAACAACCAAACATCTCGAAGGCAAAGGCGTTGTCGTTACCGGCGCCGGACGCGGCATCGGCCGCGAGATTGCACTGGCCGTGGCGCGCGCCAGCGGCAAGGTGATCGTCAACGATCTCGACCGCGATGTGGCCGAAGAAGTCGTTGCTGAAATCAGGGCGCTCGGCGGCGAAGCACTGGCCAACACCGACAGCGTTGTCTCCTGGGAAGGCGCCAACAACATGGTCACCCAGGCGGTGGACAATTTCGGCAATGTCAGCGGTGTGGTGAACAACGCCGGCAATCTGCGCGACGTGATCTTCCACAAGATGACCCAGGACGATTTCGATCAGGTGATCGGTGTCCACCTCAAGGGCAGCTTCAATGTCGCGCGCGCCGCCGCCACCCATTTCCGCAATCAGGAAAACGGCGCCGTGGTCAACATGACCTCGACCTCGGGATTGATCGGCAACTTCGGTCAGGCCAACTATGCCGCTGCCAAGGCCGGCATCGCGGCGCTGTCCAAATCCATTGCCCTCGACATGCAGCGCTACAACGTGCGCTCCAACTGCATCGCGCCCTTCGCCTGGAGTCGCCTGATCGCAACCATTCCCACCGAGACTCCGGATCAGGTGGCGCGCGTCGAAAAACTGAAAAAAATGACCGCCGACAAGGTCGCCATCGTGGCCGCTGCGCTGTTGAGCGATCAGGCCGCGCACATCACCGGACAGATTTTTGCGGTGCGCATGAACGAGATTTTCCTGATGAGCCAATCGCGACCGCTGCGCTCGGTGCATGCCGGCGAGGGCTGGACCATCGACAGCATCTTCGAGCGCGCGATGCCGGCGCTGCAAAGCCATTTCTACGCGCTCGACCGCTCGCAGGATGTGTTCAGCTGGGATCCGGTGTAACAGGAGCGGCGCCATGGCCATCGACTACCAGAAACTCAAGAACCGCAAGTTTGACGAGATCGTCCACACCTATAGCGCGCGCGACACCATGCTCTACGCGCTGGGCGTCGGGGTCGGCAGCGATCCCCTGGATGCCAAGGCGCTGGATTTCGTCTATGAGGCCAACCTCAAGGCGCTGCCGACCATGGCGGCGGTGCTGGCCTATCCCGGTTTCTGGCTGAAGGAGCCGGATACCGGCGTCGACTGGACCCAGGTGCTGCACGCCGATCAGGAGATCGTGATCCACAAGCCGCTGCCGCCCACCGGCACCGTCAAGGCCACGACCCGCGTCGACGAGATCATCGACAAGGGACCGGGCAAGGGCGCGTTCATCTACTCCTCGCGCACCGTCGCGGATGCCGCCACCGGCGCGCCGCTGTGCACATTGACCCAGAACACCATGGCGCGCGGTCACGGCGGTTTTGGCGGCAGCACGGCGCCGACACCGGCGTCCCAGGAAATTCCGCCCAGTGCGCCCGACTTCAGCTGCGATCTGCCGACGCTGCCCCAGGCCGCGCTGATCTATCGCCTGTCCGGCGATTACAACCCGCTCCACGCCGATCCGGCGGTCGCGCGCCAGGGCGGTTTCGAACGGCCCATCCTGCACGGGCTCTGCACCTTCGGAGTGGCCGGACACGCCTTGCTGAAAACCTGCTGCGACTACGATGTCACGCGGTTTCGTCGCATCAAGGCGCGCTTCTCCGCGCCTGTGTATCCGGGCGAGACCATCCGCACCGAAGTGTGGCGACTGCGCAGCGGCGTGGCGTTTCGCTGCCGGGTGCTCGAGCGCGACCTGGTGGTGATCGACAACGGTTTTGCGGACGTGGGCTGAGCGGTGGCGGCCGTGGAGCAGATTCTTTCGGGGCTGCGGGTGATCGAGGGCGCGGCCTTTGTCGCTGCTCCCTCGGGGGCCATGACGCTCGCACAGCTGGGCGCGGACGTGATCCGCTTCGATCTGATCGGCGGAGGTCTCGACTACCGCCGCTGGCCGGTGGACCGGCACGACAACAGCCTGTTCTGGGCCGGACTCAACAAGGGCAAACGCTCCATTGCGGTGGACTTCCGCAGACCCGAAGGCCAGGAGATTCTGGCCCGGCTGATCGGCGCACCCGGCGAGGACGCGGGCCTGTTCATCAGCAATTTTCCGGCGCGCGGCTGGCTGTCCCACGAGAGCCTGAAGCGCCAGCGCGACGACCTGATCTATGTGAATCTCACCGGCGACCGCCACGGCGGCAGCGCGGTGGATTACACCGTCAACTGTGAGGTGGGTTTTCCCTATCTCACCGGGAAGGGTGACGAACCCGTCAATCATGTGCTGGCCGCCTGGGATGTCATCACCGGCCAGACGCTCGCGCTCGGGCTGCTCGCCGCCGAACGCCACCGCCGCAAGACCGGTGCCGGCCAGTTCGTCCAGCTCGCCCTCGCCGATGTCGCACTCGCGACCCTGGGTCATCTCGGCTTCATCGCCGAGGCGCAGATCAACGGCGAGCGCGAAGCCTGCGGCAACTACCTCTACGGCGCCTACGGCAAGGATTTCGTTACCGCCGATGATCGTCGCGTGATGATCGTGGGCCTCACGGGCAATCAGTGGAGCGCGATCCGCAAGGCTACCGGACTCGGCGATGCGCTCGACCAGCTGGGCGCGCGCCTGGGTCTCGATCTGCGCGCCGAGGGCAACCGCTTTCGCGCCCGCGAGGCGATCACCGATATTCTCGCGCCCTGGTTCGCGGCGCATTCCTTCAAGGAGGTCCGCGCACGGCTCGACGCGCACGGCGTCTGCTGGGGCAAGTACCAGACCGTGGGCGAACTGGTCAGCTCCGACCCCGAGTGTTCGCCAGCCAATCCCCTGTTCAACGAGATCGAGCAACCCGGCATCGGCCGTTATCTGGCGCCGGGCAATCCACTCAATTTTGCACAGTTTGCGCGCGCCCCGGTTGTGCCCGCGCCGCGGCTCGGCGAGCACACCGACCAGATTCTGGCGGATGAACTGGGTTTGTCTGGCGCGGAGATAGGCCGGCTCCACGACGCGGGCATCGTGGCCGGCCCTGCGTAGCGGGATGGCCTTTTCCCTGTTGCCGGGCAGCGGGGCGGCTTCTATGATGCCCCGAACCCGCCGCACCACCGGCGCATCCGATTCTTCGACATCAAACCAAAAAAAGAGGTAAGCCCGATGGCCAGTAAACAGGCGCAACTGATCGATAATTTGTACCGGGATTGGCAGAGCAAACTGACCCTGGGCGGCGACATGCCCCTCGACCAGCTGCGCGAGCTCTTCGATGGCTGGGGCGATCTGTCAACCGAACCCCAGGGCGTGGAATTCCGCGAGGCGACCATTGCCGGTGTGCCGGGCATCTGGGCGACGCCGCCGGACTCCGACAAGAGCCGAGCGGTAATCTGCTGCCACGGCGGTGGTTTCGTGGTGGGTTCCAGCAAGAGCCATCGCAAACTGTACGGCCATCTGGCCAAGGCGATGGGCTGTCCTACCTTCACGCTCGACTACACCCGGGCGCCGGAAAATCCCCATCCGGGTATCGTCGAGCAGGCGGTGGCGGTGTACGCCAAACTGCTGGAACTCGGCTTCAAGCCCGAGCACATCGGCACCACGGGGGATTCCGCCGGCGGCAACCTCTGCACCAGCATGATTCTCTATGCCCGCCACAAGGGTCATCCGTTGCCGGCCGCCTGTGCGCCGATCTCGCCCTGGTACGACATGGAAGGCAAGGGTGCGAGCCTGAAGACCAATGCCGACAAGGATCTGCTGGTGGCACCCGGGGTGCTGGAAGGCATGAGTGCCGCGTTCCTGGGCGAGAAAGGCTCGCCGACCGATCCCTTCGCCAACCCGCTGTATGCCGATCTCAAGGGCTTTCCGCCCACACTGGTACAGGTCGGCGCCTACGAAGGCCTGCTCTCGGACAGCGAGCGGTTCGTCGAAAAAGCCAAAGCGGCCGGTGTGGATGTACAGCTCCAGGTGTTTCCGGAAATGCAGCATGTATTCCAGTTCATGGTGGGTAACGCGCCCGAGGCAGATGATGCCGTCGCCAAGATCGCTGCCTGGATGCGGCCGAAACTCGGGCTGGTCTGAAGGGCGCGCGGGCCTGCGCGATTTGCAGGTCGCGGACATTCACATTCAGGGGGATAACAAGATGATCGAGTACAACAAGATTTTTATCGATGGCAAATGGGTCGCCGCGAGCAGCGGTGAATTCAGCACGCTCGTAAATCCGGCCACTGAGGAAGCCTTTGCGCGCGTGCCGGCGTCGCATCCGCAGGATGTCGATCAAGCCGTGGCGGCGGCGCGCCGCGCGTTTCATTCCTGGTCGCGCACTTCCGCCGCGGAACGCAAGGGTTATATCGATGCGATCTGCGCCAGGCTGACCGAGCGCGCCGACGAACTCGCCAGTCTCATTTCCCAGGAAATGGGCATCCCGGTGCATTTCGCCAAGGGCATCCAGGTAACCGGCCCCATTCAGGGCCTGTCGATCTTCGGCAATCTGGCGCACACCATGGAAGAGGAGCGCCAGGAAGAAGGCTATCTGGTGGTGCGCGAACCGGTCGGCGTCTGCGCCTTCATCACGCCCTGGAATTTCCCCCTGTTCCAGGTCATCGCCAAGGTGGGCCCCGCACTGGCAGCCGGTTGCACCTCGGTGCTGAAACCCAGCGAGCAGACGCCACTGTCCTGTTTCATTTTCGCCGAAGCCTGCGAACAGGTAGGACTGCCGGCCGGGGTATTCAATCTCGTCACGGGCAAGGGTTCGGTGATGGGCGACGCGCTGTCCACCCATCCTGAAGTCGACATGGTGTCCTTCACGGGCTCGACCGAAGTCGGCGTGCAGATCGCCAAGGCCGCGGCCGGCGGTGTGAAGCGGGTGTGTCAGGAGCTGGGCGGCAAATCGCCCTTCGTGGTGGCGCCCGGCGCCAATGTGGCCAAGGCCATCAAGTATGTGGTCAAGGATTCGATGTTCAATTCCGGACAGATGTGCGTCCAACTGAGCCGCATCCTGGTGCATGAATCCCAGTACGACGAAGCCGTCGAAGTCGCGAAAACCGTGGCCGATTCGCTGAAAGTCGGCGACCCCACCGACAAGGCTTCGTTCCTCGGTCCGTTGAGCTCGATGCGCGCCCGCGACAGCGTGGTGCGCTACATCGAGAAAGGTATCGCCGAAGGCGCGCGCCTGGTGGCAGGCGGTACCGAGCGGCCCGAAGGTCTGACGCGCGGCGCCTATGTGAAGCCCACGATATTTGCCGATGTCACCAACGACATGGCCATCGCCCAGGAAGAAATTTTCGGGCCGGTGCTCTGCTTGCTGAAATACCGCACGGAAGACGAAGCCATCGCCATCGCCAACGACACCGACTTCGGCCTGTCCAGCGGCGTGTGGGCAGAAGATCGCGAGACCCAGATGCGTATCGCGCGCCAGTTGCGCGCCGGTCAGGTCAAGGTGAACGGTCCTGCGTTCAGCTTTGCCGCGCCCTTCGGTGGCTACAAGAAATCCGGCAACGGCCGCGAGTGGGGTGCCAGCGGCCTGGTCGAGTACACCGAGGAAAAGGCCATCCTGATCGGCGGTTGAGGCGCGCCCGGACGCCACCAAGCCAAATCCACAGATCGTTTTACTTGCTGTATAGAGAGAGGAGCGGGGCGCATGTCCACCAGCCGGTTTCGTTTTCCCCGCGTCACCATGCCGGCGGCCGCGCGCGCGCTGCGGCAGGAGGTACGGGAGTTCCTTGCCGCCGAACGCGCCAGCGGCGGCTATGTCCCCATGGCCGACTGCTGGGCGTCCGGATTTTCCGCCGAGTTCAGCCGCAAGCTCGGCCAGCGCGGCTGGCTCGGGATGACCTGGCCCAAGCAGTACGGCGGTCATGAGCGCAGCTTTCTCGAACGCTATGTGGTCACCGAGGAAATGCTCGCCGCCGGCGCGCCGGTGATGGCGCACTGGATCGCCGATCGCCAGAGCGGCACCCAGATGCTGCGCCACGCCAGCGATGAGGTGAAAAACCGCGCGCTGCCGCGCATGGCGGCGGGCCAGACATTCTGCGCCATCGGCATGAGCGAGCCCAACACCGGCTCCGATCTCGCCTCGGTGCGCACGCGCGCGGACCGGGTCGAGGGCGGCTGGAAGGTCAATGGCCGCAAGATCTGGTCCACCGGCGCCCACGGCGAGGGTTGCGATTACATGATTGCCCTGGTGCGCACTGCCCCGGCGGATGAGAAAGAGCGCCACAAGGGACTCTCGCAGCTGATCATAAATCTGAAAGCCCCGGGTGTGACGGTACGCGGCATCGAGGACATCGGCGGTCAGGTTCATTTCAACGAGACGCTGTTCGAAGATGTCTTCGTGCCCGAGTCCCATCTGCTGGGCAAGGAAGGTCACGGCTGGAGTCTGGTGGTGGGCGAACTCGCCCTCGAGCGCTCCGGCCCCGAGCGATTTCTGAGCAGCTTTATCGCACTGCGCGAGGCCATGCACGTCCTGGCCGCCAACCCCGACGACCGCACCCGCGAGGTGCTCGGCCATCTGGTGGCCCGCATCAAGACGTTGCGGCGCATGTCGCTGGGGATTGCGGGCCTGCTCCAGGAAGGCAAATCGCCGGAAACCGAAGCCGCCCTGGTCAAGGACATGGCCACCCGCTTCGAGTGCGAGCTGATCGAGCAGCTGCGGGTGGTGCTGCCGGAGGCAGTGCTGCTGAGTTCCAGCGGAGTACTGCCACGGCTGATGCGCGAGGCCATCCTGCGAGTGCCGTCCTCGACGCTGCGCGGCGGTACCAACGAGGTGCTGAAGGGCATGATCGTCCGCCAACTGGGATTGCGCTAGCCGCATCCCGCATCCTCCGCATCATTGCCCCGACAACCCACGGAAGCGATCCATGAGCGAAACCGACAGCCACACTCTCGATACGGTCATTCTCGACACGGCGACGCGCCTGTTTGCCGATTTGAGTACCTCCGAGACCATCAATGCCGCCGAGAAGGGCGAGTGGCCAGGCGCGCTGTGGCAGGCCATCGAGGCATCCGGCCTGCATCTCACCTGGGTGCCGGAAGAATATGGCGGGGCGGGTGCCGGCATGCTCGACGGCTTTGCCGTCATCAAGGCAGCCGGTGCCGCGGCGCTGCCGGTGCCGCTGGCGGAGACCCTGCTGGCGGGTTGGCTACTGGCCCAGGCGGGGCTGGAAATTCCGGAAGGACCGCTGACCATCGCCCGGGGCGAGCAGCGGATCAGCAACGGCGCCGTCAGCGGTGTGGCGCTGGCGGTGCCCCACGCCCGCTCTGCACGGCAGATCGTCACCCTGGCCCGTGATGGCGCGCGCCTTCTTGTGGTCGCGGTCCCGGTGTCCGCCTGTGCGCTCACTCCGGATCGCAATCTGGCGGGTGAACCTTGGGATACCCTGGACTTCAACGGTGCGATGGCGACCCTGAGTGCCGCGGCACCCCCGGGCCTCGACGCCGGCAGCCTCGATGCCATGGGCGCCCTGGTGCGGGTGAATCAGGCCGCGGGTGCATTGGGCACCGCGCTCGAACTCTCCATTCAGTACGCCGGCGAGCGGGAGCAGTTTGGCCGCCCGATCGGCAAGTTCCAGGCCATTCAGCACATGATCGCCGACCTCGCCGGCGAAGCCGCGGCCGTCAACGCGGCGGCGGATGCCGCAGCCGAGGCCGTCGCCGCTACCGGCACTGTCGATGCGGACGCCTGGGT
>JBFXFL010000039.1:2853-26924 GCA_050179115.1 Porticoccaceae bacterium | reverse complement strand
TTTGAATACATTGAGACAGACTACAATCGGACCCGCCGACACAGCGCCAACGGCAACATCAGCCCGGAAGCGTTTGAGGCACAACAAACCGCTTAGCAGCGTGTCCGTTGTTGGTGGGCAGGATCACAGAGAATATGTCGCCTGAGCCGCGTGGTTCACCACTATTAGGCACATAGCTTCCGGCTGGGTCATACAGCACCGGCTGACCGTCGCCGCCGTTGTCCACGTGCACGGCAGAATGAACGCTAATTCCAAAGTTACTAACAGTAATAACGGTGGTATCCAGCCCACGTTTGTCAATGAAGTTAACTGGATTCGCGCTGGTGTAAGTATACAAGTTAACGCCCCCCCTTTCCCCAATCGGATCCCGGCTCAGCCATCGGGCCGTGACCGGATCATAGACCCGGTAGTGGGTGAGGTACAGGCCGCTGGGCTGGTGGTAGAACAATCCCGCGTAGCGGTAGTCGGCCCGTGCCGATCCGTTGGTGGTGCTGCGGGTCGGCTGGCCGCAGGGATCGTAGTCGTAGGACGCCAGTCCGTTGCCACTGGCATCGACCAGATCGCGCACCGAGCCCAGGTGATCCTGGGCGTAGTAGTTAGGGTGTGTTGCAGGTGACCAGTTGTTCACCTTCATCGTAATAGCGGCGGATCACCGCATCGCTGGCATTGCGCGCCTGACAGATGCGCTCGCCGCACCACAGGTAGCGGGTCTCGGTGTAGTTGTAAGAACCGTTGTATTCCCGCACCACCGTGCGCCGGCCCAGACCGTCGTAGCGCAATATCGTGGAGACCGCGGGCGTGGCGAGGTAACCGATGCCGATCAGGCGCTGCTCGGCATCCCAGGTGTAGGTGCGCTGGCCGTCGTTGAGCAGATTGCCGGCGGCATCGTGGACGAAGGGCTGGACGTTGCGCAGCTCGATCTGGTTGAGATTGTTGTAGGTGCTGGTGGTGCTGCTGGCCGGGGTCTGGACCGTCAGCAGGTTGTCGCCGGCGTCCAGGCCGTAGGTGTAGGCGCCACCCGGGGTGACGAGGGCGTCGGTGAGCCGATCGGCCTGATCGTAGCCATAGCCCCAGATCGCGGTGGCGCTGCTGGCGACGGACTCGGTCAGGCCCAGGATGCGGTGCTCCGGACTGGTGGTATAGGTACAGACCGTAAAACACATATGTATATGTCTTTGCAACCGACGGTCTTCCCCCGGATCCCGGCCCCGGACCCCGTCTCGCGGTGCCTGGGCAAGCCCAAACTGCTACCATTCCACCCTGTCTTGGGCGTCATGGGCGAGGCCGCACCGCAGTGGACCATTGCGTTTTCATCCAGAGCAATCACAAGCAATGGCTGGGTGCCGTGGTGGCGGAATATGCCCTGCGCCGCAACTCCCGTCACAACGAAAAATTCGCCATCCGGCCGATGAATGCTGCTGATTTTCCCAGCCTGCAGAGCCGGGAAGGGCAGTTGTATCGCCGTGCCGGCGAATGGCGTCCCTGGGTCAACGACGATCTTCAGTCGTTCACGCCGCTGCGCTTTGCGCCGCCGGAGCTGATGAACTATCGCGGCCGCGCGCTGGTGATCGATCCGGATGTGTTCGCGGTGGGTGATGTGTGGGATCTGCTGTCGCGCGACATGGGCGGCAAGGCGATCCTGTGCCGGGCCAAATCCGGCAACAAGGGCAAGCGCGGCGCCTTTGCGTCGAGCGTGATGTTGCTCGACTGCGAAAAGCTGCGCCACTGGAACCTGGAGCGCGATTTCGCCGCCCTGTTCAGCGGCGAGCGGGATTACATGGACTGGATTTCCCTGCGCCTCGAGGACCGCGCCAGCATCGGCCCGCTGGAAGACGTCTGGAACGATTTCGACCACCTCTCGGGCGAAACCAAGATGCTCCACAACACCAAACGCTGGACGCAGCCCTGGAAGACGGGGCTCAAGATCGATTTCCGTCCGGCCGACACCTTCCGCCTGTTTCCGCCGCGCCACTGGCTGCGGCGCGCCCGCCGGGCGCTGTTTGGCGACTATCGCTTCGCCGGCAGCTACAAACCGCACCCGGACCCCGCGCAGGAGCGGTTTTTTTTCGGGCTGCTGCGCGAGTGCATGGACCGCAATGTCGTCGATGCGGCCCGGCTGCGCGACGAAATCGCCCGTCACCATCTGCGGCCGGATGCTTTCGAAGTGCTCGCGCGGACGGCGACCTGAGTCGGGCAGTGCTGTTCCCCTCCGCAGGCGGTCAATGCTGCTTTTCGTGACTGGATACCCTCATGAGTGTTGTGATTCAAAGCGCAAGGCAACTGGTTCGCACCCTCGCCAAAAAGGGTTCGCGGCGCCTGTTGCACTGGCGGCTGCGCCGACTGGACGAAGGCGCGCGCCTGGGGGAGGAACGCAAGCTGCGGGGCGCGGAACAGTACGCGACGCTGCGCGATTGCGATATCGCAGTGGTGTCCTTCGGCAAGAGCGGGCGTACCTGGCTGCGGGTGATGCTGTCCCAGGTGTTCCGCTCGATGTACCGCCTGCCGGAAAACCTGGTGCTGGGGTTCGATAACTTTCACAACCTGAATGCGAAGATCCCGAAAATATTTTTTACCCACGACAACTACATCAAGGATTTCACCGGTGTGCCGGGTTCCAAGGCGCCGTTCTACGACAAGCCCGTGGTGCTGATGGTGCGCGATCCGCGGGATGTCTCGGTGTCGAATTATTTCCAGTGGAAATTTCGCATGAAGCCGGACAAGAAAAAAATCAACAATTATCCGCCGGCCGGTTCCGACATCGGCGTATTCGATTACCTGATGAGCGATTACGGCGGCAGTCTTGGCGACGCGCTGAGCTTCATGAACACCTGGGCCGCCGAGATTCCCCACATCAAGCGCCTGCATGTGCTGCGCTACGAGGATCTGCGCCGCGATCCCGAAAACCAGTTGCGGGTGCTGCTGGATTTCATGGGAGTGCCGGCAAGCGAACAGGTGATCGGCGACGCCGTGGCCTACGCTTCCTACGAGAAGATGAAAGCGCGTGAAAGTCAGGGTGGACTGCATCTGGGTCCGTTGCGCCTGACCGGCGGGCGGCTCGCGGCGCGGGACCGGGACAATCCGGACAGTTACAAGGTCCGTCGCGCCAAGGTGGGCGGCTATCGCGATTACTGCACCGATGAAGAAGTCGCGCGCATCGATGCGCGGATCGCTACCGGGCTGGACCCCGTGTTCGGCTATGGCAACCCGTCCGGCAACACCTCCGGCAACATTTCCGGCAATGCTGCCGTCTAGTGCCCCGGAACCCGCAGCCGGTGATTGCCGTCATCAGCAACCGCAACAGCGGACACAACCGCGACCGTCTGGGCACGGTGGTGCAAGCTCTCGACGGGGATCCACGCTTTCGCCACTTCATCACCGACGCCGCGGAAGACATCCCGGGGGTGCTCGCGGCGCTGGCTGGAGGGCCGCTCCGGTTGCTGGTGATCAACGGTGGCGATGGCACGGCGGCGGCGGTTTTTGCCCAGCTGTTCGCTCATTTCGCGCCCGCCGACCTGCCGCTGCTGGCGCTGCTACCGGGCGGCACTGCGAACATGACGGCGGGCGATGTGGGCATTCGCGGCTCGCTGCACACCGCGCTGCGCCGCTTGCAGGCCTGGGCTACGGCGGGCTGCGCGACCGACGGGCTCACCGTGGAGCGCCCTGTCTTGCGGGTCGCTCCGGGCGCGCAGCCGCCGCGTTATGGCATGTTTTTCGGTGCCGGCGTCATCATGCAGGGCACCGCCTATGCGCATCGTGAGCTGCACGCGCGGGGGCTGCGCGATGACTTCAGCCTGGGTCTGGGCATGGTGCGCACGCTCTGGGGACTGGTGCGCCGCGACCCCGAATTCTGGCAGCCGCTGCCGGTCGCGGTGCGCGCTGACGATGGCGAGACGCTGCGCTGCGACGCCCTGATTCTCGCCGTGAGCACGCTCGACCGACTGTTCCTGGGCTTGCGACCGTTCTGGGGCAAAGGCACCGGGCCGCTCCAGTGGAGTCTGATCGAGGGTCGTGCCCGACATTTGCTCCGGCGCTTTCCCGGTATCCTGCGCGGGCGCCCCGGACGTGCCGCGGTCCCCGACGCCGGCTACCATAGCCACCGGGCAACGCGCATCACTCTGGAAATGGACGGCAGTTTCAACCTCGATGGCGAGATCCTTGCGGTCTCCCGCGCCGATGGACCCGTTGTCATCACGGCGGCGGGGCCGCTGCGGTTTCTGCGGCTGTGACGCCGCCGGGGAACCTGATGCAAGTGGAACCTGCCGGGCAGCGGGCGCTGGCGCCGCTGCTCGCCCTGCTGCGCGAACGCCACGGCGATGCCGTGATCGCCATCATTCTTTACGGTTCCTGTCTGCGCAGCGGCGATTTCCATGAAGGGCTGGTGGATCTCTATGTGATCGTGGCGGGTTACCGGCACTCGGGGCAGAGTGCCGGACGCATCCTGGGCAACTGGCTGTTACCGCCCAATGTGTACTATGCCGAAGTGACAGAGCAGGGCCGCACCCTGCGCAGCAAATATGCGCTGGTGTCCCACGCGGATTTTCAGCGCGGCCTGTCGCCGCGCAGTTTCGAGAGCTATTTCTGGGGGCGCTTCTGTCAGCCGGTGGCGCTGGTCTATGCGCGGGCAAACGACAATCTGACCGGCGCACCCGATTACAGAGAGTTGCTCAGTGCGGATCAGGAGCTGGCGGCCACTACCCTGTTGAGTCGCGCGTTGCCGCTGTTGCCTCCCACGGGCCTGCTCAGCGAGCTCTGGCAGCAGAGTCTGGCGCTGAGCTACGGCACCGAGTTGCGGGCGGAGCAGGGCGGGAGGACCAGGGAATTGGCGCTCTGGGGCGAGTCCTTTTACCGCGACCTGAGCCAACGCATCGCCGCTCGGTTACCCCATGGCTTCCGCCTGGTGGAGAGCGCGACCGGGTTGGGCTATGCCGCAACGATTCCGCCGGGTGCCCGGTTGGGCGCGCGGATCGCGTGGCGCTTGCGCGCCCTGCACGGCAAGATGCGCTCCCTGTTGCGCCTGACCAAGGCGCTGTTCACCTTTGCCGGTGGGCTGGATTACCTGGCCTGGAAGCTTGCGCGTCACTCGGGACAGCCGGTATTGATCCCGGACAAGGTGCGCCGCCACCCGTTGGTTTACGGTTGGGCGTTCTTTTGGCGTCTTCATCGCCGCGGCCTGTTCAAGTAAATTCCCGTTGCGCGCAATACCCTGATTTCTGAATTCCGCGAATCGAGACAGTACAGATGACAGTGGCAGAAAACTCCCGGAGCGACACCGCGACCCCAGAGGAACTGCGGGTCTTCATCCATACCAATGACCGGCAGTGGCTCGGCGCCTTGGTGGCGGCCCATGCGCTGAAGCGCAATTCCCGCCACGCCGACACCTTCGCGGTGGAGTTCATTCACGTGAAGGATCATCCCTTCCTGGCCGCGCGCGAGGGACAGAAATTCCTCCGTGGCGGCACCACCCGCATCTGGCGCATGGATGATCTCCAGTCGTTCACGCCCCTGCGCTTTCTGGCGCCGCAACTCGCCGGGTATCGCGGGCGCGCCGTGGTGATAGATCCCGACGTGTTCGCGGTGGGCGACATTCACGAACTGCTGACTCGTGACATGCAGGGCGCAGCGGTGATGGGCCGGCGGCGCTCCGAGCGCGATGACAAGGGTTTTCAGGTCGCCACCAGCGTCATGCTGCTCGACTGCGCGCGGTTGCGGCACTGGGATTGCGAGCGGGAGTTCGGCGAGCTGTTCAGTTTCGCGCGCGACTACAAGGACTGGATGGTGCTGGCGCACGAGCGGCCCGAGAACATCGGCTGGCTGGAACCCGAGTGGAACGATTTCGATCGCCTCACGCCGCAGAC
The DNA here is from genome assembly GCA_050179115.1 of Porticoccaceae bacterium. Classification (GTDB taxonomy): domain Bacteria; phylum Pseudomonadota; class Gammaproteobacteria; order Pseudomonadales; family Porticoccaceae; genus JAGPUQ01. Next base: position 21,069 of record JBFXFL010000039.1, on the reverse strand, counting down.
GAAAATGCTGCACAACACCAAGCGCCGCACCCAGCCCTGGAAAACCGGGCTGCCGGTGGACTTCACACCCGCCGACAAGCTGAAAGACAAACCCCTGCTCGCCGGGCTGAACCGGGTGCGCGCGCGACTGCTGGGCGAATACGCGCTGCTCGGCCGCTACGCTCGCCACCCGGATCCGGCCCAGGAGCGGCTGTTTTTCACGCTGGTGCGGGAATGTCTGGAGAACGGCTCGGTTACCGAAGACTTGCTGCGCGCGGAGATGGCGCGCAATCACCTGCGCCACGATGCGCTGGATGTCCTGAACAGAATCCGGCGGGAGGCTGCCTGAACCATGCGCTATCTCGCTCTCGACAAACTCGCCGCGGTTGATGCGGCGGATTTCGCCCGGCGCCAGCCCTATCCCTGGCTGGGAATCGCCGATCTGGTGACGCCGAAGGGTTACGCCGAATTGCTGGCGAACATGCCCGGACTCGATCTGTTCGAGAAAAAATTCGGTTACCGACGCCGCGCGGGGCAGGAGCCCCACGACCGCTATTCCCTCGAATTCACGCCCGATACCCAGGTGCCAGCCCCCTGGCGCGCCTTTATCGACGAACTGTGCAACTCCGGCTACCGCGAGCAGATCGCGAGGCTGTTCCGCTGCCGGCGGCCGACCTTCCGGTTCCACTGGCATTACACGCCGACCGGGCGCTCGGTTTCGCCCCATTGCGACGCCGCGCGCGAATACGGCTCCCAGCTTTTTTACTTCAACCCCGAGGGTGACTGGCAGCCGGAGTGGGGTGGAGGCACCCTTATCCTCGACGACGCCGGACGCCTGAGTTACGACTCGGCGCCGGCGCTCGAGGAGTTTGTCGCCATCCACGAAGCGCCCTCGATCGGCAATCAATCGACCCTGATCCAGCGCACCGACCACGCCTGGCACGCGGTGCGGCCCATCGCCTGTCCCGAAGGTCGGCTGCGCCGCGTATTCATCGTGGTGGTGAATCCGGACACGCTCTACTGGCGGGTCCGCGACCGCATTGTCGGCAAACAGGTGCAGCGTTTTTGAGGCTTCTTGCGGCTGATGCGGTGCCGGCCGGCTGTCTGCCCGGGTTGCCGCAACGGCCGTATCAAAACTTTGCCGGCGGCGCGGTCCAGCTGTGGCTGGCGCGACTCGGGGAATGCTCGGATGGGCTGGAAGGGCACAGTCATGCGTGCCTTTCCGACGCCGAAATAGCGCAGTGCGCGCGGTTTGCCGATCCCGCTGATCGGCACCGGGCCTTGCTCGCGCGGCTGCTGTTGCGTCAGGCACTCTCCCACCGGTATCCGCTGCCACCGGCGGACTGGCGATTTGCGCGCGACCGACGGGGCAAGCCGGTACTCGTCTGGCCGGCGTTGCCTTTGACATTCAACCTGTCCCACAGCGGGGATCTCGTGGTCTGCGCTCTGGGCTCGCACTGCGAATTGGGTGTGGACGTGGAGCAGGTCGCGCCGCGGGAGCGACTGCTGGCGCTGGCGCGGCGATTTTTTTCAGGGGATGAATGCGCGCGGCTCGGCGGCTTGTCGGGCGCCGCGCAGCGCGAAGTTTTTTACGATATCTGGACCGCCCGGGAGGCATATTTCAAGGCACTTGGTTGCGGTTTGACGGGATTTGCCGATCCGGAATCCAGCTCCGTGGCGGCGACAACCGCGGCCGGTTGGCAGCGGTGGCGGGTGGCGGAGATTCCGGATTACCGGATTGCCCTGTGTTGGCGGCTGAAAGTGTTGGCGGACGAATGTGTTGGCGGCTGAAAGTGTCGGCAGCCGAACGGGCCGTTGAGGTCTCGCGCTACCCCGCCGCCACGCCGGTTGCCGGCGCGGCGGCATAGCCGAACACAGGGTCCAGCTTGGTCATCAATTCGTCGAGCGCGCGGCACTGATCGTCATCGAAATAATCCCGGTAACCCCCGACCTTGGCGCGCCGCACCTTGAAGGACTCCGGATTATTGGCGTCGCCGGCTTTCACCCGCGCGCCGCTGTTGCGGAAGAAGCCTTCCGTTTCAAGTTTTCTCATGTTGTCGTAGGCGGCAAAATTTACCGCTTCGGCGATCTCGTCCGCCGTGCCCGGCGTACCGGTGAAACTCAGGATGCGTTGCAATTCCCGCCCCGGATCGCTCCGCATGTCTTCGTAGCGCACCAGCAGCAGGTCGGCGACTTCGGCGCGCGATGCGGCCCAGTCGTTGAAGTAGTCGATGATGCGCGGCAGGCCCACCTGCGGGTCCATCACAAAATCGAAAACGCTGATATTGGCGCCGTGGGGCGGATAGTCGTTGAGGAATTTTTTCCGTGGCTGGATGCGGAACTGCCACTGAAAGAATTGCGACACCGCGACATCGCGCGGATCGCGTACCTGCAAAACGATTTTCTTGCCGGCGAAATGTGCTTTCGAATGCCAGTTGCCGGTGTAGTCGCGCAGGTAATTGTTGTGGGTGAAAAATACCCGCGGCGCCGCCGGATTCCGCCGGTGGAGGTTGTCGAAATCCAGCAATTCGGAGGCGGGCAGGCCGTAGCGTACCTGATAGAAACGCGACAACATCACCCGCAGCCAGGTCCGGCCGCTCTTGCCCCAGGACATCAGTACCCAGTCCGCCGGTTGCAGGCGGCGGTATTCCAGCCAGCCGCGCAGCCAGCGTTCGGACGCCTTGCGCCGCTCGCGCGACGCAAAAGGACAAACCGCGCTGGCGGCGTGCAGCGCGACGCGACCGTAATCAGTCACGGGCGGCATCTCGCGGCGCGGCGGCCGCGGGCGTTTCGCTGTAACCAAAGCTCGGCGCGAGTCGCGTCGCGACCAGTCCGTCGATTTCCGCGAGTTGCTGGTCGTCGAAATAATCCCGATAGCCGCCCACCTTGGCGCGGCGCACCTTGTAGGAGTCCGGGTTGCCCGGATCGGCGGCCTTGAGGCGGCTGCCGCTGCGCCAGAAATAGTTGGTCTCTTCCTTTTTGCGCAGATTTTCCACCGTGGCGAACTCGACCGCGTCGGCAATGGCGGCGGCATCGGGCTCCATGCCCAGAAACGCCACCAGGCGGCTCAATTCGGGATGCGGCGTGGCGCGCAGGTCCTCATACCGCAACAGCAGGGATGCGTGGATTTTGGGCAATTCGCGTTCCCAGAGATTCATGAATTCGATGATGTGGGGCAGGCCCTGGTGTTCGTCCATCACAAAATCGTAGATGGAAATGTCGGCGCCGTGGCTCGGATACAGGTTCAGTGCCTTTTTGTAGGGGCGCATCCGGTGTTTCCACTGGAAGAACTGCGACACCGCGACATCCTGGGGGCGGCGCGCCAGCAGCACGGTTTTCTTGGCGTAAAAATCCTTCTTGGAGTCCAGGTTTCCGGTGTAGGTGCGCAAATAGTTGTCATGGGTAAAAAATATTTTCGGCACCGCCGGATTGATCTTGTGGTAGTTGTCGAAGCCGAACAGGATGTTCTCCGGAATGTTGCAGGCCACCTGGAAATAGCGCGACAGCATGGCGCGCACCCAGGTACGGCCGCTCTTGCCGTAGGAGGCGAAGACGTGATCGCAGCGCTGGTATTTCCAGTATTCCTCGCGGCCGCGGCGCCAGCGTTCGAGCGCGAGCCCGTGCTGTTCGGGCAGCACATGACTGGCGAGCCGAACCAGCCGTTTGGTGATGTGTTTGTTGATCACATGCATGGGGTGGATCCGGTCGGAATGGCGTGATGCACACAGAGCGCGTGGCCGAAGGCGCAAGTTTAGCATTGGCCCGGCGGCGGTTTCGGACGCGCCGGGACGCTTGTCGGGTTACGGGTTCTCGGTCGCTGACGCGGGAATTGCGCCCTTGGGCCAGCGCCGCTTCAGGCAGACCCACTGGGCCGGATCGGTGCGGATCCATTCCTCGAAGCGCCGGTTGATCTCGGTGGTCATGGCGATCGCGCGCGGCTGTTCCTCCTGGATATCGTCCGGCACCTTGATCGGTGGGCCGGCGGTGATGCGATAGCGATGATTCGGCAGGCGTTCGGTCCGCAACGGAATCAGCGGCACCCGGGTACGCAGGGCGAGGCGGGCGGCGAGCGTATTGGTGGGCGCGGGAACGCCGAACAGGGGGATGGGTTCACCTTCGTCCAGGCGGGTGTCCACCAACAGCGCCACGCACCGCCCCGCCGCCAGCTCCCGGTGCAGGCGCAGCAGACCGCCGGTGTTGGGATAGAGATGAATGCCCGGGATCTTGCGCATGCGGTAAAACAGCTCGTGCAGATAGGGGTTGGGTTCCTTTGCATAAAGATAGCTGGCTTCCATGCCATGGTGCGGCACCATGGCATTACTCAGATTCCAGGCGCCGATATGGGCGGTGACAAAGAGAATGGGTTTTTTTGCGGCCAACAGCGTGGCGGTGACCGGGTCGACAACAAATTCAAAGCGCCGTTCGCGCTCGGCGAGGATGCGGTTGGCGGCCAGCAGCTCGGCGGTCGCGAGTCCGAGATTGCGAAAGATCTGTTTCACCATGGCGCGGCGGTCGCGCGCACTTTGTTGCGGCAGCACGAAGCGCAGGTTGGCGTCGGCCTTGGCGGCCTTGGCGGTGTGGGGGCCAACCAGACCGAACAGCCAGGACAGCAGCGCCCCGGCGCGCTCCGGGGACAGCAGGCGGGCGCTGCCGATCAAGGCCTTGAAAAAGTATCCCTCCACGGCCCACGCGGCCTGGCGCAGGGACGGCCAGCGTTTGATCAGGCGCTTGGGGATCAGGTAGTACTCGGGCATGGCGAGGCGGGTTCCGGGGCGCAGCGGCGGATGGCGGCTCAACGGCCGGTGGTGCGAAACACGATGTCCCACAGCGGTGAGCTGACGCCATAGCGACCGGTCTGACCGGAATAATGGTGTTTCATGTGGTGACGCTTGATCTGCTGGAACAGCTCAAGGCGCATCGGAAAATGATGGGTGGCGTAATGAAGGTAGTCGTACGCCAGATAGCCAACGAGAAAAAACGCGCCGAACGGCTCGGTCCAGGGCGCGGGTATCAGCAACTCGAACAGTGGCCAGATCATCGCCATGATCAGGATTGCGCCGGCCGGCGGCATCACCAGGCGGGTTTTGTCCTGGGGGGATTCGTGATGGACGCCGTGAAACAGAAAGACCAGCCATTTGCCGAGCCGGGATTTGGCGGGGAAATGAAACACGAAGCGGTGCAGACCGTATTCGGTAAGGGTCCAGACCAGCAGCGCAGCCGTAGCCACCGGAAGCAGGTCGGTGATCGACAGCCCGTGGAGCGTCACCGCGCGCCACAACAGCCAGCTGATTACCGGCGTCCATACCAGCAGCGGCACCACCGGATGCACATGGGTGAGGGCTTCCAGCAGATCATTGCGGAACAGGCGAATGGAAGTTGCGCTTTTTGACGACATCCGTCACTCATCTCGTGGTGGGGTGGAAGGTTTGGCTAATGCCCATCGTCATCGTGCAGTGTCTCGCGCATCCCTGCCGCCAGATCGACCCAGGGCTGCCAGTCGAGCGCGGCACCCAGTTCGCGCCAGTCGCATACCCAGTCGGCATGGCGCAATTCCCGTACTTTACCGGGCGTCAGCATGGGTGCGTAGCGCAACAGCGCGGCGGCAACCCAGTTTACTCCTGCGATCCCGTCGAGCACCACGGAGGGCACCCGGAAGGATCGCACCCGGCGCCCGCAGACGGCACTGGCGACGCGGACGATATCCGCCCAGCTGTAACCTGCGTCCGTCGGATCGCTCAGCGTAAAGATTCGCCGTGGCGGTGAATCCGTGGCCAGCCAGCGCAGGACCGCAGTCGCCAGGTCGTCGATGTAGAGCACCGAGACTCGGTCCGTGGCGCGCCCCGGAAGCGGTGCAATGCCGCGCGCCATCAGGCGAAACAGCGGCAGCAGTTCGCGGTCACCGGGCCCGTACACGGCGGGTGGCCGCAGGATGGTCCAGGCGACGGCGTCGCCGCTCGCCGTCACGACTTGCTCGCCGGCGAGTTTGCTGGCGGCATAGGGCGACAGCTGCGGTTCCCGTGCCGCGAGCGACGACAGCGCCAGCAGTCGCGGTGGGGTGTCGGACATCTTGATGGCCTGTACCAGATGTCTGTTGCCCAGCACATTGGCGGGCGCGAAATCCGCCAGGGTGCGCCCGCGCACGGTGCCCGCGCAGTGGATCACCGCGGCGCTGCCCGCGAGCAATTGTCCGAGCGCAAGCGGTGCAGCGAGATCACCGGGAACGATATCGATACCGGCGCGTGCCAGTGACTGCGCCTGTCCGGGTGAGCGCACCAGGGCGCGTACCCGAAACCCGGACGCCCGCAGACGGAAACACAGGTTGCTGCCGATGAAGCCGGTTGCACCGGTGATCGCAACGAGCGGTGCCACCGGCTGCTGCAGGCGTGCCGTGCGTTCGATCAGGCCGACGCCGCGGTGGGCAATGCCGTTTCCGCCGCCAGCTCGTTGATGAACATCAGACGCGCGCGGGCACGGGATAACTTGCCGGAGGAGGTGCGGGGCAGATAACTTCTGGGCACCAGCTGGATATGGCATTCCAGCGCCAGTTCCTGCCGCAGCAGGCGCGTGAGTCGGGCGATGAGGTCGGTGCGGCGCTCGGGCTTGGTTTCCCGGCACTCCACCATCAACACGCACTCGTCACCATCGGCGCCGGGCGCGGCAAATGCCACCGAACCATCGACACGGACTTCGGGCTGGGTTTCGGCAAGCTGTTCGATATCCTGGGGCCAGATGTTGCGGCCGCGAATGATGATGAGATCCTTCTGGCGGCCGGTGATGGTCAGCGCACCCTTGACCAGATAGCCGATGTCCCCGGTGTTCAGCCAGCCGCTTTCATCCAGAACCGCACGGGTTTCCTCGGGCATTTCAAAGTAGCCCGACATCACGCTGGGCCCGCGCAGATGAACCACTCCGCTTTCGAGGTCACCCAGGACGTCGCCATCCTCATTGCGGATCTCGACTTCGTAGCCGGGCAGGGGGATCCCGCAGCCGACGAAGCGCCGCCCCCGACCTTCGGCCGCATGATCCGGGTCGAGCAGTACCACCCGGTTGTTTTCATAGAGCTCGTCGGTGTCCACCATCACGGTGTTGTGGCCCGAATCGAGCGGTGAAAAGCTGATCCCGAGCGTGCACTCGGCCATCCCGTAACAGGCGAGAAACGCGCGCGCGTCGAATCCCGCCGGCGCCAGGGTTTTCGCAAAATAATCGAGGGTCTCGGGGCGGATCATCTCGGCGCCGACGCCCGCCACGCGCCAATGGCGCAAGTCGTATTTTTCCGCTTCGCCGGGACCGAGCCGGCGCGCGCACAGGTCGTAGCCGAAGGGTGGCGCAAAGGACACGGTTGCCCGGGTTTGCGTCATGAGGTTGAGCCACTGCCGCGGACGCATGGCGAAGTCGCGCGTATCCAGGTAGTCGACGGAGATCTGCGCGGCCACCGGCACCAGCACGAAACCCACCAGGCCCATGTCGTGATAGAACGGCAGCCACGAGAAGCAGCGATCGCCCGGTACCAGTTTGACGCCGTGCTGAACGATGCCGGCCAGATTGGCCATCGCCGTGTGTTGCCGGATCACCACCCCCCGCGGAAAGCGGGTGCTGCCGGACGTGTACTGGATATAGGCGATGCTGGTCGGATCCTGCGCCGGCAGCACTTGCCCGTCAGCGGCCGGGAGCCGATAAAAATTCTCCGGGGCCGCGACCATGCGCAGGCCGAGCCCGGCGCTGGCTTCTTCCAGAAAGGGTAGATACCCCTCGGAGGCCACCGCAATACTCGCGTGGCTGCCCGCGAGCAGGCGTTGCAGCTGGACCACATAGGACGTATGGGCGCCGAGCTTGACCGAGGCGGGCAGCGGGACGGGAACCAGTCCGGCGTACTGGCAGGCGTAAAAAAAGCGCAGGAAATGCGGGTCGGTTTCGGCAACCAGCGCCACGCGGTCGCCCTGGGACAGACCCAGGGCGAGGAGCTTGCGGGCCAGCGCTACGGCATCGGCGCGCAGCGACCGGTACGACAGCCGCGCCTGGATCTTGCCCTGGCCGGAATAAAAATTGGCCCCGGTCGCGCCCAGGGCGGCGTAGTCCAGGGCGTCGGCCAGGGTGGCGAAATCGGCGGCGCGAAATGCGAGGCTGTGGAGCGTGGGTGTCGGTTCCAGGCGCAAGCGAAAGCCTCCGGGTTAGCGCATCGAAAATCTGAGTGCTGCCGCGTCCGTCCTGGGCGCGCGTGCAGCGAACATCAGATCGCCGACCAACAGATCCCGGGATCGGGGGCCCGAATCCGGGTCAAGCGTGTGGGCGTGCGTGTGGGCGTGCGTGTGGGATGGTTGCCTGGCGACGGGCGGTTTCTGCCATCTGACGAGCTGGATACTCCGCAACGCGCGATGCAAAAACGCGGGACGCCAAGGTGTCCGCGTTTTGTTGAGACCTATCTGCCAGCTGTCCGACATTTGATGTGTGGGTCCAGAGTCCATGCCACATGGCCTGGACCAACCATAGTCGACGGACATTATGGAAAACTTAAGAGAAAGCTTGAGAAAACCGTCAGGATTGCGCGGCCAGCCAGGCCGCTACCCTGTCGATTTTGAGCTCGGTCTGGGTGCCGTCGCGACGGTTGCGGCATTCCACATTGCCATCCGCCAATCCGCGTTCGCCCACCACCACTACGGTGGGAATACCGATCAGTTCGACATCCGCGAGCATCGCGCCGAGGCGCGCCCTGGGACGGTCCATGAGCAGAACCTCGTGGCCGGCAGCGACGAGCTCGTCATACAGGCGCTCGCTCGTGTTGCGTACCAGATCGGACTGATGCGCATTGACGGGCACGATGGCTACTGCGAAAGGTGCCATTGCGGGCGGCCAGACGATGCCGCGGGCGTCGTGATGCTGTTCGATGGCGGCGGCCACGGCACGGCTGATACCGATACCGTAGCAGCCCATCACCATGACCTGCTCGCGACCGTTTTCGTCGGTTATGCGGGCATTCATCGCCTGGCTGTACTTGGTACCCAACTGGAAAATATGTCCGACTTCGATGCCGCGCCGGATGACGAGGCGTCCGTTACCGTCCGGACTGGGATCGCCCGCCACCACGTCGCGGATATCGGCGGCCATGGGCGCGGGACAATCCCGCTCCCAGTTTGCGCCCGTGAGGTGATAGCCATCCCGATTGGCGCCGCACGCGAAATCGGCACAGGCCAGCGCGGCGTGATCGGCAATGAGATCGAGCGGCAGCTTTAGCGGACCCAGCGAGCCGGGGCCGCAGCCGGTTGCCGCGCGGATTTCCGCGTCTGTCGCAAGGCACAGGGGGCTCTCGATCTGGGGCAGCTTCTCGGCCTTGATGGCGTTGAGCTGGTGGTCGCCGCGCAGCACCAGGGCGACCAGCTGCCCGGACTTGCTGCCTTTGACGATCAGGGTTTTGAGGATTTGCTCCGCAGGTCGTCCCAGGCAGGCGCTCACCGCATCGATGCTGTGCTGGCCCGGGGTTGCCACCTCCTGCAGCGGTTGGGTCGGCGCGGGCCGCGCCTGTGCCGGCGGCAGTGCCGGCGCCAGCTCGACGTTGGCGGCGTAATCGCCCGTGTCCGAAATCGCGATGGCGTCCTCGCCGGCATCGGCGAGGACGTGAAATTCATGGGAGTGACTGCCGCCGATGCTGCCGGTGTCGGCGAGCACTGCGCGAAACTCGACGCCCAGGCGCGTGAAAACATTGGCGTAGGCGGTGTACATGCGCTGATAGGTTTCGGCGAGACTGGCCTGATCGACGTGAAACGAATAGGCGTCCTTCATGATGAATTCGCGCGCCCGCATCACGCCGAAGCGAGGGCGGATTTCGTCGCGGAACTTGGTCTGGATCTGATAAAAATTGGCGGGCAGATCGCGATAGCTGCGGATCTCGTTGCGCATCAGATCGGTGATGATTTCCTCGTGGGTCGGACCGAGGCAGAACGGGCGCTGGTGCCGGTCCTCGATGCGCAGCAGTTCCGGGCCGTACTGCTCCCAGCGCCCCGATTCCTGCCACAGGTCGGCCGGCTGTACCACGGGCATCAGGATTTCCTGGGCTCCCGCTGCGTTCATTTCCTCGCGCACAATGGCTTCCACCTTGCGCAATACGCGCAGACCCAGCGGCAGCCAGCTGTAAAGACCGGCCGCGAGCTTGCGAATCATGCCGGAGCGCAGCATCAGCTGATGGCTGATGACCTCTGCTTCCGCTGGAGTTTCCTTGAGCGTGGGGATGAGCAGACGGCTTGCGCGCATCGAATGGATCCAGTGGGAGGCGTTGCGAAGGCGCTCATTCTAACAGGCTGCGGCATCCCGCCGGTTGGTGTTGCCGCGCGTGGCAGGTATTCGCGCAGGGGTGTTATTGGTGCGTATGGGGGAGATTCGTGCCGATCTGGAACCAGCCCCGGCGAACCGGGGCTGGATAATGCTGCCGCGGGACTCAGTTGGTCATGTCTTTCAGGCCCTTGAGCGCGAGCACCTTTACTGCCGTGCTGGCGGGACGGGCCTGGAAGGTTGTCTCCTTGCCAGTAAAGGGATTGATGCCCTTGCGCGCTTTGCGTGCCGGCTTTTTCACGGTTTTGATCTTGAGCAGGCCGGGCAGGGTGAACTCGCCCACGCCGCGCTTCTTGATGTGACGCTCGATCAGGGAACCGAGTTCGTCCAGTACATCGGCGACCTGCTTCTTGCCGAGGCCGGTGTTGGTTGCCATCTCGGCGAGAATCTGCGCCTTGGTGAGTTTCTCGGTGATGACGGTGGTCTTGCGGGGTGGTGCAGCAACCGGTTTTGTCGGAGTTTTGGCGGTCGGCTTTGCCTTCGCGGCAGGTTTTGCCTTGGCGGCTTTTTTGGCCGGGGCCTTTGGGGCGGTTTTTGTGGCAGCCATAAATAATCCCTTGTTGATCCAATTGTTGATCGAAGTTGAATGCCTGGACGGGGTCCGCGCCGGTGAAACCGGCAATCCGGCGGATGCAAGTCGCCCGCGAATCTGTATAAAGCATTGAAAATTGGCTCGCAAGCAGTTTTTCCGTCAAAGCTTGTTTTTTTTCAAGAAATCACCAAATTCGATTGCCGCGATGCGGCCGTGCCCTCTATTTGCGCACTCTTGCGTCGGTTACGAGGGCAGGGCGCGCGGAGTATAATGCGTCCCGTTTTGTCGTCCTGTCCCCGGCGGCGGCGCACGCAACGACTGCAATTTCCTGGAGGTGATCTTCCGATGCCAATCTATGAATACCTGTGCCAGGACTGCGGGCACGAGCTCGAAGCGATCCAGAAGGTCGCGGACCCGCAGCTCGTGGACTGTCCGGCGTGTAGCCATGCCAGCCTCAAAAAGAAACTGACCGCCAGCGCGTTCCGGTTAAGCGGCAGCGGCTGGTACGAAACCGATTTCAAGACGGGCGACAAAAAGCGCAATCTGGCGGCTGATGCCGACACCAAGCCGGCGGCAAAGGAGGATGGTGCCGGCAGCGCCAAATCCGCGGGCGAGACCAGCGCTCCAGCGCCGAAGACCACCACCGCCACCGCCGCGACGCCATGACCGATGACCGACAGTTGACGCCCCGTCACGGCGAGATCGGGCGGTCGATCTATTGCGGTGCGGTCGGGGAGAACCTGGCGGGTACCGAAGTGGTGCTGTGCGGCTGGGTGGATCGTCGCCGCGATCACGGCGGGGTTATCTTCATCGATCTGCGTGATCGGGACGGCATCGTGCAGGTGGTATTCGACCCCGACTGTGGCGTGCATTTCGATACCGCGGATCGCGTCCGCGGCGAGTATGTGTTGCGCGTGACCGGGCGGGTGCGCGCGCGCACGCCCGAGACCGTGAATCCCGACATGGCGACGGGCCGGGTCGAGGTCTATGGTCTCGCGCTCGACATTCTCAACAGCGCCGAGACGCCGCCCTTTCAGCTCGACGAGCACACCCGCGTGGGCGAGGAAGTGCGTCTGCACCATCGCTATCTGGATCTGCGCCGGCCGGAGATGCAGCGCAATCTGCGCTTGAGGGCCAGGGTGACTGGCGCGTTGCGGCGCTTTCTCGACGGCGAGGGTTTTCTCGATATCGAGACGCCGATCCTGACCCGGGCGACGCCCGAAGGCGCACGCGATTATCTGGTGCCCAGCCGCACGCATCCGGGGCGCTTTTTCGCGCTCCCGCAGTCGCCGCAGTTGTTCAAGCAGATGCTGATGGTGAGCGGATTCGATCGCTACTATCAGGTCGCGCGCTGTTTCCGCGACGAGGATCTGCGCGCCGACCGTCAGCCGGAATTTACCCAGATCGACATCGAGACATCCTTCCTGGCCGAGGCCGATCTCATGGCGCTCGTCGAAGCCATGGTACGGGGGCTGTTTGCCGAAGTGCTTGACGTCGATCTCGGCGAATTTCCCCGCCTCACCTACGCCGAGGCGATGGCGCGTTTCGGCAGCGACAAGCCCGATCTGCGCATTCCCCTGGAACTGGTCGATATCAAGGATCTGATGGCGGGTGTCGAATTCAAGGTGTTTGCCGCGGCCGCCGCTGATCCCGCGAGTCGGGTGACCGCGCTGCGCCTGCCGGGTGGCAATGCGCTCAGCCGCAAGCAGATCGACGATTACACGGCTTTCGTTGCGCGTTACGGTGCCCGCGGACTGGCTTACATCAAGGTCAACAATTGCGCCGATCTCGAAGAGGGCCTGCAATCGCCCATCGTGAAATTCCTGCCGCCGCCAGTGCGGCGCGCGATTCTCGACCGCGTCGGCGCGGAAAACGGCGACCTGATCTTTTTCGGCGCCGACAAGGCCGCCGTGGTGGCGGAATCCCTGGGCGCCCTGCGCTGCAAGCTCGGCGTCGATCTGGATCTGTACACGCGCGCCTGGGCGCCGCTCTGGGTCGTGGATTTTCCCATGTTCGAACGGGACGGCAGCGGCGGCTGGACCCCGCTCCATCATCCTTTCACCGCGCCTTCCTGCGATCCTGACGCCTTGCGCGCCGATCCCGGCGCAGCGCTGTCGCGCGCCTACGACATGGTGTTGAACGGCACTGAGCTGGGCGGCGGTTCCGCGCGGATTCACCGGCCCGAACTACAGGCGGCGGTATTCGACATCCTGGGTATCGACGCCGGCCAGCAGCGCGAGAAGTTCGGTTTTCTGCTGGATGCCCTGAAATACGGCTGCCCGCCCCATGCCGGCATCGCCTTTGGTCTGGACCGGCTGGTGATGCTGATGCTGGGCGCCGGCTCGATCCGCGATGTCATCGCCTTTCCCAAGACCCAGTCGGCGCAGTGCCTGCTGACGGATGCTCCGGGCGCGGTGGGGAGCGAAGCCCTGCGGGATCTGCACATCGCCCTGCGTCCGCCGCAGTAGTTTTCCGGAGACTCTCCATGGCCGGCCACAGCAAGTGGGCAAACATCAAGCATCGCAAGGCGGCCCAGGACGCCCAGCGCGGCAAGCTGTTCACCAAGCTGATTCGCGAGCTGGTGACGGCGGCGCGTACCGGCGGCGGGTCGCCGGAAGACAATCCACGCTTGCGGACGGCGATCGACAAGGCTCTGTCGGTCAATATGAAAAGGGATACCATCGACAAGGCGATCCAGCGCGGCGCGGGCGCCGGCGATGCGGAAAACTACGAAGAAGTCACCTACGAAGGCTATGGCGCGGGCGGTGTCGCGCTGCTGGTGGAGTGCCTCACCGACAACCGCAATCGCACGGTGGCCGATGTCCGGCACGCGTTCAGCAAGCGCGGCGGCAACCTGGGTACCGACGGTTCGGTCGCCTATCTGTTCAACCGTCGCGGCCAGTTGACCTATCCGCCGGGTTGCGATGAGGACCGCATTATCGAGGTTGCGCTTGAAGCCGGTGCCGAGGACGTAGTGAGCAATGAAGACGGTTCGGTCGATGTGCTGAGTGGCTGGCAGGATTTCGCCGCGGTGAAGGCGGCGATGACGGCTGCCGGATTGACGCCGGAGCATGCGGAGGTCGCCATGATCCCGCTCACCACCGTGGTGCCGGATGCGGACAGTGCGGTGGCGGTGATCGCCTTGATCGACCAGCTCGAAGATCTGGACGATGTCCAGAACGTCTATACCAACGCTGATTTGTCGGCGGCGCCCTAGGTGACCTTCTTCGCGCTGTGCTGGACGCTGCCGAGCGCACACACATCGTTGTTTCGCTGTCACTGGAGTTCGCCATGGCGGTGATATTGGGCATAGATCCCGGCTCCCGATGCACCGGCTTTGGTGTTGTCGAGAGCTCCGGCGCCAGCCCTGCCTACATCGCGAGCGGTGTGGTGCGACCGCCGGCGACCACGCTTGCCGAACGCCTCGGCCATATTTTCAGCGGAGTCAGCGAGCTCATCGCCCGTTACCACCCGGATGCGGTGGCGATCGAGGACATTTTCTTCGCCCGCGATCCCCGTGCGGCGCTGCGCCTGGGCCAGGCCCGGGGCGCCGCCATTGTCGCCGCGGTCCATGCCGGTCTGCCGGTTGCCGAGTACAGTGCGCGCACGGTCAAGCAGGCCGTGGTAGGTAATGGCGGTGCCACCAAGGAGCAGGTGCAGTTGATGGTGAAGCAGTTGCTGCAATTGCCGGCGGTGCCGCCGGCCGATGCCGCCGATGCCCTGGCGGTGGCGATCTGTCATGTCCACGGCATCGCGACGGCGGCCCGGGTGGGTGCGGCCCATTACGCCCGCGGACGTTGGCAGAGTTAGCGATGCCCATCGGTTGCGCACCCGGGGTCGTGGAGGATAGGCCGTGATCGGTTGGCTCAGCGGCATGCTGCGGGAGAAGCAGGCCCAGGAGTTGCTGGTCGATGTCCAGGGCGTCGGCTACGAGGTGCTGGTATCCCTCAACACCTATTTCGTACTGCCCGAGGTGGGCAGCCCGGTTGTCCTGCACACGCACTTGGTGGTGCGTGAAGACGCCCAGCAACTGTTCGGATTCAGCGATGTCGCCGAGCGGCGGCTGTTCCGCGAGTTGATCCGCATCGGCGGCGTCGGCCCGCGGCTGGCGCTCGCCGTGCTGTCGGGCATGACGGTGGGAGAGTTCATCCATGCGATCCGCGCCGGCGATACCGCGCGCCTGGTCAGGCTGCCCGGGGTGGGGCGCAAGACCGCGGAGCGTCTGCTGGTGGAAATGCGCGACCGCATCGCGGACTGGGCCCCGGTGGCGAGTAGAGAGGGTAGCCCGAACGCGGCATCGCACGGGCAGGATATCAGCGGCGAGGCCGAGAGCGCCCTGATGACGCTCGGTTACAAACCCGCGGAGGCGGCGCAGATGGTGACCGCGGCACTGGCCGATTGCCCGGCGGCCGAGGCGGCCGACAGCGCGCAGCTGATCCGTCGAGCCTTGCGCGGCATGGTGAAAAAGTAGTCCGGGACCGGTATGCTAGCCGCCAATTTCCCGGGCTGGCCCGATGATTGAAACGGATCGTCTCGTGGCGCCCCAGGCTGCCGCCCCCGAACAGCGCATCGATCGCGCGCTGCGCCCCCTGAGACTCGAAGACTACGTCGGTCAGACTGCGGTGCGGGAGCAGATGGCGGTGTTCATCGAGGCCGCATGCAGCCGCAACGAACCACTGGATCACACCCTGGTATTCGGCCCGCCGGGGCTTGGCAAGACCACGCTCGCCCACATCATCGCCAGCGAAATGGGCGCCCGGTTGAAGACCACCTCGGGTCCGGTGCTGGAGCGGGCTGGCGATCTCGCGGCCCTGCTCACCAATCTGGAAGCGGGCGACGTGCTGTTCATCGACGAAATCCATCGCCTGAGCCCGGTGGTGGAAGAAATTCTCTATCCGGCGATGGAGGATTACCGGCTCGATATCCTGATCGGCGAAGGACCGGCCGCGCGTTCGATCAAGCTCGAATTGCCGCCGTTCACCCTGGTGGGTGCCACCACGCGCGCGGGTTTGCTCACGTCGCCGCTGCGGGATCGTTTTGGCATCGTGCAGCGTCTGGAGTTCTACAGCGTCGAGGAACTGGGCGCCATCGTCACCCGCGCCGCCGGGATTCTCGGCGTCGAGATCGATGTGGACGGCGCCATGGAAGTGGCGCGCCGGGCGCGCGGCACGCCCCGCATCGCCAACCGCCTGTTGCGGCGGGTGCGCGACTACGCCGAAGTGCGGGGCGACGGACGTATCCTGATGGAAGTCGCGCATACTGCTCTGGATATGCTCAAGGTGGACAAGTCCGGATTCGATCATCTCGACCGACGCCTGCTGCGCAGCATCATCGAAAAATTCGATGGTGGGCCGGTGGGCGTGGACAGTCTCGCGGCGGCCTTGAGCGAGGAGCGCGATACCATCGAGGACGTGCTTGAGCCCTATTTGATCCAGCAGGGCTACCTGGCGCGCACGGCGCGCGGTCGGATTGCGACGCGACTTGCCTACGAGCATTTTGGTTTGCGACCGCCGGCGACCGGCGGCGCCGGATCACAGCCGGGACTGTTGCAGCCTTGAGCACGATTTTCGAATTGCCGGTCCGGGTTTACATCGAGGATACCGATGCCCAGGGCATTGTCTATTACGTGAATTATCTGAAATACATGGAGCGTGCGCGTTCGGAATGGCTCCGCCACCATGGGTTTGCGAATCCCGCCTTTTGGGGCGATGACAGTATTTTTGTGGTGCATTCACTCAACGTTCGTTACCACCGCCCGGCGCGACTCTACGACGACCTGGTCATTACCGCCTTCGCGGCGGCGCACGGTCGCGCCTGGTTTGAGGTCGAGCAGAGTGTTCACCGTGGCGGGGAATTATTGTGCGCGGGGCAGGTCAAGGTGGCCTGTGCCGACCGTTGCACCATGAAGCCGGTGAGAATGCCGGGCGAAATGCTCGAAAGAATTTTTGCCAATGCCTGATAGCTGAGGAGTCACGGGTGACAAACGAAATGTCGTTCTGGGTGCTGATCGTCGGTGCGACCGTGCCCGTCAAATTGGTGCTGCTGATCCTGTTCGGTGCGTCGGCGCTGTCCTGGGTGATGATCATCCAGCGCGGACTTTATCTGCGTGGCGCCGGAGCCGACCTCAAGCGGTTCGAAAGCACTTTCTGGTCCGGAGGCGACCTCAACCAGTTGTTCAATGACGGTAACCAGCGTTTGCAGGGTAATGAGCATATCCCCGGCGTCGAGACCGTGTTTCGCGCGGGGTTCCGGGAGTTCAACCGGCTCAACCAGCAGCGTGGTGCGGACCCGGATTCCATCGTTGCCGGCGTCGAGCGGGCGATGCGGATTGCGCTGTCCCGCGAAGAGGAAAAGCTCAATACCCATCTGCCGTTTCTCGCCAGTGTTGCCTCGGTGAGCCCCTATATCGGGTTGTTCGGCACGGTGTGGGGCATCATGCAGGCATTCCGGGGTCTCGCCGGCATGCAGCAGGCGACCCTGGCAGCGGTCGCCCCCGGCATTGCCGAGGCGCTCGTCGCCACCGCGATGGGTCTGTTTGCGGCGATTCCGGCCGTTATCGCCTACAACCGATTCGCCACTCGTGTCGAGCAGGTGTACGGCGGGTATCAGACTTTTGCAGAGGAGTTCTCGGGCATCCTGCACCGCCGTATTTACAGTACCGGTAAGTAGCAGGTCGGGCTCATGGCATTCAACAAGAAGCAAAAGCGCGCTCTGGTAGCGGAAATCAACGTCGTCCCCTATATCGACGTGATGCTGGTGCTGCTCATCGTCTTCATGGTCACCGCGCCGCTGCTCACCACGGGCGTGAAGGTGGATCTACCCAAGGCGACCGCGCAGCCGGTGGAGGACAAGGAGCCCATCGAGGTCGCGATTGACGAGGCGGGCGTGTATCACCTCGATCTCGGCAACGGCAAAAGTCAGCCGGAAGCACTGGACGCCATTGTCGAGAAAATCCGCAAGGTGTTGAGCGAAAAACCGGATACCCCGGTGCTGGTGCGGGGTGACCGCACGGTTGATTACGGCACCGTGGTCGGGCTTATGGCCAAGCTGCAAGGGGCCGGAGTGAAGGGCGTCGGACTGGTCACCGATCCGCCATCGGGACGACGGTGAATGACACGACGCGGATCCGGGTATCGGATTGCGGTGCTGTGCAGTGCCTTCCTGCATGGTGGGCTGCTGTATCTGCTGATCAGCGGCTGGTACCCCGAGTTCCAACGGAGGGATCTGGTGCAGCCAAGCTATATCGAAGCCACGTTGTTGCAGATCGAACGTCCGGCGCCGACCCGATCCGCGCCGGCAAAGGTCCAACAGCCTAAGCCGGAGCCGGCCAAACCAGAGCCACCAAAACCAGAGCCTGCAAAGCCGGAGCCTGCAAAGCCGGAGCC
>JBFXFL010000039.1:0-2753 GCA_050179115.1 Porticoccaceae bacterium | reverse complement strand
GAGCCTGCAAAGCCGGAGCCTGCAAAGCCGGAGCCGCCCAAGCCCAAGCCGGTGGCGAACGACGCCGACGCGAAGCGTGCGGAACAGGCAACGCGCGAAAAAGCGGCGCAAGAAAAGTTGGCGCGGGAAACCGCTGTCAAGGAGAAACTGGCGCTGCAAAAAGCCGCTCAGGAAAAAGCCACCAAGGAAAAGGCAGCGAAGGAGAAGGCGGCAAAAGAGCAGGCCGCCAGAGAGCAGGAGAAAGCGGCGAAGGACAAGCTCGCGAAAGAAAAAGCCGTGCGTGAAAAAGCCGAGCAGGAGGCACGTGCCCAGCGCGCGCAACAGCTGGCCGCGCAGCAGGCCGCCGAACAGGCGCAGGCCGCGGCGCAGCAGTCAGTTTCGACCTATGGAGACTATGTCCGAGATCGCATCGCGGGGAACTGGAGCAGGCCGCCGAGCGCGCGTCGCGATATGCAGGTGGAGCTACAGATACGGATCGTGCCCACCGGCCAGGTGATGGGCGTTGTAGTGACGCGCTCGAGTGGCGATCCGGCGTTTGACCAATCCGCGATCACGGCGGTTGAGCGGGCCGGGCGCTTTGACCGTCTGCAGGAATTGGCGCGCAAGGATCCGTTGTTGTTTGAGCAGTATTTCCGGAAATTTACCCTGATATTCCGACCCGAAGATTTGAGGCTCTAATGGAAAAATATCCGAGCATTGCCCCGTTGAATGTCCTGCGCTGCCGGCGAAATCGGTGGTCCATTGCGGCGCTGTTTGTGCTGCTGTGCACGTCGTTATCCGCGCGCGGGGAACTCTCGATCGAGATTACCCATGGCGCGGATAACCCCACCCGCATCGCGGTGGTGCCGATGACGCTGGCCGGCGGACAGCTGCCGGGCGACATCAGTGCCATTGTTTCCGCGGATCTCGATCGTAGCGGGTTGTTCCGGACCATGGCGCGGGAAAACATGCTGTCGTTTCCCCGGACCATGGCGGAGGTCTACTATCGCGACTGGAGTGTCGCGGGCATCGAGTACCTGGTGGTGGCAGATGTCCAGCGTCCAGTGGCGGGTCGTATCAAGGTCACTTTCAGTCTGGCTCAGGTCGCGGGCGAACGGCAGATATTTACCAAGGTTGTCGAAGGCAGTGACAGTGAGCTGCGCGACATTGCTCACCACATCAGCGACGTGGTGTTTGAGGCCATTACCGGGATTCGCGGCGCTTTTTCCACGCGCATTGCCTATGTCACGGCGACACCAGAAGGCGGGAAACTGGCGTATCGTCTGCTGGTTTCCGATGCCGACGGCGCCCGCGAACGGCTGATGCTGAAATCGAAGGAGCCGATCCTGTCGCCGCGCTGGTCTCCGGATGGCCGCGAACTGGTCTATGTCTCCTTTGAAACCCGTCGCCCAGCGGTCTTTCGCCAGCGGCTATCGGACGCCCAGCGTGAACAGGTGACAAATTTCCGCGGCTTGAACGGGGCGCCCGCCTGGTCGCCCGATGGCCGCAGTCTGGCCCTGGTGCTCTCCAAGGACGGCAATCCCGAGATCTATCTGTATACCTTCGCGACCAAGGCCTTCACCCGGCTGACGAACCATTCTGCGATTGATACCGAGCCTACGTGGACGCCCGACGGCAAGGCAGTGCTGTTTACGTCCGACCGTGGTGGATCACCGCAGATCTACAAACTTACACTGGCGGGCAACCAGCTTACGCGCGTCACCTTCAACGGCAAGTACAACGCACGACCGCAGCTGGCGGCCGATGGCCGTACCCTGGTGATGGTGCATCGAGGCGAGGGCGGGGGATTCGTTATTGCGAGCCAGGATCTGGTGACCAACGACTTTCGGGGGTTAACCCAGTCCGCGCTGGATGAATCGCCCACGGTGGCACCGAACGGCGCCATGGTGATGTACACCTCCCGACAGGGTCGCCGTACCGTGCTGGCGGTGGTTTCGATCGATGCACGGGTGCGTTTTCTGTTGCCGTCGCAGTCGGGCGATGTGCGCGAGCCAGCATGGTCACCATTTCTGAAGTGATCTCGGGGAAATTATTGGCATTTTGCTGCCGAACCGGATAGATTGTGCACGGCTTTTGTGCCCCTACGATATCAAGGAGCTTTCTCAACTCATGAACATGAAATCCTTCACCAATTTATTTTTTGCCGGTTTTCTGGCGATGTTTCTGGCCGCGTGTTCCAGTACTTCCACCGACGGCGATACGGCGGGTGCCGGCATCGGCGAAAGT
Source organism: Porticoccaceae bacterium (assembly GCA_050179115.1). Classification (GTDB taxonomy): domain Bacteria; phylum Pseudomonadota; class Gammaproteobacteria; order Pseudomonadales; family Porticoccaceae; genus JAGPUQ01. The sequence goes on along the minus strand of JBFXFL010000039.1, from coordinate 527 downwards.
GGTTCTGGCAACGGCGTAGCGACCGGAGTGGTCGGCGACGGTTCGATCGGCGGGGCGGATGTTTATGACGCCGGCGGCTTGGAAACGGTGTTCTATTTTGATTTCGACAAAGCCACGCTGCGCCCCGAATCGCGTTCCGCTCTGCAGGGCCACGCGGCCAATCTGCGCAGCAATCCCAAGCACATCCGGCTGGAGGGCCACACTGACGAGCGCGGGACGCGCGAATACAACATGGCGCTGGGCGAGCGACGCGGCAACGCGGTGAGGGATTTCCTGGTGCTCAACGGTGTTGATTCCGGTCTGATCGAGGTTATCAGCTATGGCGAGGAAAGCCCCGCTGCGGTCGGCAGCGATGAGTCGTCATGGGCGATGAATCGCCGGGTGGAGCTGAAGTAGTAGCTGATGATGAAGTGCAGGCTGGCGCGATCGGGAAGTCGGTGGGCAGCGGGAGCAGTCGTGTTGGCGGGGCTTGCCCTGCCGACCATCGCGGCCCCGGTGCCCGTGGTCGAGCTAAGCGGCAGGGCCGC
>JBFXFL010000038.1:0-27816 GCA_050179115.1 Porticoccaceae bacterium | reverse complement strand
TGGCGGAAGGGGTGGGATTCGAACCCACGGATGGTCGCCCATCGACGGTTTTCAAGACCGTTGCATTCAACCGCTCTGCCACCCTTCCTGCATGAATTTTCAGGACCGGTGCGTTCAATTGCTCGGCACCACCCCCGAAGGGCGGCCATTATACCGCCCGCCCAGAGTCCGACAAGGTGCTGATCGGCTCCTATCGGCTCTGTGCTGATCGACTCTCTGCTGATGGACTCTGCACAATATCAGCGCGCGATCAGGTTCCGTTCCAGATACACAGGGTCGTATTCGAAAATCCGCTCGCGGTTGGGCAGCAGCAGCTCGTCGCGCTTGCCGGTGTAGCCCTGGCGTGACAGGAGATCGCGGATCAACTCTAGGCGCGCCTTGCGCTTGTGGTCGGCACGCACCACCACCCAGGGCGCCAGCGGGTGGTGGGTGCGCGCCAGCATGGCGTTGCGCGCCGCGCTGTAGTCGTCCCAGCGCTGCTGGGCGCTGTCGTCGATGGGGCTGCGTTTCCACTGCTTGAGCGGATCGGTGATGCGCTCCTCCAGGCGTTCGCGCTGGGTATCCCGCTCGATGTCGAGGTAGTACTTGAGCAACTGGATGCCCGACCGCACCAGCATGGACTCGAATTCGATCACGGTATCCATGAACTGGCGGTAGTCTTCGTCCGTGCAGAAGCCCATGACCCGCTCGACACCGGCGCGGTTGTACCAGCTGCGGTTGAACAGCACCAGCTCGCCCGCGGCGGGCAGATGCTGCACATAGCGCTGGAAGTACCAGCTGCTGCATTCGCGGTCGGATGGCTTGCCGAGCGCGACGACACGGGTTTCGCGCGGGCTGAGATGCTCCACGATGCATTTGATGGTGCCGTCCTTGCCGGCGGCGTCGCGGCCCTCCAGGATCACCAGGAGTTTCTTGTCGGACGCGATGAGCTCACGCTGGTATTTGACCAGCTCGATCTGTAGTTCGCGCAATTCATTTTGGAAGGACTTTTCGTCACTGGACATTGCTGACTGTCTCCTGGCTCTGCGATGGCCTGTCGTCACCGACCCACACGGCGGGTGCCAACTGTGGCATAAATGACGAACCTAACCAAAAGAATGGGGGTCAATCATGGCACTTGACGTCATCGGCGCTGGTTTCGGCCGCACCGGTACCTTGTCGTTGCGCGCGGCGCTCGCCGATCTGGGTTTCGGCCCGGTCTATCACATGCTCGAAGTGGTGCGACAGCCGGAGATGGCCGCCGACTGGCTACAGGCGCTGACCGACGAACAGGCGTTGACCCGCGTGCTCAACGGTTATCGCTCGGCAATAGACTGGCCCGCCTGCCATTTCTGGCGGCAGCTGATGCGGCTGTACCCGGATGCCAAGGTCATCCTGACCCTGCGCGATCCCGAGCAGTGGTATCGCAGCATCGAAGGCACCATCTACCAGGTACTGTCGCGACCGCCACCGCCCGGGATGCCCGAAGCCCAGGCCACGATGGCGCGTCGCATCGTGCTCGACGAAACCTTCCAGGGCCGGCTCGGCGACCGCGATCATGCCCTCGGGGTATTCGAGCGGCACAACCGCAGCGTGCGCGAGACAGTGCCGGCCGATAGATTGCTGGTGTTCGATGTCCGCGAGGGCTGGGAGCCCCTGTGCGGATTTCTCGGAGTTCCGGTGCCGCCGGAACCGTTTCCGAAGACCAACAGCACCGACGAGTTTCGCGCGATGTTTGGTTGACAGGCTGAGAACGATCGGTGAATACCTACCCCTGCGGAATCCCGACCCTTTCCACATTGGAGGCAGTGCCGGCAGGTGCGTTTCGGGACAATCTGGAATTACACCGCGCTGAAGGTTGGGTTGCCAGGATGCTGACAACCCAACCCGGGGTGACCGATCTTTACGGCCTTAGCTGACGATTTCCAGCGCAAACGACGCCGTTTCCCGGTAGTCGTAGCTTTGGATTCGGGCGCTGCCGGTGTAGTGCTTGGCGTACACGCTCAAGGTGACGCTGAATGTGCATTTCGGGTGTCCGCCCAGTAGATTCGCGAACGTCTCGCTGCCGGAGGAAACCGCACCGCCGGTTTCGCCCACATCGGTATGGTTGTTGCCGCCGGAGGGTGCCGGTCCGAGCGCACCGGTGGCGCCATTCAGGCCGCGCTGCCACCAGATGCCGTAATGCCACATGAACGAATTGTCGTCTCCGTTACCGGCGTGCTCGACACCGTGCAGGTGAAACGCCCGGAAGCCGATCGCGACCGTAGCGTCCGCGGTGTCGGTCATGAACTGGCATTCGGCGATGTTGGGAATGCCGTTTTTGCGCAGATCCACGAGATCGCCGCCCACCGGTGTGTTGTCGATCCAGAAGACGTGCGCCGCGTCCGCAAAGGGCACGGGGTCGGTATCCACCGCCGAAGCCCAGCGCCGGAACTGAAAGTTCTGCGCCGTGCCCGGACCGGTCGCGCCGTTGGGCTTGACGCGATTGCCCGCAGCGTCGAATACCTCGACGATCAGCAGGTACTTGCCGTCCGGAAACACGGTTTGCGCTGTATTCCAGACCTGGTGGAACTGCCCGCTCAGGTAGCGGTGGTCGGGCGAGCTCCAGTACGGCACTTTGAACAGATCGTTCTCCGCACCAACGGGTGTGGGGCCCAACGTCTCCGGTACGCGAATCACGTCGCCTGGAATATCGACGAGCTTGTCCCAGGTGACCGTATCGTCAAGCACGATCGGCGCGCCGACGGGTGCTCCGGCATCGTTCACCGCGCAGACCTTCAGCCGGTAGTACTTCACGACGGGCTCCAACTCCGGCGAGAACCACAGGCGCAGGCCCAGCGCACTGCCCCAAGGGCAGTCGGGTGCGTACGAGGTCGTATAGGTGCCATCGTCCGGGTCGAGTCCAGCGACCTGCGATACGCCGGTCTGCACCGGGAAGTTGAAGTGGAAGCTCCCGTAGCTGCCGACATGCTCCAGCATTACGAAGGGCACGCCATCATTGGGCGGCGCATCGCCGGGGCCATCCGCGCAGACATGGGCTTGCGGGTTGTAGGTGCGGATATCCGCGGGGATTCCGGCCGCGAAATACTGGTGCGCGGCCAGGCCGTCGTACACGACGGTCAGGACACCGTTGATCAGCTGCTTGATCTTGTACGCGTAAGTCCTGGAACAGTGCGCGTGATGCGGATGATGATGCGCGCGCAGATAGCAGAAATCGAAATGGCCACCGGGCTGAATCGGGGTCTGGCCAACCTTGCGCACGGAGCAGTGACAGAAAATCGGGAACAGATAGGGCCGCTCCAGCACATAGCGGTGCGCGGCTTCGAGCGGCATGGCACGCAGCGCGAGGTAGTCCTGGTGCAGATTCTCGGGTGGAACCGCGGCAAGATCGAGCGGTGCTTTGCGCTGCTGGATCGCGCGCGCCTTGGCACGCAGCAGTCGTGGACCGAAGGGTGCCGGGTCCGGGCCTGGAATCGGCTCGGGAATCGGATCCGGAATCGGTATCGGCAGAATATCGAGGATGTCGCGCAGTCGATCGAGCAAGTCCGGAATATGAATGTGGTGACAGCAGCATTCGCGTTCGTAGATTTCGATCACGCCGTCGCAAAGCGGCAGACAGCGGAGCGGAAACAGAATGTGTGGTTGCAGCTCCGCGGTGATCGGTTTGATGCGCGCCACCTGTGCCAGTTCTAGCATCGGCAGCAGTCGAATGTCGTCGAGCAGATCCCAGAACCAGGGTCGACACTTGCGCACGGTTCCGGTGACACACACGAAATGAAAATGAAAACGATCCCAGATATCGCGTGGAAACACGATGCCCTGTTTGCGCCAGAGATCGATTTTCTGTCCTACCCGATAGCTGGCCAGACTCTCCCTGGGCAGGGCCTTGAAATCCTCGACATCCGGGCCGAATGCGATCGCTTCGGAAGCGGCAAGATCAATTTTTAATACTTTACCGTCGTAGTCGCCGAGCTTCTCGACAGGGCGCCCGGCGGTATCGAGCCGATAGGCCGCGAAGCGCGGCGGTTGTTCGCCGTCTCCGAGATCGACAAAGGTGACTGGAAGATCGATTCTTTTCGCGTTGGATGTAGCCATGGTGGACTCCTTGTCTTGCTATGGTCATGAGGGTGCGTCCGGCACCAGCCGAGGGGGCGATTCCGTAACGCCTTGAGCGGAGCCCGCGGGCTCCCGGTTCTCCCGCGATCGTGCGCAGGCGCACATCGGAGGAATCGGCGTCCTTGTTAGTCCCCCTTGTGAAGTGGGTCAACAAACCCGAGCGAGGAGCGAGAAGAAAATCACAGATTGAAAATATCGGGTGATTCAGGGGAACTTACTGAGGCCAGGGGAGGCTGCGCTATAGCAGATAGCTGATGAACATTGCGAGGATGGCCAGATGCGAGGTACACGGCACACGGCAACCGAGACAGATCAGATAGAAGTAGGCGCAGGAGCGCGCAGCGGGCAACGAAGCAGAGGGTGCCAGCAGCGTTTTTCAGCCGCCGGGGTCAGGTAGGCGGCGAGGTGGTGGCGTGGTCTGTGCTCAGCAACAACCGCCGCCGGTACCGCCGTCGTAAGGATCGATCCAGTGGGGTAGATTCAGCATCAGGCCGCGTTCCGCCGCCAGGCGCAGCACCGTGCGCGGATCGATCACCCGGGGCCCGGTGCGGGTGACGGTGAGTGTGGCGCGCTGGCCCGGGGCGAGCGCCCGTTCGCGATCGCCATCGAAAGCGAGAATGCCCGGGCCTTCCACAACGGTCGGTTTTTCCAGGGACAGGCGCGTCGCACCGCGCACATGAGCGGAGCGGAACAGCCCCGGCGAGACCGGTGCCCGCAGCAGTTGACCGCCTTCATCGTGACCGCAGAAATCCACCCGCACGCCCCAGTCGTCGGCAAATCCGGCGGGGCACAGCAGTCCGCCCAGCGGCGACATGCCGACCGCGTCGGGTTCGGCGCGGGTCAGCACCAGGGTTTTCATGAATTGAGGTTCGAACGGCCCGAGATTGCCGATGCGATCGCCCTGCAGAAACAGCGCGTCCACCAGCGCCAGGTCAGGCGCCTCGCCTTCGATATCGAGATGGACAACCTTGGCGCGGGGCGCGCCGATATCCGGCGCGATGCGGCCGGCGGCGATCAGACCCGCGGCCAGACCCGCGATGGTGGGTTCGATCCAGAGTGGAAAAACATTATTGGTACCGGTCGACAGCGGCATCAGCACGGCGTCCGGCCAGGCCTTGGTGACGGCGCGGCTGGTGCCGTCGCCGCCCAATACCACGAGCACCCGGACGCCTTGCTCGCGCATGGCGAGAACGGCGGCGTGTGTATCTTTCGCGCTGTGGGTGATGGCGGTGCGGACTTCCTCGATTTTCGCCCCGATCTGCAAGTGCTCGACCGCACTGATGGCGAGGCGGCGCGGCTCCCAGGGCACCAGGATGCGCTCGCAGCCGGCGGCTACGGCACCCACCACGATGCGGGCGATCTGGTTGCGTTTGCTCTCGTGACTGACGGTATCGGCGCGCGCGGTGAGGCGGCGACTGTCGCGGCCGGAGAGGGGATTGACGATGATGCCGAGGCCGCCCATGAATGAGAGTTCCGAGTCACAAAGGGTCGCATTATAGCCAGGCGAACTCCAGGGTCACCGTCCGCCGCGGCACTGCGAAACCGTCCATTTGGCAGGGTCCGCTGAGGTCCGTGTAACGCTGGTGGATCGTGGCACGGTGGTGGCGTGGACCGAACCGGGAGCGGTGCCGGCCCGGGCGGCGTTATTGCAGATTGGCGCACTCCAGACAGTGCAGGAACACGCCGTGCCGGGAGGCAGTCATCCAGTCGCTGGCGGCGCTCCGGTCAAGCAGGCGCAGCAACTCGCCGACGCGGGCGGTGAGCGATGCCGCGGGCCCCGGGATCCGGGCTTCCGGGAGGCGTCCGCTCTCCATGAGTTGGCGCAGGAACCGCTCGCGCAAATCCAGCGGTGGTTCGATCGGCACGGTCTGATAGTTTTCCACGCCGGCGCGCCGGGCGGCAGCGGCGACAGCGGCGTCCAGGCCACCCAGATGATCCACCAACCTGCGTTCCTGTGCCTGACGCCCGGTCCAGACGTGACCCTGGGCAATGCTATCGACCGCCGCGACATCCATACTCCGACCGGTGGCGACCAGACCCACGAAACGCCGATAAATATTGTCCACGCTGCCCTGGATGAGGCGCGCGGCCTGCTCGCTCAGCGGGCGGTCGATGCGCAGCGCTCCGGCCAGCGGATGGGTGCCGACGCCATCGTTATGGATGCCGATTGCGGCGAGGGTGTCCTCGAACGTGGGCACCATTCCGAATACGCCGATGGAGCCGGTGATGGTGGTGGGTTCCGCCCATATTTCGTCGGCTTCGGCGGCAATCCAGTAGCCGCCCGAGGCGGCGACCGTGCCCATGGAGACCACCACCGGGATGCCAGCCGCTTTGGTGGCGAGGAGTTCCTGGCGAATCAGATCGGCGGCAAAGGCACTGCCGCCGGGGCTGTCGACACGCAGTACCAGAGCCTCGATGACGGCTTTTTCGCGGGTTTGGCGAATCAGCCGGGCCAGGCTGTCGCCGCCGATGGCGCCGGCCTGCTGGTCGCCGTCGTACATCACCCCGCTGGCAACCAGCACGCCGATTTTCGGTTGTTCGGCGGCAGCGGGCTTGCGCAGCTTCACATGGACCAGATATTCCCGCAGGTCGACATAGCCGTAATCGCGTTCTTCGTCGCCGTCGCCGGCGAGGCCGCGCAGCCGGGCGAGCAGTTCCGGGCGGGTGCTGATGTGATCGATGAGACCGGATTGCAGGGCAAGCTGTGAACCATCGCCCTGGGCCGCGGCGAGCTTGATATCCGCCTGATTCACATAGTCGTCGACGGCCCCTGCCGCAAGGTGGCGGCGGGTCTCGATCCCGGTGCTGATCTCGCGCCAGAGTTCGGTCAGCCAGGCGGCGGTGTGCTCGCGCGAGGCATCCGACATCCCGGTGCCGATGAAGGGCTCCACCGCATCCTTGTAGGCCCCGACCCGAAAGACGTGAAAATTTATGCGCAGCTTGGCGAGCGCTTCCTTGAAATACAGGTGGTAGCTGCCGAGGCCCGTGAGCAGCACGTTGCCGAAGGGATTGAGATGGATTTCATCCGCGAAGCTCGCCAGATAATACTGTTGCTGGGTGTAGGCATCGCCAACCGCGATTACGGGCTTGCCGCTGGTCCGGAAGGCGAGCAGCGCCTGGCCCAGGGTTTCCAGCTTGTCGATGCCGCCACCTTCCAGTTCGCCGAGTTCCAGAACTATTCCGGCGATGCGCGCGTCCTTCGCGGCGGCGCCGATGGCTTCCAGCAGGTCCGCGACGCGGGTTTCGGGCGCGCGTCCACCGCCCGGTCCCAACAGTTCGCGCGGGTCCGCATGGGAGCGCTGTTCCACCAGCGTTCCAGTCGGCGCAATGCGCAGCAGCGCATGCTCTGGCAAGGGTTTGAGGTCATGGCCAAACAGGCTGGCCAGCACCGCGATGAAGATCAGCAGGAGTGCGGTGCTGAGCAGGATGCGAACAATCCGCACGACACTGCCGAGAAAGCGCACCAGGCGGCGCAGGATTCCGGGGTTCTTGTCACTCACTTCGACTATCTCCGGCAGCATTGGTATCGCGCAATTGCTGTTTGCGCCAGCGGGTGAACAACATCGCCGCCACGAAGAGGGTGACGACGGCGATCATGGCGATCACGTCAAAAGCCGTGCGGTCCGGCGCAAACAGGCGCACGGTGATTACGCAAAAATACAGCAGGCACACGAAGCACAGCAGGGCGAGGCTGCGGGGATCGCTGCGCCACGCACCGGGGATGAAAATCAGCAACGGCAGCAGGGCAGGGAGCAACATCAGTGGGGAGGTACTGCCGCTCAGCATCCGGCCCGCAATGGCGCCGATCAGCAGCCCCAGACTGCCCAGCGTGAGCTGGCGCGCGACCGTGACGCGTTGCACGAGCTGCTCCGTGGTGAGGTGTTTGCGAACGCGTGCGGCGCGGCTCAAAGGATTGTCAGCACGTTTTCGGGCGGGCGGCCGATGGCAGCGCGCTCGCCGGCCACCACGATGGGTCGTTCGATCAGCTTGGGATGCGCCACCATCGCCGCGATCAATTCCGCCTCGGTACAGTCGGTACGGTCGAGTCCGGCGCTTTGGTATTCCGGCTCGCCCTTGCGCACGAGTTGCCGGGCCGTGATGCCAAGCTTGCGCAGCAACTCGCGCAGCTTGGCGGCATCGGGCGGTGTGTCCAGGTAGAGAATCACCTCCGGCTCTAGGTTCCGTGCACGCAGCAATTCCAGTGTCTGGCGAGATTTGCTACAGCGGGGATTGTGGTAGATGGTCACCATGGGCTGTGTAGAATGCGTCGGCAGGAACGAAGGGCATTCTAATCTCTGACCGCGGGCGGAACCAGTTTGACTGAGTGGCAACAGCGTATCCGGACCCTGGCAACGACGGGGTGGGCCTTTGCGTGCCACCTGGCGCGCCGCTATCGCGCTGACGGCTGCCAGACGCGTGCCGCTGCGCTCACCTATGTCACTTTGTTCGCCGTGGTGCCCTTGCTTACGCTGACCTTCGCGGCCTTTTCGCTGGTGCCCTCCCTGGGCGAAGCCGGTGCCAAGCTGCAACAGCTGTTGCTGGATGCGCTGGTGCCCGCGGGTAATCCGGAGGTGAGCGAATATCTCTTCAGTTTCTCGCACCAGGCGCGCTCGCTGAGCGCAGCCGGAGGGCTGATGCTGGTGGTTACCGCGCTGCTCATGCTGCGCGCGATCGAGCAGACCTTCAACCATATCTGGGGCGTGCCGGACCATCGGCGTGGCCTGGCCAATTTTCTGCGTTACTGGGCGGTGTTGACCCTGGGGCCCGTGCTGTTCGGTGCCGGCCTGCTGCTGCACACCTACCTGGTGGCGTTGCAGGCGCTGGTGGATGGCATGGACATGCTCGGTATTTCCCGATGGATCCTGGTGTATTTGCCCGCACTGCTGAGCTGGAGTGCCTTCACATTGTTGTTCGCAGCGGTGCCGCACGCGCGGGTACCTTTGCGCTGGGCGCTGATCGGGGGCTTGGCCACCGCGGTGTTGCTGTACAGTGCGCGCTTTTTGTTTGGCGCCATTGTCACCAACAGCAACTACCGCACGGTTTATGGCGCTTTTGCGGCGCTGCCGCTGTTTCTGCTCTGGATTCATCTGTGCTGGCTGATCGTGCTGGGCGGTGCCGAGTTGGTGCGCGCGCTCGATACATTCAACGATACGCTGCGCGATGAACTGCCTGATCTGCTCGCGACACTGGTGGCGACGGAGCTCTGCGTGAAAGCACAGTCCACGGGTGCCACCGTCGTTGATTGCGACATCCTGCGCGCTGGCTTGACCGATGCCCAGTGGCGTCGGCTGCGGGTGCTGCTGCTGGATCACCACATTCTGGCGCAGACGGTCGACGACGCTTATGTTCTGGCACGCGATCCAGCCCAGGTCTCGGTGGCACGGCTGGCAGCGCTGTTGCCTGGCAATGTGCCTGACAGCCTGCCGCGGATAACAGCGGCGCGAGTGCGGACCACGCCCTGGATGGCACGGCTGGAGACTCTGCTGCAAGCCAGCCGCGATGCCGTGCAAAGCCATCTCGACCTTTCCCTGGAGGAGTTATTCGATGCCGATCCGGCCGTTTCCCGGCGCGACCACGAGACGGTATCCCCGCGTGCGTGAACCGAACCTTGTCCGCGGAATGATGCTCGTCGTGACACTCGCGCTGGCAGCCTGCGGTCGACCCGACACCGGCTATCCCGTGCTGGGTGGCGGCAACCTGGATTTTGCAACGCTGAAGGGCAGGGTGGTGTTCATTAATTACTGGGCGGAGTGGTGCGCGCCGTGCCGTGAGGAAATCCCCACCTTCAACGCCTTCGCCGCCGCGCACCCCGAGCAGGTGCAGGTGCTGTCGGTCAACTTCGATGGTGTCCCTGCCGAAACGCTCGCGACACAAGCGCGCGGGCTCGGCATCGAATTCCCGACCCTGCTGCGCGATCCTCGTCCGGCGTTGGGCGCGGCCCCGCCCATGGGCCTGCCGGAGACCCTGGTTCTGGATCGCAGCGGTAAGTTGCTGCGCGTACTCGGCGGTCCCCAGACCCGCGCGGATCTGGAAGCGGTGCTCGCCGCGCTGCCACCCTGAGCGTAACGGAGTCCGCTGTTCAGGCAGCGCCCAACCCGCGATACTGACAGCAGCAACAGCCGACGGAGATCGACGTGGCGGCATCTGATCAGCAAGGCTTCGCGGTACCGACCTTCGATTGGCACCCGGTCGCCGAGCTGGCGGCGCTGCGCGCGGACAAGCCCACAGGTGTCAGCGCCTGCGGTTTCGAACTGGTATTGGTGCGTGCCGAAGACGAGGTGCATGCCTACGATGGTCGCTGTCCCCACCAGGGCACATTGTTCGCCGAGGGCGAAATCCGCGACGGTGCGCTGATCTGCCGCGCCCACCAGTGGCGCTTCGATTGCCGCAGCGGACAGCGCCTGGATGCACCCCATATCTGTTTGCGCCGCTTTCCGGTTCGGATCGAAACTGGTCAGATTCTGGTTGGACTCCCGCTTCAACCACAACAGCAGGAACTCGCCCCGAGCCCACCGCACCCGACCATTCCCGTCGTCTCGATTGCGCAACTGCCGGGGCCGCGCGGCCTGCCGCTGATCGGCAACCTCCATCAAATCCAGCGCACCGCCTTTCATCTCAGCCTGGAGCGCTGGGCCGAGCAATACGGCCCGGTCTATGCTTTCCACTTCGGTCGTCGCGCCATGGCGGTGGTGTCCGATGCCGATCTGGCCAACGCGGTGCTGAAGGCCCGCCCCGAGGATTTTCGCCGCAGCAGTCAGCTCGAGCAGGTCTCCATTCTCGGCGTGAGCACCCGCGGGATTTTCATGGCCGAAGGCGAGCGCTGGCGCCGACAGCGGCCGGTGATCGTGCAGTCCCTCGACACCGGGCACCTGCGCCGGTTCTTTCCGACCCTGGTGAAAGTCACCCAGAGATTGCAGCGCCGCTGGCAGGCGGATGGAGCCGACGCCGCTGGGCGCGACGTCCAGGCCGATCTGATGCGTTTCACCGTGGACGTCACCGCCTCCCTGGCATTCGGCCAGGACATCAACACCCTGGAGCAGCAGGGCGAGGTGATCCAGCAGCACCTCGACAAGATTTTCCCCACCATCCAGCGCCGCCTGCTGGCGCCGTTTCCCTACTGGCGCTACCTGCGCCTGCCCGGCGACCGGGACTTGGCCCAGTCGGTGCACAAAATCTACGCCATGATCGCGGACTTTGTCGCGGCCGCCCGCGCACAACTCGCCGCGCGGCCCCAACTGCGGGAACATCCGGAGAATCTCTTGCAGTCGCTCTTGGTGGCGGCCGCGACCGACACCGCATTTGACGAACGCGAGATTGCCGACAACGTCCTCACCATGCTGCTGGCGGGTGAAGACACCACGGCAAACTCACTGGCCTGGACGCTGTACTTTCTGGCCCGCCATCCCGAAGTCCAGGCCCGGATGAGTGCCGAAGTGGACGCGGCGCTGGGCGCTCGCGCGCTCGAATCTTTCGAACAGACCCGTGATCTTCCTTACATTGATGCCGTCATCAACGAAGCCATGCGCCTCAAGCCGGTGGCGCCGCTGAACGTCGTCGAAGCCAACCGGGATCTGACCATCGGCCAGCTCCGGCTGCGGCGGGGCGATGCGGTGGCGATCCTGACGCGGGCAATCGTCCTGCGTGAGACGGCCTTTGAGCAGCTCCTGCGGTTCGATCCCGAGCGCTGGCTGCTGGCTGAAGGCGGGCGCCGTGCCTTCAATCCGCGCTCCTTCATGCCGTTCGGCTCCGGCCCCCGGCTGTGCCCCGGCCGCAGCCTGGCGCTGCTCGAAATGAAAACCGTGCTCGCGATGATCGCGCGCCATTTTCGCGTCGACGCCGCGTGCGATCTCGATCGAGTCAGCGAGCGACTGGCGTTCACCATGAGTCCCCGGGGGCTGCGGTTGCGGTTGGTGCCGCGGAACTCCTGTCCCGGTCATTCGTAATCTCGCCGATGCCGTCTGCCTGCCGGCCGCGACAGGAGAGAATCGGGCGAATTTGGGTCTGCTGTGCGCCGCAACCGGGGTCAAACGCATGCCTGGCAACGCCGCCGATATCGCTGGAAATCGCGAAACCGGGCCTATACTTCCTGTGCGCCTGATACCGCGTACCCTTGGGAAGCTGGACAGGGACAGCGGCAATTTCCGTCAATTGTGCTGATTGGGTGAAGGCGGCGCGCTTCCTGTCAGGGAGCGCGCCGCCGTGAACAGAACAGCATGCTGGCTTCACTTTTTTTGGCTTCACGCTTGGCGTCGGTAGCCAGACTCGCCACCTCCTTGTAGGTGTGACACCGCTCGGGGTCGGGATGGACCACCCCGATGGCCAGCCCCATGAGTGGATAGAAGATCCGGTTGCCTCGGCGATCCTGCGCCAGCAGTCCTCCTTCCTCCAGATGCTCTGCGTCATAGTAGCGACCGATACCACGGTCAAATTCAGCCAGAATCTGCTCGCAACACTTCTGCCAATGAGGCGAGTCGAAGATCATGATGAAATCATCGCCGCCGATGTGTCCCACCAGGCTGTTGAGCCCTCCCCCCTGTTTGGTCAGCAGCTCAGCCAGCCATTGCAGGACCTGATCGCCGCGGGCATAGCTATAAAAATCGTTGTATGGCTTGAAATTATTGAGATCGATGTAGGCCACATGAAAGTCGGCCCGTGCCTGCAATAACTGGTCGATTTTCGAGTTGAGCGGCACATTGCCGGGCAGCAGGGTCAGTGGATTGGCATAACGGGCGTTATGAACCTTGAGATGGGTGATCTTGTTTAACAGATCATCGAGATAACCCAGACCCAGGTAGCGTCCGGCTTCGGTGATCACCACGTTCTGCTGCAGATCGCCGCCATTGAGTGTGATGCGCCTGCTCACGTCCTCCAGTGGCGTGGCGCTTTCGACCACGACCGCATCGTCATGCATCAAATCGATGGCGCTCTTTTTTTCATAGAGTGCGCGGCCAAAGCGCGATGAGAAGAGCCCCAGCAGTTCGTTGCGCCGCAGTACGCCTACCACCCGTTCATCTCGCAGCACCGGCAGGGTGTGAATCCTGGGGAACCGCTGCAGCAGGTCGACCACCTCTGGCAGTGAGCAGTCCGGCGCAACCGTGGGAGCCTGATGCACCAGCACCCGGGCAGTTTCGGAGATGCTGAGGAAGCGGCCTTGCAGAAAATTTTTGCTCAATTTCTGCTGATTATCGATGTCGTAGCGCAGTTGCGGTTCCGGGCGGGCAAACAGATAGCCTTGACCGATCTCGATGCCCAGTCGGCGTACCACATCGAGCTCATCGAGGGTCTCGATCCCTTCGGCGATCACCTGACAACGGAGTCCCTGGCTGATGGTGACTATGGATTTGACGAATTCCCGCTTCACAATGGAGCGATCGATGCCATGGATGAAGTGGCGGTCGATCTTGACATAGTCGGGATTCACCTCCGACCAGAGCTTCAGACCGGAATAGCCGGCACCGAGATCATCGATCGCGATCTCGAAACCAAGTTGCCGATAAACGATGATCTGCTCACACACCTGCTCGATATTCTCGTAAGGATGCTGCTCCGACAATTCCAGGACAACCCGATGATGAGGAATGGCCAGCTCGTGTAATACAGCGATAAGGTTGACGGCGCCATTGCCATCACACAGCGCCTGTGAGCTGATGTTGAGAAAAAGCTTGCGCTCGCCGCTGGCAGCCGCATAGCTGCGGAGTGAGCAGAGGCGAGATAACAGCTCCAGCTCCATGAGGCGGCCACTGCGTTGCGCCACATCAAACAGTACGAGCGGAGCGTGCAGCCGACTACCTTGGGGGCCCCGGATCAGTGCTTCGTGACCAAGCACCACAGAGTTGGTCAGATCGGTGATCGGTTGAAAAACCGTGGTCAGGGCGCAGTGGCGAATGATGGTGTCGAGTTGGTCGACATCCTGTGCGATCTGAGGGCTGATGCAGTTCATCGCGGATATCGCTACTTCTGGATTCGAAAAGTTCTCGACCATGGTGAGAAAATAGACAGTTCGTGTGTAAGAATTATTACAACCCCGTTGATCTGGCCTGAGGCATAACGACGGTTTATGTTGGCCCCTCCAGCGCTCATTGCCGGGTGCTCGGTATCGTCTACCGAGTCATTGCCGCCCGGGAAATCGACCAGGCCGCCGCCGATCTGGCGCCCGTGAAGAGTCTCGCTGTTGGGTCGGCCCGGGAACTGGGGCGCTTATCCTTCACCCGGAGTGGGCGCCCATTGTCCCGGGGCGAGCACTTCGCGCTGCGCTGGCATTTGATGATGCGCTGGGTGCAACGTCTGGTTGCGCGCGGTGTCGCCGAACAGCGCGGTACAGTACGATCTCGCTCGTGGCTCCATCATTGCGCATTGCGGTTTGTACGCGCCCACGAGGGGTTTTGACCATGGAATGTGTCCCGTTGATCTTTGCCGGCCAGATCCAGCCGATGCCGGGTGACGGCCGGCCGACCGGCATGTTCAAGCTGCCCGTGCGCGATCGCGTCTGGGTCGGACCCGAGGGTCTGGCCACCGACGCGCAGGCCGATCGTCGCGTCCACGGCGGCCCGGAAAAGGCCGTGCACCAGCTGCCTATTGAAAACCACCGCCGTCTCGCGGCGGCCTTTCCCGACATCGCCACGCAGTTCGCCGCTGGAGCGCTGGGCGAGAACCTCTCCACTGAAGGCGTCACCGATGAGGACGTCGCTATCGGCGATGTCTTTGCCCTCGGTGCCGCGGTGATCCAGCTCAACCAGCCGCGCACACCCTGCTGGAAGATCGATGCCCGTCACGGCCGCGAGGGCATTGCCGCCCACGTCGAGCGCGAGGGCCTGGCGGGCTGGTATTTCCGCGTGCTCGAGCCCGGCTGGCTCGGCCCCGGCGATCCCCTGCGGCGGATCGCGCGCAATCCCAGCCCGATCAGCCTGCGTCGCTTTCACGCCCTGCGCGGCGAGCGCCGGCCGCCGCTGGAGGACCTGGTCGAGCTGGCCGACGCCCCGGGCCTGACGCCGGACTGGCAGCGACGTCTGCGGGAACGCCTCGACTGGCTGCGCCAGAATCCGTGAGACCACGCCTGCAAGGATGATCGGAGTATCAGTGGTCATCCGACGGCGGAGGCGCGCCGCTGTCCGGCTTGCGTTTACGCGGTGCGGCCAGACTGATTTTGCCCGTCGTACTCGAAAACTTTTGTGCCGCGGTGGCTTTGGTTTTTGGCTTGGCTTTGCCCGCGAATACGGTTTTCCCCGCTGGTTTGGGCTTGCCGTCGAATTTGGATTTGCTGTCGAACCTGGATTTGCCCCCGGGCCTTGGCCCGTCGGATGGTCGCGCCACGGGCCGGGTATCGCCGGGCGGCGGGGGCGCGATGTCGACTTTGGGACGGACCGTGCGCGCCGCGCCATCGGTCGCGACCTCGCGGGGCGCGCGCGGCGAGGAATTCCGCGTCGCGGTTCCCGCCAGGCGACTGATGTTGAGAGGCTGCCCGCCGACCCGGACGCGCTTCAGCAACTCCAGAATTTCCCTGGGCATCCCGACCGGCAGATCGACGGTGCTGTAATCATCGTGAATCTTGATGCGGCCAATGAACTTGCTGTCGATGCTCGCCTCGTTGGCGATGGCGCCCACCAGATTGCCCGCCTTGATGCCCAGCGCGTGGCCAACTTCGACGCGGTAGGACTCGAGCTCGGGTTCCGCTCCGGTCCACTGCGCGCTTTGTTCGGGATTACGCGACCGGGACGGCCGGCGGTCGGACTCCGGCTCGGATCTCGTGAAGGGCTCATCGGCGCGAACTTTCCTGGGCCGCGGCGGCTCGCGGTCCGGTTTCAGCAGCAGGGGTTCGCCACCGTGCAAGAGCAGGGTAAGCGCCGCGCCGACGGCCTGGGGCGCCAGCGCCTTCTGCTCCTGATATTCCTCCAGCACGCGCTGGTACAGCGCGAGACTATCGGCGTTGTCGGTATCGGCGAGCACCGCATCGAGGCGCGCGCGGAAACGCTCGATGCGCCGGGCGTTCACCTCGTCCACGCCGGGCAACGGCATTTCCTCGATACGCTGCCGAGTGGCGCGCTCGATGGCCTGGAGCATGCGGGTCTCGCGCGGGGCCACGAACAGGATCGCCTCGCCGCTGCGGCCGGCGCGACCGGTGCGGCCGATGCGGTGTACATAGGCTTCGGTGTCGTAGGGGATGTCGTAGTTGATGACATGGCTGATGCGCTCCACATCCAGCCCACGGGCGGCCACATCGGTCGCGACCACCAGATCGAGCTGGCCGGATTTCAGGCGGTTGACGGTCTGCTCGCGCTGCGCCTGGGCGATATCGCCGGACAGCGGCGCCGCCGCGTGGCCCTGCGCGCACAGGTAATCGGCGATTTGCTGGGTTTCGATCTTGGTGCGCACGAATATCAGCACGCCTTCGTGGGGCGTGGTCTCCAGAATGCGCGCCAGCGCTTCGCGCTTGGTGACGCCGCCCACGCGCCAGTAGCGCTGGCGGATGGTCTCGGCGGTGGTGGTGCGCACCTTGATCGATACCTCTTGAGGATCTTTCAGGTGCTTTTGCGCAATGCGCTTGATCGGGGCGGGCATGGTCGCCGAGAACAGCGCCAACTGGCGGGTCGGCGGGGATTCCGAGAGGATCCATTCGACGTCGTCGATAAAGCCCATGCGCAACATTTCGTCGGCTTCATCCAGCACCAGTGCCGACAGTCCGGACAAATCGAGAGTGCTGCGGCGCATATGGTCCATGATCCGCCCCGGCGTACCCACTACCACCTGCGTGCCGCGCCGCAGGGCCTTGAGCTGCTCGCCGAAACCTTGACCGCCGTACACGGCCAGCACCCGCAGACCGGGCAGATGGGCGCCGTAGCGAGTGAAGGCTTCGGCGACCTGTTGTGCCAGCTCGCGCGTCGGCGCCAGCACCAGCACCTGCACCTGGGGCCGCGAGGTATCGATGCGCGCCAGCAGCGGCAGCGCGAAGGCGGCGGTCTTGCCGGTGCCGGTTTGTGCCTGGCCAAGCACGTCGCTCCCGGCCAGCAGGTGCGGAATGATGCGCGCCTGGATCGGGGAGGGGGTTTCGTAACCGAGCTCGCTGATCGCAGCGAGCAACGTGGCGGGTAAATTCAGGTCGGCGAACGTCGGCTCGACGATCGGTTCGGCGGTGGTTTCGGTGTTCATGATTTCGGGTATCCGTAGTCCGCAGGCAAAGAGCGCGTCGCCGGTGTGCGCAGGATACTCCGGGGAGCATTCCGGCAGACCGGGACGGGCGATAAGTTACGGATTTCACTCGGGGTGAGCGCCGAGCCTTGCACGGAAACCGGGGGATTCAAATCGTCCTGCAACGATCAATCGGAGTCTTTCGGCACAAAATAGCGAGTGATCCGCGTTCCATCCACGGCCTGCTGTGTCGATCAGCGGGCAGTGGGGCGCGGATTAAACCCGATAAGTAGGTGATATGGCCAGCGGAGCGACGAAAAAGGCTATCCAACCGCTGGCGCGATCCTGGCGCATGGAGGGCAATGAAACCTGTACTCAGGGTTCAGCTGACACTGGCAATCAGCTGCTCGGACACCACCCACAAGCGTTTACCAACGTTGTGGTCGTGCGATGCCCGCGATGATTCGGCCTCCTTGCTGTTGACGAAGTATTTGCCGGTCACGCGCTCGACTTCGGGTGAGGTTGCCAGATAGAGCGTGGTGCGCGCGCCTTGCTCCGGTGTCGCCAGAAACGGATTGAGCCAGGCAGGCATGCCGATGTTGGTCGCGACGGCGCCCGGATGGAGCGCGTTTACGGTTACGCCGGTGCCGCGCAAGCGGGCGGCGAGTTCATGGGTATAGAGGATCATGGCAAGCTTCGACTGGCCATAGGTACGGTAGGTGCCAAATTTGCGCTCGCCTTGCAGATCGTCGAAATTGATCTTGCCGAGCTTGTGGATCATCGAGGACACATTGATGATCCGCGCCGGCGCACTTTTTTTCAGCAGATCGAGCAGCAGATCGGTGAGCAGGAACACCGCCAGGTGATGCACCGCAAACTGCAACTCGAACCCATCCGCCGACACTTCCCGTTGCTTCGACATCAGTCCGGCATTGTGGATAAGTACGTGCAACTGGGGGTAATTGGCGTTGACCTGCGCGGCGAGCTGACGTACCGACTGGAGCGACGCCAGATCGGCAATCAACAGGTCGATCTTGCCGTTCCCGGTGGTGGCCATGATGTCGCGCCGGGCTGCCTCGCCTTTTTTCTGATCGCGGCAGACCATTACCACTCGCGCATCGCGCCGGGCAAGCCCGCGAGCGGTTTCCAGGCCGATGCCGGAATTGGCGCCGGTCACGAGACAGGTCTTGTTTTTCATGATTTATTCCCGGGTGACCCTGGATCGCGAGACAAGCTACGCAATTTGATTTTTCCGATCAAGGCCACTGCGTCGACAAGCATTGCTGGTCTGCACCATCGCATGGCTATTGATTGTTCGCGTACAGGCTGGCGAAGGCGCTCTCGGAGAAGCCATCCATGCGTTGGTCGCCGACAAGGATAACGGGAACGCCGCGCGCGCCCATGCGCCGATAGTCCCGCTGGCCTTTGGCGCTGGTCTCGACGTCGTAATCGGTAAAGGCGATCCCGTTGGCTTTGAAATACGCGCGCGCCTGGCGGCAGTAACCGCAGCGGACGGTACTGTACATGACCACTTTCTTTTGCGGCGACGCGGGTTCGGAACGGTGCTCGTCAGTCTGGCTCTCGTATACGTTTGGTTTGACGCTCAACCGCTCGGCGGCGACATCGGCTGGCGGCGTGTCGCCATAATGTACTCTGCCGCTCGCGTCCTTCCACTTGCTGATTTCGCCTGCGAGCGCCGGTTGCGCCAGCAGCGCCAGGATCAGCACGACGTGGTGTATCGTTCCATTGCGCATGTTTCCACCGCTCCCCATGTAAAGGCCGTCCGGACGGGATCAGGGTACGGAACTGGCTGCCATTACTCAAACCATCGGACTCCGCTTGCGAAGTCCGATCCCCGGGGCTTGTGCCGGGCGGGGTCCTCTGACAGTCGCGCGACGCCGTGGTAGCATCGTCCCACAACAATCAGAAGGCCACACCCAGTGTCCGACCCCGCCGAGATCGCCAAGCTCCAGGCCATGGCCGCGCAACTGGCCCGCCCCAGCGGGGAGGCGGGCACTGCCATTGCGGCGAACATGAACGTCGCCAATGCCCGTCTGGCGGAGCGCGCCATTGCTGCACTCGCGGCTGCGCCGGGTCAGTCGGTAGTGGAGATCGGCCCGGGTAATGGTCGGCTGTCGGTGGATCTGGTGCGGCAACTGGGGGAGGGTGGCCGTTATACCGCAATCGAACTGTCGCCTGACATGGCGCGGGAATGCCGGGCCAATCTCAGAGAAGTTTCGCCCTGCGCAGTCACAGTCATGAATGTCGACTGTCGCGCCGCCGCGCTGGCCCCGGGATCGGTCGATGCGATTTTCGGCACCAATTTTGTTTATTTCCTCGATCATCTGACGCAGTTTCTGCAGCCGGCCTACCGCTGGTTGAAACCGGGCGGGCGGCTGGTGATCGGGATTCGCTCGAAAACAGCCATGGCGGCGCTGCCCTTTACGCCTTTTGGTTTTCGCCTGCGCGAAGCCGGCGAGATTGCTGCGGCCATGGCAGCGCTGGGTTGGCACGAAATCCGCGATGAATACCATGACGACGAAGGCGAGCGGGAAATCAACGGGCTGGTGGTCAAGGTGGATGCCCATATCATTTCTGGCAAAAAACCTATCCGGTAAAAAAAGTAGCGGCCAAGGCCCCTGGCCAGCCCAGGGTGAGCGCACCGCCCGGATATTATCGGTAGCAGTCCGACTGACAATGCCGGATGTAATGCCGATGCAGCGTCTACCTGTAGCAGGCGAGGAACTTCCATGACTGTAAAGGCGTTTGATCATGCAGCCATCCCGGTCAACGATATGGCGGCGATGCTGGCGTTCTACGAACGACTCGGTTTCCGCGTGTCGGAAGACTACGCACCCATTGTGTATTCCGTTTGCTTCGGCGATAACCGGATCAACTTTCATGCGCCCAGGCTGTGGCAATCGGACGAGTTCACCCTGCGCGGGCCAGCTGCCCGACCCGGGTGCGGGGATTTCTGTTTTGTCTGGGACGGTAGTGCCGTGGCGCTTGCCAGCCTGATCGACGCACTCGAAACCCCAGTGATTACGGGACCCGTTGAGCGCCAGGGTGGGCGTGCTGGTGGCACCACGGTGGGCACCAGCACCTATATCCGTGATCCGGACGGCAATCTGCTCGAATTCATCATTTATCCCGATGCCTGAATATCCCGATAACTGAAAACATCTCATAACTGAATACGGATTCGATAACGGTTCCAATAACGGAAGTCCCAGACCGGAGGTACAGCGCCATGCGCGAAGTCATGATCGGCGGCACCGGGATGACCCGGTTCGGCAAATACCCGGATGCCAGTATCCGCAGTCTGGTGACCGAGGCGCTCAGCGAAGCGTTGGTGGATGCGAAAGCCACGACCGCCGATGTGGAAACCATCTTTTTCGGGAATGCGGCGGCGGGGCTGTTGACCGGCCAGGAGATGATTCCCGGACAGGTCGCCCTGCGCGAGAGCGGACTCCTGGGCAAGCCGATCATCAACATCGAGAACGCCTGCGCCTCGGCTTCCAGCGCCGCGCATCTCGCCTGGTTGTCGGTGGCGTCCGGGCAGGCCGAGGTCGCCCTCGCCATCGGCGCGGAGAAAATGACCCATCCCGACAAGAATGTTTCCTTCCGCGCCCTGGCCGCCGCCA
This sequence comes from Porticoccaceae bacterium, assembly GCA_050179115.1. GTDB lineage: Bacteria > Pseudomonadota > Gammaproteobacteria > Pseudomonadales > Porticoccaceae > JAGPUQ01. The sequence goes on along the minus strand of JBFXFL010000038.1, from coordinate 6,955 downwards.
TGGATCTGGAAGAAATTCGTGCCGAGACCGGCTCCGACGATCCGCTCACCGCGGCCAGTGCCCCGGGGCGGTCGGGATTCATGGATATCTACGCCGCCAAGGCGCGCAAATACATGGCGCAGACCGGCGCCACCGTCGAGGATTTCGCGCGGGTCGCGGCCAAGAGCCACCATTTCGGCTCGCTCAATCCCAAGGCGCAATTCCAGGGCGGAATGTCCTTCGACGCCATCATGGCCAGTCGCACCATTGTCGAGCCGTTGAAACTTGCGATGTGCTCGCCCATCGGCGACGGCGCTGCGGTACTGGTGTTCTGTTCCGCCGACTTCGCCCGCAAGCGCGGCCTGGATGCGGTGCGTGCCGCCACCATCACCCTGGTGTCCGGAATGCCGGGCGGGGCGAGCTGCAACGCGCGCGCCTCCGCGAAAGCCTATGGCATGGCGGGCGTCGGACCGGAGGATATCGATGTCGTTGAACTCCACGATGCCGCATCACCCGCCGAACTCATCTATGTCGAAGAATTGGGGTTGTGTCGACCCGGCGCCGGGCTGCAAATGCTCCACGATGGTCAGCTCGAACTGGGCGGCCGCATCCCGGTCAACACCAGCGGTGGGCTGGTGGCCAAGGGCCATCCCGTAGGCGCTACCGGTTGCGCCCAGATCATTGAAATCGCCGACCAGTTGCGGGGTCGCTGCGGCGCCCGGCAGGTGGAGGGCGCGCGCGTCGGCATGGCGCAGAACGGCGGCGGCTGGATCGACGACGACACCGCCGCCACGACGCTCACCATCCTCACACGTTGACATTCAGATCAATAAAACCAAGGAGATCATCATGAAAACCCTCGATCAGCGTCTGCAAATCCTCGAAGACAAGGACGAAATCCGCGAACTCACTGCGCGTTACTGCTACGCCGTGGTGGCCCAGGACGGCGATGCATTGCTGGATATGTTCGCCAGCGATGGCGAGTTCCATATGGGCGAATCTTCCTGGCGCGGTCAGAGCGAGCTCGGCAAGTTGTACAAGGAGCAGGTCGGCGTCATCGGCCCCAAGCCGTTCATTCAGAACCATGTCATCCAGGTCAATGGCGATACCGCCACCGGAAACTGCGCGGTAGAGATTCGCGTGATCGAGAAGGGCGAGTCCGTTACCGCTTGCGGCCATTACGATGACAACTACCGCCGCGTGAATGGCAAGTGGAAATTTGCCAAGCGGGTTTTCCATCTTTACCACTGGGCCAAGTTGTCCGACGGCTGGGCCGGCAAGACGACAGGGCCGTCGCTCAGGTAAGGCTCGGGCAGGAAGGTTGACTCCGGGCACTGGCACCCAGACGACAGGAATCTAATGTGCAGCCGGCGCACGTCCCGACATGCTGGGCGGGTTGACACATTGCGGTCATTTTAGTATGGCAGCTTGAATACAAGAAGCCATTGCCGGCAAGGTCTCTAATCCGAAAATCCTTGCCTTTGCCCATACTGGATTCAACACAAACGCTGGATGCCCAGCGCAGGGAGGTACTATGTACAAGCACATACCGTTCGCGATTCTTCTCGGTACCATCGCGCTGTTCGGCAATGCTGCCCATGCCGGGCGGGGTGGTGGTTCACAGCCCTGGATCGATGGCACACTCATCGACGTCGAGCGATCTGTATTGACGATTCAAGGTCGCGGTTTTGGACTTACTACGCCCGGCGTGTACATGGGCAAGCAGTTGCTGAGGGTGCAGTCAGCCTCTGACCAGGAGATTGTCGCGGAGCTGCCCCGCGGTGCAAGTGCCGGATCATACCGGCTGCGCGTAGTGAAGGGTGGACCGCAGCATAGCAGTTCCGAGCCATTCTTCATGGCGGTACCCACTGCTCAAAACTGAAGGCAAAGGCGCTTCCGGGCGCGCAGCCCAAGGTTGCACGGCGGTGGTGATCTTGCGGAAATTCGTCAGTTACCACCGGTATATGGAGTTCGCGTGGAAAGGGAAACTTCCGATGCACGCCAAACCGGATTTCCTGCCGGACCTGGATCTCCGTGGTGAGCGGGATGGCGCCTGCGGGCTCGGCGTGAGCAAGTGGAGGCTGCAAGACCCTAGTGGCAAGAACACAAGTACGCATAATGTATATTATGTTAAATTGAATCGCAGCCGGGGACCGAGCTCGCTTTCGGGCGCATGGCCCGGCCCCCTGTCCGCCAAGTGCGCCGCGCGGGCGCATGGCCTAGAATGCGCCTTCCTGTCAATGTCGATGACCTCCCGCATGCGTCTTCCTTATCGGCTCGGTCTGCTGCTGAGCCTGCTTATCGCCTGTTTCGCAAGCGCTCTTGAACCGCTCATACCGGATGCCGGGCAACGCGCCAGCATTCGCGAAATCCTGCAACAGCTGGATAAGAAACACTACCGTCACCTCACCCTCGACGATACATTTTCATCGGAACTGCTCGATCTCTATCTAAAGCACCTGGATGTCAGCAGGACCTATTTTCTCGCCAGCGACATTGCCGAGTTCGATGCCTGGCGTACCCGGCTTGACGACGAGTTGCGCGCGGGGAATCTCGACCTGGCGTTCCGCATCTTCAATCGCTTCCGCGAGCGGCTGATTGCGCGCCTGGACGCGAGTGTCTCCTTTCTCGAAAGCGACGCCAAATTCGACTTCGACATCGACGAATCCCTGCCCATCGACACCGAGACCCGCGCCTGGTTCAAGGACACCGCGGAAGCGGACGATTACTGGCGTCGTCGCCTGAAGGACAGCATGCTCAGGTTGATCATGTCGGGCAAGGAACCAACCGCGGCGCGCGAACTCTTGGTCAAGCGCTACAAGAGCCAGCTTCATCGTGCCGGACTGCAGCAATCGAGCGATGCTTTCGAGCTCTACGCCAATGCGGTCGCGGGAATGTACGACCCGCACACTTCCTATATGGATCCGCGTAGCCTGGAGAATTTCCAGATCAGCATGTCGCTGTCCCTGGAGGGAATTGGGGCGGTACTGCAGGCCGAAAACGAGTACACCAAGATCGTCCGTATCGTGCCCGGCGGCCCTGCGGACAAACAGGGTCGTTTGCGCGCGGGAGATCGAATCACCGGTGTGGCGCAAGGCGCCGATGGTGAGATGGTCGATGTGATCGGCTGGCGTCTGGACGACGTCGTCGACCTGATTCGCGGTAAAAAAGATTCTCAGGTTCGACTTGAAATACTTCCAGCAACCTCAGGTCCAGCGGGGAGTTCCTATACGGTGACCATCGTCCGGGAGCAGGTCAAACTCGAGGAGCAGGCAGCGCGTGGCGATGTCATCACCGTCCCCAGGGGAAGCGACGAATTGCATCTTGGAATCATCACCCTCCCCACCTTCTACATGGATTTCGAAGCCTATCGCAACCGGGACGAAAACTTCCGCAGCACCACGCGGGATGTCTATAACATCCTCCAGACGTTTCGTGGCGAGAATGTCGACGGGATCATTATCGATCTGCGCAACAACGGCGGTGGCTCACTCTATGAAGCCACGGCTCTCACCGATCTGTTCATCGACCCGGGCCCAGTGGTCCAGATCCGGCGCGCCAGCGGAAAAGTGTCTTTGGATCAGATGGCGGAACATCCGGCGGTGTACCGGGGGCCACTGGTGGTCCTGATCAATCGCCTGAGTGCTTCGGCCTCGGAAATTTTTGCGGGCGCCATTCAGGACTACGGGCGTGGACTCATTGTCGGTTCCCAGAGTTTTGGCAAAGGCACAGTGCAGGTGATGACGCCGCTCAAGCAAGGCCAGCTCAAACTGACCGAGTCCAAGTTTTACCGCGTGTCCGGCGACAGCACCCAGGAGCGCGGCGTGTTGCCTGATATCGTGTTTCCGTCAATTTACGACCTGAACGAGATAGGTGATGCGAGTCAGGACCGTGTCCTCCACTGGGATCGCATCAAACCGGCCGAGTACGAGAAGTACCAGTATGTCGATGGCCTGGTGGCGCCGCTGATCCAGAGTCACGAAGCCCGCGTTGTCACCGATGCCGACTGGCGCTATCTGCTCGAGGAACTGAAATTCGCTGAACAAAACCGTGCAATCAAAGAGCTGCCGTTGAAACGTTCCGAGCGCGAACGGCTCGACCAAGAGCGCGAAGCGATCCTGTTCGAGCTCGCCAATACCCAGCGCAAGGCCAAGGGCGAGCCGCCCTACGCGGATCTCGGTGCCTGGCGCAAAGAACAAGAGGCGTTGGCGGGTGGTCCGGACGATGAAGGTGATGCCGCCCTTCCCGCCAAACCCAAGCTCGATCTGGCGCACGACCCGTTGTTAAAGGAGTCCACCAATATCCTCGGCGATTATGTCGACCTTTTGGCGAGGCGCCGGGAAAAGCTCGCCGGGGGCGCCGCCGGATCCTGATGCATGAAAATTGTTTGCTTTAATATCAATGGAATACGTGCTAGACCTCATCAGTTGGAAGAGATTATAGTCCGGCATGCGCCGGATGTAATCGGCCTCCAGGAAACCAAGGTCGCGGACGATCAGTTTCCCCTGGAGGACATACACCGGCTCGGCTACCAAGCCATCTACCATGGCCAGAAGGGTCACTACGGCGTTGCGCTGCTCTTCCGCGCTCCGCCCATCGCCAGCGCCTGCGGATTTCCCGACGACGGCGAGGACTCGCAACGGCGCCTCATCAAGGCCAGCTTCGCCGCGCCCGGTGGCGATGTCCATATCTACAATGCGTATTTTCCCCAGGGCGAAAGCCGCGCCCATCCCCTGAAATTTCCCGCCAAGGCGGCTTTTTACCGCGCAATGCTGACCACCCTGCAACGCCAGCATCTCCCCACCGACCGTGTCGTGCTCATGGGCGACATGAACGTCGCGCCCCGCGATATCGACATCGGCATTGGCGAAGACAACCGCAAGCGCTGGCTGCGCACCGGTAAATGCTGCTTCCTGCCGGAAGAGCGCGAATGGTACGCGGCGCTGACGAGCTGGGGCCTGGAAGACACGTTCCGCAAGCGCCATGGCGACCGCCCGGATGCCTACAGTTGGTTCGATTACCGCAGCCGGGGCTTCGAACAGGACCCGCCGCGCGGCTTGCGGATCGACTTCATCCTCGCCAGCAAGAGTCTCAGCGAGCGGGTGGAAGACGGTGGCATCGATCTCGACATCCGCGCCATGGAAAGACCATCCGACCATTGTCCGATCTGGGCGGAATTCCGTCTGTGACGCGAATGGCGCTTACTTAAGCCTGATCCCATCTCTAGCGTCATTCCCGCGCAGGCGGGAATCCAGTGACTGCAAGCGCTGAAGCACAGCAAAAAGCGCTGGACCCCCGCCTTCGCGGGGGTGACGACGCTTCAGATATCAGATAAGTGTCATTCGTCTCTGACACCGCCTTTTCAGGTCAACCTCCGGCCATGCAGTTCGTTGTTACAATCACCTGACCACCAATGGTGACCCCAATGAACACCTCGCTGAAGCTGTTTGCTGCTGTTGTCGTACTGGCGTTGACCGCAAATCCCGCGCTGGCCGATAACGACCGCTACAAGGGTGGAGCGCGCTGGGATCACGGTCAGACGCACTATCGCGGTGGCGATCATGGCGGACGCGGTTATCGCCATCACAGCGTGCGCCACTACGGCGGTTACCGACCCAGGGTCGAGCATCACTACTATCATGGTTACCATGAGAGACATCCCGTTCATTACTATCGGCCCTCCCGTCATTACTACTACAGCGACCATCATCGTGGCCATCATGACCACCACGGCGACCATGACCTGCTGGCGATTATCGGCGGCGCGATTCTCGTGAACGAAATACTCGACGACTGACCAGGAAGACGTCGGGAACAAACTTGGTGTCGCGACATGTCGGAACTTTTGACAACTGTGCTAGCCAACACTCCCCCTTCCGACGTGACTGAGGCGCCGGCCCGGCTCGGCATGGACCAATTTCTTGCCAGCGTGGAACGGCGCGCCTACGCCATGGCCTATACCGCGCTGCGGGATCGGGATGAAGCCCTGGATGTCGTGCAGGACACCATGTTGCGGCTGGTGCGGAATTATGGGCACAAGGTGCCTGCCGACTGGCTGCCACTCTTTTATCGCATTCTCAACAACCGCATCAACGACAGTTTCCGTACCCGCAAAGCCCAGCGCCGGCTGTTTGGCTGGTTCGGCAGTGCGACTGCGGAGGACGATGCGGCACCGGATCCTCTGGGCCAGATTGTGGATCCCGCACGCGATACGCCGGTGGATCGACACGAACAGGAACGCCGTGTCATTGCATTGCAGCAGGCGCTCGGCACCCTCCCGCGCCGGCAGCGGGAGGCGTTCATGCTGCGCTGCTGGGAGGGACTCTCCACCGCCGATACCGCGCGCGCCATGGGTTGTACCCAGGGGAGTGTCAAAACCCATTATTTCCGGGCACTGCAAAGCCTCAGGGAACAGTTGGAGGAATTTCGACCATGAATGAACAGGAACGCCGTTGGCAGGACGCGCTGCGGTCGCGTGAAGCTGACATCGACCCAATGACCATTCGCCGTCTCGCCGATATCCGGCGCGCGGCGCTTGCGGCCCCCACAAGGCGCCGGTTTGGCCGCAGGAGCTGGTTGCCGCCGGCCATGGGCATGGCGATCGCCGCCGCGCTCGGCCTGTGGGCTCTGGGCCCGCATCTCCTGGTGACACCAGACCCCATGGGTGGCAGCACGCAACCGGGCATGGAGGCAGCAGAGTTGTATGACGAGCTCGACTTCTACTCCTGGCTGGCCGACACCGGTCTGGACGGCGCCAACGGATGAAACGACGTGCGCTCACCAGTTTGCGTGCGCCTGCCGAGCGGTTCGGGGGGCTGCGAGTCCGGCTGTTGACGCTACTGCTGGCCGCGCCCTTGTGTGCCTCCGCGAACGTGGTTGCAGAAAATTCGTTCGCCGCGAGCCGCGTGCAGAACATCCGCAACCCCTTTCCTGCCGCTACCTGGGCCGTTCAACTGGCAGACCGCGACCATGACCG